>DJYK01000026.1:0-86797 GCA_002450095.1 Mageeibacillus sp. UBA6980 | reverse complement strand
CGATCTCGGAGCCGATCTCGGAGCGGTTCTCCTTACGGGTCTTGCTTCTTTGACGGGGGCGGAAGACTCGATAACAGGCACACGATCGAGCGACACACCGCATTTCCTGCAGTATGTGGCTCTCTGACCGTTTACGGCATTGCAACTGTTACAGATCTTATTCTTCATATTATGCCTGCTTATCTATCGTCATGAAGAACGTCACTCTTCCAACCTGAAAAACTCCTGTCTTGATCTCGGTCTTCTTACCGGAAACGATCTCGTTACCATCGAACGAAGTCCCGTTTTCCGATCCCATATCCTCGGCAAAGTAATGACCGTCCGAATAAGTGATCTTGCAGTGAAATGCAGAAACCGAAGCATTATCTACGACGAGATCGCATTGCGGATCCTTACCTATGGTCATCGAATACAATATCGGCACATCGTAAGAAGCACCGCTCGGGGCCATGAACTGAATCCTTCTCGGGAACAGGGACACGTCCGGTTCAGACGGTTTTTCTTCCACCTTAACGGGATTCGCGGCCTTCTCGGCCTGTGCTCTCCTGTTCATCTCTTCTTTACGAAGAGCTTCAACGGCTTTGTTATACTCTTTGACCTTACGGGAATACTCGCGGCTTCTGCCTTTATTCAACCTAATGAAATAAACAAACAGCACAACAGACGCTGCCAGTAAAGCAGCCGCCAAGCCGAATACTAAAGCCGGATTAATCATCACTTTGAGCATATATTCCCTGAAAATAAAAATTACGTATCTAATTTTACTTAAATACGCAATAAAAACAAGTGCCCGGTCAATACAGGCCGGGCACCGCAATGATCACTCATACCATCATTTGATATATCCGTTTACAGTCTTCTTCATCCAGGGTGACAAAACCCGTTATGGTTCCCGTGCGGCCGTCGCCGTAACAAAGGTTCTTAACAAGCTCCGGAATATCTTCGACGGAACCGCCGAGTTCTTCGAGGTTAGACGGCATGCCTATCGAGATGAGGAAACTTCTGAACGCTTCTATACCTTCTTCGGCACTGTCGACACCCCAAACCCTTCTCGCGACCTGTTCAAATCTTTCTTTGTCGTGATGAAGTTCGTACTTGAATACAGCCGGCATCGTAACCGCGAGTCCGGCACCGTGAGCGCAATCGTACAAAGCGGACAACTCATGTTCTATATTGTGACTGTTCCAATCCTGAGATCTTCCGACTCCGCAGGAATTGGTGTGAGCCATAGTTCCGGCCCACATGATATTTGCTCTCGCCTGATAATCAGAAGGGTCTTTAATAACCTTGGGGCCTTCGTTCTTCATCGTAATGAGAAGCGCCTCGATAAGCCTGTCGGTGACTTCAACATCACGGGTATTGGTAAGGTATCTCTCATAAAGATGAGCCATTATATCCGTAATACCGCAAGCGGTCTGGAATGCGGGAAGAGTCGTGGTAAGCTCGGGATTTAAGATACTGAACTTAGGTCTTAAAGCCTCAGATCCGGTTCCTCTTTTATACATTCCCTCTTCCTTGGTAATTACCGAATCTCCGGAGCCCTCGCTTCCGGCGGCGGCGATAGTAAGTACCGTTCCAACGGAAAGTGCCCTGGTGATAGGCTTACCCGAATAAAAATCCCAGAAGTCGCCGTCATAGAGCGCACCCGCAGCGATCGCTTTCGAAGAATCGATGGCACTTCCGCCCCCTACGGCCAGAATGAAATCTATATCATTCTCACGACAAAGCCTGATCCCTTCATAGACAAGACCGCTTCGGGGATTCGGTTTGACCCCGCCGAGTTCGATGTGAAAGATACCCGATCTGTCGAGTGAATACTTAACTCTGTCTATAAGACCCGATCTTACGGCACTTCCGCCGCCGTAATGGATCAGGACCCTTGACCCTCCGAATTCCTTAACGAGATTACCGGCCTCTTTCTCGGTTTCCTTACCGAAAACGAATTTGGTAGGTGAGAAAAATGTAAAATTATCCATCTGTGTTCTCCGTCAGATCAAAGTTCTGCTTCCGCTTTTGATACCGCAGCCTCGAGAGTCAAACCGGCAAACATCTGCGCTCTTACGAGCTTTCCGTTAAAGCGATTACCGCAGAAGGCCGCCAGAACGACACCGGGCAGAGCACTCTCGGGAGTATTGGGAGCATTAGGTCCTCCGAGGTCGGTCCTGCACCATCCGGGATCCGTGAGGTTCAATGTAACACCCGTGCCGCCCAACTTGGAAGAAAGATCCGTCGTAACCTTATCAAGAGCGGCCTTCGCAGCCGAATAACCCGCCTGTTCAGGCTCCCTGGCGATACCGCTCGTCGTATTGACTATGCGTCCAAATCCCCTCTCGATCATTCCGGGAAGGAAGTGATAGCAGATCATCATCGGGGAAATGGTATTAACGTTAAAGCTCACGGTATAGTCTTCCACGGGAGTCTTATAGTAGTCCTTGCGGTATGCTATCTGAAGTCCGGCATTATTGAGAACTACATCGACGGTAACACCGAGTTCATCGATCTTCTTAAGCATCTTCTCAACCGAAGCAAGATCATTAAGATCCGCCTCGACAGAAACGCATTTGAGCCCCAAATCCTTAAACTCTTTCTCGAGTGCGGCTGTGTGATCCACGCTTCTGCTCTGCAAAATAAGATTACATCCCCTGGAAGCCATGAACTTAGCGGCAAGACGGCCGAGGCCTCTCGATGCACCGGTAATAAATACTGTTTTCCCTTTAAGATCGATCATGCACATAAGAATCTCCTTTCAGATCATGTTCTTTGCATTCTCCAACGCTGCTATTACCTTGTCACACCATTCATCAAATTCCGGATCCTCAACCTGAAGCTCCGGTTTGGAAAGCACATTATCGAGTGCGATCTTTACTCCCTGATCAAATCTTACTGTTGTTCTCATCTCGGGAACGGCTCTCTTCAACTTACTGTTATCAAACACTACCGATACGGATTTATCTCCGGTAAGACTTCCTTCGAAATCGAAACCGTACTTGTCGCCCGCAGCGGATAAGAATTCGGATGAAACGTGATATGCCTTGAGTTCCTTACCGAGAACATCTGCGATAGTCTTGTATATCTGATCCCAGGTAAGGGACTCGTCGGAAGTGATATGGAACGCTTCTCCTATCGCATGGGGATTGCCCATAAGACCCGTGTAACCCACTGCAAAATCGCCGTTCCACGTTACGGTCCAAAGAGAAGATCCGTCTCCCTGAATGATAACGGGCTTACCGTCGATGATCCTCTTTATTACCTGCCAGAAGCCCTTCTTGCCGTGAACTCCCAAAGGTACATTTCTCTCGTCGTATGTATGGCTCGGGCGGACTATTGTAACAGGGAAACCCTCTTCCCTGTACTTTCTCATAAGAAACTCCTCACAAGCGATCTTATCTCTCGAATACTGCCAATGAGGATTTGAAAGTGTGGTGCCTTCCGTTATTACGTAACCTCTGGAAGGCTTATGATATGCGGAGGCAGAGCTGATATAGATATACTGCTTTGTCTTGCCGGCAAAAAGTCTGTAGTCACGCTCGACCTGCGGAACAGTGAATCCTATAAATTCACCTACCGTATCAAACTGAAGATCGCGGATCTTCGATGCCACATCCGCCTCATCGTTGATATCTGCTTTGATGAGTTTAACATTCGAAGGGATGACATCGGTTCTGTTGCCTCTGTTGAGGACATATACTTCCCACATCGGATCTTCCGATAAACGTCTGATGATCGCAGTACTGATAGTACCTGTACCGCCGATAAACAAAGCTCTTCTCATAAAGGCACTCTCCTTTCTAAGAAAATCTTAACAATTTTTTATATATTTTTCTTCTCATATTTAGATGTATAATCTTATCAGATTTTGACATCGAGGTCGTTATATCATGGATGCGGGCGGAAACGAATATCTTTCTTTTAATAATACAGGCGCCATCAACCTTGCAACGCCCGTAAAAGACAGATCATTTCCGGCACACCGTCATTCATACGGCGAGATAATAGTAGTCGGCAGCGGGAGCAAAAACATATACAGGATAGACGACAGACTCTACTCTCTGACCTCCGGAGATATCATCCTTATATGGCCGATGGAGCTTCACGAGATCACGGATGCAAACCGGGAGGATGCAACTATAATCCAATACAGCAACGCCATTGCCGATTCCCTGTTCGACTTCAAGAGAATAGTCAATGTCTATCACGATCTTCATATATTATGCGTCAACTCTCATCCGGTCCTGCTTCGAGAGTTAAGGTCAATTATTGATAAAATTACCGACATATGGAACAGTCGTACCGATAACAGAGAGATGCACTGCGCCATACATCTTATGGAATTTATGCTCGTGCTGGATGAGCATCATGAGGAACTTAAGAACGACATATCAAACGACGGCGGAAAGACGATATCCGACACGACTTTGAGCAGCATAATATCCGTAATGGATTACATTAAGAACAATCTGACCGCAGACGACCTGTCTCAATCTGCGATGGCTGAACGCGCGGGCATAAACAAAGACTATTTCTCCAGAGCATTTAAGGAAGCGACCGGATTGAATTACATTAAATGGCTAAACGCCACAAGAGTAGAGAAAGCGGTGTCTCTGTTCCCTGAAGAAAGCCTCTCTCTTACCGAGATTGCCATGCTCTCCGGATTTAAGAGCATACCTTCGTTTAACAGGGTCTTCGCAGAATATAAGAACGCCCCGCCTTCAAGATACAGGAGAAATCTTCTCAGAACACCTGAAAGATAAAGAACTTAAGATAGTAAGTCTCGGGCACGTTCCAAAGGATCGGATGATCGGGAGATTGTGTCCTCTTCTCTATCTGTCTCAACGATCTTCCCGCATCGTAAGCAGCGCTTCTGAGCATCCTGACAAAGAGTTCTTCCGTCATAAAATGCGAGCACGAACATGTCGCAAGATACCCTCCTCTCGGAAGCAGCTTCATCGCCTTAAGATTGATCTCCTTATATCCTCTTCCTGCGGATTCGACAGTCTCACGAGATTTTGTAAAGGCCGGAGGATCGAGGATTATATAATCAAATACGCGTTCTTTCTTATTCGACAGATCCGTAAGATACTCGAATACATCAGCACATTCGTAAGTGATTTTATCCGCAAGCCCGTTAAGAACGGCATTCTGCTTTGCCATCTCAATAGCGGAATCCGATATATCAACGGAAGTCACATGCTTTGCTCCGCATCTTGCGGCATTGAGGCCGAACGATCCCGTATGAGTAAAACAGTCAAGGACCGTCTTCCCTGAAGCGATCCTTGAGGCCGCCGCACGATTATACTTCTGGTCAAGGAAGAATCCCGTCTTCTGCCCGTTCATTACATCCACGAGATAACAGATACCGTTCTCGGTGATCTTCGTAACGGGAGAATCGACATGAGGGATCCCCTCGTACCAGCCTTTGTACAGATCGAGACCTTCTTTGGTCCGAAGCGCGATCTCGTTCTTCTCATATATTCCGTCTATTTGTATTCCCTGCTCTTTAAGCACTTCGTAAAGGGCTTTATAGACGGTATCCTTGATACGCTCCATACCGAGTGACGAGATCTCAACTGAGAGTATGCCCTCATAACGGTCAACCGTAAGTCCCGGCATCTGATCGGCTTCTCCGTGGATAAGCCTGCAGCATCTGAAGTCATCTCCCGGCATAACAGTCTTTCTGTAACTGATCGCATAAAAGACCCGTCTTTTCCAGAAATCAAGATCAAACCGGTCATTGCTGTTGGTGGAAAAGATCCTCACGGTTATCTTGGAATTACTGTTATAAAAGCCCGATCCCATCCATGCATTTCCGGCGAAAACATCAACGATATCACCGTCAGAAGGAGTACCCGACAGATCCGTTATCTCTTCTCCGTAAACCCACGGATGGCCACGTTTAACGGCTTTCTCGGCCTTTGATGTGATCTTGGCCCTTATGTATGGTCTTTCTGTCTTCATATCGGTTATTATTCGTTATTGATATCGGTAAGCTTAAGCCTTCTGACTTTTCTCAATGCCCATGCGCTTACCAACGTTGCAAATATAACGGTTATAAACGCAGCGTAACCCCACGCCTTAAACTGTATGTCTCTTATGATATGAAGCGACAGGGACTCAAGCAGGCATACGACCCGATATGATAATAAGGATCCGAGGCCGAGTCCGAGGATAATACCCAGAACGGTACTTACGATAAGCTCAAGTGACACATACTTGATAGTCTCGCCTACCGTAAAACCGTTGATCCTCATTATGGTAAGTTCGTGAGTCTTCTGATGCACATACATGTTGACCAGATTAAGAAGTATGAAGTAAGCCATCAATCCTGCCGCTGCAACAAACAATGCCGATATATAATCCAGAACGGAAGACAGAGCCTTGGCATGGTTGTAGCGTTCAACCGTATCACGGGAACTGATGAAGCCGTTAATACCCGATATCCTCTCTACCGCCTCCGTGCAATCCGAACCGTTCTGATTAACCAGCAGGGTATTGTATTGCGGAGTTTCATTGAAGACTTCTTCATAAAGCTCGTTTGACATTAGCACCTGCTGACCGACATATTCGGTGAAGACGCCGGCGATCGAGACTTCATGAGGATTTAACGAAGAATCGTATAAGGTCAATGTATCTCCGGCTCCGATATCCAAAGTCTCTGCCAATCGCTGGAATATCCATATACCGCTTCCTGCGCCGGTATATATCTCATTGGTGTTAATATCATGTCGCTCGATATACTGATCGATACTTCCGAAATCCGTCGTCAGAAGTTCAAAGACTCCGAGTTTGCCGTTCGAATCATAAGAAGTGAACGAACTGCTTACCGGTAAATAAGACAGACCTTGCTCCTGAAGGACACGCTCGATCTGATCCTGAACTCTGCCGGATATATTGAGATCGTAAGTGATCTTAAGATCATAGACCTCGACATCATTGAATTGTGCATCTATCGAGTTATTGATACTGAAGTTCAGGGCCATACCCGTAACGAGCAAAGTACAGCTTCCGGCAATACTTACTATGGTTACGAGTACCCTCTTCTTATCTGACAGCATGTTAAGAAGGATCATATTGCCATACAAAGATCCCTTGCCACGTCCGGACTTCTTCTTTGAGCGTTTGATATCGGGAACTCTGTCCTGCATCAATGTAATGGCAGAAGACCGCATCAGAGTCGAGCATGCGAACCATACCGTTACGGAAGAGAGTGCAAGACCCGCAACAAACACCACCGCGGTTAACCAAATAATGATCGAGTGATGATCCATATTAAAGGTGTAATTCTCCCCGTAAAGAGTCAGATATATGCTCTGAATGAAGAAATAACCCAGAACAATGCCGAGTATCGAACCTATGACAGTAGCAGTAACACCAAAAGACAGATACTTCATAAAGATCTCGCGGTTATACATTCCGAGTGCTTTGGAGACGCCGACAAGGTTACGTTGCTCATCGATTATACGACCGACGGTAGCGTAGATTACAAGCGCTCCGACCAATATGAACACCAATGCGAAAGTGCCGCCCATATCGGATACGTTTCTCGCATCAGTTCTTATCTGGACGAAACCGGCATTTCCTTCCGGCGTCAACAGGTTCCAATGACATTGATTCAACTTCTCAAGGTCATCCATCGCCTCCTGAAGTCTGACTTGCCCCTCTTCGTATTGCGCAAGACCTTCGTCGTAGGCTTCTTCTCCCTCATTAAGCAAATCCAGTCCTTCGGCAAGATCCTCCTGCCCCTGCTGATACTGTTCGAGGCCCTCCTGATACTGTTCGAGACCTTCCTGATACTGGATCTGTCCTTCCTCGTATTGAGCCTCTGCCTGCGCTAATTCAGCGAGCCTAGCGTTATATTCGGCAAGGCCTGCGGCATACTCGTCCTCACCTGCAAGATACTGATCCCGTGCGGCATAATACTGAGCCAATCCGTCATTATACTGAGCGATACGCTCATTGTACTGTGCAAGTCCGACGTCGAAAGCGCTCTGACCGGAATTATACTGTTCCAGAGCGGTGTTATAGGCCGCCATTCCCTGATTATAAAGATTAAGAGCCGCGATATATTGACCGTGCTGCTCATCCCATAATCTCGCGTAACTCGCATATTCGTTGTAACGGTTATCGATCACATTGTAAGACTCTACTATGACGTCGACAATAAACTGCAATACAGGTCTTCCGTCAATGATCTCGATTATCCTGCCCGTAGTGCGTTCATATGCGGCGCGAAGCTCATCCTCGGGGATACCGAGAGAGGAAATGACGGCAAAGATATTATCACCGAGAGATCTTTGGAGATCTATCGTAATTCCGTTCGTTATATGGAGAAGCTGCGCCGAAGCCTGAGGATCATCAGTGTCAATAACATACGAGCTTTCTGACCAGTCGATCCGGTTGGCGATATCCTCACCGAGGACATCGACTATTGCCTGACGCAAGCTGTTTCTGATAACGGTCTTGGAATCCTCTATTTGGGCATATCCGGCTATCAGCCCCTGTCTGCCGAGTTCGAGCTCGGATTGCGCCTGCTGAAGTCTTAATCTTGCCGCCTCTAACTGAGGCTGAGCATCATTAAGCTGTATACGACCTTGTTCGATCTGAACGGCATATGCATCAAGCTGCTGCCTGCCCTCCTCGAGTTGCGCCCATCCTGAATCAAGCTGCGCTCTGGTACTGTCAAGTCTCGCTCTCGCCTCGGCAAGCTGAGCCTCTACACTTTCTAACTGCGCCCTTCCTTCTTCAAGCTGAAGTCCGCCCTCACTTAACCTGTTTCTGGCGTCAGCAAGCTGAGCTTCCGCTTCACTCAATTCCTGTTCGGCATCGTTCAGCTGAGCCACTCCGTCGTAGTACTCCTGCCAACGCTGATCCAACTCGTCTCTGGATTCCTGAAGTTCTTCGCCGGCCTCGTCTATCTGATCCTGACCTTCATCAATTCGATTCGATGCAGCATCCCTGACCTCGTTATAACGAATGATCGCTCTCTCATCGGCAAGTCCGTTAAGTCTGTTTACCGTATCCGAGATATAGTTATGGTATTCATCATCCATCATCCTGAATTGATCGGCGCCTGCTATCGAAGCAACAGCGGCCATATAACAGCCGTCCAAGGCCTCAGAATCGAAAGCCTCGGGAAGGACCATAACATATCGGGCTCCCGGCGAAATATTACTGACGCACGAATGATCGGGGTGACGGACTATACCGGTTATAACATAATCACACCGATTAAGATACTCAGGCATAACGTGATGACTGTTAAGGACCGAGATAGTATCTCCGATATCAAGGCCGGTACTCGAACTGATCTCAGGCTCTATAACACACTCATTCTCATTTTGAGGAAGCCTTCCCTCAACAACCAACGGGACATTGATCCTCTCTGTAAGAGATACGACCATTACACCTGTAATACCGTCATCGCCATAGACTCTGCAACCGGTCCTGTATACGCCCTCGACGTCTTCGACCCCTTCATCAGCCCTAATGGCTTCCAGGTCATCAGGCGTGATCAGATAGGTAGATACGATCTCTACATCTCTGAAATTTGTATCTGCATAGAACTTTGAACTGTTAGCTCTTATTGCTTCTGCAGAATAGTTGATTCCGAGGAATGTCAGAACGGCAAGCATTGATATAACAAGAATAGACAGATAGGATACTATCTGCTTCCTGATATTCCTTATTGAGTCTTTTACCTGAGTCTTCTTCATTTATCACCAGACCAGTTCCGTAGCATGCAAAGGCTTAAGATTTCTCTTAACACTTGCTATCTTGCCGCTTCGAAGTTTAATGACTCTGTCAGCCATCTTCGCGATCTCGGGATTATGAGTTACCATCATGACCGTTGTTCCCTTGTTTCTTATGATATCCTCAATAACCTGGAGGACTTCGATACTGGTCACATAGTCAAGAGCGGCAGTCGGCTCATCGGCAAGAATAAGGCTCGGGCGCTTAACTATAGCCCTGGCGATAGAGACTCTCTGCTGCTGACCTCCCGACATCTGTCCGGGATAATTATCCTTACGATCCGTAAGGCGGACCTTATCTATCGCCTCTTCCGGAGACATAGGATCATCTACCAGTTCCGCAATGAAACGAACATTCTCCAAAGCCGTAAGATTAGGCATGAGATTATACTGCTGGAAGATAAATCCGATATACTTACGCCTGTAATCCGTAAGCTCCGCATCTGAAGGATTGGAGAAATCTTTTCCTTCTACGGTGAGAGAGCCGCTCGTTAGAGGATCCATCCCTCCGATTATATTCATCATCGTGGATTTACCGCATCCGGACTCACCCAGTATAACGACGAATTCATTCCTGTAGATATCGAGGTTGATCCCCTTAAGTACGGTGTTAGTATTATCGCCGATCTTATAGACCTTCGTAACATTGCGAAGTGATGCCAGAACCTCTTTATCCTCATCAAGATGAACATCAAGTCCTTTCTCGGCTATCGTCATGGCCGCGAGATTTGAAATATGCTCGCATAAAGTGAGCTCATCTTTATCAAAGTTCTCACCATTTTTCTTATTAACGACTATAAAGCATCCGATAACGTCTCTTATATTACGAAGAGGAACGCAGATGACGGTCTTCGCAGTAAGCCCGTTATCGTCAAAAACAGTGCCGTCAAAGCTCTTATCAGCAGAAAGATCCCCGATCATAACGGATTTGCCCGTCTTCGCTACCTGACCTTCAATGCCGATACCGTTCTCGATACTGATATTAGACAAATCAACGGGACCGATCTGATATATGGAAGACAGATGCGAAGCATCTTTATCAAGAAGCCAAATGGCACCGGCTTCACAGTTCAATTCCTTTACGATTATCTCCAGACTTCCCGCCAGCGCTTCATCGAGGTCTTCAACTTCAAGAAGCTGAGACATAGTCTTCCATGTTGCTTCATATAATTTCAAATTGTCAGTCATCTTCATAACCCTTTTCCAAATGATCAAGTGTATATTCTATATGAAGTGCTATTTTGTATAAAGCATATCCTGTCATTATGCGGTCATGATCTGACCCGATGTTGATTATCTTAAGCTTTTTGATAAGTTTATCAAATCCGTTAGCTTTCTTACCTTTAATAATGCCGGAAAGCTCTTCGCCTAACATATCTTCATTCTCAAACACATATGCTTTAAAGAATGTGGCTCTGCCGTCATACGGCTTCGGAACATAACTGGTCATATCATAGACTACATTCTTACTGTTAGATACAACAGAATCAATGACGCCCATCTGACGGAATCTTTCAAACAAAGGATCCTTCTCGAGATAAGAATCAAATGAATCCCGCTTAAACATGTCGATATAAAGTTCTCTCTCCCTGTCGGATGACATGAAATTCGAATCCATAATGAACAGATACTTGACCTCATCACCCGATAACGACAGTTGCCTTGCCATCTCATATGCGATCAATCCGCCATATGACCATCCGCCTAAGAAATAAGGACCTTCAGGTTTAACCGACTTAAGATTGCTGATGTACTTCTCGGCAAGGTTCTCTATTCCGGTTATTATATCATCGGGATGGAATACATTATGAGGTTCCAGACATTTTACATTACAGATATCCTTAAGAAGCAATGACAGATTGTAGTATGCTTCACCTCCCGCATGACCGGTATGTACAAAGAATATGTCAGGAAGATCCGGATTATCATTGCATATATAGATATCTTTAACACTCTTGTTAGCCCTAATAAGTTCGATCTGCTCTTCTATTGTCGGATGCTTAAATATATCTGCGGGCGCTAACCTGACACCCGTTTTCTCCATGATCTCAATGGACAGGATTACCGCTCGTAATGAATCGCCTCCGAGTGTAAAGAAGTTATTCCTGAGACCTATTTCCTTAATGTCAAGATTAAGGATGTTGGCGTATATGGAAGCGAGCTCCTTCTCGTCATCCTCTACAGGCGGAATAACATCTACCGGGACATGACGCTGGAACTCCCATGCACCGGTAAGCTGACTTCTGTCCACTTTACCGTTAAGGTTGCGGGGCATATTGACTAATCTTCGGTAGATCGACGGGATCATATAGTCAGGCAACGTCTTTTTAAGTTCACCCTTGATGTAATCGATATCTAATACCGTATCAGAGGTATAGAATGCAACCAGAGCGGTCATATTATCGCTTATTCTGACACCCATTACACAGGCCTCTTTGATTCCGGGGATACTTAACAGCCTGCTCTCCGGTTCCTCCGGCTCTACGCGCTGACCGTTGATCTTGCACATAAAATCCATTCGGCCGGTAATGATCAGGTTCCCTTCCTCATCGAGTCTTCCGCTGTCGCCGGTATGTATCACGACTTCACCGTCATCACATTCCTTAAATCTTCGGGCACTCTGTTCCTCAAGATTCAGATATGATCGGGCGTAATAGCTCTTAGCGCATATCTCGCCGTCCTCTATCGTGATCTTAACGTTTTTATAAGGTTTGCCTACCGGAGTGAACTCATAAGCGCGATCCAGCTTAAAGTATGATATTCCGGCAAGGCTCTCGCTCATTCCGTAAACATTATAGATCTCAAACTTATCCGTAAAGATATTAACCATTCTCTCGGCTCCGCAGAGCACGCGCTTTAAAGGAAGCTCCTCATCCTCGATCAGCCTTAACATGATCTTCAGAAGTGACGGAGGCACAAAGGTAAGAGTAATGTCGTGGGCACAATAGAAATCTATAAGCTTCGTGGGATCCTTCCTTACGTCATCTTCAATGATAAATACGGTACCCCCGAGTCTGAACATGCCGAAGATATCGGATGTGGAAGGTGCAAAATTGAAAGGTGAGAACGCGGCGTAATTCAGTACTTCAATACCTTCCGCGAGCTCGAATGTTCTCTCGGTCGACGCGACCACGCTGTTATGATCATGTACTACACCCTTAGGATTGCCCGTCGAACCGGAAGTATAGAGCAATAATGCCGTATCGGTCCCCTCTCTTCTTACATGAACCTGTTCGGACGAAGAAGGTTCATTGTCAAAGAACGAGTCATCTATAACGTGCTTAGCCTTGCAATCCGCCTTGATGGCACTTATTCTCTCCTCGGGATATGCCGTAGTAACCGGAACCGCTACGCATCCCGAATACAGGATCCCTAAGTAGACCGCTATATATTCGGCAGTCCTGCTCATCCTGATAATAAAAGGCTCTCCGGATTCGGTCTTGATATCTGATATCAACCTTGCTGCCTTCTTCGCCATAGCCGCCAGTTCGCCATATGTAACCTTTCTTTGTCCATTATGATCAACAACAGCGACTCTATCGGAAAACTTTGATGAACACTCGTCAAAACAATCGATATAAACCATACTTAACCGTCCTGCTCCTGTTTCTCACTTATTTCTTCAGCAAGACAATACATCTTCCTGATCG
Organism: Mageeibacillus sp. UBA6980; assembly: GCA_002450095.1. Lineage (GTDB taxonomy): Bacteria > Bacillota > Clostridia > Saccharofermentanales > Saccharofermentanaceae > Saccharofermentans. The sequence continues at coordinate 73,401 of DJYK01000026.1, read as the reverse complement.
AACCTTCTCCAAATGACTTTAACATATTACTGCCAAAACAGTGATTGGAATAGACTACCGTCTCACATCTTGAGACCATATAGATCCCGTAAAAGTAATTGATCGTCGTATCATTAACGTAAAGATCGTATTCCTCCGGGCTTCGCCTTTTCCTTTCAAGCTCGCTTATAGTATTAACTTCTTTGAAATCATTGACAGAATAGCGCTCCTGAGATACGGCTATAACCTTATCCCCGAATTCGGCACGAACGGCATTAAGAATATCCTTATCCTCCGTCGCAAGCATAATTCCGTCATACTTATCTTCATCAAAGTGCTTGCGGATAAGAGGGATTCCCACATCCATCGTAACTGCTCCCGCGGCCCCCTGAAAATTAGCCTTAAAGTAATCCGTACCCCTTAAAAAAAGCCCCATCAGCTTACGGCCTCTTATGATCGCCTCGGCATACTCCTTAAGGTCTTCGATAAATGCAGGGTTAAGATCATCGATCTTATAATGACTTGAAGAGACGCCGCCTACTGCCTTAGTGAACATAAGCGCATAGATATTGGCAATGGTAACGGTATTATCAGGATTCGAATCAGACGGGGTGATCTTGATATTAAAGTAATCCTCAAGGATGTCATCGCTGTATTTGGTCCCGCCGCAAGCGAGAGTAACTTCTTTGCCGAATCTGCTCAAAAGGCGTCTGACACCTGCATACTGATTCAGTATCGAACCTATTCCCTCATCCTGAGATATTATCAGTTCAAAGTATTTAATATCCTGATACGGCCTGTCGATGATCCACTGATATATCATTACGTTAAAGAAGCAAGACATTATATCCATCGTATCGTAGTCATTGTACAATATTGACGGATAATACTCCTGACGAACCGTCAGAAGATCTTCGGGGGGCATATCAGGTTTTTGATCCTGCACATGAATACGTTCTTCCGAAGGGTAGAATAATCTTACGATATCATCAGTGAAGTAAATATCCATATCGGTATGCTGAAGGATAATGCCCGTCATCACAACAGAATATTCATTAACGTCTTCAAAGAAGACTGCTTTCTTCCCTTCGAACACAAACAGACTTAAAAGATCCGTATTCGTCTCATCATATGTAAGGAGCGGCGGACAAAGACAATATCCGTCAAAAAGCTTCGATCCCGGATACTCTTTACTTGTCTTTGCCAGGGAATTGTTATCAACATACTTAAGATCGTAGATAAAGCAACCGTTATCGGCTACATGGAAAAACTCTTCTCCCTTCATAACCCCCTTAACGGCTTCCTTAAAAACACCGGCACCATGTCGAAGAATACGATAATTCTTCTTATTGTCTACGGGATTAATCAACAGCATTAATTTCACCTCTAAGATATTGGATCGACTTTTTGAATTCAGAAAAATACTTTTCCGCTAACTTCTCAGAGTAGTACCCCTTCGAATACACAAAGAGAGTCGGCAGTTTATCGGATCCTTCAGTCTTCGTAAGTCTCACGCTCAATATTCCCATCGGGGAGGTTACATCCACGGGCATCTTAACAACCTCGCTGATCAACCCCTCAATAAGTCCTATGTCGTAGATATCTTTCTGATACAGGAACATCATAGTGTTTACAGGTTTTGTATCCTTGGCATAACCTCCATCCATGAAGATATTATGTACCATATAGTAATCAACCTGTCTTTTGACTTCGCTTATTATCGATTCAGGATCAGGAGCACTTCCTGCATCGACACATACGGGAAGATAGCTGACGAACCCTCCGGCCGAATTCTGCTTTAATTCATCATCTCTTCCGTTATAGCCCCAATAGACAACTCCTTTATCGGTGCCATTGCATCTGATAAGAGCCAAAAGACAACATGCAAGGTAGAATACATTACCTTCATTCTCTTTGCTTATGATCAGATCCTTCTTAATACCCGGACATGTATCGGGGCCTTCAAGATCAGGCTGCAATATACCCGACAGATCATCGATTCCGGAGGCCCGAAGTTCTCTTATGGCCTCTTCTTTAATATCTCCTTCAACGCTTTCAGACATCTTCTCAAGGAGGTAATAGTAACAGTCCCTCTTAAGCTCCTCATCCTCATACGCTCTGAAGATGTTGTCGCATATTATCCTTATTCCCATACCGTCGATAAGAATATGATGGAATACGAGAAGCAGATAATTTCCTTCTTCTGTTCTTATTATTCCCCTGTAATGGAGTCTTCTCTCCTCTATACCGAACTTGCCTTCGAGGCTTCCCATATTCTCGCGGAAGTCTTCTTCGGACATATCGATGATACCGGTAGGGACAAACACGGACGGATCATATCTTTGAACGAATCTGCCGTTACCGTCTTTCTCGAATACTGTCAGGAGTATAGGATGATGCCTGAAGACTTTATCAATTGCCGAAGACAACCTGTCGAGGTTAATATCATCTTTCAGCTTATACATCAGCTTTATCTTGCCTATCGGCGCATTGGCATCCTTTTCACAAGCAGAAGCATTTATATACTGCATCTGAAGAAGCGGCATGGCTTTCTTTCTGGCCTCCTCATCCGCTTTGATCAATTCTTCTTCCGTAAGATCGGAGAACAGATCAACATTCTTAGCGATAGATCTCGGCGTTCTGAACTTATGAAGAGCACTTAACGGGATCTGAAGCCCTTCGTCCGAGGCCATAGCGCAGAAAGCGATGGATCTTACGGAATCTCCGCCGATCTGATAGAAGTCGTCTTCCGCACCAACCCTTGAGATATTAAGGACCTTTGCCATGATATCGGCGATCAGACTCTCGTTACCGGGTTTAGGCTCGACATATCCGTCAGACACGTCACCCGTTACAGGCGGTTCCAGAAGTCTTCTTACCATCTTTCCGTTTGCATTTATAGGGAATCTCTCAAGCGGAATATAGTATGTCGGGATCATATAAGAAGGCAGAAGTTTCTTAAGACTGTTCTCATCTATATCAAGTTTGCCGTCGGTAAGTAACCCCAGTCCTTCCGCTTCACTTCTGATGAAGTAAAGACATATGAATGACCTTCCGTTGATACAAAAGCCCATGGCAACGACCTTATTTAATCCGGTCACCGCTTCTACATGTCTTTCTATCTCAGACGGTTCTACACGGTTTCCGTTTATCTTAAACATATCGTCCTTACGTCCGATTATGTAATAAAGACCGTTCTCATCCCTTCGCCCTATATCGCCGGTGTGGAAGATCTTGTCAACAAAAGCCTTCGCGGTAACATCAGGAAGATTAATGTAACCTCTTACGTACTCATTGCGAAAGCATATCTCGCCTTTGCCCGGACCTTCGATCCGATTGCCGTTCTCGTCCTCCAGATGCACATCAACATCCAGCACGGGACGTCCTACAGGAGCGATGTCATAGGAACGATCCAGTCTCATCATAAGGATAGGGAACCCTGCTTCACTCATCGAGTAACAATTGGTGATCACGGGGCCGTCATCGCCATAATAAATACCGCTGGCAGGCTCACTTCCCGTCGTTATCTTCCTTAAACACGGTGCAGGCTCCTTGTAAAGCCTCAGATACGAAGGAGACAGATAGATTGAAGATATCTTCTTCTTAATAATGAACTTCTTCAGTTTGTTCAGGTCTCTTAACATAGAAGAAGAAATGATATACATAGGTCTTACATACGTAAAGAGATTGATCACGCCCATTATTCCCGCCACAAAATAGAACGGCGCAACCAGGGCGTTATAATCTCCGTCGATCTCGTCAAACCTGGAATTGAGCGTCGCGATCAAATCTATATTGCCGTATTCATGAAGCACCCCTTTAGGATTACCGGTCGACCCCGATGTATATACGGCAAATGCCGCATCGTGAACATCCGTCTTCTCGTATCCTTCCAAAGGAGCATTAGTACTGACTATAGAAGGATAGTTGTCATCGTTGATCTCACATAAGGCATTAACATCCCGCCTTATGTAATCCACACGATCCGCCGGATAACTTGAGTCAAGAATAACGAATGCCGCACCGCTCTTGATAACGCCGAGGATAGCCGCTACACACCTTATTCCGCGGGAGAGTGTGATAAGCACAAAGTTCTCTTTACCGATTCCCTGGTGCTTAAGATATGAATAAACACATGAAGACTCCAGATCGAGCTGACCGTAAGTCATTGACCCGTTGTCATCCTCTACCGCTTTCTTCTCCTTATGGAGATGCATAAACCTGATTGCATCTTCTATATACATATCAGCTTACTCCTCCAAGAAATGCTGCCGCTTCCTTAAAGTTGGAGGCAAACTCATTAACCTTATTCTGCGAATAATGCTCTTTGGAATAGATAAAGGACAAAGGCAGTACCGGAAGTCCTGTATTATCAATAACCGCTACACCAAAATAGTGGCAGGGCTGAACCGGATCCATAGAAAGCTGTACGGAATCTTCAACAAGCTCCTCAATGGCACCTAAGCTGTAGATATCCTTCTGATAAAGATACATTACCGTTTGATCTATCTTATCTATGGAATCATATGAGCAGGTATAAGATAAATGAAGCGAAGCATACTCGACCTGATCCTTAATGTTACCGATAATCTCCTGAGGTTCCTTTAAGGCATTAAGATCGATAAATATCGGAATACTGGTTGCATATCCTCCCGCCGATATATTCTTGATAAACCTGTCTCTTCCGTTTATCTCAAGATATACGACCGCTTTGTCGCTCTTATTCGTTCTGACAGTGGCAATTGCCGTACATGCAAGATAGAATAAGTTCGTTCTGTCTTTATCCTTGGTAAATGCAGTAGGATCAAAGAACAACCCTGTTGATCTGTATTCTCCTTCAAGATCGGGAATGAGTTTGTCTCCTGCACCCTCAAATTCCTTATTAAGCTTCTCAAAATGATCCGCTGCTTCTTTATAAGAATCTTCGCCTTTCTGCCTGCTGATACTGTCCAGAATATAATAGTAATAGTCCGGAGGGATCACATAATCCGGATCCTTATAGCAGTTGTAGATCGCATTTCTTATCACCATAAGACCCGAACCGTCAAAGAAAGCGTGATGGAAATGCATAAACAGGTATACTTGCGTCTCGGTTCTGTAGATGACCTTTCTGTTGGACACTCCGCTGAACATATCAAGATGTCCTACCAAAGACTCCTGTATCTTCTCAAATTCAGCATCGCTTACCGTCTCGACGCTGATCGGTTCCAATATGCCGGGATCATATACCTGAACATACTTACCGTTATTATCCTTAACTATTCTCGTCTTAAATATCGGATAATGGTCAAATACCTTATCAACCGCCGCCTTAAGCCTGTCGACATCGACATCCGCCTTCATCCTGTAAAGGATCGGCATGTGACGAAGTTTTGCCTCGGGATGCTTCTCACAGATACGAGTCCACATCATCTGCATCGGCAAAAGATCCTGAGGTTTGTCCTCATTCTCTTTCTCCCCGCGCATAAGCGTCTCGGGATCCTCGATATTCCTATTAGAACAAAGAGTTGCCAGAGCAGAGGGGGTCCTCAGATTATAAAGATCGGAATCGTTTATATCATAACCTTTCTCCCCGAGAACAGTTATCAGCTCAATGCTGCTCATCGAATCTCCGCCGATCTGGTAGAAGTCATCTTCAACTCCGACACGGGTTATATTAAGGACCTTAGCCATGGCATCACAGATAAGTCTTTCAAGGTCATTCGACGGAGCAACATAGTTCTCTTCAAAAGAAGTGTGCACGGGAGCCTTCAACTCGCGTCTTACGAGTTTACCGTTCATATTTATCGGGAACTCATCAAGTCCGACATAATATGTAGGGATCATATAACGGGGGAGTTTATTCTCAAGCTTGTTCCTGTCAAAGACCAGATTGCCGTCGTTATATATACCGAGACTCTGAGCTTCAGCCTTAAGGAAATACATACAAATGAATGAGTGACCCTCTTCATTAAATCCCTTTACAACAACGTTAGTAAGGCCGGTGACAAGCTTCATTATGCCCTCGATCTCACCCGGCTCTACTCGATTACCGTTGATCTTGAACATATCATCGATCCTGCCGACAATATAGTATTTACCGTCTTTATCTCTTCTGCCGACATCACCGGTGTGATAGTACCCGTTAACAAACACTTCCTTCGTCTTCTCGGGAAGATTGATGTATCCCCTGACATAAGGATTAATGAATACTATCTCTCCCTTACCTTCACCTTCGATCCTATTCCCGTCTTCATCGATTATATGAAGATCGATCCCCGGAGCAGGATATCCGACAGGAGCCTCTTCATATGACCTGTCCAGAATACATGACAATACGGGGATACCTGCCTCACTCATCGTGTATATATTCTGTATCGAAGGATTGCCGCCCTCATAATAGATACCGTTAGCAGGCTCGCTTCCGGTAATTACCTGTGTAAGATACTTGGACGGCTCTTTATACATGCGGATGTAAGAAGGAGATAAATAGACGGAGCTTATCTTATTCTCAACAAGAAAAGCACTGAATTTATTGAAGTTTCTTACCATTGACATCGAAACAATATAAATGGTTCTCGAGGTCGACAGGCAGTTGACGATAATGAGTATTGTTACGACAAAATAGAACGGTGACACCATCGCTGCCGTCGTGATCTCATATTCATCCTTCTCAGGTAGTATTCTCGAGAATATATCGATATTACCGTATTCGTGAAGAACGCCCTTGGGAACGCCGGTCGAACCTGAAGTATATACCGCGAAAGCCGCCTGATGCGGATCAGTTTCCTCGTATCCTTCAAGATAATCACTTGTCTTCATTATCGATAAGAAAGTATCCGCATCGATCACCACTTTCGCGTTAACGTCAGAACGGATGTATTCGACTCTTTGAGAAGGAAAGAAATCTTCCATCACAACGAAAGCGGCACCGCTTCGCATGACTCCGAAGACCGCTGCAATAGCGTCAACATCTCTGGGCATCAGGATCAGAACGAAGTCCTCCGCCCCTATCCCCTTGGATTTCAACCATGAGTAAACTTTACCTGACCTCTCGTCCAAATCTTTATAGGTGAGATAATTGTCTTCCTGTTTTACGGCGATCCTGTCAGGATATCTCTGTATGATATCGATTGCCCGTTCAATAAACCTTCTCATTGATCCTCTCCTATCGTTGTGGTTATTATTTTCTTAAAAGCCTCAAAGATCTCCTGAGACCCGAACTGTTGCATAAATATGAACTTTACACGATCACTAGTCTCACCGAAATATACTGATATCGGGAAATTAGCACGATGAAGTAAAGAATAATCTTTGATATATTCCTGCGTATCGCTCGCTCCAAACGCACCGATATTACTGACAAGTATACCTGTAGCAAATACGTATTCGCTGATTAAAGATCGGAAAAGAACCGGATCATCGGTTTTAACGATAAGCGCCAATCGGTTGGTGATCCACGCCAGATTATTCGTATCGAGCTGTTTCTTAAGGTCACTCTTAAGCCGCACAGCAGTCTCCTTGATCCTGTCGGAACTGATATCATCAACAGAAAGATTTAAGAATGTGTGGGGGTAACTGCAATTCTGGAAGGTACAGTCAAGGCCGAAGGAACGTCTCGTATCGACCGGCCCCCTGATACATATCTTTCCTTTGTAATCAGAATAAACATCACGGATCGCCATAGCAAGAAGCATGGAAACAGCAACCTGTTTGGACGTATTAAGACCTTTGACATAAGATACAAAAGCATCCTTGCCAATACTTATATTGCCGACAAAACAGGAATTGTCCTTCGGAAAAACCGAGAAAACCTCTCCTTCTTCTCTTTTAAACGGAACGAACCCTTCGCTTACAAGCAGATCATATTTCAAAACATCTGCTGCATATATCGGAGATTCCTTATAGTCCGTATCCGAACCCGGAAGATCAAAATAATTTCTGATGATGGAATTATAGAACATGCTCGAACCATAAAGATCGGTAATAGCATGACAAAACCCGACGGTTAATCTGTCATCCGAGAAACTGACAAAAGAATAATGGTTGTTCGTTTCATCATCACCGTAGTATTCGGGAATTACGCCCTCAAGCACGGTATAAGGTCTGTCGCTAATGGTATAACGTACCGGCCACTTGCCCTCGATCCTGTGTACCTGATAAGCCATATGAGGACAACACAGCAAAGCCTTATCTACCGCCTTCTGCAAACGCTTCCCATCTATCCTCGAAGGGAATGTGATACAGGAGATCGGGTTATTCTTTACACTGAAACGCCCTTTCTCGCTAAGAGATATCAACCCTCCTGAATACGAATCGAGATAACCGTTCTTCTTGAATTCCACATAGTCGCGTTCATAATTAGTGAATAAGCTTCCCATATGAATATTATAAAATAAATAAAATCCCCAAACAATTATGCTTGGGGAATCTGCCAAAATCTATTTAACTGATTTATATTACAGATTACAGAGCAGCCTTAGCCTTCTCAACGAGAGCCGTAAAGCCCTTAGGATCTGTGATAGCGATATCGGAAAGAACCTTTCTGTCGAGTTCAACACCGGCCTTCTTAAGACCATCCATGAATCTTGAGTAGGACATACCGTTGAGACGTGCTGCAGCGTTGATCCTTGTGATCCAGAGCTTTCTGAAATCTCTCTTCTTATTTCTTCTGTCTCTGTAAGCGTAGTTACCGGACTTGAGAACCTGCTGGTTAGCAACCTTGAACAGCTTGCTCTTCTTACCAAAGTAACCCTTAGCCTGCTTTAAAATCTTCTTATGACGAGCTCTTGTACGAATTCCTCTTTTAACTCTAGACATATGTTAATCCTCCATTCATTTCCTATCACATATAAGGGATCATCTTGCGAATGACTTTTCTGTTCTGTTCAGATGCAAGAATGTTGTGGCGCAGGTGGCGCATCCTCTTAGTGGGTCTCTTACTCAGGATATGACGGCGGAAAGCCTGTGCTCTTAATACCTTACCGGTACCCGTTACCTTGAATCTCTTCTTAGATGAACTGTGTGTCTTCTGCTTAGGCATTTTTTATATGTCCTCCTTACTATTACTTGTTCTTCTTCGGAACGAGGTACATAACCATGTTACGACCTTCGATCTTCGGCTGTTTGTCAATCTGACCATACTCTGAGATACCTTCGGCAAATTTCTCCATTACCGCGTATCCCTGCTGCTGGTATGCCATCTCGCGTCCGCGGAATCTGATGTTGATCTTGACTCTGTCTCCGTTATTAAGGAACTTAATGACCATCTTCTGCTTTACTTCGATATCGTGCGAATCGGTTGTAAGCTTCATGCCGACTTCCTTAAGCTCGGTTTCCTTCTGCTTCTTCTTGGCTTCCTTCTCCCTCTTGCTCTGCTCGAAAAGGAACTTACCGTAGTCCATTATCCTGCAGACGGGGTTATCGGGATTTGCCGAGATACATACAAGATCCAGCCCGGCTTCTTCTGCCTTCTTCATGGCTTCGTTCGTATCAACGACACCGACCATATTTCCTTCAGCATCAATAAGTCTTACCTTGCTGAACTTGATGTTGTCATTCACCATCTGGTTTCCGGTTGCTTTAGCGATGTGTAACACCTCCAATCATAAAAAAAGAACGGTCAAGCAAAATCACCGTTCCACACATTCGCTAAAAAGCTAATAATATGGACCTCTTCGCATATGCTTGAGGTGAGAACCGATGAGTTCTGCTTCCTAATTGACTTACGTATAATACTGATTCTTTCCCGTAATGTCAAGCGATATCTGCTATCCCCTGTATTGTCCCCGATTTATCGGCACTAAGTGGGGATTTCAGCCGATATCCCCTGTATTGTCCCCTGTTTTCCCCGATTTATCGGCACTAAGTGGGGATTAGCAGGTGCCTCTTTACAGATTTTATACACGTGATGTTTCACCACCGGTCCATTTCCTTAAGTGAAACCTCTGTCTTGCTGATCAGTGTGTAATTCTCTGTCTCATATTCACAATGCATAAAAACATAATTGCGCTTATCATAATCATATCTGGTAACCGGAACCGTTAACGTTTTACCATCCTCAGAATATGTGCAATACGAATCACTTGAATAGAAAGACCTCGGAACACTGACTTTCTTGATCACTTCAAATGTTTTAAGAGATATTACATGGAAACATTTTCCGTTCTCAAGAACTGCCAGTTCAGATTCATCAGGTTTAACATCTCCCGTAACCAGATGATGAAAACCCATGATGGGATCAAGCCGCTTCTTAGTTTTCTTATCCAGGAAGATAACTCGCCCGGTCTTAACTCCGATTACAAAATTCTCTGTGATTATTACGCAGAAAGCCTCTCCGTCAGGATCTATCACTCTTCTCCAGTGTCCTTTGGGAAGATCATGTTCTTTTATCGCCCCCGGCGCATCCTCAGCCTTTTTATGAATATTCATCATACCGAGCAAAAAATCTTCACCGTTCATCCATTCCATAATTGCTCCATCCGCTTATACTATGATTTTACTCACTAACGAGCCATGCACAGATTTCTTTTTCCGACTCTTCAAAATATCTTAGGTTTTCCTTTCGATATTTCCCAAAAGTCTTGTACATCAATCCTATAAGGGGAATCATCCGATAAAGTCTTTTCTCTCGATTCTTGTTTGGCATAAGTCCATTCAGGTGACTTCCATGAGGATATACTATAACCTTAACATCTTTATCGTATCCGGCGTCTTTAAGATTTTTTTCTATCTCACGAACAGAATATTCGGCAGGCCACGCTTCATCTTCATGCCCTGCAATGAGTAAAACTCTTGAACCTGTTTTTTCAACATGAAGCATCGCTTTTTCTGTTCCCGCCACATCCGCATATGCATCATGGTAGGCTATCCACATTCCCGTAACCTTATATTCTGCATCCGGATGCTTATAATACTTCGCTGCCTTGATTTTACTGAAATCCGCACTTATAAAAGGAATATCCTCACCTTTATAGGTGGCGACACTTCTCCCCGTCATGGTCTTTTTATCTTTCTCTGTCCCTTCAAACGGAACATGTGTGGGTGAGACCATTATAAGGTTTTCCATACCTCCGATATACTGCGCAACAAGTACGGCAAAAATAGAACCCATAGACTGTCCGTATACACTAATATGCTCTATGCCTTTCTTCTCCCGCAGATATTCCACTGCCGGTATAAACATATCAAGCGGAACCTGATTCGGAGCATCCGGAAGCCCCTCTGCGCCGAATAGTGAAACAGAAAGCCCTGTAATGCCATAATCCGCAAACCGCTCTGCGAATTTAATCCCCGGGAGAAGGCTCTGTTCTCCTCCCATAATTACAATAACAGCTCTATCGCTACCAACATCAGGTTCAGCCAAATGCCCGACAAAGCCGTGTTCTTTCATGTTAAAGTCTTTGCGTCTCATATGTTTAACCAGCTCCGGCAATGATGAGTAGTATTGCAAAAAGCATATATCCCACTCCAAGAGGGCGGCTTGATACAAAATGCGACATGACAAAGCAGGCCTGTAAAGCATCCTATGAATGTGTTTATCTTCAATGCTATTCCAAGGGGTTCATTATTATTGCTTATCAATCCGGCAAGAAGCCACATTACAATGTATGTTCCGGGCTGACCTAAAAATGATAGCCAAAATGATATTACAAACCGTTTTGATGGCACATCTGCCCACCAAGTTTGAATCTTACCTTTAAGCACAGCCGTGTCGGAATCCGGTCTTCCGGGCTTCACCAGAGGCACATCAGCCAAGGCAGCTACCAGACCGCTGATTATTCCTACTACTCCCCAAAATATATAGTTATGTTCCATATGCATTCCTATTATCTAATCTGTGTTCAAGGTGAAGTATAGCACAATCAGTTAGTCATAGATAACCCTAATAAAAAGACCTCAGATTGATCCGAGGTCTTTGTCGACTATATTCCTGATTTAGTGATCTAATATGATCATCTGGTATGTATTCCTTCAACGGTATAGCGGCCATCGTATACGCTTATCCCGAACAGAAATATCTGGATTCCCTTTGTTGTTATTCCATTGGAAACATTAGCTTCAGGCACGTCTGTATTATGTGGAGTAATCTCAATTTTGTTCCAATCTATGACCTTGTATACTGGAAGAATCGGAGAATACATCCTTGTTCCTCCATCAGCAGCTTTTGCAGCATTTAACGGACTCGGAATAAGGCAAAGGATTGCCAGAACAACAGAAGCTAACAATCCGATTATGTTTCTTTTCCGCATAGGTAGCTCCTTCACGATCAGCTTTTCTGATGATTATCCATTCAAAATCACAGATAATCAACATCTGTTCTGTACCCGTAGACGGTCACGATACCATCTTCAATTTCTCCGGGAACATGGATCCTTCTCAGTTCAGAAAGTACAAGATCGGAATTTTCTTCCGTGAGCTTGATCTGCAGATATTCGATCTTGTCCCATTCGCGGGGCTCGCAGCCGAAATGAGTCCATGTACCGTCCCAATTACTTAAATAGCCGTTTTCTATGTCCTTTGTTCTCCAACTGATAATCTGGTGTTCAGGAGAGCACTCGTTATCATAAAAAGCATGAAATATCTCATTCCATTTGGTATTGTTCATATTCAATCTTACTTTGCCGTTTATTCTGTGTATTATCCTGTTGATTATTCTTACTAATACCTTAAGTGTCAAATGCTCTTACAAAAGTCCAGAATCTCCTGTTTCCTGGATTCGACTTGTTCCCTGTATTCGAGCGATGTCAGACCCAGATGTCCTTCGCACTGAATCTCGAGATGTCCGTAGAAATGTTCTATGCTGCCGATTAGTCTCTCACATTCAGGCATATTAGGACCGGTTCTCAAAGCAATGGCATATCCTTTCTTTCCGGGTTTAATTGATGCATGTGGCTCATGTGTATTGCACCATGGAGTACATCTGTCAATAAATGCCTTAAATTGTCCGGGGATATCAGCCCAGTAGGAGGGAGAAACAGATACAATAATATCCGCCTCGTCGAATTCTCTCATTATACTCTCAATGACCGCAGCATCACGCATAACACACTTCGCAGTATTATGGCATGAACGGCAGCCTCTGCAGAATGCATAGGAATAATCATCTATACAAATGCACCTGGTATCATAGCGGGACTTAAGCTCACCTTCCACTATCTTTACTATCTCAGCTGTTGCTCCTGTCCTGACAGGACTGCAATTCATGATAAGTGCCTTCATTTTCTATCCCTCCATCGAACATTATGCTGTCTATTTTCTCGACTCAGACCTTCTTAGGCCGTGTATCAATAGTATACCAGCACACGACCCATATATACGAATTCGGAACCGGTCAGGTCACAGTTCACATAAACCCAAAGTTGAAATATAATCAGTAAGTAATAATTAATAAGAAGGTATGATTATGATTTCTGCAAAGATCAAAGAGAAACTCGCTTCGGGCTCAGCCATCAGGAAGATGTTCGAGGAAGGAAACAGACTCAAGAAGATATACGGAGAGGACAAGGTATTTGACTTCTCTATCGGTAACCCGGACCTGGAGCCTCCGAAGGAAGTCTCGGACGCTTTAAAGAATCTTGCCAATAACCCCACCCCCGGAATGCACGGGTATATGAGTAATTCGGGTTATGAATCTACACGAGCGGCGATCGCCAAGCAAAGATCAGAGCAGTCCGGTCTTACGATCGACGCAGGCGCAGTCTGCATGACTGTAGGCGCGGCTTCCGCGATGAACGACGTGCTTCACTCCATACTTGATTCGGACGATGAGGTCATCGTACTCGCCCCCTTCTTCATGGAGTATGTAAACTATATTGAGAATCATAACGGCAAGGTCGTTATCGTCCAGACCGACGATAAGTTCATGCCCGACTTCGATGCGATAGAGAAAGCCATCACACCTAAGACGAAAGCTATCATCATCAACTCCCCCAACAATCCTTCAGGCGTTGTCTATGGCGAAGACCAGCTTACAAAACTTAATGCTCTTCTTAAATCTCAGGATCATGTCATTCAGGTCATCTCCGACGAGCCTTATATCGACCTCGTTTACGACGGACTCACTGTTCCTTCAGTTCTTAAGTACATCGATAATGTCGTTATCTGCTTCTCTTGGAGTAAGTCCCTCTCTCTTCCGGGCGAGAGAATCGGATACACACTCGTATCACCCAAGAACGAGGACTACGCAGACCTTACAGGTGCCATCGTCCTCTCGAACAGAGTACTCGGAAGCGTTAATGCTCCTGCCATCTGGCAAAGGGTCGTCGAGAAGGCGCTTAATGCGAAGGTCGATGTCGCTAACTATGAGCACAGAAGAAACCTTCTTTACAGCAACATAGTTGACGCAGGATTCGAGGCGGTTAAGCCTAACGGTGCGCTCTACATCTTCATGAAGACACCGGAAGGTCTCACCGACACCGAATTCCAGGATATTTGCGCTAAGTATAATCTTCTTCTCGTACCGGGCGCTTCGTTTAAACGATCCGGCTACATGAGGCTCGCGTTCTGCGTATCCGAGTCAACGATCAGAAACTCAAGAGAGGCATTCTTCAAGATAGCCGAAGAATTAAAGATTAGATAATATGCTGGGAATACTCTATATACTTCTGACTATATGTACCGGATATAACTTTATCCTGTATTTTCTGCCAAACCTTTTTGACTTCACCAAGAAGACATATACGAGGCACACTCTGGATGCACCTTCGCTGCTTCTCATATTCCCTGCCTCACTTCTTATCGGTGTGTTATTCCTGAGCTGGCCTACTTATATCCTTGCCTACTGGTTAAGAAACACAAAGAATCCTCTCAGCACCGCCGATGTCATCATAATAATACTGGCTGTTCTTATTAATGCGGCTGCCATAGGACTTAAGCGTAAGGATACCGTTAAAAACCTTAAGCAGCTTATCGTAAACATACAGCCGTGCGAGATAGTCATAATGGTATTCGCTATGATACTGTCGGGATTTATGATGTTCCGAGTCTTCTATTACAGCGACGGATCGCTCTACATCAGCAGGATCGTAACCGGAGATTTCGCGACGCATCTTGATATGATCAGATCGTTCTCCCACGGCAATAATTTCCCGACTTCATACTCGCACTTTGCCGGGCTCGACATCAAGTATCACTTTATGTATCAGTTCTTTACCGGAAACCTCGAACACCTCGGTCTGAGAATCGATCTTGCTTTCACGATTCCCGGCATGCTCTTCTTCACTTCAGTGTGCATGCTCCTTTATCTGTTTGCATTAAAGCTGTTCCGGAAAAGGATCGTCGGTGCTCTTACCATAGTCTTCTTCCTATTCAGGAGCAGTACATCTTTTTTCAAATACATAGGAAGCCTTACCGGAACCGTCTCCGAACGCTGGACCACCTTTATCAACAACACGGATTACCTGGGATATACTCCCAAAGAAAACTGGGGACTTTACAACCTCAATGTCTATCCCAACCAGAGACATCTGGCGATGGGGATCTGCATGATCCTGATTGCCGTCATGCTTTTTACGCCTCATCTGTTCTCAATGTTCCACAGTATTCAGAACAGGAAATTCGTCGATTCACTTAAGAGGATATTCTTAAGCAAGGAAGCATGGCTTCCCAAAGAGTATGCCACTCCGGTAGCTCTCGGTCTGATAATAGGACTTACCGGTTTCTTTAACGGGGCATGTGTCATCGCATGTCTGCTCGTATTATTCATTATCGCGATAATGTCAGATCGAAAGCTCGAATTTGCCATTACCGCGCTGATCTCGCTTATACTTGTTACCGCACAGACCAAATTCTTTATCAACGGCTCGACATTCTCTTCGAGTTTCGAACCGGGATACCTTGCCGAGGTCAAGACGTTCCCCGGCGTCCTCCTGTTCATAACAAGCCTTCTCGGTGCATTCTGGATCACTATGATACTCGCGGCCATAATGACAAAAGGACCGTACAGATGGCTGCTTCTCGCCTTCATATCACCGATAGTAATGGCACTTATAATCAATCTCACAAAAGATGTGGCCGTTAACCATAAATACATCATCATCGGATGCATGTTATGCGATATATTCGCAGGATTTGCAGTAGCCGGACTGTTGAAGAACAAAGATATTATCGTGAAGATCACAGCGGTGACACTGGCGGTCTTGATGACGATCACCGGAGTCTACGAACTTCTTATCTTCTACAACAAGAATAAGCCCGAGAACGACTTCTACGCCGTATTTGATACGACAGATCCCGTGTATCAGTGGATATTAAACAATGCGAAAGCGTCAGACATCTTCCTGACAGATCAGTATTCATGCACCAAAGAGACAGTAGCAGGAGCAATGCTGTACTACGGCTGGCCTTATTCTCCCTGGAGCGCAGGTTACGATACCGATTACAGGCACGAACAAAGAGATGCGATGTTTGAAGCCACAAGCAGCGAAGAGCTGATTGAGCTCTGCCGTGAAAACAACATCAGATACATCATCGTTGACCGAGCCGCCAGATTCAGTCAAGAATACGAAGTCAACGAAGAAGTCATCTCACAGACATTCGAACGCATCTTCACCGCGGGAGATCCGGACTGGGAAGAGAACATCTATGACACCACAAGGGTGATCGCACATTAAAGTCTTCTTATTACCTCTTGCGTCATACCGTCGGTATCGACGATCTTATCTTCATCGGAAGACTTGATATCAGAAGTCCTGAAGCCGTCTGCCAGTGTATCGCGGACGGCTTTCTCTATACGATCAGACGCCTCTGTCTCGCCCAACGACCAGCGTAAGAGCATGGAGGCAGACAGTATGGCGGCCAGAGGGTTGGCCTTGCCCGTCCCTGCGATATCAGGCGCGGAACCGTGTACGGGCTCGTACATTCCGGGAGTCCCGGGAGCGCCTAACGAAGCGGATGGAAGCATACCGATAGAGCCCGTGATCATACCCGCTTCATCGGATAAGATATCGCCGAACATATTCGAAGTTACGATAACATCGAATGTTGAAGGTCTGTTTATAAGCTGCATGGAACAGTTATCGACATACAGATAATCCACTTGAACCTCAGGATATGAAGGCTTTAAGGACTCTGCGATCTCACGCCACAGTCTCGAGGTCTCCAGAACATTTGCCTTATCGACTACGGTAAGCTTCTTATTTCTTCCCATGGCATATCGGAATCCTTCTTTAAGGATCCTTGTTATCTCAGCCGTGGAATACTCTTCGGTATCGAATGCCGTCAGTCCTTTAACCGATCCGTCAGACAGCAATTCCGATGAATCACTTCTTCCGTGTCTGCCAAAATAAATTCCTCCCGTAAGCTCACGGACGATAAGAAGATCGATCGAATCAACATTCTTAAGAGGAGATGCGGAAGACAGTTCCTTAAACATCAGTGCAGGTCTCAGATTGGAATAGAGACCGAGCCCGGAACGAAGACCGAGCAATGCGCGTTCAGGCCGCTTTGAAGGTTCCACGCTGTCCCATTTCGGGCCGCCTACAGCGCCTAACAGGACAGCATCAGACGCTTTACAGGTCAGAAGCGTCGATTCGGGAAGAGGAATGCCGTATTTGTCTATCGCGCATCCTCCGGCATCACATTCCGTAAATTCGAGTCCGAAGCCTTCCACCTCACCTGCTCTTTTAAGTACGCTGACGGCGGAACCGGTTACTTCGGGGCCTATACCGTCACCCGCGATTACAGCTATCTTATATGTCTTCATAATCTACTCCTATAAAAAGTCAAACAGTTTAAGCCGTTTGCTGTATTTTTTCTTTATTTGCTCAGCATGAGTTCAGGATTGAATTCTTCCCTTTTCTCAAGCATTACAAATACTATTCTTGCTATCTTTCTGGTCAAAGCGATAATCGCTCTACCGGAACCTTTTTCTGTTTTCTTGCGACGATAGTCTTCTATCAATCGCCATTCGCTTGTCTGCTTCGATGCCCGAATCATTCCAAGCGCTACTTGAACAAATGCCGTCCTTAACTCCTGTGGTCCATGCTTTGTTATGTGTCCCAGATGTACAGTCTCATTCGAGTTGTGCACGCTTGGCACTATCCCGATATAAGCTGCAAATCTCTTGAAGTCTCCATCGAATCGTTCAAGATCTTCTGTGTAAGATGCTATCGTTGCCGCTCCGATCTTTCCCACTCCCGGTATCGTCTTTAACAACTCAACATCTTCATTGTCTTCGACCATCTTCTCAATTTGTGCCTCAACATCCTTGATTTGTCCTTCCAAACCATCTAAGATATTAAGCATCACTTCTAGTGATGAGGCAGTGAATTCTGAGTAGTCGTGATCCGCGAGATCGTTTATCAGATCCTGCCTCTTTCTTTTGCTCTGAAACTGAGCTGCATTCGTCTCAATTCCGTAGCCCAGAAGCATTCCGTGGATCTGATTCTTGATCTTTACAGAGCTTTGAACAAGTATTCTTCTTGTCTTAAGCATCCTGCGGATCTCTTCACTGGTCTGGCTGCATAGGTGCGCTTCAGGTAACATTTCCTTTTGCAAGTACATTGCCAACGTCAACGCATCGTTTGCATCTGTCTTCTTCGTGCTGTATGTGATCACTTTGAACTTATTCGTGTTGACCACTGTCACATCAAAGAATTCCTTTTCCATTTGGTTCTTGAAGAACCTTGCGTTACCGGTAGTCTCTACCGCCAACTCTATGGAACATCCGTCTTCTTCCTCGTATCGATGCATCTCCTCTATAAACTCGGAATACCCGTCAGGAGTTGTTCGATACTCTTCCTGGAGAACTACTTCTCCGTCTTCGGTTAATGCGCTTACCGTAAACTGTGTCTTATGCAGATCTACGCCTACGCACAACCTTCTTGTTTCCTCTGTCTTACTCATTTTCTTACCTCCGTAAGTTCCTTCAGCAAGACAACTTCTGTTGGGTGATGCTTCCAATCTCCTATTCGGCCTTCTCGACCTCTGCATGATTCGATTGCTAACTTCCCATTCTCCTTCGCGACCTCATACGGATCAGTAAATATGTCGAGTTAGTATCTACTCTGTCTCACTGTTGTACTTGAATAATACAACCGTGATAGCTTTCACATCGCCCCTGTTTTACTTTTTATCATGCCTCCTTCATTACTGACATCTGTAAGACCCAAGCGGTCATATAATATCCGCCTGATCATTATCCGCCGCGAGCATTATACCCCATGAGGTTAGTTATTGCTAACTCATATTGTAGCACTCTCTGCCTTAAGGTCACATTTTCTTTTCTGATATATAATCTTTTAAGCTGTATTACTTATGACTACCCAGAATTGAGCAGTAACACTAACGAGCTATCAAACCTGCAGCATCACTCACACTTCCTTCATACGCTTCTCTTAAGAAAGCTTCGATAGCTTTCTTGGCAAGATTGAAGTGGTAATTGGTAAGAGCGGATACATTCTGATGGTATGCACGAAGTCCGTTATCTGTTCCGCCTGCCATTGAGTCCACTTGAAGCCTTCTTCCTCTTCCCAGTTATGATGGTACTTCATGGTCCTAATGGCCATGACGAATAAGGCATCCTCCAACGCCTGGAAGATGTCACCGATATCTTCCGGCGTCATCCGCAATCGTGAAATGCTGATAGTTAGTAATCGCCTGCGAAACCCTTGAAAATGTTGAGATTTTCAAAGAAAACACTTGGCACACGTATTATACGTGCTATGATAAAACATAGAGAGGAGATTACAATGAAGATATCAGAGATGAAGAAGCTCCTCGAGTAAAGTGGATGTTACAAGGAAAAGGAAGGCACCAACCACGAGTTATGGTACTCACCGATTACCAAGCAACACTTCCCTCTACCGAGGCACAGTTCGAAAGAGTTGCCAACAGGGACCGAGAAGAACATCAGAAGGCAGGCGGGGCTTAAATAAGCCCCCACCTACTTACTTTTCGCATATGAGCTCAATACATCATAGATACACATCAATAATCCAAGAGGATAAGAAAGGAAGCCAAAAATGAGCGGAAAGAAAACATCAACCTACGTATACCCTGCGATCTTCACACCCGAAGAAAATGGTGCGTATTCCATTAGATTCCCCGATATCGAAAACTGCTTTACCTGCGGCGACGATATTGAGGACGGAATGAAGATGGCGGAAGATGCGCTCGCGCTTATGATCTACTCAAACTACGAGAAACCCGGGGTTGAAGTGCCGGCAAGCTCACCTATCAAGGATCTAAAGCTCGAAGCTGACGAGTTCGCTACGTATATCGTATGCGACACAACAGAATACAGAAAGAAGTTCGGTACAAAGGCCGTTAAGAAGACACTTACAATTCCGGAATGGCTTAACGAAGCTGCAATGCAGGAAAGGATCAACTTCTCGCAGGTTCTTCAGGATGCATTAAAAGAAAAGTTGAATGCGGGCTAATAAAATAGAGCCCCTCCATTAGAGTGGCCCTTGCAAACCGTGCAAAACGATTTTCATTTAGCTATACTTTACACGAATCTTGACAATTACAATCGCAAAAATTTACAGAATTGTAACGTTGCATCGTTCCTATAAACGATTTATTTGATACCATGTATGCAACAGTGTTGCCTGAGATTGATTTCTTGGGGACCGGCTGGGTGCATACCCAGCTTTTTTGCTATATGGAGAAAATTATGGAACTGAAGAGACCGATTAATTGCGATGAACAGATACAGATGTTGAGGACTCACGGCATAGTGATTAACGATGAGTCTTTTGCTCGTTTAGTTCTCAACAACGTAGGATATTACAGATTAACGGGATATGCTCTCCAGTATCGCAAAGATACTAACTCTAGCGACCTATCTTCTCCTATTAGTTTGGAACACCTATACCACATTTACAAATTCGACGAGAAACTAAGAAGTCTTTTACGAAGATATCTTGAAATATGCGAGATTTATTATCGCACACAAATAGCCGATGGGTTCGCATTAAGAGAGTGCATTCAACCACCTCACAATCAACATTACGATGAGAAGAATTTCTATAAAAAAGATGTATACAACAGCGTGATGGAGAGTTTCAATAAAGAACGAGACTACTATAAAGATGGTCCTATTGTAAAGCACCATATGGCCAAATATGAAGGAAAGATGCCTATATGGGTGATGACAGAATTACTCTCGTTTTCCAATCTCTCAAGGTTATATTCCGCAATGTATAATACAGACAAAGAGTGCATTGCAGAAAATTGTGGAACAACGAGCAAAACGCTCGAAAAGCATCTACATTGCTTATCAGTGTTGAGAAACAAATGTGCTCATTGCTCTAGATTATATAATGCAAAGATGACTCCACCAGTACGTTTGTCGAAGAGTTTTCTTACATAACACCCCGAGATAAATAATACGGATCTATCTGCATATATTATTATGTTGATGATGCGTTTACCCGACAAAAGGAGTAAAACAAATCTATTATCGGATATGACCAGATTAATAAATGAAGAATCTTACGATATAGATTTGTCTCAGATCGGCATGACTGATAAATACTTAGACTTACTCGTACAATTGTCGAAGTAACATCATACATTCGCTTATAGCAAACAAAAAGATCCCCGAAGATACAGTTATGTATCAGATCGACCGTATCCCGCAGCCTAAGTGGGATAAGAAGAACAAGAAGTGGACTCTGTCCATCATGATCGACGGTAAGCGTAAGCAATTCGTCTCCAGAGCTCCTGGAATGCCTGGTAAGAGAGATTGTCGGGACAGAGCAAAGGAATGGATAGAGAACGGACATCAGATGTCGGAGAAGCTCAAGTTCGTGGTCGCTTATCAAAGATTCATCGAAGACTACACCCAGTCACGAACTGTATGGTAACCACATCATCGACGGCGAACTAAAGGAAGCATCTGAACGTCTGCAGGTAACACCATTGTTCGAGGCAGCAAAAAAATCCGTATGATTTACTTCCAAATTTACTTCCAAGAAAAGAAATAACCCCCGAGACCTAATGATCTTGGGGGTTTCAATGGAGCGGGTTACGAGGCTCGAACTCGCGACATTCAGCTTGGGAAGCTGACACTCTACCAACTGAGTTAAACCCGCATATTCGCCTGATAATTTTATTTCACGGCAAAAAACTTGTCAATAAAACTATGGCGCCAAAATAACGTGCGGATCACTTACGAACTTAATAAAGTCATCGCACATCTCGTGCCTGAAGGTGACGTTTCCGTCTTTGTCCTTAAGCTCATAGGGCACCCAGAACTGCTGATCTGAGAAGTTCGCCCAGGTGAGGACATACGAACATCTGCCCCCCGCTTCGAAGGAACACATGAATTCCAGAAACTCCGTGAAGAAGTTCTTTACGATATTTCCCGACGGTGCAAGGCCTTCGTAGTAGCCTCCGACCGAATCGAGAACTCTGATGCCGAGCTCTGTCAGAGCATATGGTTTACCGTGCTCCAAAGATACCTGCCAGAGGATCTGAAGAGAGGACTTGAGCTTGTCGTAGAAGCCGTCATCCGGTGAAGGTCTGTCACGGTATATGTCCATGCCCAGAACATCTATGTAATCGTCTCCGGGATACCTTCGAAGATAGTGTTTGTCATCATCGAAGAAACCGTTCGGGGAATAGGCGTATGCAAAGCTCGTTACGCCCTTCTCATCCTGCAGATAATCGACTGTATATCTGTATAACGTTACATATTTGTCGTCCGGAAGATATTCTCTGCCCCACCAAAACCAGTTTCCGTTATCCTCATGGAACGGTCTGAACAGCATCGGGATGGGTTCGCCGTCAACATCGACACAAAGCGAAGCAAATTCTGCTATCGCATCGAGAAATCTTCGATACTTCTCGTTAAGATCTCCGCCCGGCAGGATACGGTATCCGACATTGCCGTCAGTAAAGTTCGGGGAATAATCGAAGAAATCATCTCCTCCCAGGGAGAAGTTAGGCATATGCGAGGATAAGGTGATTATGCAGCCTTCGCGGTGAAGCTCCTTAACAACCCTGACCAACTGTTCCATATTGCCTTCGTAACCATAGAATCCCAATGTATCGATGCCTACGACGGCAGGGTGCTTTCCGACGAGATTCTTGATATCCGACTCGGAACCGTCCTTATTGGTGATCGACACACCGATGTGTCCCGCATTCTGATGTCCGAACATGAAATCATCCGAATACGCTACGTCCTCTAACCTGCCGAGAAGCTTATATACACCCGGGATTCTTTGCTTTAACACTGTTACAAACCCTTATATATCAGCCTTTCTTCTGAAAATCCCCGAATGGATCGGAGATGTCTTCTATGTTGCCTCCAAGGTTCTGAATGGCGCTCATCATCTCGTAGAAGAGTTCGCGGCTTATGTCACTTTGATGGCGGTTAATGTAATTCTTAAGAAGCGGGACTGCACGGTCGTCACCGTAATCCGCGAAACAGATGACCGCATAGATCTTATTGGTCATACATCTGAAAGCCAGTCTTATGGCGTTGTAGATCTCATCGGACTTTTTCTCTTTACCGATATTCGTGATCATAACTATCAGGTCCTCACAGGGGCCTTCCATGCCGTCGTCCTTGTGCTCTTCGAGCCTGTCTATGATCTTCCGGGGAGATTCGTCGGGGAATGATTCTATGTATTCCGCGATGGAATCGGCAACAAAGCTGTGCGTGCTCTCGTAACTCATAAACCTGTCGAGGACGTCGTCTATAAGACTCGCATCATGCCTTCCCGAGAGTATCTTGAGGCTTGCCTTGACCTTCTGAAACTCCATCTCGAAAAGCGTGTCTTCATCCTTCATCTCTTCATCACGCCAAGCGGAATCCCTGACCATATGTCTGGCATATTCCTCGACAGCCGATGAATCATCTATATTTACAAGAGCGTTTACAACACTTTGCGGAACACCGCGGTCAAGCTCCATCGCGCAGAACTCAAGGATCTCAACGAGTTCGTCAAATGATCTTTGAGCAAAATAATCGTTCATCGACAGCCCGCCCAATTCCTCACGGGGCTCGGCCTCCATGAGAAGGCTCTGCTCCTCGGTCTCCTGCATCGCGACTCTCTGAAGGTACTGTTCATACGTTAAGTCATCCTCTTCGGGAGGCTTCTCATCCATCTTATCCGCGAACTCATCAACCTTCTGATCAAGGATGAGTCCTGCTATCTCATCGTACCTTTTAAGAACATCTTTGACTTTCTGTTCGATCATTTAATCCACCCGAATATTTCCTTCGCCTTTGTAAAAAAGAAGCCCCGCAGGGAAAATACCTGCGGAGCCGTTTACTGGAGGTGCCACCCGGATTTGAACCGGGGAATAAAGGTTTTGCAGACCTTGGCCTTACCGCTTGGCTATGGCACCTAATCGTGCCCGACTATTATGCAAAAATCAGACCGCTTTTGTCAAGTGCCATTTGTCCTATATAATAATATTTATGCGCGGTATATTTATAATAATTAAGTGGGAGATTCTTAAAGTCTATTCCAATTGGAAGAGGGCTGCTGCCGTGTTCATAATCCCTGCTGCCGTAATGATGACGGCACTCGGGATCTTCCCTTACCTCATAAACTACATGAGCACGGGTTCTGTAAAGGAGAAGCCCGTCTCCGTCATTAACGCTCCGGATTCATTCCTTCAGTACATAGAGGACACCGACGGAACTACCGTTTACGAGTATGTGATATTGTCCCCTGAGGAATTTTCCAACAAGCAGGAATCGGGCGAACTTATAAGAGAATTACGAAACGGCTCGATATACGTGCTGTGGGACGAGAACGCCGGAGCGGCTTATGTAGGCTGCGACGGCAATTCCGCGATCGCGATCAACAAACGGGACAGTTTTATAGAAGTCGTTATGGATGAGTATAACGACATGCTGTCACGGCAGGGCAACCGGGTATATGAGATCGACAGGTTCAACCCCGTGATCAAACTTCTCGATTACAGGACCACGGCCAACGAGGGAGCGGGACGGGTGATTCCCCCGGTCCTCGTACTTCTTATCTACTACTGCATTTACTCGCTGACGAGCGATATGTTCGCCTCCGAGAGGGACAGGGGCTTCTACGACAAACTCCTCATGTCACCGGTCTCACCGAAGAGCATAATGCTCGGGAAGATACTGGCCTCCTCTTTACTCGTAACGGGCGCCTCTTACATAACTTTCATTTTCCTGTTTCTCTCCTCGTGGCTGAACCGGTCCAACAGCGCCAACTCACTCATCCCTTTCGGAGTATTCCTCCTTCCCGATCAGCTTATGGTGATCGCACTGGTGATCCCGGTCACGGCTTTTCTCTGCGCTGTCATATGCACGAACATAATCTTCTCCGTAAAGAGGATGAAGGACGTTATCCTTAACCTTCAGATGCCTCTTATCTACCTTATGGCAGATCTGTTCTTTCAGATATTCACGGGCACCCCGGGGCGCCTGGAGTTTCTCATCCCGATACACGGGAGCATAGCGGTGATCAAGACCGTATTCTTGTCGGAATACAGGCCGTGGCAGCTTATCGGGATGCTTCTGACCGGTCTCGGAACGGCTTTCATTCTTTTGAAGCGGACATTTAAGAAAGAGGGGTACACAAGTTGATAACCGTAACCGATGTGCACAAGAGTTACTCGAAAGACAAGGAGATAATCAAGGGCGTAAGCTTCGAAGTAAAGGACGGAATGATCTTCGGTCTTCTGGGGCCTAACGGTGCCGGAAAGACGACGCTTATGCAGATGATCTCAACTCTTCTTAAGCCGACCTCGGGCACCATCCTGATCGACGGACTCAGTGCGGACAAGGACCTTCTCGAGATACACCGAAGGATAGGTTATCTCACGACAGAAGTCAGGCTCGATCCGATGTCCACCCCGGATAAACTCTGGGACTTCTTCGGCGAGCTTTACGACATCCCTAAGGAGAAGTCATTAAAGCGCAAGGAAGAGATATTCAATAAACTCGGGATAATGCCGTTCAGAAAGAAGAGGATAAACGAATTATCGACGGGTATGAAGCAGAAAGCGTCCATCGCGATAAGCCTCATCCATAATCCCCCGGTGATCATATTCGATGAGCCTACCA
The DNA here is from genome assembly GCA_002450095.1 of Mageeibacillus sp. UBA6980. Lineage (GTDB taxonomy): Bacteria > Bacillota > Clostridia > Saccharofermentanales > Saccharofermentanaceae > Saccharofermentans. The sequence continues at coordinate 47,429 of DJYK01000026.1, read as the reverse complement.
ACGGTCTCGATATATTAACGAGCAAGCAGGTCACAGACTATCTGCTCGAGCTTAAGAACGAGGGGCACGCGATCATCCTCTCGACACATATCTTCTCGGTCGCCGAGAGTCTGTGTGACGAGATAGCGATACTCGTTGACGGAAGGATCGCGGCACAGGGAACGGTTGACGAACTGACATCGGCAAGCGGCTCCGAGACATTCGAAGAAGCATTCTTTAAGATATACGTGGAGGCACATGTCGAAGAATAAGGGACAGGCTATAACGAAGAACATGATCTTCAGGAGCGGACGCGGCAGCACCGAAGTCTGCGGTACTACGCTGTTTCTTGCCATAGGCTTCGTCTTCACCTGTATAGTCGCGATGTTCTCGGCATTGCTGTCGTTCTTCGGATTCAACGATTACGTGAAGTCTTCGGGCTCCATCGTTGTCGTTAATGCGCCTTCTTCATTCATTAAGTTCACGGAAAGCGAGCCTTCGGATTCAAAGATCTACTACGAACAGTTCGATGCACCGTTTGACTTTCTTGCCATGTCCGAGTTTATGCACAAGAATGCCGCGGGCGTTGTCATCTTCTTCCCCGATGATTTTGACGAACAGATCATTTCCGGCGCCAATGCCGATATTCTTACTTATTACAGAACGGACAGTACGGACTACAAATACATAAGGGATCTTGTGCGTGACGGATACCTCGAAGACTACCGGACATTTCTCATCGACAGATTCGATATCCCCGATACGAGCAACACCTGGGAAGTCATAAGCGCAGACATTCCGACCGCGCAGAACGAGACTTTCGCGACGCATTTCGCGAGGTCGATGGGCAACAACTTCATCCCCATCCTCCTCTTTATCACATTAATGTATTCAGGCATGTCAACGGGCACCGAAGCCATATCGGGACAAAAAGAGAGAGGAACTTTCTCGAGGATACTTCTGACCCCGGTCCCTCGAAAAAACATCATTATATCCTTTACAAAGGGCGTATTCATAAGCTCGATGATCCCGGCACTGATCGTTCTTATCATCTCTTTTCTCATCCCGCCATACAGGCACCCGGAATCCGTCATCCCCGCCCTGATCCTGGCGGTGAGCCTGGCGTTCTTCATATCGGCGATAACAGTACTCATATCGGTTATGAACGACTCTGTCACTTCCGCCCAGACCGCATTTCTCCCGATATTCTTTATTATCCTTACGATACTCGTTACATGTATAAACGGCGAGGAATCGTCGAGGGACGTGTACTCCTGGCTTCCCGTTTACGGGCAGTTCTACGGATTCGGAAATGCATTTAACGGGACGGTCGATATCCTGCCGGCGCTGATCTGTTCGGTGTTGACCGTCATGCTGGGAGCAGCGGTCGTTTACGTAAGTTCCGTCCTTCTTAAAAACGAGAAGTTCACTGTAAGGACCGTAAGCTCCGAAGACGAGAACGAAGTTAAGGCACCGGGACCTTTAAGCAAAGCAGGAGATATCATAACGGGATTTATCGACGTCATCATATATCCAATGGTCACGCTCTCGATATTCCAGCTTATCGCGATGATCCCCGTAGTCATCTCTTATATGAGAGACCCTTCATATTCCGAATTCATTGCTGATCTTTCCGAGGTAACGAGCGTACCGGATATCATAAACAAGACAATGGAGATAATAAACATCTTCATGAGCGATCCGAAGTTCTTAGGTCTTATGTCGGTAAGTTATATCCTCATCATTATCGCATGCATAATAAGAACGAGAGGCACTGTCAGCGTAACGACTCCGGGAGACCTCTTCCCTTCATATCTGAAGGGCGCCGTTTCCGGGGCATTGATGATGACATTCGTATATATATTTCTCATCATCACTCACAAGGCAGTTCCCGGAGGGTTCGGGCTTAATAAGGAGAACATAATGATTTTCGCCTTTTCCGTGCTTATGTGGATACCGCAGGGATCGGCCGAGGAATTTCTGTTCAGAAGATTCATGATCGACCGCATCACTGCCATAATGCCCGCATATAAGAATGCGACGGCGGTAATCGTCTCCTCTGTCCTGTTCTCTTTGTTCCACGGATTTAACGGAGGATTCTCGCTGACGGCACTTATAAACATATTCCTTCTCGCGGTGCTGTTCGCCCTCATCTATATCGATACCGGAAACATCCTCATAACCTGCGCCTGTCACACGATGTGGAATCTGTTCCAGGGGAGCATCTTCGGCCTGTCCGTAAGCGGCAACAGCGAGACGGCATCCTTAATATCCACCACATATACCGGAAGTGCATTCGGTCCCGAGGGCACATGGGAAGCCTCGGTCATTATCGCGGTCTGTCTTATCTTCTACCTTCTCATCCGGCAAAGAATAATTCGCGCCCCGAAGAAGTCCTGACGGATTCAAAATCAGTGCCGAACACCGCCTTCAGAGAATCGCTGTCCAATTTATCGCAGACCTTGATTATCCTGCCGTCTCTCATCAGAACGAATTCGTCGCCGTAACGCACGGCATCGTTGATGTTATGCATCACTATTATGAATGATTTGCCCTTCTGTGATACGAGGTTTACGGCAGTGTCCATAATATGCTTGCTGTGAACTATATCGAGGTTTGAGGACGGCTCATCCATGATAAACCACGGCGCGTCCTGACAGATCGCACGGGCGGCCATCGCGCGCTGCTTCTCTCCTCCTGACAGATCATCGTAAATAAGATATCTCTTGTCGGCTAACTCCATAGAAGACAGAGCATCGTCGATATACTTTATGTCTTCCTCTGTCTCCCCGGATATAAACTTCTTCGGATCATATCTTCCGAGAGCAACGGTATCTTCCACCGTAAGTCCGATCTGCCCGTACATCTCCTGCGGGATATAAGACAGCACCCCCGTCTTCGCGTACTTTCTTACTATGGCCTTGATAAAAGTACTCTTGCCGCAGCCGTTAGGTCCCAGAAGGATGGTTATCTTGCCTTCTTTAAATGTATGCGAGACATCCGAGAGGACTCTGATATCGCCGTAGCTTACGGTTACGTTCTCCATCACGAGGTTCACAGGCTCACCTTCTCTTTCTTACTCCTGATCCTGCTTCCGATAAGAAGGAACAGGAAGTACGGCGCACCTATAAGACTCGTGACCGCTCCTATCGCGAGTTCGCCCGGAGCGACAATGGTCTTACAGATCGTATCCGCGAGGACCATAAACACGGCACCCGTCATGAAGCTCATGATCACTCTTCCCCTCATGCGCGTAACCTTAAAGAACGAGACTATATGAGGGATGATGAGACCTACAAATCCGATGATCCCCGAGTTCGCGACACAGAATGCCAGAAGGCACGAGCAGGCTCCCAATGCGATGAGCAAAGTTCCCTTATAGTTGACACCCAGCGTCTGAGCAGCCTCCCTTCCGAGTTTAAGAACGTCTATCCTCGGAGCGATAAATATCACTACCGGCATCAGTGCTGCAACCACGATAAGAAGCAGACGCGTCTTGCCCGTCGTCGATGCCGAGAAAGTCCCGAGCATCCAAAGATAGACACGTTCCATCTGCTCCATGTGAAGCGTCATGAGCACGGTTATTAGTGCGCTCATCAGCGACGATATCGCTATCCCCGCCAAAAGTGTGGATGACGTATCGTATCTGCCGTTATGAGATGCAATGACGAACACCATGAGCCATGTAACCGCCGCCCCGATGACGGCACCTATGTAAGCCCCGGTGAAGGCCTCCCAGATTATCACTCCGTTAAGGCCGGTAACGATGGCAACTGCGGCACCCAATGCGGCTCCGCTGCTGATACCTAAGACAGACGGATCCGCCATCGCATTGCGAAAGAGCCCCTGCATCACGCATCCGACCGTCGCGAGAGCACCCCCTACGAGCGCGGCTGTCACGGTACGCGGAACTCTTATCCTTCCGAGTATCGTCACAGTCGTGCGGGATAATTCTTCAGATCTTCCGGTAAAGTATCTGATAACATCGCTCAACGTTATCCCGGAACTTCCGAGACAGCACGACACCGCCATCACGCAGCATAGCATGATGGCGGCGATAATAAACTTTATAAGTAATCTGTCGTGGTCTTTATTATGCCCCTGCATGAGCTACGGCATTGGCGTCAACAGCGAACTCGTAAACAGTCCTTACTGCATCAATATTACGAGGTCCTACCCTCTCGAAGAGATTATTGTCAACGGACAACACCCTTCCCTGCTGTACGGCAGTAAGCTCCGTATAAGGCTCTGTCTCGAGGAAAGCATCGTAACCCCAAGAAGGAACAAGAATGATGTCAGGATCTGCTTCGAGAAGCTGTTCGGCTGAATAGGACCAGCCTTCGACATCGCCTGCAGCGTTAACGCATCCGGCCGCTTCGATAATGTCATTGATAAATGTATCGCCGCCAGCAGTGAAATCGCCCATTTCGCCGTAAGTCATGCAGTAATAAACAGTGATATCGTCGCCTGCGATCGTATCCTGAACTTCGGCCTCGATCTCGGCAAGATCGGCTTCCATCTGATCTGCAAGTGCCAATCCTTCTTCGTGAAGTCCGATGACGTCTGCCGTTGTAGTTACATATTCGAACATGCCGTCAAGATCGGACTCATCCTTTATGATGACAACAGTGATACCCGCATCAGTCAGTGCGTTGTAAGCTTCCTCGCTGAAGATAGAAGACGCGAGAACAACATCGGGATCGAGAGATACGATAAGTTCGGTATCGGGCATAGCGATATCGCCTACGCTCTGAACATCAAAAACCGCTTCAGGATAATCATCGACTTCGCTTCTTCCGATGAGTTTATCCTCACCGCCCAAAGCATATACTATCTCAGTCAAAGCGGGAGATACGGTGACAATGGTCTCGGGTTCTTCCTCAACCGTAACTACATTTCCGTAAGCATCAGTAAGTGTGAGAGGGTAAACAGACTCCCCCTGGGATTCAGATGCACCGGACTCTTCGGAATTCAAATCCGACTGTGCGCAACCTGCAAAAAGAGTTGCTGCTACTGCAACGCTCATTGCGACTGCCATTAACTTTCTCTTCATGACAAAGTCCTCCAAATATGAAATTGTAAATGCGGTATGACCGCAACGAACAAATTATAATATAATATCCGCATGAGTAAACACAGAATTTTACAAACCGGAATCGTGATTATTAGTGCAGTTTTAATAGGCTCTCTGTTCACCGGATGTGAAGACTTCTTATATGAGATGACCGAGCAGACCGAGATTGAGACACCTTCCGATATCGAGCTTAACGGACCGTATGAGGTCGAGAGGGTCGTCGACGGTGATACGCTCATCGTATATATCGACGGCGTCAGGACGCGCGTAAGGCTTATCGGAATAAACACTCCCGAATCTGTCGCACAGGAAGAAGAACGCAATACCGAGGAAGGCGTCATCGCCTCCGACTTCGTCAAGGAACTCATGGATGAAGCAAACTACGAAGTATGGCTCGAATACGATAACGAGATCTACGACCAGTACGACAGAACGCTCGCATACGTCTACATCGATCAGGGCGGCGAAGTCGTAATGCTCGAGCGTATCCTCCTCGAAGAAGGATACGCCGAAGCAGTAAGATTCGGGACCAATGACAGATACTACGAAGAGTTCCGCGAATTAGAATCCTCCGCCTCCTGATCTATATACTTGTCACTGACGTCCGAATCATATACCTTTCTGGCAACTGCTAAATCTCTTTGGGTTTGAACTCATTCAAGATATAAAAATGCCCGAAACGCAATGTTTTCGGGCACTGTAGATTTCTTGTCCGTTATTCGAGTTCCCCAAGTTAAAACTAATCCTAACTTGTTTTGTATAAGAGCCTTGATATCTATTGATTCCATTTGCGTTCTAATATCCTGTGTCTTTTGCAATTATTTGCTCAAATCTATATCGTCAATCAGAGTTATTATCTTTAATGTCAATCCATTTGCCACCTTTCGCAGGACCTTTGTGAATTATATAACCATTCTTCTTTAGATAATCTATATCACTCCTAGCTTGCTTATCAGTGATTTCTAATCGTTGAGCTATCTGAGGTATAGATATATCAGCTGTTGCTACAATCATCTTATATATTGCCATTCTCCTTAAATTGAGTTCATCGGTCTTAGTGGCAACATTATTTTCATGCCCTTTTTCATGCCCTTTTTCATGCCCTTCAACAGAAAGGACATGATCAACACCGATTACGCGGCTGAGATATTCCTCCCTTGAGCATCTGCGATTTGCCAATACGAATGGATCCGGGATTAGCAAATACTATCCTATCAATATACTTTTCGATAACGATGCTCCAAGACTGAAAATAGTCCGTGTTTACAATGCAATTGACTAGGGCTTCTCTGACAGATTCATGTACGGGTGTCTCTTCAATACGGAACAAACCATCTGTCTTAAAAGGTCTTTTAAGATCCAATGTGAGTTTTGCCGATACTCGTGAGAAGAAATCGTACACATTACCTGACCAATCTCCGGATTGGCTCTGTATCCTATCCGTCCACCGTATATTGGGATCAAGCCTCTCCCTGTAATCCAGAAAGAATTCCGGGAACTCACGTGTGATCCTGTATTCTTCACCAAACATAAGAAGTCCGGCAGCGGTCGGTCTGACACTTCCATCTTCCGTATCATCCGAAGCAGAAAGATTATTAACTCAATATGTATATTCATTCTGCATCTCCTTCAAGATCAACTTTAATACTTACCTTCTAAAATTTACGGTTACAGACTTTGAAGCACCTGTATCACTAATCAACTCCATAACAAAACTGCCCCGATAAAATGAAAAAAACGGGGCAGTTCTGCAAAGAAGAATAGGGGTGTGTCATTTGTTACCTGATGTAACAATCGTGGAACTTTCTATAGTCATACTCTGTACACACACAATGCCTTGCTCCCAAAAAGCGATTGCGATACAGGAATTCAATTGAAAGAGAAGATACTATTACAGCCATCAGATCATATTCTTCAGTCTCATATTCTTCAGTAAGCTGACAGTTGTTAACCGTATACTCGTAAGCGGCATTATAAAGATTAAGACGCTTAAATCCGGTTACCAGAGAATTCGGATCAGTATTACCGGGAGATACAATGTATTTTACTCTTACAGCTTTACCGTTAATGTTAACGGTTTCATCCCAACAGTTCCCGGAGGGATTCCACTCGATGATACTATTACCGACTTTAACCGTATTTGCTTTTCTCTTCGTAAAAAACATTTACAACTCCTTTCTCCCGTATAGCCGATAGAACAGCTTTGTGGTTATTACCGTCAGTGCTCCTTACCACCAGGAGCTGTTCTTTTTGTGTCCCTTGTTATCGTAGTGGTTGTACCCGCCATAGCCATTACTCTGGCTGAATCCTCTTACATTCCTGTTGTTATCGTAGTGTCGAATAAATCCATCACTTCCTTTCTGACTGAAGCCTGTCATTACTCCATTGCTGTTGTAGTGACGTGTGATACCATCTGCGCCTCGCTGACTGAAACCTCTGCTCATAATTGTTACCTCCGTAAGTCTTTTTCTTTAGTGTACTTTGTATTATTCTTTGATCATGAAGGGGGGATATATCCTTACCACCAAGAACTGTTCTTATTTGATTTATCTTCATTCTATACGCCCATTTTCATTGCTTGAGAGGGGGGGATAAATATTACCCCCCGAATCCTGGAACAGGAGTTGGTGTGGGCACCGGTGTAGGCAGTTCATACGCACTTACCTGTGCTCTAGGCGCTGATACATATTGCTTATCTTCGTGAGAGGTAACTAAGCATCCTGCGAAGAAAAGTGCAGCTACACAGAGAGTAATAATGACTACTGTGATAATATTCTTTGTATTCATATTGGACCTCCGTTTGTGTTTTCTTTATCTACATTGTATTTGCCAGATTAGTGAGGTCCTGAGGGGGGGTAAAACAAAAAGGCGCCCTCGAGGAGCGCCAATGCTATATCTTACTACTTATTATCGTTTAAGGGTTATCCTTAATATAATTGTCTACTTTCTCCTCATAAGCATCTAGTATATTCATATCTATAATCTGTATGGTCCCACTGTATAACTTTGATATCCAACAATTCTTCTTCAATATCAACATAGTCATCATAAGTTCTATAAGTAAATGTATTGATTAACCACTTTCCTTCTGATTCAATTCGGTTATCTTATTCATAATCATTTCACTAATTGGATGGTTTTCACCATACCGCATACAACTCATACGATAATGATAATCTTTTAGTTGATCCTTTATCCACCTGTAAAGATCAGTATCTATATCTAATTCATCAACGATCGAAAACAATTCATTATAACACTCTATCAATTTCTGTTTCTCACCAATAGAAGAATACATTTCAGCAAGAGCCTCTAGACAATCCAAAGTATTAAAATCAGCTTTTCCAAAAACGCTAACATAATCAGCATAACATTGGGATTTAAGTTCAATCGCTTTCTCATAATCGTGATTAAAGTAATAAAAGTTTGAAAGAGCCTCCAAAGAACCAATACTGCCGGGATTCAATCTTCCGAACTCTTCACACTTATATTTATAGCATTCTTCTAATAAATAGATTGCAGAAGGATCTCGTCGTAATGAGCCTGGAACATTGAAACTAGAAATAGCATCGAGAATCTTGTTATAAATCTCAGGCCTATAATTCTTATGCTTTTTTATTAGTTGATAACACCTTTTATAATAATCGAACTGATTAGTATACACTTGTTTCATTAAATCGTAATTATTATACTCACCGCGAACTTTGTCCTCCTCTTTACACGCATCACAATACAAAGCAACAAGTCTTCCACAATCTAATAAACTAATACTATTCTCATGCTTATCCCCATAAACCTTACAACTAAGCGGATAACATTCATTCATTAGTATATTGACGCACTCATCATACTTGGAGTTATTAAAATACACTACATACAATTGTTCATATATAGACATCGATTTTTCATATTCCAAAATCTCTTTATATGATTTAGCAAGTCCAAGCAGCGGCGAAATGATAAACGGACTATCATCTCCAAATAATACACGATTAAAACTAATAACTGAATCATACAAATTGATTGCATTTTGATAACCACCGTTATCAAAATATCCATCTGCAATGTACTGAAGAGTGCCTATTGACTTAGGATGATCCTTTCCATATTTGTCACAATAGTATTCATAACATTTTTGATATAAACCTATCCCCTTATCATAAAAGTCATATCTATAGTATGAACGAGCCATTTTTGCAAGCACATCAATACTCTTATCTGATGTCTCTCCAAATGTATTACAACAACGCTGATAACAATCCTTCAACAATTCTATGCTCTTATCAAACTCATTTTTATCACAATATGCAATAGCTAGACTCGCCATTATTGTTAAAGTAACTTCATCATTCTCACCTAATACAGAACTGCTAAGCTCAAAACACTCTTCGTACAAAGAAATGCTACGATCAGTATCATTCATAGATTGGTATACTCGAGCAAGAATCGTTTGATACCGAATACTATCATGAGATTCTTTTCCCTGATGCCTGCAACTCGCATCATAACACTTTATAGATAATTCAAGCGCTTTTTCATATTTTTCTGTATAAAAATATCCTAAAGCCAGTTCGGACATTGCACGAAGTGTAAACTGATTATCGCGTCCCAAGCGATTAACACCAAAAGTATATGCACCATACATACCATCTATATAATCATCATAATCACCAATATCCAGAAAGAAATATGCAACATCAAGCAAACGTCTAATGCAGTTATCCAAAGGCTCATCTGCCTCTTCAATCCACCTTGTCAAATGATATAACCATCTTTTTACCCACTTCTGTGCTTTTTTATAATTTCTTTGTACCCCTATACCATTCCTATACATATCAATCAGCTTTTCGATGGCTTCAGGCAAATCTGCTTCTGCAGCTTTTGTAATTAGTCTAACAGCTCGATCAGCATCAACTTCCATATCAATACCCTCTAAATACGCTAATCCAATGAGATAATCGTGTTCCGGAGTGTTATTAGGGTTTTCTGCAATAGCCGTTCTTGTCAGCACATCAAGCAACCTCTTATTAAAAGATTCTTGATCTACATAATCTACACATTCAGGTAATCCTGGAAACTCCGCTGCTAATGCATCTCGATCTGTTGCTTGCATCTCAGTTGGGAGAATAGGTTTTCCCATTTCCTTAGCCTTAGGGTACTCCTCCCTCATTATAAAATTAGGTTCTTCGCCATTTCGCTCAAGCAAATTCGGTGTTACCAGCAAAGTAAAGAGTTTACTGTCATTTAATATTCGATCTATACCCTCCCTAAAGCTCTCTCCGGGAATTAGGAACTCATCAAACCATATCGCAATATTCTCACATTGGGGATTATTATGAATCATCTTAATTAGACTGTTAGCATACTGTCTATCCTTCTTTCTGTAGCTCAGAAATATATACGCGTCAAAAGCTTGACGCACACGATTCGCTAATTCATCACTTATTAACACAGATTCAAGATAATTCTTAAGTTTGTTTTTATAATCCACTTCCGTATCTGATTTACTATAAGTCTTTAGATATTGTAGGTCTCCAAATTTATCCGGTCTTGAATAAACATCATAAATACCAGGTTCAATCATAATAGGTAGAACAGGGATATGTCTTTCCAACGCAAAATGGAAATCCGAATCCATAGCTCTGTTAGGTGTTATCAAAGTTTTTATTGTGACCGGTATAACAAACAGATTCATTCTTTCCAAGTCAACACAAGTATTCTTATCACTAAGATCTTGAGTCATATCCTCAGTATAGAAAACAACACAATCTTGAAACTCAAATATATCTTGGCATATCTGCTTAAAACACTTCTCAAAATCATCAGGATGGCATGTAAAGAAGACCTTAGGCTTATTCTGAAGGGAAGATCCATCTTTAGTTTTATGTAAGAATGTCGGTTCAGTCATGTTATTATCTCTCATCCAAGAAAGCTATTCAGGTTCGTTCAGATCAGCGGTATTTAATACTTATCTGAAGTACTATAACTCTAATGATCAATCATTCCAGCCTAATGCATCTATAATTCTTTGAGCAAATTCCTTTGGTTTATCACTTAACCAATATATGGTTTTTACTTTATTCTTTAATTCTGAATCGGCTGTATCATTATCAGGATTGCACATAGCGACCAAAATTCTTTCAGTTGGGACAGATAACCTAAAGCCAGGGCCCGGATGATCAATATTCTCACCAACTAATTGCCTATACTCACTATTACCAATCATACTCCTAGCCTTACATTCTATAACTGCACACCTAAAACCTTTGGTTACGATTAAATCAAGCTCATTACGACTGTAATCATCCCAATTAACACTAATACTTGTTGCGACATCATCAAACATACCACTAGTCTTTAATGCATAGTAAACAAGAATTTCAAGCAACCTACCTTCTGCAGAAATAAGATCATAAGCCTCGAAACTGGTACATGTGAAACCTTCATCATTAATAAAATCAATTATTTTAGCTTCTTTTAGTATTTCTTCGATAATCTCCCTAGGATAATTCTTATCAGCAACTTCTTCATATTCGTTTAGATTCACGCGCAAATTCTTATACTTTACGTAATAATGGCTACTCTGTTTAAGAGTATATAAAGCTTTATCATTAATTAAGAATTGTGGTTCACTTAGGAGATTCTTCAATTTTTCATTGCAGGTGCTTAACACTTTATAATCCAACTTTAAATCATTTATCGATTGATGTGTAAAATTATGAGACCACTTAATTATTCTATTATTATGGAGAAACTCCATAATCTTGAAAACGCCCTCCTGACATACTGATGGAATGGTAAAAGAACAGCTATCATAATTCCCTTCATCCTTATGTTTTTCCTTAACTTTCATATTTAGTAACTGTTTTACATGAGAGTCTCTATCTATATTAAAAGGAGAACAAAATGCATTCCAGTTAGACCTTTGATTGTTATCAGCATAGAATGACCATAGAGTTTTAAAGCTTTCATAATACGTCGGAACATCATATGCATATTCAATATTTGTAATATTCAAAACATCTGCTACTGCAAGACTTGGTAAATGCTTAGTTATGTACTTAAGGCGGGGTGACTTGTCAAAATGACGAGTTTTATAATTAAACGAATAGTCTTCATCTTCAACTAAATAATTATTATTCCCATTTAAAACTTTTAATGCACTTTCACGAGATTCATTGTAACTATTATGAATCAAGACCGAACCTATAACTGTGAACTGCCGATTATTTGAATTTAACGCAGTTATTAAGTTCTCTTTTTTATGTCTAATTATGTCATTATTATTATAGAACAACAAAAACTTCATTTGGGTCCGTATAAAGTGCTTTTTGAAAGTGTTATTGATTGAGTCTATAACATTACATATTGCATCAACGTTAGCATTAGTAGCGGTTAGATTAACACAATAAACGACAGCAGCAGGATTAGCGATCATAATTGATGCATAATTATTTAACAGTTTCTCTTTATTGGGACCAAAGTATAAATCTCTAACTAATACTGTTTCTAATGAATAATTCAATATAAAGGGAAGATTATCAAAGATCTTCTCATCTTCATATTTATAGTTAAGGAACTTGTTATATTGAACTATACATTTAACGTCATCATCAACTGTTTTAGCCTTTTTCTTTACCTCATCGTCATCTTTCTCAATAGCCGAGAAGAAAGCGTCCCTTAATGAACCATATCTATCAACCGGGTTTTTCCCTTCCAAAAGATTCAGTATATAATGCTGCCAATCAGAAAATGGTTTGTATTTTTCAGGATCGCAGGAAACTTCCTGACCAATAAAAGAGAGATTTCTTTTGATATCATTTATTCTATTGGGATTATTGGCAGCCCTTTTAAATGACCTATGCAAAGTTAAAGATACTCTGTCAAGCTCATCCATTTCAGGTATTACTTCTGTTCCGTCCCATTTATCCACATTGACATTAATGCCGTCTCCATACTGATCCTTCAGTATATTGACGTTGTTATTTATGCTGCTTCTGACGATACAAGAATGTCGCTTGTTAGTTGTATCTTTATTCTCACCGCTAGATGTATACACATCAAATTCATCTATAGGAAGAGGACTCCAACCATCACATAATTTATCAACTACCCAGCGTTTATGTTCAATATATATGAGTTCATTTCTGTTATTATCGTGAACGCGCTCAAATTCTACCGAAGTCCCTTCTGGATCATGAATCATATCACGAGAAACACCTATACGATGCAACATATATTTCAGTGATAACACTCCAGATACACATGCATTATGCTTATATTCGTTATCTTTATGATAATCCTTCATCTTTTTTTCAATATCTACATATATTCCTCTGTCATGCAGGAAGTTACGAATCTTTGAACGCTCCTCAATCAGATAGAACTCCGATTTTTCGTCATTCATATCGAATTTATTAACAAATATCGGCACAACACAATCTGCATAATCTTCCACTGCTTCGTTCATCGTTGCAATATAGGTTATACATTTATCTACATTCAAAACTACATCACTTAATTGGGTTGCATATTCGTAATTCTTCTTGTCATTTCCCAAAGTAACAAATATATAATTACGATTATCCTCATTTCGAACAATATGATTTGGATCTACATTTCCTGTAAAATTAATGAACTCAACTGTACCGTATGAATATGTATCCGTGTCATTAAACTCTTTTACAGGGTTCAATGGTGTTCCGAACTTATTTATTCTAAAGAAGTCCTTCAAAGCCGGTCGATTACCCAAATATAAATCAACTGATTCAAACCTATCGACGTTTACATAAACTCTTGTATTGACAGTCTCCTTAATACATTGACTGAATTGAAGCACAGCATCAAGGAAATCATAACCATATCTGTCAAATCCAACAAGTGTAACATCGATAGTATTGTTATCGTCACTGCGATCAGGATTGTATAAAGGTACTTTAAACAACTGATACAGCATCAAAAATTTATAGTATTGTTTCTGTTCAGTTGTATAATCAGTTCTGGTAAGTTCCCATACCAGTCCGTCAACATCAATATCTCTTCTATCAGGAGGCAACATAAAGAATAAAGCCATTCTAATGTCTTTAAGTAGCTCATCCGAATTCTTATATCGATTATCTACATCCCTATTCAATGACTTATAAAGCAACTCGCATATTTTCCCCAGTAAATATGGATTATTATTAACCGTAGAAGCTTTTACAAGTTTCGATTGTTCTATTTCTTCTCTTATCTGATTATTATTATGATCTTCTATTGCTTGTGCGTGTTCTCCTGTAAGAGCATAGTAAAGAGTTGCTCCTATCGAATACAAATCTGCAGATACAGACCTCTGAACAGTTTTTGACTCAACCTCCGGTGCCATAAAGCCTGGGGTTCCCACAAATTCATTCGTTTTCTTATCTTTAAAATACATAAAACAATCAATATCAAACAATGATATTGTTTCAGTAAGATAGTCTTCACTGCGCTTTGCAAATCCAAAATTGCTTGGACAAATATCTCTATGACAAAAACCTTCTTCATGAAGAGTCTTTATACAGATAGTTAACTGTTGAATCGACTTTAATATAACCAACAATTTATACTCTGAATCCTTCTGCGGATTCTTTTTGATATCTTCACAAACACTTTCGAAAGTAATCAATTGAGGCTGATCAACAACATAATAAAAAGTGCTATTCCAATTACCATCATTATCAACAGTTCCTCGATACAATGAAATACTTGGAATAAACGTCTTTAGAATATTCTCACCTTGACTCGAGTTTATTGTTTCAATTATCTTTTTAGAAGTATTGAATTTAGTATTTCTAAGATCTAAGAACTTTTCTTTGGCTTCTGTGATATTTGATGACGGTATTAATTGGTTATTATCATTTCTAACAAGAGAAAAACTCTTTCCGTCATCATTAAACGAATAAACTAAGGGATAGAACTCCTTAAGAATAATGGACCTTCCGGTATCAAGACGTCTGGCACTATAACATATTACAGATGATCCGTCTGAACCCGAAAGCACATCATTTATCTTAAAGGTAACAGTTGCACCTGTACTTACTTCCGACAATTCAATCTCATCATCATTTACCAATCTATGATTCCGTTCCATAAAAAGTCTCCTATTCTATAGTTTCATCGCAATATAACTGTAGTCGTCATTAGGATGTGTATTTCTAATATAATTATCCAAAGCATTAAACCTGCCTTTAGTTATGTATTTTAATGGTTCATTCTTTAAGAATCCCTTTCTATACATATTCTCCCATGCCCCATCTGAACACAATAACACGTGTTTATCAAATGAGATATCTTCTTTAACAACAACTGATACCTTATGAGCACCAATTGTTGTTGTAACTGCTGTTCCGTTAATGCGGCTGCCCGGGATGCATAAAGCTCTGCATCCTTTCCTATTTGCCAAAAGAATCAACCCATCTCCCAAATGAAAGCATACTAATCGGTGAGATCTGCGATCATATAAGACTGCAGATAGTGTACTGGAATAGTCAGCGGGAGCATCGCCATTTACATTTGATACTTCACACAAAGAGCGATAAACAGAATCAACTATGTATTCAGCAATTGATTCTTTATCATATTCGAAAACATCTTCTGCATTATTCAGTAAAAAACTTCTTGTTTTAGAACAGGCTAAAAAAGCACCTTGTCCTGAACAACGACAAGTAGAAACTCCATCAGCCAATACTGCTACTCGATAATTATTCACGGTACCAGCAAGAATACAATCCTGATTAGGTACACACTCTTGTACATGGTAAAAACCGGGTTCACTTAATCCCATTAATCAAATCTCCTATTATCACAATGCCAAATACGAATATGCAGAAGCTATAATGAGAATATCCAACAAACTCTTGGCGTTTATCTCCGTATATCCTGAAATTCTCAAGTGATAATTAATCCCGTTCTTAAACCAATCATACACATCTTTGAAATCATACAACGTAGACTTATCGTCAGAATACTTCAATATAAAGTACTCATAATAAGCAGCTATCATATGTGTTCTGGTTAGTTTCTCTTTTGATTGCACATAATCTTCCTTCAACATACGATCCAAAATCTTAATAACACAATCAAACGCAGGAGTTCTATCTTCCGGGAAATAGTCAAGATAATGACCCTGATGATCAATTATTTCACAATACTTATCATCAATTTTCATCTGATTAAGCTGATCTTTCACTTCAGCCTTAAGCTGATCATATTGATTGATTATGGATTTATATTCTCTAAATGCTGTATCTGATCCAACTCCATATTGCATCGGTCCACAGTTATCGTCTTTTTCACCAATATCAATATTCTTTACAACAAAATCAAAATAACTATCTTCAGTTATACTTTTTTTCAAAATATCATCAACAAAAAAACTCTTACTCTGAGCCGTATTTAATACTTCATGAGTATTTCTATCTGCATTTCTGATTCTTTGAATCATTGCCGCTGATCTTCTGATCTTTTCCTCCGGAGTCATTTCCTCCGCCAAAGTATTAGATAAATAGTATATGTACGTCAACTCAACAAAGTTATTATAGTTAATTCCACTTCCGGAAGGTATTATCTCGTATGCAGAACCAAGACAATCATTATCTTTATCATAATATTTTTCATTAATGAATCGTTTAATATTATTCTGATAATAGTTATCAAACAAACCCGTCTCGACATCTAAATACTCATCACGTATCTGAGCACGCAAAGGATCCTCATAATAGAATGACATATCAAAAATTATGGCAAATATATATAAGTCTTTCTTTGTTGATTCATTAGACCTGAAAAGTCCATTTGCAAGATCGTTAACCACCTTAATAATTCCATACGTTCGGCCAGGTCTGAAATTATCACGATTTATCTCGTCATCATTTAAAACATTGAATACACTTTCATCGATATAATCAGCAATTCTATCGTAGTCTTCTTTCTCTATACTAATATCTGCCCCAGCATTTTTTTGTGCGCATTTATATATATACCCTTTACCGCCGTAACCGGCTCCCGGTTTTTCTGCAGAAATACTATCAGAATCAAACAAAGCATCTCGTCCATACTTAATAAATCTCTTGAGGATCTTGAGGCGTAAGGAATCACCATTCAATTCACCATTTAATGCATGGTCAACAATCCTTTCCAAATATGCTTCAGGTAAAGGCGCAGCTTCAATTACATTCTGTACCTTTCCCATAAGACATCTTAAAACATCATCACTATTTTCAAGTTCGACATTATCAAGCAAAGATTCTATATATTCTTTGTCAGCATCGTAATTCGCAGGGTCTGAAAAAACATCCTCACTAAACTCGATATCACAATCTCTTAACATATCAAAAAGTTTACCAACCAACTCATTCCATACTTCAGTATTTGATTCTCTGGATTCAACCAGTATTTTTGTGAGAAGATTCTCAAAGTTATGTCTCGAATGTATCTTTGTAAGTTCGGAAACAAATGCTTCTTCAGCTGCATTCATTCTTCTTGTAATAGTTCTAACTGCCATAATCATTCCTCCTGATATTACTCTTCTACATTGGGCACATACTTTCCGTATAACCCGCACTCATTCAGTTCAGTAAGACACTTCATCATCTCAGGATCCGCATAGGTACGGCCTTCGGCTGCGAGCTGTCTCGTTCTACTTATTACATTATACTTCAAAAATATTTGTTTTATATCACGGGGGTCTATTATCGACAAGATCTGTCTTACATATCCTCTGGCATACTCTGAATCCTTACTTCGAGCCAAGCCGCACTCTGTAAGAAAGAGCGATATACCTTCTTCGATCTCCTGCTCTTCCTTAACCGAGTTAATACTTACGCCGTTTGAGAACAAATAGTTCATAACATAATCTTTCATTTTCTCTTCGCTCCTTCATACAGTTCTTCCATTATCTTCTGAGCCCGTGCAGTCGAATTGATTCGCTCATAATAGTTAGATGATACGGTTCCATCCATGCATTCCCGCAATCTCTCGTAAGTACCAGCTCCTCCAAGTCTATCAACCCGCTCTTTCAACTCGTTTTCCTTGCCTCCGTAATATGCCTCCTTAAGAACATCGCTGCCGACAATTATCTCAAGCTGGGATGACAACTCAGTAGCATGCTGATATATTCCGGTTCTTGCAGCCTCCAAACCTTTGGCACGGTCTAATTCCATCAACTGTCTGTTCGTGTACATCGTAGTAACACCTTCGTTAAGTCCACGGCCCGTTATCTTCACCTCTTGAACTTTGCCCGTCTCATTAGACCTGAACCAAGAAGAGTGGCGCAATCCTACCGTCTGGTACTCATATACACCGTTACGTTCCACGGATGGGACGGAAGTCTCGCTGTGATGACTTACGAAATGGTTTGTCTCATGCATTGTAGTGCGTTCAACCTGTTCTTTATTAAGAACAGATATCTCCATCTCGCTTTTACCCTCTAGGCATCTGTACCCACCGCTTCGTTCACCGAAAGGATCGTACTCAACAACCTTAAGTGTATCTACACCGCCGGCTATCCGCTCCTTGTCAGCATCAGAGATGAATCTGCCTTCAGTCTCAGCAATTCTTCCAAGTGAATTCCAATGGCAGCTTTCAGCGTGCGCCTGTGCTTCACCCATATTCGTTAACTTGTTTTTCATTAGTTTCATATCTTTTCCCTCATCCGAATCTCTTTCCTGTCTTGATGTACTCACAAATACAGTCAGCCCACATCTTAGATACATTCTGCATATCCTTCAGATTATGTATCGGACTGTCCCAGCAGACATACGTCCTGCCGTCATCCGCTCTCAATCTGTGGGTCAACGCGAATGACGCATCACGAGATCTCAAGGAAGGCATTTTTACTATATAAGCACGCCAGGATTCACCAACTTTCTCGTAACTGAAACAAAACGTCCTGTCTTCAAGAGGGCCTCTGCCGTTTGCAAAATAATAAACATAATTATTACTAATATTTGCACGGGCAACAGGTGTACTTTCCTGTATTATCGGGCGGCTTACACTATTCCTGTTACTGTTAATATTGCTGCTATTGTTATTGTTCCTATTTCGCTGTTGCTGAGCCTTGCGTTCCTTACAATTAAGATACACAAGCTTAATTACACAAGCTCCGACTATTACAACTACAAGAAAAACAGAATAGATAGTCTTATCCATAACAGTCACACTCCTAACAGGCAGTAGATAAATATTAAAATCGCTGCTATTACAATTAACACGCCGAGAACTTTAATCACGACGTCCATAAAAACCACCAGAGGAATCGCAGCTACAGCGAAACAGATTCCGATAACTTTGCACTTAAACGAATCGTCTGTACCGGTTATCAACCCAACAGCTATACAAGCATATACAACACAAACAATTGGTCCTAATACTTCTGCCATAAATCCTTCCTCCTTACTCTGATGATATATCAGATAAAACTCATCTCTTGAGGGGGGATAAAAACCTGTAATATGAAGTTACGATTATCCTCTTCTCTTCGAAAGAAAGATCAGGTGCATACTCATTCAGTATCTCTGCCAAAACACAACACGAGGCTGTCAATCCGCAATATAATCCGACATCATGGAATAATCTGTCGAGGCCGGACTTAAGCCTATCAGGTTCATATATCACACCGAGGATTCCGGATACATGGTATTTCAACAAATCCCGATTCATAGATGCGACTGTTCTGGCAGCCATAGATTGTTTACAGTCATAACGATGATGACAAATATGGCACGCAGCATTGATTGCAGCTGTTGTTTCCAACATATTAATCTTCGCTCTCTGAACTCCGTGGACACCGGTCAATGCAATAAGACATTCGCCTTTACGAAGCTCTCTCACTTTTCTTATCTGAAACTCTGTAAGCCCCATACTCTGACCAACAATATTGATATCTTCAGACGATGTTTGAGCATGCAGTATTTTCACGGAAGTATTTGCTATAACTGCGTCAGACATTAATGACGGACGCTGATCACTTATAATTATCCCTGTACCGGATGCACGTACGGTTGCGAGCATATTCTCTATATATCTGTTATTTGCAGCCTGAGTTGATTCTTCATGTATTGTCTTTCGGAAGATATTATGCGCTTCTTCTATTACTATGATTCTTTTCAATGAATCACTCTCAGCAACCTTTTTGAGATAAGACTTGATCTTAAACAAAAGGATATTGGTCAAGAACACTCTTAGTTTCTCGGGGTAATCTTCCATCTCAATCACGGTCGGAACAGATAGCAGTTCCCTGGCAGTCATTGCATTATTATAGGTAAACACATGAGTTGCCAATCCGCTGGTCAGAACCCTGATCCTCATCTCGAGAGCTCCTTTGATATTTGCCGTCACTTCCTGACCATACCCGGCATTCTCTCGTATATAATCGTCGATATTCTCATATACTTCCCGGGCTGTAGGAAAAGGTCTTCGTAAATCTTCATAAGCCGGCTCATCATACTCCCATCCGGATTTACGATATGAATACTCAAGCAAACCCGCCAAAGCTTCGGGGATAGGATGTTCGCCTTCACAAGCTGCCATTATCGCCCTTTCCAAAGCATCAGCATGTTCACCTATAGTAATGCCCCTTTCCGGGCAGAAAGGATCCGTTGCCAAAGCGTTACCGTCAAGGCCTGATGTCAGCACACGAAGAGACGGTATTGCTTTAATAAGGGAGAAGTACTCCTTCTTTGCACTCTCAAAGACAATAAAAGGAATCTGTTCTTTCCACGCCTCTGCTAAAAGCTTCTTTACCGTAGTCGTTTTACCCTGACCTGTACTTCCGGTAACAAAGACATGCTGATTTATCATACTTACAGGAATTAAAGCCTTTCCGTTTGAATCGCTTATCTTTCCGACTTCAAACGATTTACCGGCAAACAACGGCATTGTAGGAAAAGCTTCATAAGAGTTTTCATCTATAT
The DNA here is from genome assembly GCA_002450095.1 of Mageeibacillus sp. UBA6980. Lineage (GTDB taxonomy): Bacteria > Bacillota > Clostridia > Saccharofermentanales > Saccharofermentanaceae > Saccharofermentans. The sequence goes on along the minus strand of DJYK01000026.1, from coordinate 26,444 downwards.
GATAGTTAATGTAGTTATATCCGAATACAGACCGTCTCGCAGGAATAAATGCTTCTGACAATTCATCAATTGCAACCATAGTATCAGGGATATAAACATTATCGCCTGACTTAATGTATGGTACAGCCAGCGGTCTGATTCGCATAAACGGGGGGATCTCAATACATCTGACAGGTTCATGGCTTACACCGGTATTTCTGTCCACAGAGGCAGAATTAACTGAACAAAGCATTGTTTTGAGCCTGTTGAATAAATCAATGCCATTTGCACCAAATCTTATTATAGAGTATGTAAATCCTTCTTCTCTGTTACGAAGCAATACATCGTTCTCTTCCTTCAGTATTTCAACGGCATTAACAATATCCTGTTCAACATATTCTTCCTCGTACCTACTCATCTCACCATAAGTATTACGTGACACAGAGTAACGGTTAAGGAAACCAATCAAACGGTTATTATTTTCAATTCTTTCATTCAAGTGTTGTAAAGGGACACTCTGGGCTACAAGTGCAACAAAGCCTGATCCGCCGTTAACGCCTGCTGCAACCAATTTATCCGACAGCTCTTCTCCTCTGATACGACCGGTAATTATTCCGTTATAGCTGTATGTTCTGTCATTAATATCAAGACTTGCCATCTCCATTCTGCATTCAGGCAAAGAACTTTCAAGCATCATGCCAACATCGGCATTTCTTGCTCCATACATTACTGACACTTCGCCACCATCAAACACATATGAACAAACGATATCTTCATTTTGTCTTAACACCGATGCCATAGTGCTTTTGATTGCATTCTTATAAGTATTATGAGTATTCTCATTATTAGAACAGGCTCGTATCTGATTGAGCCTGTACCATCTGTTTACATCAGGCATAAGTATTCTGTCAGCAAGAACATCACCGGGAGCAACAGTCTCAAGACCATATCCTTGAGACACATTTACTATCCCGGAAGCAATTCTCTTTGCAGATAAATAATCAGTAGTATTCTTGTCCATATTCCACCTCACAGATCACTTTCTCTTTCTGAAGAACCTGAAAAACAAAAGATCATAGATCCACAGGACTAAGCCCAGTCCGATAAGACCATAAAGGATCTTCATAAAAATATGCCAAAGAACGCCTGACGTTATCAGGTAGTAAACACCATACACGCCTCCGGCCAACAAGGCCGTGGCCAAAACCGCAAACAGTCTGACCACACCGGCAGACAACTGAATTGACGGTCTTAATTGTCTTCCCGTCGTACAGTTATAAATTGCAACAACCTTCTCTCGAGGTCCCTTACGAACTCTGAATTTTACTTCATCTCCGGGCTTAATCATGCCAAGATAGTTTCCAAAAAGATTGTAATCTCTATAATCTGTCGAACGTCCATATGAGAGGTTACCGAGTCTGACTCTGTATTCTATCGATTGATGAGCATACTGATAGGGCTCCCCCCTGAAAATGGAGTTCGCAATCTTGTGATTTTTTGAATAAAACAACTCATGATGATCAACCTCAAGAACACGTCCGTGACATATATATGTAAAGCTGTCTATGTCCTCAATAAAGGCTTCCTGTAAGTTATTATCAAGAGTTAATGAACCGTTATCTGCAAGTCTCATATGGAACCTCCTTATTGGTTTTAGTTAATTATAGGAGCTCATATAGATTGCATTGCGAGGGGGGATCAATTACCACTTTCAGTTTATTACCCCCCTACGGGAATGATAGAAAAAGCATCATATCATAGGAGCATAACAACAAGGGAGAGGATTGATCTTCAAATTATCACCCCCCTCCCCGGGCTTAGTAAAAAGCAACATATCATAGGAGTATAAACGTGGTTCGCCACACAACAAAAAACTTATATAAAGGAGAAAACAACTATGACAAACATTCAGAACACTACAACAAGAACACACCTTCCCTCTCTCGGATTCCACGGAGGTGAGCAGCGTGAATCGCTGCCTTCCGGAGGCTTCCACGGAGGTGAGCAGCGCGAATCGCTGCCTTCCGGAGGCTTCCACGGAGGTGAGCAGCGTGAATCGCTGCCCTCCGGAGGCTTCCACGGAGGTGAGCAGCGCCAATCGCTGCCCTCCGGAGGCTTTCATGGAGACGGGCAGCGTAAACCGATGCCGTAATCAGAATCATTCCAACTTCAATAATACTTGTAAAGGAGAATAAACATGTATAGATTTGCTGCCGGAACAATAGAAGATATAATGTCGCTCAAAGACGAACTGACTCAGCTTGAATCCATGAACAGAATGTCTCTGTTCAGCAATTGCAAGCTGCCTGAAGGATGTGTTCCCCCTACATCCAGATTAGGCATTGAGAAATCCGGCAGCAACTATACTGTCTATATTGAAGATAACAATATCCGCTTTAACTGTGATAACAGAATGTTCATGCAGCTTATCACTACCGGAGAATTAAGATTCAATTCATTTGATGAAATGATGAGTTTTCTTATCGGTCTTGAACCTCTTTTCAAGCAGAAGACAGAAACGCTTTATAACAAAAACGAAGTTAAGGACATGCTTAACAACAGAACTAACGAGGATCGAAAGATCCTCGAATCAGAAGATATCGCAATACCGTTGAAGAAAGAGATATTCGGACAGGACCGTCAGATTGATTCTGTCTCAAGAATACTTGCTTCTTCAACATGGCTGGAACAGGATCACCCTACAACAATGATGTTCATGGGACCTACCGGAACCGGTAAGACACAGTGTGCAGAAGTATTATCAAAAGTACTGTCAGAGGCATCCGGTACAAATTACGACACAATAAGGATAAATTGCAATGTATTTGTCCAGGAACATGCTGTACAGTCAATTCTTGGCGCTCCGCCGTCATATATAGGCTACGAGGATAAGACTCTTCTTGATCCTGTAAGAAACAATCCTTTTCATGTGCTTATATTTGATGAAATTGAAAAAGCCCACACATCACTTATAACAGCTTTGATGGAAGCAATTGACAAGGGCTTCCTGCATTTAAACAACAACAAACCGGATATAGATCTCCGTTGCTGCATAATGGTATTCACTTCGAATATCCCTGTAAAAAGTGTTTCATCAGCCAGAAACAGATACGAAGTATGTGAACTGTGCAAAGATGCTTTCACACGTTACTGCGGCCGTCCTGAAATAAGCAGCAGAATAAGCAACTATATCATTTTCGATGAGCTTGATGAAGAAGCCATAATGAACATAGTAAACAAATTCATAGTCGATCGTCTTACCAAATATAACCTTACTCCGGTTCGTATAGACGAACGCCTGATATTTGATCTGACAACTGTTTATCTGAACAACAGTGCTTATGGAGCCAGAACTATAAGAAATAATGTTGAGCAATGCTTAAGCGAGAGCAAATCGCTTTTCGAAGTTATTAAGAAGAACAAAAGAAAAAGCGTAAGAGTAGCAGTAAAAGGAAACCTCAAAGACGGAATTACTATTGAGGAGGCATAAAATGAGAAGATATACAATTCGCAGAAATAATAGAAGAAATGCAAAGATGCAGACGCCTGCTGATTTACCCAAGAGCCCGGTAGTTAAGTTTTCCAAAGAAGTATTGGACTATTTTAGAACAAACGTAGGTCGTTACCCTGCCGAAACCGGAGGTATGCTCGGTTGTACCAACGACGCCAATCTGATTGACCTTGCTGAGTTTGATGTTTCTTCCTGCAACACCGCAGGAACATTCTATTATGATCCTAAGGCAATGAACGATGTCTATTGGGATTGGAAAGACAGAGGTTATATTTCAGCTCTGGGGTTCTTCCACAGTCATCCTCACGGATGTATAAGACCCTCTTTTCACGACATTTCGACTGCACGAATTCTGATGAACTTCTTTCATTCATCTGTTTTCTATATGCCGATATTCATGTCTAATACCAAAAACGGTTTCTATAAAATGTTCTTCTATACAGTAAGGACTATTAATGATAGAATTCTCGTCTGTCTGGAATACATTATTGATGCAACCAAGGACGGTTATGCTATCTCCGGCAGAAGATCCTGGCACACTTCTTATTCTATTTCAGAAGTGGATTCGTATATCGAAAAGACTAATCCGCAGCCCAAGCAAAAGATGGAACCTGCCAAGGAATCGGTAGAGGCAACAGTTCCCACCTCAACTGAGCTGTTTGGCAAAGTTGATACTTTGGTTCCCGACAATGTCAGGAACAAAGTAATCGTCTGCATCGGAGCAGGCGGAGCCAGATCATTCCTCGAGAACATGGCCCGACACGGATTCAATAACTATATTATTATGGATAAGGACATAGTCAGTGCATCTAACATTGCCACTCAGGGAGTATTCATAAGTGAGATCGGCAAGCAGAAGACTGAAGTTATAAAGAGCCGTATATTGGACATTAACCCCAAAGCAAATGTAATTACTGTTAACAGGTTCCTGGACAACAGTATGAGCGATGAAGAGTTCGGTTCACTTCTTAATATGTTCCCGGGGAAGCGCCCTCAGGATTACCTTATTCTTGGCTGTACTGATAATTTTGAAGCACAGAAAAGGAGTTCTTATTTAGCTTTGAAATTCGGTATACCATATCTGGCTGCTATGGTTTATGAGCGAGGAGCAGGATGCGAATTGATGTTCGTTTATCCCGGAGTTACCGAATCCTGTCCGAGATGCATTCTCCTTCCCCGTTTTGTAGCCTACGAGAACGGCTATAAAAACAATGTCGGTTCGGCCGAATGCTCTGTATTTGTTACAGAAAGAATGAATTCACTTAAGGGCCAGATTGCACTAATGATGCTTTGTTATCACGATGCTCCCGACAGTCCATACAACAATTTGCTTGACCAGATTGCCGACAGAAACTTCGTAATGATCAGAACCAGCCCTGATATCAACAGTATACTCGGAATAAAGTGCTTCGATAACATATACAAGGAAGCATCCGATAATACATTCACAGACGAACCGATCTGGTTCAAACAGTCACCGGAGAAAGAATGCAAGCTCTGCGGTTGCATACACGATCTCAGTAAACTCGCAGGAAAATGGAAAGACACTCGTATTATTGACGTTAAGGAGGATTAACCCATGAGAGAATTCGTTTACGGAACACAGAAACAATACGATATGCTTAAAGATCTTCTTGAAGAAGGAAACTGCGAAGTCTACCGATGCACTCTCCCCTCTTCCTTCAGCAGATCCAGCTGCCGTTTAGGCTTTGAGAAATGTAATACTCTGTATAAGGTCTTCATCGATAAAGGAATCACCTGCAATTTACCATTAGCCGCCGACCATCCATTGAAAACGCTCCTTGCAAATGGCGAGCTCGCCTTCGTAGATTACAGCGATATTAAGGAACTCATGAACAGCCTTAAACCTTATTTCAACTGTGTTTAATTCTAATTATTAGCGTCACTCCGTGCCGCTTGAAGCGGAACAGCATGCCGTTCTATCGGAAACGGCATGCTGTTTTAGCGGGATTTGCAGATAAATCATTTGATATTTGGTAGTTCATTTTGGATTTGAGTAAGCAAACTAATAATTGAATTCAGCTTTTCATTAAGAATGATGTCTTTGAGTTTACTGCGGTCAAAATCTCTAAAAAGGTTTATAACGGTATTGAACTCGGCACCATATTTAACAAGACGGAGTATGTGGTTTTTATTATCGTTGTTAAGTTCTTTATGGGTGTATTCAAATAGATGTTTTAGTAGATAATCTATTAAACATGAAGTGTTGTATTTGTTCCTTGCTATTATTAAATCTTGGCTAATATCATAGACAGACAGCTCTTCAATTGACAGAGAACAGATTTCATTAATATTGTGATACAACTTATCATTCCTTAGAGTTTCAATACAATCTATTGATGGATGACCATAACTAAAGCAGGAACAAAGAATAAATAGATTGATTTTTTTACGAATATCATCTGGAATATTATATCCTTGTATATCGCACTGGTCTAAACAATCAGATAGTGTTTGGCCTATTTTATAGAGCCCTAGAATCTCACGAAGTACACTCGTTTTGAAATGTGATATAACTACCAAAGTTGTAGGATCTATATCGTCATTGCGTAGTAATTGAATAAGGATTATTAGAAATCTTTCATCTGATAGCAAGTGAGATAGAGTCTCGTATCGGGAAGAAAGACGTCTAAAATGAAACCAATTATAAATGAAATCTTCAGTTGATATCTTGTTTAGATAAATTTGTTCGTGACGACAATTGTTAACAAATGTATCTTCTAAAGATGATATATCAATGTATGATGGAAATTGTTTAACATAACGCCACATTCTGTTGTTATTGGGGTTGTCAATAAGAATATCTATGCAGTCTTTGTATAATTCCGCTTTTATCAATACTGAAATTAGCTCTCCGTCATGCCAATATCTTCCCCCGATATAATCTTTTATTTGCTCGTTATTAATCTTGGTATTATCGAGTAAATAATTGGCTAATACAGTAGCCCCATTTTGTTCGTTAATATAGAACTCGTTCGCGCTGTCTGGGTTAGTTAGCCAGTCGTTGAACGACATATGAAAGAAACTGATTATCTGATTATTCCTATCTAAATCATATTCTAAAGATTCTTTTTTGATTATATAATCCGCAAATATGTTTTTAAATGAATTATAATCATACTTATCAAGGCTTAAAATGCGAAATAATAGTGATTCAGGAATTTCGTTAGAGGCGCATAATAATTCGAGTATTGGTCTATATTTGTTAAAATCTAAACCGCTATCTGAATTAAACTTCCGCCGAATATCCAGATAATAGAACGAGTCAAGACCTCCGTTTGTTTCAAGTAGTTCTTCGGCATATTCATTTGATTGGTTTGCCTTCTGACATAGCATTGAGGCATATAGAAAACTGCCTTCACATTTATAAACAAGTTCATTGATTCTCGGAAAGTTTTCAAAGTGATCAGAAAGATAAGCCTTTAAGTCGGAATCGTTATCTTTGGTTTCTTTTTCGATATGTGTCTTAACGGCGTTGTCCAATAATACGTCAATGGCACTGTTGTATCTGCTGGTAACCAAGACCTTTATCCAACGAGGTAAGAGTCTTATCCTTGAGAGCAACGAAACTACAAGTTCATTATTAAGGTCATAAGCCTCATCAAGTGAATCGATAACGATAATTTGGTTGTCGCGGCTGCCGACTATACAGTTACGTAGGGGCGTTATTATATAAGAATCAAATCGTGTAATTCCTTCTAGTTCAAGAAAAGTACTGTCATTATTAAGGCAATACAGCAGATATTCTCTGTAATCAGGAAGTTTGCAGGCAATCTGAAAGGCTAGAACATTAGTAATTTTATCGAGATCCGACATATCCTTTCTACTGAACTCGAAAAATACACAGGCAATAACATCATAATCCTCATCAAACAATCGAGACGCAAATGCACTCTTTCCTGCACCGGGTATACCGTATAACACGAATATATTGGAATCGCTACTATTCTTCCACTGTTTATACTTATCAAGCAACCATGTTCTGCCTCTGAATTCATCTTTCAAAAGTATTCTTGCTCTCGTTAAGTAGTCTATAGGGCGCAACTTACGGGAGAGTTCTGTTATCTCACCATCGAATTGTGCGTTATCAGGATCTTCTATACATCGAATAAGTTCAGACATCTTTTTATCGAACCATTCGTTCCATACTTCCCCGCCCTGCTTATAGTACGTTTCCCAATCTTTCATATCCAAGTATTGCCTTGAAGATATAGCGGTCGAAGGTTTGATTTCTTTGGTTTCCTCTAGATGGATTCGTATGACTCGCTCATTCTTTATACTTATAGCTATTTGAACTTCATCGAGACAGACTCCGGGATCGCGTAGGGAATGTTTTGACATAAATGAGATTATTTCATCGGAACCGATAACTCCTCTTGTTATTTCCTGTCTCCAATCGTCATTGAATACGATATCGTTGTGATCTATCCATACAACGTGACCACGTTCTTCGAGACGCTTACGTATTAAATCAACCAGATCTTTATGCTTGTCGTGACCATAACTGAAGAATAACCTGAGTCTTGTGTCTTCCCGAAATATCTTGCCGCAGTCTTCACAAATATTACAACAGCGTTTTTTACTGAAATACACATTCTCAGAATTACAGGCCGGACAAGTTAACATGTAGGTTATCCATCCTTATCATCAAGATAGTTTTATAATTGTATATTGTTTGGAAATATGAATCAATGGTAACAGATATAATAATAAGCATTAAAACTCATCTAAATTTAAAAATCTCTTTAAGTATGTCTTTTGTACTCATTAACGACTTTTTATTCAACGAAATACATTTACTAATCAATACTTTGTTATGCGTATTACGTTTTCCATATAAAGTATTACTCAGTCTGCCGCAGAATATTAACATCTTTATAGCTCGGAAGTAATCAGCATTTGATTCGAGTAAATCAACTAATTGCTCATACTTCTTTAAAGCTGATTCATAATTAGCACTGCGCTCACAAGATAATGCCCATTTATTTAGAATACTAGCTGTATACTCATGGTTAACCCCTAACGTTCGTTGTACTTTCCGATAATTCGATTCACACAAACTAATGACGACTTTATATTCACTAAGTTTTATATAACAATCTAATAACCGAATTAATGAATAAATTGTGTGTGTGTGATACTTGCCTAAATCATTACACCTAAACTTATAAACATTCTTTAACTTTTCTAATGCATCTTCTTGATTGGATCTGTCGTTAATGCACATTGTTGCACACGCTAATTCAAACAAAGCCTCATATGAAACCCAGTCATTTTCGCCTTTATAAGCAACTACTTGTGCATAGCCCTTTTTAAATAATTCCAATGATTTATCGTATTGCTTAATTTTATTATATGCTCTGGCCAAATCAAATAGCCATTCAGTCGAGTAAAAATCATCTTCACCATAATTGTATTTTCTGATGCTATAAGCTTCCTCATAGTAATTGATGGATTTTTTGTCTTGTCCAATAGAAGAATATGTAGTCGCTAATATAAATGCAGTATATCCAGTTATAGAATTGGTTTTCCCAAGAATCTTTCGAGATAAACGATGGGCCTTCCTTGTACATTTTATTGCTCGTTTATAATGACCTGTCTTTTGGTAAACAACACCTAAATGACATAAAGGAGTTACTGTTTCAGGATGTTTAATACCCAAAAAATCCCTGTGATAAATATAGTTCTTTTTACTCAATTCTATCAAGGCATCGTTATAATCGTTATTATTCATTCGATCAACAACTAACTGTTCCAATGCTAACAAAGCATCAGGATGTCGTTCTCCCAAAGAATTCACAATACCCTTATAATACTTCTCACTCCAGCATACAGAATTCTCATAATCCGCTTTATAAAAACAAATTCGAGACATTTTATGCATAGCTTCTAAGCAACCACCTACAGCCGCTTTATGAATCAACTCAACACCTTTGTCATAGTTAATATCAACATCAACACCATTAAGATAAGCCATACCCATCAAATAACAGTGCTCCATCGACATTTCACTGTTCAAATCAACAACCATAGATAATGAATCATTCAAATACTTGTATAGAAGATTACGTTTCTTAGTCTTTGTCGTCTTTGTTATTCCTTTAAACTCTTTCGAAAGAATATCCTTATCGGTCTTCTCCATCTCAACAGGGAAGACACTCTTTTCATATGATAATGCTGTAGGGTATTCTGTACTCATGATAAAATTAGGGTCACCATTATCATGTCTAGTTACCAACCATGGAGTCACTAATAGAGTAAACAGATTGCTTTCCTTAATTTTGGTATTAATACTATTTCTGTAACTCTTTCCCGGAACAAGGTATTCATCAAACCATATCGCAATGTCTTCAAATCTTGGATCCGCATGAATCATCTTAATTAGTTCATTCGCGTACTTCCTATCTTTTTTACGATAGCTAAGAAATATATAGCCTCTAAATGATTTACGAATCCTATCAACCATCTCAGAACCTACGAGTTTATCTTTTAGAAACGCTTGAAGCTTATCTTCATAGCTAATAGCGGTATCATCGACACCCACTTTCTTCATGTACTCCAATTCACCGAAATTCTCTCGTTTCTTATAAAGATCAGCTAATCCGGTCTCCATCATTATAGGTAAAACAGGAATGTGCTTGCTTAGTGCAAATTTAAGATCAAATTGCATTGTTCGATTGGGTTCACTTAACAACTTAGAAGTAACAGGAATCACAAATAAATTCATTCTCTCTAAATCAACGAGAGTATCAGCATCGTTAAGTTTTGTGGTCATATCTTTTGTATAAAGAATAGTACAATTCTGATACATAAAAATATCAGAACACACCACATCAAAACACTTATCGAAATCGTCAGGATGACAAGTGAAAAAGACCTTGGGTTTATTCTCCGGAGATGAACCACCTTTTGTTTTATAAGAAAAGAAATAGTCTGATTCCATTATTTTACCCTCATAATTTCAATCTACTTATAATTATAAATCACATAACCCTCTCGCTATATCCGAAGATGCATCTATAATTACTACTTTTCGATTTACCGAAGCCTCTTCTCCTAACCCCAAACCATATACATGCCAAGGATCGCTGCTGCCAAGACCCGTTGTAAGGATCTGAGAAGGATCTACCCCGAGTCCTATCAGCGAGTCCCTTACAGCATTAGCCCTATCCGAGGAAAGGGATAAAGCATAATCAGAATTAGTATCCCCCGCTGTCGTTCCTACCAGAAGGATAGTTACATCATAATGCTCCATAAGCCACTCTGCGATGGGAGCAAGCACTTCCATAGCCTGTTCAGGATTCAGATAATCCGCAGAGTCTTCTACAAATGCCACTTGGTCTTCCGAAAGCACAACCGGCTCAGAGAACTGATCATCACTTATTACAGAAGTATTCTCGTATTCAAATACCATAGGAGTTTCAGACGGAAGATCAACTAACGATACAGAAGGATAATCTACTCCCGTATCAACTGCGGTTCCTATCGTACTGTCATAAGAGAACAATCCGTTTCCGGCGGTTATTATGCCTTCATAGATCGAGATCAGTCTGTTCATCTGTCTTGATGTCAGTTCCTGCTGAGGAGCAGCAACGTCGCCTATCTGCTGCCATGTAACACTCATACCCGTAAAATCAGGGATCGCTTCCTGTTCGTTAAGGATCTCGACTATCACCTCTGGTTCTGCAGCAAGCAGATTATTGCGGAAGTTAAGGATCCCGCTCGTGCTTAATCCGGTTCCTATTACTATAATCTTTTTTGAATCATAACCTGTAAGTGAAGAAAGACTTCTGGAGGCAAGACTTAAGGCCTTAAGGTAATCCGTCTCGGGATCATCTGCAACCAGAGTATGAACTGCATCAAGAAGATTCGATGCTTTAGCCTGTGCATCGGAATCAAGCTTATCCGCTGATGCACTCTTATAACGGTCATCGATATCATAACTGTTGGCGTACACGACCTGAGGATCTCCGTCAACATTAACGACCGAGATATATCCGTAATTCCTTATAACGTTGTAAATGGTATCCCTTATATACTGACTGTCTGTATTAAGGCCCTGGGAATTAGCTGTATTGGCAATAACAAGACAGACTGCCGTCTTGCCGGAATCTAAAGGCTGTGAACATCCGCTTGTAAACACGGCGAAAAGAAGTGATACAACGATAATCAAAGATACAATCGACTTTCTCATTTTATGCCTCCTTGTGTAAAAGAACATTCAACGGTGTTATCTCTTTTGTAGTTTTCCCGGAATCGGAATCATATTCCGCATAAAGTGCGGTCAATTCTTTCTGAAGTCTCTGTAGTATTGCTTCACCCGACTCTTCCGACAGAGCGCTTAATGCGACGGGATTAGCAAGATGTTCCTCAAGACGGACACGTACGTAGTCACAGTAACCGAGCACTATTGCTTTATGCATACGCTTCATCTCTTCGAACTTAATATCATCATCGTGGATAAGATCCTCTGCAAACCCTTCGTTCAACTTATACTCGTTGACTATCGCTGTGATCTGTCTTATGTCATCCTTCTTGGAACCGATGAGTTTCTCGAGGCGGTTCTTCATGATCTTAAGAGGATCATATGTAAGGTAACTTACAAAGAAAGAACCGAGGCTCGTGATAAGAGGCAGACCGATTCCGAATACCGTAAGAGCGACGGCTGTACTGTCTACACCCGATGCCGGTTCCGAAGGCGCAGCAGAATTAAGGAACATGGCGTTATTAACCGACATATCAGGAGAAAGAGAATCTATCGTGGCAATACGAAGGAATACATTCAAAAGAACAGATACTGCACATGCTGTCAACGCACACCACAAGATCATCTTACCCTTGGCAAGCCCCTGATTAAGCCTTCTTATGTAGATGCCAAGATAGATCGGGACTACATCAAAACCAAAAAGGAAACCTGCGACCTCAACCCCCAGCATAAAAGGGCTGTCATATGAGATCTGCTTAAACAGATTAATGAATACAGTAGCATCTACTATGGCACAGAATGCCATTATCAGATATGGAACTATCGCCTTATCAAGAGGCGTATCGGGATCATTCTTAGAAAGATGCTGATTATGCTTTGTATAAATGAGTTCACCGGTTCCGTTTCTTCTTATTACACTCATAGTGCACCTCCATTTTCATCGATCTTCCTGCATACACTCTCGTATTCGCCGTTAAGTTCATCCAGTTCAATCTGACGCTGAGAAAGGATCTCCTCCAGGTCCTTCTGGTCAGCATTACGCCTTACGATAAAACGTCTCAACACGTCTGCATGATCTACATGCTGCGAGATAAGATCAGGTAATGCCATACGCGCCGGATCAAACAACAGACGATCCAGCATATCGCCGTTGGCATCATCCACTTCACCTGACAGAAGCTTATCCAGATGCGCATCGATAAGCGGCATCATGTACTCTGCGGACAATTGAGGGAACAGCCTGTAATCAACAGTTCTGTAAGATTCGAAACTCAATTCAGTACTTCTGAGAGTGAAGTCATGTACTTCTCTCCTCTTAACTTCTTCTGTTCCGGTATTCTTCTTACGTCCGAACATCATGCTGCCTCCTTCTCTTTAATCTCATCTGCGAATCTATCCACATCGTCAAGAAACGCTTTATGGGGACCGAGGTATACCTCTTCCGCATCACTTTTAAGTTCTATTGTCGGAACTACCGGGATCTTACTGTCCTTAACAAGTGCAGCATCCCAATAGACCAGTATTCTCTGATTGATGCGTTCTCTTACTCTGCTGCAGATCAGACGTGTCGAATTATTATCCTCGATAATCTTCGCACGGATCTTCATAAACTCATCAATCTCATCCTTAATAAGACTCTTAAGTTCGTTCTCACGCTTAACAAGCGGATCAAGGAGTTTAGCTTTCTCAGCAAGTCTTCTAGAGACCACCTGTGAATCAGTCAGTCTGCTCTCTCCGTTCTTACGCACCTTATTAAGGGCAGCAGACTTTTGGATCTCAAGTTCCTTACTTATTTCTTCCAACTCTCGGGACGCTCTTCCTATCGAATCCATAAGATAACCGAGTCTTGAGAATTCAGATTCGATCTCCACCTGCAATGATGCATAAGTCTTATATGTAAACTCCACATAATAATTGATTTCCCTTTCGATATAAGGGGATGTATAAACACCATCTTCGGTCTTACGGGGAAGGCTTCTCAATCCGTCCGCACGACCTACTGATACCAACCTTCTTTTTTCGAGCAGACCGAGATTCTTGAACTTATTCTGTTCCAGATAAGATAAACGGCTCTGCCTTAAGTTTTCCAATTTCATGGTCTGCCTCCTGTTTTTGTGCATAATTTATCTGACCTCATGATAACGCCAAATAAAACACCCCCGGGTAGGGGGGTGAGAACTAACAGTAACAACTAAAACTACAGGTTATTGATAATCGTCGATCTTCGACAAAGGTGCTATTTCATTACCTTCTTCATCGCATATCATATAGTCATCGGCAGATGATGTTCCAAGAGTCAAAAGTCTTTTCGAGCCATATGAAGTTGTAAGAAGAAGACCGTGTTCACCTTCCTTTAACATCATAACGCCATATTTGGTCTCGATACTGAACGGGGGCTCTACCCTTTCAGCCTGGCAGATATCAGCAGTGGGATAAAACTTACCGTCCTGCTCAATATAAGTGCCCTCACGAAGCGGCCACGCACCGTATCCGGTCTTAGTAGGAGCCTTGCGGTCATATCCCACCACCTGTCCCAGCGGTGCTGTTGAAACACCCTCGGCAGACAACATCTTTATCTGACCGGACTCGATCACGATAGTGCCCTTAAGCATCTGCGGAATATCTTCCTCGGAATTGATCCTGATGGCATCTTTCTGCTTAGGATACTTACGTATATAAAACATAAAACCTGCTCCTTATAATTCTAAACTCAATACAAGTCATTAACTCACACAACAGCTTTAACTTACTATTAGATTATAACAGTACAAAAGAAACTTAAAAAACGAGAGCCACGCGTCATCTTGTACCGACCATATCATGCCCGCTTCCGATCAGGATAGAAAATGTTCGAAGTTGATCATCAGTAATGTAATACATATCGTATTCTGCATTGATATGCCGGGACAGATCATACATGTAGTAAGGAAGGTTGTTCACGGCATTCTGATAAGCCTCGTTATTGTTAAAGTCAAGGGTGAAGTAATTGTATCCTAAGTCATGCATCTGATCGCAGTAATAAGTAATGCTCTCGGTGTTATACTCATCGAAAGAAACCGTAGCGATACTGTCTCCTGCCAGATATTCAGGATGCGAATCAACATAAGGCTTTGTACGCGCAATAATTGAATGACTTTCAATGGAAGCAAGATCGGTGTCGTCCATTGCAAAATACAGATAAGGGATATACTCTTGCCCGTTCTCAGACGCATAGTCATAATTATCCCAGGTACAATCAACATATATATCAGGATCGGATGATATTTGATTCCATGCGTGATTGTCACTGTCCACGATAGAACAATCGAGTCCGACACGATTCATCAGATACTTAAACGCACAAGAGAATCCGCTGCAAACGGCCAAGTGATCATGAAGAACTCCATACAGATTATGGGAATTGGGATTTGAATGACTATGGTCATAGACAGTATGAGTTACAAGCCAATCATGGATCATGCGAGCTTTCTCGATCCCGGTGGTATCGGACGGAATGCCGGCAATTATCTCGTTGGCAACATTATCAAGTTCGGTTTTAACATTGTTATATTCAGAAAGTGAGTTAACGCTATAATTAAAATAATAAGTGGTTCTCCCGTTTCTGCGTCTGCTATAGGAAAATGTTGTGATACAAGCGGCTCCATGTTGTAAAGTGAGTAAATCTATCCAATTCCAAGGGACGGGGGTATTAACCGTAACACTTGTTCTCATATTCTCAACAGCATTGTTGATCTGAGTCCATGCATCTTCAGATGCATTTACCTGAACTTCAGGTAATACGCACGTCACTGCCATAATGACTGTCAGAGCAAAGACAAAAACCTTATTGATAACTGACTTGATCACATTATTCTTTCTCATATCCGGTACCTCCGCAGACTGTTTGTAATAACTATATCAGCCCGTTTCATCTGTAATCGGAGGGGGGATCCGCCCTCTGATTACACAAAACCTATGGATCTTCTTGTCTCCGGCATCTTGGGAAGGGGTGTAAAATCTGAAGCGGCAAGTTCCATATCACCGGACACGGAACCGTTTCCGCCGTATACACGCTCGGCATAATTCAGGACTGCATTCTCCACCAGATTCCTGCAGAATCTGCCGTTGCCTCTGTCTTTGATGCGATCTGTCTCACGGCAAAGATCCGCTATCCTGACAACTGCGTCTTCGCTTACCTTAAAGCCCATTGATGATGCCACAACTTCTGCGATCGAGGTCATCTCATCGACGGTATAATCCGGGAAATTGATGCAGAACGGAACCCTCGAACGAAGACCGGGATTTTTCTCGATAAATTCCTCCATCTTATCAGGGTAACCTGCAAAGATAACTACGGTATCTTCACGGTGGTTCTCCATCTCCTGAACGATGGTGCTTATTGCCTCATCGCCGAAGCTGTTGTCCCGCGGGTCAATAAGTGAATATGCCTCATCTATGAACAGGAGTTTTCCTTTTGCCCTTTTGAAGACCGTCTTGACCTTCTCGGCAGTCTGCCCCACGTATCCTGCGACAAGATCGGCTCTTCCGACCTCGATCATCTCTTTGCTTCTGAGGATGCCGGTCTCATAGAGAATGTTCGCCATTATCCTCGCTACAGTAGTCTTGGCGGTTCCGGGATTTCCTGTAAACATCATGTTCAAAGACAAAGGGATCTCGCTTTTCCCGGAGTCCTTTATATCCTTTGTCATCATTGCATATGAGGAGATCCTTTTCACCTGCGCCTTAACATCCTTAAGACCTATAAGCGCCTCAAGATCCTTTATGCCGTTACCGCTCTTACCGGCGGGAACGACCGATATTCTTCTATATGCTTCGACGGCAATGTGTATCTCGGAGAGCCTCTTGGGAGTTATGTACTTGATCTTAAGAAGTTCTTCGTCACTTTTGCCGATAAGAGTCTTAAGATCATTGATACCGCTTCTTTTGAGGGAGGTATAAACTCGAAAACTTAAGTTAAGATCTTCGATCCCAGCTTCCTCATCGTAACTTGCACTGTACTCGTTTATGCACTCACAAGTTTCTGAGCCTTGAGCGTTTCTGTACCCGTTAAGCAAAGATGCGGATGTACGCTCCATGCAAGAACTGCTCAGAAGTTCTATATCCGATCCGTCATCGACCTTTACTACATCCAAAAGAGGTAAAGCGATCGAGAGAAACGATCTTAATCTGAGCGGGATATTTCCGGGAACACTAAGAAGAATTATGCCTGAGCGAACATAATTTTCAAACGGATCCTCCTCACTTCCGATCTTTGACTCTTCAGGTGCAACTACGGACAACTGAACCATCACATTCTCTTTAATGAGCATCTTTGCAAGATCGGAAAAAAGATCCGCGGAAATCTCCGCCTCATGTAAGCCGTGACGGTAATCGTCAGATGCATCACATTTCATCTTCAAGCAGAATATCTGTCGGCCTTCTGCCCCAAGATCTTCCGGATCGCATACGGAAGCACCGTTTACCTGACCGCAGCCGCAAAATATCCAGCTTATATCCTTCAACTCGGAAACAAGATCGCCTCCCGTAAAGACAGAACAGACTGCGTTATGAGTCTTATCCGGGACAAACCTGATGTTGATGCTGTCGCCCTCTTTCATTCCGGATATCATATGCGTGAACCTGTTTGTTACAAGCAATGATTCCCTGTATGACCTGCTCTCGTTTACGGAAGTCTCGAGCACAACAGTTACTGCATTTGAATATTTATTCTCGTTGATCAAATCTAATTTCATTTTTTACCTCTCGTTTCTATGTAAAAAAACCTAATCGTTCAATAACCCGCGTGTATGAAGGACTATTCCCTTGGCCCGCTCATATTATCGCGAGGCTTCCCCGGGTCGGCCGTCCTGTCATCAGCGGCTGCAGTTGTCAAGATTCGAGAGGAACCAAAAAGCCGTTGTCTTGATAGTTCCTTGAGGGCGCAATAAATACACCTTCATGCTCAAACAACTATCAAAGCAACGGCTCTGAAGCTTTTATGAAATTGTAGGGGTTATTATATACCGGGTCGGTTGAGAATGCAACCTCTATTTTCAATGATCAGATATCGGAACCTAAGGTGTCCCCGAAGTACCTCGCAGAATATCTGAATATCTCTTCACGGACTTCAGCCGGAAGTTCGGGAATTATCTCTTTCGAAGGGCGTGCCGTGTAGAAGCCCTGAATGAGATCCGTGCCGAGTCTGATGCATGTCTCAAGTTCAGCCGACGTCTCGACTCCTTCTGACAGGACCTTAAAATCATTCTCGTGAGCAAACTTCACGATATCGCTTACGAAGTGCTGCTTCTGCGGGTTGTCTTCGATACCCGACAGGAGCATGCGATCTATCTTGACGTAGTCAGGCATGTACCTTAGAAGATTTACGATATTGGAATAACCGGTACCGTAATCGTCTACCGCGCTTTGTATCCCCATCCGGCGGTATTCTTCCTTCATATTCTCCAAAGTCTCATCATCGAGTTCTGAATGCTCCGTAAGTTCGATGACTACACGATCCGATAATGCGGTAAGCTTATCCATCACCAAAGCTCTGTCGGCACCGTTGACGATTATCCCGGGGATGCTGTTAATGAATACTTTCTTCCCCTCGAAAGCCTCTTTATTCTCTTCGACTATCTTAAGAACATTCTGGAAAGTAAGCTTCTCGACTTCCTCGATGCGACCTAAGCGATTGGCGTATTCGATCATGACAGGGGGCGCTATATACGGATCGCTTACAGGTCTCATAAGCGCTTCATATGCATAGATCCTGCCGTCATAAGTACTCACGATCGGCTGGAAGTGATAATCGAGTTGATTGTTATCAAGTATATAAGCAACCTTATCTGCCGTCTTGCTCTCTTCTTCCGTGAAGTTTCCTGACAGGCGTACTTTCCTGCTCCTCATCTTGTTTCCGTTCTTATCACTGACGGCCGCATTGATAAGATCCTCTATATCGTCTTCCGTTCTGACGGTTCCGGTCACATATCCGGAGACAAATGAGAGCTTTCTTTCCTGCCCCTCGTTATAATCGCTTAACCTGTCCATCAGAGCCGATATCAAATCATCCTCACGAAGATCGGAATTCTCCGAAGCATCTAAGATCACAATGAACTCGTCGTTTCCGAGTCTTCCGCACAGGCTCTTTTCGCCGGAACAGGTCTTAAGGAGCCTGCTGAATTCGCATATGACCCTGTCGCCTCCCTTTCTGCCGAGCTCATCGTTTATCGCCCCGACGCCGGTTATATCCACCGCGACAACACTTATCGGAGCGCCTTCGGATGAGGGCTCGATGAGCTTTGCCGAGCATTCCACGATACCGTCGTAATTATAAAGTCCGGTAAGATTATCCACATGTCGTATCTCTTCTATGGTATGCCTCGTGTTGGCAAGCTCCGTCTGTCTTCTCAGTGCTTCGATACCGAGCATCACATAGCGAAGCCAGAACGTGTATGTCATATCCATGACCTTAGGTCTGTCGCCGAACGACACCGCGGCATAACCGAAACAATTCGAATCAAAGTGCACCGGAGTAAATTGGAACGCCCTCGGGAACTTACTCTCCTCATTAAGAAGCGGAAGGATATCTCTTATATCAAAGGGTCTGTCAAATGATATGAGACTGTCACCGTCCTTACTGCTGTAAGAGAAGACCTCATACATCGTATCCGTATAACCTTCGCGCTTATCTCCGACATAACCTTCCGCCCACTCGGAATCGAGGCAAATGTGGAGGGATTCGTAATCGCTTAACTGATACATATAGGACTTGACTACTTCGAGCACGCTTCTTAAGTCCTCTTTGGCATACATATCTTCGAGAAGCCTGTTGTCGGCGGAATAGAAATTCTTCGCGAAAAGATCCGTCTTCCAGCCCTTCCTTAATATCACTCTCGGAACTACGCTCTCACAGCGGCAGCCGCATGAGCCTCCGAGGAACATCTCGTAATCCGGACTGAAAGGCTCAAGATCTTCGCCTCTCATTAATCTTGATAATGAAGAAGCAAGATACGAGCCGAACTGCGCCACCGGAAGATAGACGGAAGTGATCGGGCACGGGCTCGTCCTGCCTTCTTCGACCGAGTCATATGCGATGACCGCGACATCTTCAGGCACCCGTATCCCGTTTCTCGTCAGAGCTTCGGCAAGACCTATCGCCATGTAGTCATTGGCACAGGCGAAAGCCTCCGGGAGCGTCTTCTTTTCCCTTATAAAACTCTCGGCGACCTTGACGCCGCTCGTATACCAGAAATCTCCATAGAACACGCGGTCATCACCGACCGGAAGACCGTGGCGCTCCATCGTATCGAGAAAGGCATTAAGTCTTTCCTTGGAATGAGGATGCCATATCTTACCGGTGAGAAAAGCGATATCTTTAAAACCGTGCTCGTCGATAAGATGCTCTATGCATTTGACGATAGCATCGTAATGGTGAAGCTTTACCGAACTGAAATACTTACTGTCCGAATCGACAAACAATACAGGACCTGTCGCAGTCTCGTGAAGTCTCTCATCGATCCTCTCGAGGACTCCCGGCGTCTGGATCGTGTCTCCCATAACGAGGAATGCATCGAATACCTCCCCGTTTATGA
Source organism: Mageeibacillus sp. UBA6980 (assembly GCA_002450095.1). GTDB lineage: Bacteria > Bacillota > Clostridia > Saccharofermentanales > Saccharofermentanaceae > Saccharofermentans. The sequence goes on along the minus strand of DJYK01000026.1, from coordinate 6,157 downwards.
GACTGAAGATCGTACTCTCACCGATCTCCCTTCCCTTCGATTCCTGGAACTTCTGATACATAGCGAATACGCACACGTCAAAACCATAACCGAAAGCCTGTTTCTCGAACCCTTCGATAAACTGGCTCTGAAAGTCTTCATCCGGCTGTCCGCACAGTATGGCTATTCGTTTTCTTCCATATTCGCCCATATGTGTATTTTATCATGCTACGGCGAGTAATTCACCGCGTGTAATCGTACCACACAAATCTTGAGATCTCGTCATCCGAATAACCCGAGTCCTGACCGAGGTTCAATGAATCTGCCGGCACTCTTTGATATCCGTTCTTGTCGTAGAACCTCACCGCTCGCCCGTTAACGGGATCAACGCACCAGAACACCGAATCAAGGCCCAGAACATCGATCCCGTAAGAAAGGATCTGCTTCATCGCTTCGGAAGAATAACCTTTGCCCATCGCACATTTCCTTATGGCGATACCGAATTCCGCACGGCCGTCTCTTATGTGCTTGAGGCTCACGGTACCCATATACTCGTCTTCGTCGTTAACGATCGCCATATTAAGGTTCTCTTTATCGTCGAGACTGTTTCTGATAAAGCTCTTTGCATCCTCGATCGTAAGTGATGAGAAATCCTTCTTAAGATCTCTCGTTACGCTCTCATCATGCATCCATTCGAGCATCAACGGTGCATCCTTAAGTTCCAGTTTTCTTATTTGCATTCTATTATTATCCACCTCATACTGCCGACTCCCGGTATATTGGAATCGACTACATTATCGTATACAACCTCATAACGGTCAGACGCGTAGGTATTTACCTCATAAAGAAGATAAGAGAATCCGTCACCCTCCGTTATTAGGAATGCATCATTATCGTATCTTCCGCGGAACGCGTCAAGCGCCGTGAGATTATCCATTCTCATCTGCCCTCTGATATGATCCTCTCCGGAGAACTCTCCCATGAAAGGATCGATCCTGTTATCGATATGGACCTTAACTCCGTTGAACAGAAGCCACGATCCGGTATCGAACGAATTGAATATCTTCTCGTATCCTCTATCCTTGATAACCTCTATGACTTCCGGATCGTAAGCTGCCATCCTCTCGACATCTTCCATGGTTCCCGAAGGAAGATAACGAGGTACGTTGATGACGCCTAAGGCTATCAGCATAACGGCACAGACGGCACTTAATATGTGATAGAAGAAAGAAGACAGTTCGATCTTGGGGATCTTAAGCCTCAGAACTTCCTTTAAGCCCCACTTAAGAAGACTCTCGATCTTCTCCGGAGCAAAGAGCAGGAACGCCGCCGAATAATAAACAACAAATCTTTTGTAAATGCATGTCATTATAAAGAACATGCAAAGGAGCAAAAGCTTCGTTATCTCATTCTTATCGAATCTTTTTATCTTGTCTTCCGTCATGAACCCGATGAATACCAGTAAGATGAGAACAATCTGAAAGATACTGAACTCCATGGGCTTCCATTCATCCACGAGCGCCCATATATCGGTTGCCCCCGATTGTTTGAGTCCGAAGATGAATCCGTTTATACCGACAGGATTTAATACTGACAGGATAAATCCCGGAACAAGTCCTGCCGCAAGAATGCCTGCCGTCTTAAATTCCCTGTATATAAGTTCAACTGCGATAAAAACTGTATATATCACGAAGAATAACGGGACTATGCCTCCCTGAAACCATCCTAAGAACAGACAACATAAAGAGAACAGCAGGACTTTATAAACAGGCTTGCTGCCGCCGAGCATAGTAACGACGAGAAGCGTAACGGCAAAGACGGAAGTCACGGAAGGCCTGACATTATAGTCCGGAAAACCTCCGAGCATCGGCGTCAGAGCGATGACAGAAGCGATAATGAAAGGATGAGCCTTGTCCTTCGTATACCCCAAAGCCGTGAATCCTGTCCCGTAGATAAAGAACGTTCCGACTGCTATCACGCCCCACAATTTGAAAAGCCTGTACATCACGCCCAACAGAAGATACCATCCGCTCTCGTGCGCGGTAAAGGTCAACCCCTCATGCCAGCTGTAGATCTCATCGGTTATAAGGCGCCCGTAAAGAAGATCATCGAGACCTATCCTGATCTGTATCGCCGTATCCCCTACCATTCCGTACATCGAAGTGATGCCGGCAAAAGGAGAAAACAACAGCAAAGTCACTGCTATAAGGAACAACGTCGAAGCGTTAAACTTACTCTTCTTATGAAGTGAAAGATCCGGGACCTCACGCATACTTTCCGTCCGATCCTTTCATTATCTTCTTCATGTCGTACATCTTGCCGTCGGCAAGTTTCAGCGCGCCTTCGACATCACGCGAGCCCAGATCAAACTCTTCTATTCCGTACGCTATCTCGAGTTTGACGCTCGGTTTCTCTGAGTCATTATATTCATCTATAAGTTTCTTGAATCTGTCTTTCGCTTCATCTAATACTGTCGGGTCCTCGATCTTTTCCGTAACAACGATGAACTCGTCGCCTCCGGTACGGTAGCACTTCCCGATCTTGCCGAAGCTGTCGTTGATAACCCTCGCACCGGCCTTGATGTGCTTGTCGCCTTCCTTATGACCGTAATTGTCGTTCACTTTCTTGAGGTTATTGATGTCAAACTGAATGATATAACCCCTTCCGCTCTCATCTGATTCGACCGCACTCGTAAGTTCCGTGAAAGCCATCCTGTTCGCAAGTCCGGTCAGCGAATCCGTAAACGCCAGCTTGCTCATATACTCCGCTTCCGTCTCATATTTACGATAGACAAGGAGAGAATAGATCTCATTGATACCGAGCATAAAGACGAAAGCGATAAGACCTAACCTGAAGAAGAATGAGGAATCGAATCCGGAATTGCCCAGGATATATCTGATAAGATCGATAAAACTTCCGATCGCGACAGCGATGAACGCGACGGTAACCGTAATCCTTGTGTTGATCTGTCTTCTGGTCCTGTCGCCCTTCATTATCATTCCGATACTTACAAAAGAATAAATTACGGCGACTATACACTGAGCATGAGTAAGCATCAGCATATCGTGATATGTAGAGATCCCCGTCATCGTAAGCAGGACGTCGAGAAGAAGAATCGCGCCTGATGCGGCGATCATCAGATTGACAAACACCTTATACCTTTTTCCCGTCAGAAGATGGACAAACCAGACGCCGAATGCGGGAAGCAGGATAAGACAGATGTAGTTTACAAAATGCATCGAGACGGGATTGCCTATGAGTATAGAAGCGATAACCGTGCTGCTCGCGGTCCATATACCGGCATCGAGAGCAAAGAGTCCCATCGCGACGATCTCTTTACCCGCGTTATTCGTCTTAAGAAGCGACAAGCCGCCTACTATGAGACAAAGACCCATGAACGCTATAAGAAGAGACATGCAAAACGAGAACCACGTCTGTCTGAACAGATCCGTCATATACAAAGTTCCGTCCATAATATAGATATTCCGGAAGCTTCCGCGGGAACCGTTAATGGTCTCGGCATTTATCTCCACGGACGAGACATCACCGACGCAGTCGAGATCTATCACATGAGGATAGGATCCGTAGAACTTTCCGTAAACGGAAGAATTCTCAGGATGGAAACTATAAACGATCTTCCCGTCTATCAGGACATCGAACTCGGTATTCTTCGTCTCAAAACAAAGGTTTCTGCCGTAAGATTGTTCAGAGTTTATATCAGCAACAAATGACGCATACCCTCTGAAGTCTTCTATACTCTCATCGGCCCTGCCGGAAGTTGCAAACCACATATTGCCGAAGTAAAGGATATCATTATCCCTGAACGCACTTAACCCTCCTGCCACGCCGGCAATCAATATAATGAAAATGAATAATACACACAAAAAAACCGATGTAACGAAGAGTGTATTATTCTTTGTCTTATCAATTCCGGACATTATAAGTCGTTCCCGTCATCCTGCTTCCGATCTGCGGAAGTCTTATCCGTATAAGGATAGAAATAGACCTGTCCTCCGCAGAAAAAACACTTTCCGAGCAATGGGTTCTTCCTCGATCCCTGAACCGCTTTACCGCAATTCGGACACTTGGCGATAACAGGTTCATAGGAAGGTCTTACATATTTGTCTTTATTCTCAATCGCATCCCGGATCTTCTCGTGAAGCGTTTCCTCACTGACACCGGATTCGATCAGAGCTTCCCACAGCGCACAGACTATAGTATCGAGGCGTCCTATGCTGCTCTGAAGCTCGATGACATCCTCTGCAACATGAGAGGTCATCGGGTTTGTATAATTATTCATTTCAGATGATGACGTGTTGATATTCATATGATGAGCCTCCTTATGCGCATATAAATAAATTTTATAATATTGAAGATTTACTATCAAGAATAAACACAGCGTGAACACTATACAAAAACCCCCGGGAAATGACCCGGAGGTTCTTGCAAGGAAATAATAACCGTACGGTGCTTACTTTGCTGCCGCGAATCCTTTCTCAAGGTCCGCGATGATATCATCGATATGCTCTGTACCGATGGAAAGACGTATCGTATTGGAATGGATATCCTGCTCGTTGAGCTCTTCTTCCGACAACTGCGAATGAGTAGTTGTCGCAGGATGGATAACGAGGGATTTTACATCAGCGACATTCGCCAGGAGCGAGAATATCTCGAGAGCATCGATGAACTTAAATGCCTCTTCCTGACCGCCCTTGATATCGAACGTAAAGATCGATCCGCCGCCGTTCGGGAAATACTTCTTATAGAGTTCATGCTGAGGATGAGACTCGAGCGAAGGATGATTAACTTTCTCTACCTGAGGGTGATTGCTTAAAAACTCTACTACCTTCCTGGTGTTCTCCACATGACGGTCAAGTCTCAACGAGAGAGTCTCGACACCCTGCAGGAGAAGGAACGCGTTGAACGGAGAGATTGATGCTCCCGTGTCTCTTAGAAGTATCGCTCTGATATACGTAACGAATGCGGCAGGTCCTACAACCTCTGCAAAAGATACGCCGTGGTAGCTAGGATTGGGCTTGGCGATCGGAGCATACTTCTCTTTATTGGCGAGCCAGTCGAACTTACCCGAATCAACGATAATGCCGCCCAGTGTAGTACCGTGACCGCCCAGGAACTTAGTCGCCGAATGAACTACGATATCCGCTCCGTGCTCGATAGGTCTTATGAGATAAGGCGTTCCGAAAGTGTTATCGATTGCAAGAGGAATATTGTTCTCGTGTGCGATCTTCGCGATCGCATCGATATCGGGGATATCACTGCCGGGATTTCCGAGTGTCTCGATAAAGATCGCTTTGGTATTAGGTCTTATTGCTGCCTTTACCTCATCGAGGTTATGGATATCTACGAATGTCGTCTCAATACCGTAATTAACGAGCGTATTACCAAGAAGGTTGAAGCTTCCGCCGTATATAGTCTTCTGTGCAACGATGTGGTCACCCTTCTGTGCAAGCGCCTCGATCGTATAAGTGATGGCCGCTGCTCCGGAGGCTACTGCGAGTGCCGCGACACCGCCTTCGAGTGCGGCTACTCTCTTCTCCAGAACATCCTGAGTGCTGTTCGTAAGTCTGCCGTAGATGTTTCCTGCATCTTGAAGTCCGAATCTTGCTGCGGCGTGCTCTGAATTGTGGAATACATAAGACGTTGTCTGGTAGATCGGTACCGCTCTTGAATCTGTTGTCGGGTCTGCCTGTTCCTGTCCTACGTGAAGCTGAAGTGTCTCGAATTTATAGTTACTCATGTTATTATCTCTCTTTCTGTTTTCATTTTGATTCAGTGATTAAAAAAGCAATGACGGCAACACGAGCACATTCGCATACTTCTTGTATTTGATCTTACTAATCTTCTTGTTTCCATTTGTATTATTTCCTTTCGGGTTTTCCTTGATGGTTAGATTTTAGCGCATGTCGGATTAACCTACTAATACAGTATGTAAATATTGAGTTATAGGCGTACCCTATAACTGCGGTACAGGTCAGGATCTCAAATTATATAAAAAGTAGGTGTCTCATAGTGAACATTCACTAAGGCACCCGACTGTTGCAGCAACAGTCAAAGCAGTCGATCTTCTTCAACCTGACGAGTAGTGACTGAAATGTTGACCAACTCGTTCAATCAGTCACACTTTTGGTCACTGGTGCACTAGTCAAGCAAAAGTAGA
>DJYK01000030.1 GCA_002450095.1 Mageeibacillus sp. UBA6980 | reverse complement strand
TGTGTCAGTAGCCGTAGGTGTAGGCGTATCCGTTGCTGTAGGCGTAGGTGTATCCGTTGCTGTCGGCGTAGGTGTATCCGTTGCCGTAGGCGTAGGTGTATCCGTTGCCGTCGGTGTAGGTGTATCCGTAGCTGTAGGTGTCGGAGTATCCGTCGCCGTAGGTGTCGGTGTATCCGTTGCCGTAGGTGTCGGTGTATCCGTTGCCGTAGGCGTCGGTGTATCCGTAGGTGTAGGCGTATCAGTCGGTGTAGGTGTTACATCATAGTAGTTAACAACATTACAGTTAATCGAAGAAGATGTACCAAAACTAATATCCGCCTGTGTTCCCTCAGTAGAATCACTATCGACATTAATCAGTGTCGTAGTATAGGTATGAGGCTGATTATCAGTAAAATCCCAATTAGACCAATTATTGTAATTCAACTCTTCAATATGATAAGTTCTACCAACCTGAATACAATCGCCGGAAAGTGTAATAGTCTGACCGGGATTAATTCTGATAATAGCCTGCCACTGTTCAGCTGTTGTTTGTCCATTATTATAATTGAGATAGTAGGTAATACCATTCTCTATATAATAGATTTGGAACTGAATCTGAGCCCAGGAATTAAGTTGCGCACCCTCAACAGTCTTACCGAGAATAATCTCACCTGTAGAATTATCCACATAATGGTTTACGAGTTCGGCTGTTGCAACCGCTGTAGGATCAGAAGAAACTACAACGTTTGGAACAATTGTCGTAGATGCTGATTCATCAAGTTCAACAGAAGCAGAAACTGCTGTTCCTGCGGCCTTAGCTGCATCAACATCCTCTATGATCTGATATGTACCGGAAGGTACATCATAGAAATTATAGGTCTTACCGGCCTCTACCTCATAATAGGTCTCAACTGAAGAGAATGAACCGTCGGGCTGGAGATAGCTTGTTCCATTGGAAACCAAGAATCTGAATGAACCGGGAACATCAACACCTGTAACCGTCTTAGTTACCTGAAGATTGCTGTGCCTTTCATATTTATTGGTTATCGTTGCCTGTGAAAGAGAACCCGAAGTTGTTACAGTCTGAGAATGAGTACCGGCAATCAGGTCATATCCGGCTCTGGAAGCAGAAGCCTCGACCTCTTCAACGACAACTGTCGTATCAGCAGGAAGACCTGTAACCAAAGTATTGCCGGATGTCTTCCCTGCAGCAACCGTAACGGTTATATCATAAGGATCGGCAGATGGAGTACCGTCTTCCTTATAATAAGTCGTTACACCGCCTGCAGTACTGTATACACGGAATGTGTATTCAGTATCAGCTTCAGGAACATAATCACCTGTAATATTCTTCGTAATCGAGATGGTATTAGGGATTACCTTGTTAAAGAAGAAACCGAGGTCAAAACAAACACCTGACATGGGGACCCAGGTTTCATTCTCAGGGAGTGTTTGTCCAGTTGGATCCCATGTTCCGTTCGTATGATAAGTAATAAGATTGCCAGTTTCACCTGTTACTGACTGTGACTGAACCTGATATGTAACTTCACCCTCTGCATCCGCATTAGCTCTGAGTCTTACAAGGATATAACCGTCGGAATTAGAGATACCCGGAATAGTCTTGGCGGTCTCGGTTATCTTGAAATAGAAATCTGCATGACCATTCGGTGCAACATAGCGCTCACCATTGGGATCGGTTGTCTGGAATGACAATACAGGGAACTGAACAACACTGTTATCGGAAACACTGCAAGGAACAGCGGATCCGACAGGAGTATTAAAGCTCATATCCGTATATTCCTGCCAGTTGAATACGAAGTCACCTTCGTGAACGATGATAGAAGGATCGGCTACTACTTCATTCTTCTTTGCATAAGTCGAAGTAAAGTTCTTATATGCCGCAAAGTGCATCTCGTTCCTGCCGTCTCTTGAGCTTCCGCCATAAAGATAGTGGAACTCGATTCCGTTTGTATTTACATGTCCGCCTGAAACAAGCCAACCGGAAATATTACCGCCGGTGAATGTAACATCGGCGTAAGGACAAAGGATCGTACCGGCTGTAGTGCTGAGGTTTACCTGTCCCTGTGTTCTGATGTTCCATATTACCGATTCACAAAGCTGTTCATTTATAATTGTGGAATTGGCATTAATACTTCCGCCAAAACTATAATTGGTCTTATCACCGCAAACAGCAGTTGTGGAGGCCATGATATGGTCACCGGAAACAACAAAGAACTTATTAAGATCTAATGTTGATCCTGAAACAGTATTCTCAATATTAAAAACAATAACAGTAGAAGGATCTTTCTTAATTACAAGACCCTGCTTAGCCTTACCGGTAGCGCTGTCATAGTCACCTGTCGCAGATAGATAAGGGAGCATATCAGCCGTAACATTGACATATACAACACGATCCATAAAGATGGGATCAGTAAGATCGATCATCATGGAGTTCGATGTAGGATAAGATATATAAGAAGAAGGAAGATTATAGGCAGCACTATTTGCTTTATCGGATAATATTTCAGACCACTCGTCGGTACCGCCGATTCTGTTAATAAGTCTGTTTACATTAGCACTGGCATTATCATTAACATGAGGGATTATCGACGGAGAACCATTCTCAAAGAACGGATCGTTAAGGACAAAATGACCATATGTTCCGGAAACAGTCGCATCTACAATATTAGGATCGCCTTCAAATAAAGCTGAAGGTCCCTCAATGTAGTAAGATGAGGCAAAAGTTTTACCGAACGTAATGGAATTACCATCAGCAAGTTCACCGATAATGAACTGAGCAGTCATTCCGGGATCCATGAAGTCAACATCGTTATTTGAAGTACTCGAGAACAAATTGGTGGCGAAAGTCGTCTCCATATGTCCTTCCTGATGAAGTGAATCAGCAATGATGCCGTAGTCCACACCACCACCGAGAATGGTGTTAAAGTTGACCATACTGGATGCATCCTGCTTGCTCGGATCCCACTCACCTGCAGCAAGAACATCGCTGTTCCACTGGATCTTGGGAAGGATCAGCCATTGCATAAGAACCGCAGCAGAGAGTGCAAGCGATACAAGGCCGAACAATCTTTTGTTAGATTTGTTTACTACCATTTTAAATCCCCCTACTTGTTAGGCATAATAACCCTAAAGTACAATTAGTTACCCTGATAATAAATCCTTGACAATTCAATTGCAAGTGCTTTTTCACGAAAAGTTAATATTTTTTCACAATTTCTACATAATCCCACAGTTTGTATATATGTAAAACGCAGAGATATTAGGGATACAGGGATTTTGAATTGTGACAGAAAAGTGAAATCTCTATTTGCTGTTGTATATCGCTAAAATATTCTTGATTCTATCGGCCGGTTTGGTTATCGCCTGCAAGGTCTCTCCCCTGTCCAAAGTATCGATCAACGCAGCAATATATCTGTCCATCTTTACGGAGAAATAATACTCTTTCTCAAGAAGCGCGGGTCTTTGATAGACAAGATTAGTCGTAAACAATCTGTCGAATATACCTTCTTCGTAAGCTTTGTCGAACTTTGCAAGCCCGCTTGTAAACAGTCCGAATGTGGAGAATATAAATACTCTGCCTGCACCCATTTGCTTTAACTGTCTTGAAGTATCAAGTATGCTTCCGCCCGATGCGATCATGTCGTCTATTACGATAACATCCTTTCCTTCGACCGAACTTCCGCAGAAATCATGTGCTATTACGGGATTGGAACCGTCTACTATCCTCGAATAATCTCTTCTTTTATAGAACATGCCGATATTAACACCGAACAAGGTCGCAAGGAATACAACTCGCTCAGTCGCTCCCTCATCAGGGGCTATAAACATCATGTGATTGGAATCGATAGTGAGATCTTCATATTCGGTCAGCAAAGCCTGTGTAAACTGCAAGGCCGGAGATACATTCTCAACGGCCATAAGGGGAACGACATTCTGAAGTCTGGGGTCATGTGCGTCAAATGTAATCAGGCTGTGAATGCCCATGGTCTCCAGTTCTCTTAACATAACCGCGCAATCAAGAGACTCTCTTGTTGTCTTCCTGTGCTGTCTGCCTTCATACAAAAAAGGCATGATAACCGTTATCCTTCGGGCTTTACCGTTACATGCGGCGATAACTCTCTTCAGATCCTGATAGTGGTCGTCCGGTGACATTCTGTTAGGTTCGCCGAGCATTTGGTATGTCAGGGAGTTATTGCATACGTCAACCAATATGTATATATCTTTGTCCTGAACCGATTCCCTGATCACGCACTTGGCCTCACCGGTACTGAATCTTGGACATTCTGCTTTTATCAGATAGTTTTTCCCGCCACACCACTCGGACAGGATCCTGTTTACCCTGTTTCCTATTAATTCAGCAGAATCGAGTGCAATTATGCGGGCTTCAGACATCTGTCATTTAAAACGCTTTATCAGCCTTAATATATTACTTCCGTCCTTATACTCATAAACAACGTCGTCCATGAGTTTCTTGGTCATAAATATTCCGAGACCGCCGATCTCCCTCTCTTCGGCTGACAATGTAACGTCAGGATCCTCTTTCGCGAGCGGATCGTAAGGGATACCGTGATCTACGAATGTAATGGTTACTACCACAGGTTCTTCGCTTACCTCAACACGTACCGTGGCGGTACCTTTATCGGGATTATAGGCATAACTTGCAATATTGATGAATATCTCTTCAAGAGCAACATCGATCTGCATCTGGATCTTCATCGGGCAATCTGCCTGTTCAAGCTTATCGTCTACGAATTCAACTACTTGAGGCAGATTCTCAGCCAGAGCTTCTATTGTTAATTCTTTATTATCAGTATCTGTCATGATACACCTCAATCATTCATCAGCGAGCTACGATAGTCAGATTGACTTCATTACTCTTAACTCCCACAATAACATCTTTGGCAAGACTTGCAACAATGGATCTCTCCAATTCATCATAAGCCTCGGTCCTGTCGACATCCGAATCGCTTTCATCCAGAGCATTCTTATAGTTCTGTAATGACCAGATATAAGATGAAGTCATCGGATAATCTCCGACCATTCCCATACCCATATAGGAATAGCCGATCTCCGAACCGGACTGCTGCTGAAGCTTCATCGAATAATCAAATCCGAGAAGACTGTTCTCGATGAATTCCCTTATCTTCCCCATAAAGCCTTTGGCTGAGGTATTAACGCCGGAGGTCGATAAAGAGAGAAGCTCGTTCTTCTTGTTAAGATCCATATCCGTAAAAACATCAAGTCTTACTCTATACTCACCGTCATTTTCCATCCAGAAGTAAGCGTCAAAATCGCCGGTCATCGCTCTGACCATTCCGATCGTCTCTTCGGCAAGAAGACGAAGATGGATTGCTTTCTTGGCGTCAACGTCCAATGATCCGATAAACTCATCGGCCATGGCAAGAGCAGCCGTAGCTTTCTCATCGGTATTATCTATATAAAGCTTATCCGATGCAGTCATTGAACAGACCTCACTCGATAGTCATAATATCGGAGAATCCGGTCACCTCGAAGATCTCCTTAACTTCCTCGGAAGCATTCTTAACGACCATCTTACCCTGCTTGTTCATTATCTTCTGTGCTGCGAGCAGAACTCGAAGTCCGGCACTGGAAATATATTCGAGCTTTACAAAATCGAATACGAGCGACTCAACTCCGGAAAGGCCGTTACGAACTATCTCCTCAAGCTGAGGAGCAGTTGTCGTATCGAGTCTGCCCTCTATGGCAAGCTCAAGGTTCTTACCGCTAGAATGCTTTGTAATGTTCAACATATTGTTTCTCCCTTTTAAATTAGATTCGATTTTACTAAACGTGATTATACTATAATTTATTTATCAATACTAATTGCGGTTTTATTTCTTATTAAGTGCAAAGTTTATCCCGAGCAAAGTGCCGATCATCAGAACTGTCGCTATCGGCAAAACAAGGACGGCATTGGGCAGGAATCCTGCGATTAAGTAGCTTACAAAACTTACAGCCGCTACCGTAAGAGCGTATGGCAGCTGGGTCGATACATGAGTTACATGATCACATTGTGCACCCGCACTTGCCATGATGGTCGTGTCGGATATCGGAGAACAGTGGTCGCCGCATACGGCTCCTGCCATACAGGCTGATACACAAACAACGCCCAAAGGGTCCGTCAGAGGGAAAACTCCGAGAGTTATCGGGATCAGGATACCGAATGTTCCCCATGAGGTACCTGTGGAGAACGACAGTCCTACCGCGATGAAGAAAACGATGGCGGGAAGGAACGACTGGAAGCCTCCGGCGGAGTTTCTTACAACCTCTTCAACAAACTGCTTGGCACCGAGGCTGTCAGTCATGGCTTTAAGACTCCATGCGAAAGTGAGGATAAGGATCGCCGGAACCATGGATTTAAATCCTTCCGGTATGGATTCCGTAACCTGCTTGAAGTTCAACACTCTTCTCATCAGAAGATATATACACGTAATTATCAGAGTAACCGCAGAACCTAACATCAGACCTACGGAGGCATCGGAATTCGAGAAAGCATCTACAAATGACTCACCGGAGAAGAAGCCGCCTGAATAGATCATGCCGATTATACAGGAAATAATGAGCACGGCTATCGGGAAGACCAGATCTATAACCTTTCCCTTAGGATTGCTGTTCTCGGAAAGCTCAGAAGCCATATCCTTTACGCCCGAGAAAACATCCCCCTTCTCCTTGGCGTTCTTCTCGTGCCTTGCCATAGGACCGTAGTCCATACCTGTAACAGACAGGAAGATCATCATCACTATCGTAAGGAGCGCATAGAAGTTAAAAGGTATGGCTCTGATAAAAAGATAAAGACCGTTTCCGTCTTCAACATAGGACGAGACGGCTGCAGCCCACGATGATACAGGTGCAATGATACATACCGGTGCTGCTGTGGCATCGATAAGATAGGCAAGCTTTGCACGGGAGATCTTACTCTTATCGCAGACAGGTCTCATAACCGAACCTACTGTAAGACAGTTGAAATAGTCATCGATAAAGATCAAGACGCCGAGTGCTATGGTAGCGATCTGAGCTCCGGCACGCGACCTGATGTGTTCAGAGGCCCATCTTCCGAATGCGGCTGAGCCGCCTGCCTTGTTCATCAGTATCACCATGATACCGAGTATTACCAGAAAAACGAGAATGCCGACGTTATAAGGATCTGCTATGGATGCTACGATACCCTGATTGAAAACATGCGTGAGCATTCCTTCAAAATTGAAATTGGAATACAGCATTCCGCCGACGATAATGCCTATAAACAATGAAGAATAAACTTCTTTGGTGAGCAGCGCCAGAACTATGGCGATCATAGGGGGAAGAAGAGACCAGATGGTCATGTAATATCTGGATTGACCTTCGACCAATGCCCCCGGGTACTCTGCATAAACCGCAACTGCCCACAAACCCAAAAGAGCAACAACTGCCGCCCCCAAGCCTAACTTATACCTGTTATTCTCTTTCATTAAAAAACTCCGAAATAATTTTAGAATGCTTTATAGATCTCGATAAGGACATGAGGCTTCACTATGCTCACCTTAACGTCATCTGCGATATTCGCAACGATCGATCTTTCAAATGTGTCTTTAATATCACGATCCTCATTGCCGTTGGCAGAATCCATATACTTTTCCATAGACCACATATATGCTTCCGTTCCGGCATTCGATTCGAGACCGGCAGTCGGACTTCCCATACTAATAAGCCCCATTGACAAACCGGATACGAATGTATGCCCGAGGGTTCCAGGCAATGTCAGATTGCCGATCATCACTTTGATCATACCGGTGAATGTGCTCGCAGCATTGTTCTTTCCGTCCGTCGCGGCTTCAAGAAGCTCTTTTTGGATCTTGGCGTCAAGCTTTACATCACCTTCCAGGGAAAGGATAAAACTTCTCCCTTCACACTCGACTGAATAATCGGCTTTGATACCGCCGACGGTTCCTCTCATAAGACCTATCAATTCCTCGCCCAGAAGATGAAGCCTTAACGCTTCTTTGTCTGACAATCCGGCATTCTTACCGAACGAATCGGTGATCTCGAGAGCATGCTCAAAGCCGTTTCCGTCTGTATCGATAGTCACTATTCTCTTGTCCATTATTGTGCCTCCTCTTTATTATCATCACTTCCGTAATACTTGAATCCCAGCATTGTGAGATCATCAAACTGTTCAGCATCCTTTACAAAATCTCCGACAGAAGACTTAACTTTATCGAGAAGCTCCTGAATCGAAGAAGTGTCGTTGCTGTTAAGAGCATCGAGCATTCTCTCGATCTTAAACATCTTCTCATCAGAGTTCGTAGCCTCCGGCACCCCGTCGGTATATACGAACAGTTCATCACCTTTATTGAGTTTGATCTCATATTCATTATAGACCGCATCTTCCATCGCACCGAGAGCTAATCCGTGCTTATCCTTATAAAGCTCAAACTTACCTCCTTCCCTCTTAAGGGCAGGATACTCGTGACCTGCGTTACTTGCCTTAAGCACGCCGCTTCTAATATCAAGGATACCGATCCAACAGGTAACGAACATCTCAACCTGATTATTCGAGCACAAGGCTTCATTTGTCTTTTCAAGAATACCCTTCGGCGACATACCGAGCATTGCACAACTCTGAAGTATCGTCTTAGATATCATCATAAACAATGCCGCCGGTATTCCCTTACCGGAAACATCGGCTATAACGAGACACAGGTGATTCTCATCAATAAGAAAGAAATCATAGAAGTCTCCTCCGACCTCCCTTGCAGGATCCATGACGGCATAGATATCGAATTCGGATCTGTCCGGGAACGGAGGGAACATATGAGGCAGCATGGATGCCTGTATTGCAGTCGCCAAGGTAAGCTCCGTGCTGATACGCTCGTTCTCCTTGGTTATCTGCGTTATGTCTTCGATGTATTCTTTTGTCTTCCGAGACAATTCATCAAAAGACTCGGCGAGAACTTCTATCTCATCATTTGTCTTATAGACCTCTTTCATTTCAAAGAGCTTACCGGTCTTGCCACCTTCAATGATCTCTTGGGTCATGGACTCGATAGGCTTAACGATACGGTTGGAAAGGAGCAGAGTCGATACTATTCCGATAAGAAGTATCAAGAGTCCCAAAAGGATAGTGATACTCTTTAATGACTCTTCTCTTGAATAGAAAGAAGCGCTCGCTTCCTGATTGATGCGGTCATATTCAAGGAGCATCTGTTCAGTCGTCATATTTGTTGACGCTTTATCTATAAAAGATACGACAGTCCACCCTACCGTCGGGATCGGACTTCCTGCGGCATAATAATCTTTATCGTTGATCGTAACCTCATAGATCTCGGTGCTCGAAGACAATGCGGCATTAATAAACATCGCAAGTCCGTTATTTCCGGATCGTCTCAGATCGAATGCTTCGTCTTCACCCTGCACTTCGAATACACCGTTTTCTTCAGGTGCAAACACGATATGCCCGTTCTCATTAACAATACATAAGAAGCCGCCGTAATTCATGGACTGTTCTACATAGTCCTGCATCGAATCAAGGAACAGATCTATGCCGATAACACCTACAAGCTCACCGTTTGCATATATCGGAGCAGAACAGGTGACGCATGATCTTCCGGAGTAAGTATCCGTTATAACGCCTGTAAAGTTTAACTCTCCTGACTCAACCGCATCGGTATACCATGGCCGTTCTCTTACGGGGAAAGGAATAACATTACCGTTATCATCGAATTTGCTGCTTGAATCATCATCAACACAATACAGAGTGCCGTCAACAAATCCTACGTAGCAGTTGCTCATGTAAGGAGAGTTTTCACACATGGCGATCATGAAGTCTCCGATGTGCGAGATAGTAGACAGATATTCTGAGGTGTTTATATCCACACCTTCCTCAGCCAGGGCCTGAGCGGTCATTATTCCGTCGTTCGAAGCGTCAGGGCCGAAGACAGGCGCAGGATCGAGTTTATTCCTGTTAGAGAAAACGGAAGAAGCGAGATTTTGCAAAGTCAGTACATCGGTCTTGATGTCATTGAACATATCATCTGCGATGTAGGCCTGCAAAGCAGTGGTCTTCGTCATTGAATTATTTATGATAAGGCTCATCGTCTCCGTGGACACATCCCTTATCGCTTTCTGTTGCTGATTTCTGGCGCCGCTTACGGTCTCATTTAAAGCGTTACTCCTGTAAACGGTGATCACAGTGTAAAAAACCGATACCAGTACAAGCAGGAAGAAGACCAAAGTGAGGATCTTATGCTTAAGTCCGCCAATAGTAAATCCGAAAAACTTTTTCATTTAATCATTTCTCCAAGCCTTACTCTCGATAAAACTTTCCAACAGTTCACGGTCGATCTTGCCTTTGTCGGCCATATCCTTCAGTACGTCGAATGCCTTCTGCGGCTCAAGAGGCTTCTTGTATGGCCGGTCCTCGGCAGTAAGGGCATCATAAACATCGATTATCGTAAGGAGCCTTGTCTCCCACGGGATCTCATCGCCCTTAAGATGATTCGGATACCCGCTTCCGTCAAGAAGCTCATGATGACCTCCGGCCCACTCGGGAACCTTCTCGTAATTTGCACTGAACTGCATCTTGGACAAAAGCCGCGATGTCAGTACAACATGAGACTCTATAACGGCTCTCTCGGCATCTGTAAGGGTTCCCTTCCTTACGCAAAGAGCCTCCTTCTCTCCCGGAGTGAGCAGCGCCGTCTGTGTTCCGTCAGACAGATAGCAACTCATCTTCGAGATCTCCTCTATCCTGTTGATTATATCATCTTCAAGAAAACCTACGGTATTGGCAGTTCTTATAAGTTCGAACGCTTCATCAAGATCTTTGATCTCTGTCTTCGCTTCATCTTCCGATATTATCCCCTCAAGAGATAATATGCGGAGCATGAGCTTACCGATCTCGATCCTGTTAAAGATCCTCTCGTAAGCGTCACCGAGTCGGGTAGGTTTATCCATGATCTCGGGCGGTATAAGAAGCTTGCCTATGTCATGGAGCCAGATGCTCATAAGGAAAGCCTTGAGCTTGTCCTCGGTATAATCGGTAAGTTTGCCTTCACTTTGAAGCGCCCCTATATACCGGATCGCATACCTGACCATGCTCTTGGTATGATTCGCATTATATGTCGATTTCTCTTCGATCGCCGTGATCAGGACCTCAACGAAAGAATTCATTATGCATTCGATACGTTCGGCGAGATTCTTGTTATCTATTAGGAGGTTCGTCTGTTCCGTGTGATCGGCGATGACAACGATCAGAGCGATCTTCTCATTGTTCTGCATCAATACTGACGTTGAGATCATATAGTACTTGATCTCGCCGTCCATGATCCATGGAACGATCTTACTCATCCGCTCCTTCTCGAACAGTGCGTCGAGGATAGCCTCGAAGAATTTATCATTCTTCTTTGTAGTCTGCATAATGGATGCAATGCTGTTATCTATAAGCCGATCCCGTGAAATCTCCAGGATATCGCACACTGCGTTATTGCAGACCGCCACCTTACCGTCGAATCCTATAACGAGAACTCCTTCGGTAAGGCTTGAGATTATATTCTCATAGATATAATTTCCCTTGATATCCTGCACCTATTGATTCTCCAGTTCCGTCATGAAATCAAGAAGCCTCTGCTTGTAATCGGGAGCCAGATCAAAGGCGGCATGACCGTATCCTGTGTACATATGTATCTGTTTACGGATACCGTCAGGAAGGCTGTCGAATATCTGCTCTGATCCGGACGGCGGCAGGACCTTGTCGTCATCGGCGCCGAGAATGAGGACAGGGCATTCGATCGAAGAAAGCTCGTCCGTTATGCAAAAATCCCTTGTTCCTTCCGCAACGGTTATGAACCTTGCTGTATCTTCATCAGTACAAAGTGCGGCAACACCGGAGAATGCGGCTTTATTCTTCTTGACGAATTCCTCGGGATATACCATATCCGCGAACTTGAAGCACAATTTCTCTATCTCGTTCTTCCTCGCAAGATCTACCCATTCGTTAAGTCCGAAGGCTCGATCCCCCCTCATATCCGCACATGTGGAACCCAGAAGCAGAGTATGCAGAAGTTCCGGGTATCTTGCGGCGATAACCATCGAGATCATCCCGCCCTGAGATGCACCGAAGAGGTTTACATCAGTAAGCCCCAAAGCCCTGATCGCGCCGGCTGTATCCTCGGCCATATCGTAAACGGAATAAACCGAAGGAAGATCTTTCCTTCGGTCAAAGACATATACGGTATAATCATCTGCCAACAGGGAATAATCATTGGCGATGAGATCCGCCGACAGCATAACGCTTATAAGGCTCAATCCGGGGATGATGACAAATATCTTCTTCCCATTACCGAAACGACAGTAATCCATTTGGAATGATTCGGTAATTACAGTATCCTTTATAACTCCCATAAAGAAGCTCCCGTCAGCATAGTATTAAATTATTCTACCAAATATATCGGCTTCAATAAAAAAACTCTCTGTAAACAGAGAGTTTCTGATGGTGGAGCATACGGGGCTCGAACCCGTGACCTCTACGCTGCCAGCGTAGCGCTCTCCCAGCTGAGCTAATGCCCCGTGAAAACGAACGGGTTGATTATATCACCCCGAGCCCGTGTTAACAAGAAGATATAATGGTACAATTTGTTCAATGGATAAAAAAAGAGTTGATGAGCTGACTTTTGCGGGGCTTTGGCTGATCCTTACCGAGGCTCTCTTTGCATATCATTTTTTTATCGCCCGATTTGACGGGATAACATACGACAGTTCCTACCAGTATTTTCTCAACCTTCACTCCTGGAAAGAGATATTCACGCTGATCCCTCAGGACTACAGTCCTCCCCTTTACCCGATAATGCTCAAAGCGTTCTCATCGATATTCGGAAATGACCTTCCGGTACTTCGGTCATTCTCGATCTTATTCCTATCGTTATTGCTCCTGTTCGCCCTGTTTCCTTTAAGAAGACTGATGGGAAAGGAATGCGCTTTACTTTCTGTCGTGTTATTTTTTACGTCCGCCTATAACCTCAACTTCATATGCGAGATAAGACCCACGGTCCCCGCTTACGTATTCTCAACGGGCATGATCATCTACTTTATGCTGGCCTTCTTTCACGACTTGAAAAAAGACTATATCGCCTTTACCGTTCTGGCGTTACTTTGCATGTACACCCATAACGTCTCGCTTATATTTACATTCTGTGTCTACCTTGTCGCCCTCACCTCATGCGTCATAAAGAAAAGAAAGGACGCACTCATCAGGTTTCTTTTAAGCGGTATATCCGTCGCGGTACTCTATATACCGTGGCTTATCATTCTTATAAAGCAGTTCGGCAACGCATCTGAGCATTTCTGGGAAGAGAAACAGTCTTTATTGTATGCTCTGTCCATCGTATTCATAGACTATGTCGACAATATAAATTACAGCATGCTGTCGATCCCCGTGATCATACTTCTCGTATTCCTTCCGCTTATAAACGTGATCTTGCTTATAAGCAAAGACAAGTATAAGAAAGCCCGCCGCATATCCGATCTCATAACACCGGATCAGATAAGAAACGGTCTTGCAAACTTTGACAAAGACCTGTTTCTTCTGATAACGATACTCGTGTCCGTTATCTTCTTCTATCTTCTCACGGTCGTTGTCATCCCGATTTTCGCGGTGAGGTATTTTTACATCTTCTCCGGTGCAGGGATAATATTCGTCTCGTGCCTTGCGACGCAGTCAAAAGGAAGAAGATGGATCCCGGGGCTTCTCGCCGTACTGATGGTGATCACATTCGGATTTAATCTTTTCACGACAAGAGCGTCGCTTATAAGCTGTGACGAGGACCGGATCTACACGGATATGGAAGAGCTTTCCGGAGACACTCCCGTATTCATACACTTTCACGAACACAGCGTAGGAATCATGTCATATACCTTCCCGTGGGGCAGGCACTTTGTCTCCCCCGACACGTTCACGGTCTTAAAGACCTGGGATGTATTCGGAGTCGATCTCACCGAACTTCAGGATACCGACGACATATGGAACTATACCGATGAAGTATACGTATTCAACTACGACTACTGGGATCCTGTCGAGAAATACCCGGATTACTTTGATACGAACGTGATCATCGAGCCCGTAGGATACTACCGGATGCCGTATTGGAAAGAAGTCAACTTCAATTACAGCGAAGCGACAATCTACAGGATCAGACGCGCCGATTAGATCTTATCGATTATATCTCTTGCAACGTATACGCCGCTCGCGGATGCATGCGACAGTGAATGCGTTACGCCCGAGCCGTCACCGATGATATAAAGACCTTTGTAGCGGGTCTCAAGATTCTCGTCAATGGCAACTTCCATGTTATAGAACTTAACCTCGACACCGTAGAGCAGCGTATCGTCGTTGGCGGTACCCGGAGCGATCTTGTCGAGCGCATAGATCATCTCGATTATGCCGTCAAGTATCCTCTTCGGCAGAACGAGCGAGAGGTCACCAGGTGTCGCCTGTAACGTCGGGCGCACCGTGGATTCGGCGATACGGGCCTCATTGGAACGCCTTCCCCTCATAAGGTCACCGAATCTTTGGACGATAACACCGCCTCCGAGCATGTTCGACAGCCTTGCTATGGATTCGCCGTATCCGTTGCTGTCCTTGAAAGGCTCCGAGAAATGCTTGGCGACAAGAAGCGCGAAATTCGTATTGTCCGATTGAAGTTCGGGAGAATCAAAACTGTGACCGTTGACCGTAACGATGCCGTTGGTATTCTCATTTACGACATAACCGTTCGGATTCATGCAGAACGTCCTGACGCGATCCTCGAACTTCTCCGTTCTGTAGACTATCTTGGACTCATATAACTCGGAAGTAAGATGAGAGAATACGACCGCCGGAAGTTCAACTCGGACTCCGATGTCAACGCGGTTCGAGTACGTCTCTATCTCGAGATCTTTGCAGATTCTCTCCATCCATTTGCTTCCGGATCTGCCAACGGATACGATGACCTTACGCGAAGTAAATTCCTCATCACCGGTAAACACCGTATAAGAACCGTCGTCATTGATCTTCAGTGAATCGGCATGACAATTGAACCTTATCTCGACCTGATCCTTCAATTCGGAATAGATCTGCCCCAAGACTTGGTAGTTCTTGTCGGTCCCGAGATGACGGACTGAAGCGTCGAGAAGATGAAGTTTATTCTCAAGACATATCTTCTTAAATGATGTGCCGGCCGTTGTATACAGCCTGGTCCCCTCGCCCCCGTGAGACATATTGATTTTATCAACATACTCCATCAGTTCGAGAGCGGTCTCTTTTCCTATATGCTCGAATAAGGTTCCGCCGAAGTCATTCGTTATGTTGTACTTGCCGTCCGAGAACGCACCGGCACCGCCGAAGCCTCTCATGATCGCGCAGGTCTTGCAGTTGATACATGTCTTGATCTTCTTGCCGTCTATGGGGCACTTGCGCTCCTCGAGGCACTTTCCTGCTTCAAGCAGCAGAACCTTAAGTTCAGGAGCCTTACGGGTAAGTTCATAAGCGGAGAATATCCCGCCCGGACCCGCTCCTATAATAATCACATCGTAATCCATTATTCGTCTTCCTTAAGAATACTCTTGGACATGACTGTAACAGGTCTCTCATAAGAAGAGAACGCCTCTTCGACAGCGGTCTTGTCGGGTGCTTTTGTCAATATGCTCACTACAGGAACAATGATGAATCCCGCAAGCATCGCGAATGCACCGCAGTTGATAGGAGACTGCAAAAGTGTCGGGAAAAACGCTCTGAACAGCATGTTTGCCACCATAAGGCATGAACCGAAGATGAAGCATACCCAGCATGACGCTTTCGTTGTTCTCTTCCAATAAAGGCTGAAAAGGAACGGTGCGAGGAAGGCGCCTGCCAATGCACCCCAGGACACGCCCATGAGCTGCGCGATGAATGTAACGTTACTGCTGTACTGGATGAGGGCGATGATCGAAGAGATGATGATGAATACGACGACCAGCGCGCGAAGCCAGATGAGCTTGGCCTTCTCACCCATATTCTTTACTACGGTTCCGGAAATGAAATCCAAGGTAAGTGTCGAGCTCGAAGTAAGAACGAGCGAAGACAAAGTCGACATCGAAGCCGAGAGCACAAGGATCACGACTATGGCTATAAGGATGTCGGGAAGATTCGCGAGCATCGAAGGAACGATAGCATCATAGCCCATGGCGTCAACCTGCTCCTGCGTGAGGAAGAGCCTTCCGAAGCCGCCGAGGAAGTAGCATCCGCCGGCAACAACTATCGCAAAGAAAGTAGAGATGATGGTCCCCTTCTTGATCGCATCCTCATGCTTGATCGCATAGAACTTCTGAACCATCTGGGGAAGGCCCCAGGTACCGAGCGAGGTAAGGATTACTACGCCGAGAAGATCGACGGGCAAAGGACCTGCGAAAGATGTATATGCGCCGTTATATTCCGGGAAATCACCGGCTACTTTGGACAGTTCGATCATTGAACCCGTAAAACCGCCGTTGATGTTGAGGACAGCCAGGATGACCGCCACGATACCGATGAGCATTATTATTCCCTGGATAAAGTCGTTTATCGCAGTTGCCATGTAACCGCCTACGATTACATAGATTCCCGTGAGGACCGCCATGGCGATAATGCAGTACTTATAATCGACATGGAATGCCATCTCGAACAGCCTCGACAGACCGTTATAGAGCGAAGCGGTATAAGGGATCAGAAATACAAAGATTATAAGTGATGATCCGATCCTTAAACCCTTGGAATCAAATCTTTTGGCAAAGAACTCGGGCATTGTGGAAGAATCGAGCTTATGCGTCATAAGTCTCGTTCTTCTTCCGAGGATAACCCATGCGAGGAGCGAACCTATAACTGCGTTACCGATACCGATCCACGTTGAAGCCACGCCGAATTTCCATCCGAACTGACCTGCATATCCGATGAAGATAACTGCAGAGAAATAACTTGTTCCGTAAGCAAATGCCGTTAACCACGGTCCTACGGATCTTCCTCCGAGGACGAATCCGTCAACGTTCTTGGCACTTTTGCGGCTCATGACGCCGACTGCAATAAGCACGGCGAAAAAAACGACGAGCATCAGTATCTTGATTAACATAACAACCTCCATAAAAAGGCTGTCCTCTTGCAAGGACAGCCCTACAAACGATTACTTTAATACACTAAATGATTATCCGTGTCAACCGTTCTTTACGATCTGCTCCAATATCTGCACGCATTTATCGATCCCCAGAGCAGAACTGTTAAGACAGATATCGTAATTAGGGGCATAACCCCACTGAAGATCCGTGAAATGCTTATGGTTAGCCGCTCTCTTCTTATCCTTCTCATCGAGCCTCTTCTCGGGTTTCTTGTCAGTCTCGCCATAGAGCTTGACGATACGCTCCTTACGGAAATTCAAGTCCGCACAGATATAGACGTTAAGGACCTTATCGTAATCTTTAAGAATGTAATCCGCGGATCGGCCGACGATAACACAGGGTTTGCCGCTGTCGGCAATATCCTTGATGACCTTCCTCTGTACGGTCCAGATATAATCGTTCATGGTCATACCGTTCATGATACCGGGAGTAGCCTGTGCTTCGAATCCGTATGAGAATATACTCTTTCCGGGGGCTTCCTCGCCCTTGGAAGCGATCACGTCCTTTGAGAAACCGGTCTTCTCGGCCACTTCTTCGATGATCTCCCTATCGTAGTAATCGTATCCCAACTTCGCGGCAAGTTCTTTGGCTATAGTCCGTCCGCCGCTTCCGAACTGACGGCTTATGGTAATTATCTTGATCGACATGAGGATCACCTCCTTAGATTCTTATGTGTTGATTATATTTTACAACTATTTTTGAACTTAAATATTTAAAAAAAGAAAACAATACTCTATAATCAACACGAAAATTTACTACAGTAAAGTAAAGGAGAACAATATGGCAATCAGAATCGGAATCATCGGTTACGGCAACCTCGCAAGAGGCGTTGAGAGCGAGATCAGAAGATGTCCTGACATGGAGCTCAAAGGTGTTTTTACAAGAAGAGATCCTTCTACCGTTAAGATCAGGACTGAAGGTGTCGGCGTTTACAATGTAAGCGCGCTCAAGGATAAGACGGAAGACTTCGATGTAATGATCAACTGCGGCGGATCCGCTACGGATCTTCCCGTTACCACTCCCGAGTATGCTTCACTTTACAACATAATCGACAGCTTCGATACACATGCGAAGATCCCCGAGCACTTTTGTGCAGTCGACGAAGCGGCGAAGAAGGCCGATAAGACTGCTATCATTTCCGCAGGCTGGGATCCCGGAATGTTCTCTCTGCAAAGACTCTATTCCAACTGCATCCTCCCCGACGGAAGCGATTATACTTTCTGGGGCAAGGGCGTATCGCAGGGACACTCTGACGCTATAAGAAGGATCGCAGGAGTTAAGAACGGCAAGCAGTACACCATTCCCGTTCCCGAAGCGCTCGAGGCTGTAAGATCCGGAAGCAATCCCGAGCTTACGACAAGGCAGAAGCACACAAGAGAGTGCTTTGTAGTTGCCGAAGAAGGTGCCGACAAGGCTCTCATCGAGAAGACTATCAAGGAAATGCCCAACTACTTTGCCGATTACGACACGACGGTACACTTCATATCCGAAGAAGAGTTCAATGCCAATCACTCCGGATTGAATCACGGCGGTTTCGTATTCAGAACGGGCGTTACGGGATTGGACGGCGAGCATAAGCACGTTATCGAGTACAGCCTCAAGCTCGATTCCAATCCGGAATTTACGGCTTCCGTAATACTCGCTTATGCAAGAGCAGTATATAAGTTAAATCAGAAAGGCGACTTCGGCTGCAAGACGGTGTTCGACATCGCCCCTGCTATGCTCTCACCTCTGTCAGGCGAAGAATTAAGAGCACACCTGCTCTAATCGATTAGATAAGAAGTAAGAGTCTCGGGGTCGGAAAAGACAATTCCGGCCCCGTTTTCTATCAGAAAATCACGTGAACGGAATCCCCAGTCGACGCTTATCACATCTATACCCGCGTTCTTTCCTGTTCTTATATCAACATCCGAATCACCGATATAGACAGTCTCCTCGGGCCTTACGTGAAGATCCTCCATAGTCTTAAATACGAATGTCGGATCGGGCTTGACCGGAACATCGGGAACATTGCCGTGAGTCTCACATATAAGATCTCCGAAGTTCTCTTCTATAAGTTTTTTGGCGGCCGCATCGGGTTTATTGGTAACCACTGCACATTTGATACCGTGAGATCTTAATTTATCGAGCATATCGGTGATCCCGTCGTAAGGATAGGTATCGTAAGAGCAGTTCTCCTGATAGAATCTCGAATACTCGGCATACACTCTGTCAAAAAGCTCCTCCGCTCTTCCCTCCAGACTTCTCTCGATTAGTTTCCTTGTTCCGTTGCCGATCATCTGCCTTACACGGTCTTCCGATACCTCTTCGAGCCCGAATGCCGTAAGAGAATGATTAACCGCATTTGTAAGTCCGCCCAACGTATTGAGCACGGTTCCGTCAAGGTCAAATATCACCGATCTGTATCTCATATCAATATTCCTTCAGTAGTTTCCTTCTCGCCTTATAGTCAGGCATCACCGCTTCCACGTGAGCCCAGAATCTTTGAGAGTGGTTTGCTTCAAGGAAGTGAGCGAGCTCGTGTACGACAACGTAAGCTATCGACTCCTCGGGCACTTCGAAAAGATTATAGTTGAAAGTAAGCTTTCCTGTCGACGGTGTACATACTCCCCAGCGGGAACTCATCGTACGGAAAGTAACTGCCGTCGGAGGCTTAACTCCTTTGACCTCGAACATCGGATAGTAGTAGTCTAACATCTCGCCGATCTTGCTTCTGAGACGCTCTCTTCTCCACTTCTCGTAGACCCGGCAGGCAGTCGTCGGAGAATCTGCTCTTACATAAACATCCGGATATTCAAACAACACGCCTTTGAAAAGATAGTTCGGATCCACATGAAGCGTACAGCGCTCGCCGAAGACGTTTATCTTCTCGCCGTCAATATATTCTTCGGGTCTTGCGGCATTATCGATTCGCGAATTGACTTTATCGAGACTTTTAAAGATAAATCGGGACTCTCTTACAAGAAATGATTCGACTTCCTTTATCGTTGTGTAATACGGACACGATACCTTGACGGATCCGTCGGGATTGATCCGCAGATTTATGTTTTTTACCCTTTTACGCGATAACTCGTATTCAATGGTTTTCCCGTCCAGATCGATCTGTCTTAACATTATGAAACTTGACTGTTATAGATCTCACTTATTCTGCTTATTATTCCGGACGAGGTCATGGGACATCCGCCGTGAACGATATGCTTGCCGTCCTTCGTGATCGAACAGAGCTTGTAATTAATATGTCCGATGAATTCATCTGCCTCAACAGTAAAGAACATAAGCCGGTTGAGATCCTGAGTAAATATATAGACTATATGTGCACAGAGCATTACAGATTCGGGCTTCGGGAGAGTAACAAAACAACCGAATGCTCCATCCTTGAATCTGAAGCATTTCGCGGAGAAATCACCGGGGGCATACGGGAAAGGTTCTCCCGTCCTCTCTATCAGGACCTTGAACAACTTATAGAACGTATTGTTCCCGGGATCTAAGATACTCGCTATAACTTCCTTGGGCGTCTCATAGAACCTCGCGGGCAGGCTTCTCTGCTCGATCTCATAGCGCGTATTATAGATGTTCCGATTAAATGCCATGATTACATTATATAGTAATCCCGGACATTGATACTTTACTTTTGCTTGACAATGCGCACTGTGCGCAGCGAGGCTGAAGCCGCTGTCAAAAGCTTGACCGCATCGGGGATCAGAAACGGAATGACGCACATTCCAAGAACCGCACCGAGACCGATCTCACCTGTATTTCTCGTATATACGAACATGAACCAGATGACACCGTAAACATAGAGAACGAGTTCAAATACAAGACCTTCTATAATGCTTACGACAAGACGGCTGATATTGCTCTTCTTATATCTTTTAAGCCAGAGTGAATCCAGAGCCCAATAAACAAGTGCACCTACAAGGAAGCCCACGATGAAGCCTCCCGTAGGCCCCGCGAGAGCCGCAGGCCCGCTCTTAAATCCGGCAAAGACCGGAACGCCTATAAGCCCCAGAAGGAGGTAAACAAGAATCGATATCGTTCCTCTTTTACCGCCGACGGTAAAAAGGACAAGAAGGATTCCGAATGTCTGGAGAGTGAACGGGATATCCATCACATTGAGGGATATCCATGAGCAAATGGTGATAAGAGCGGCGCAGATCGCTTCAAGCACCAGATCATAAGTTTTACTGCTGTTTTTTATTGCTTGATCTTCCATGAGACCGATTGTAACTCAGTCCCGATTGTAAATCAATACGAATTTTCCCTTTACAATAGAGCGATCAGAAAGCCGGGGCGCGTGAAATCGCACCCCGGCTTTAACAAGTATAAATATATCTGTGGGAACGGTTACTGCGAAATGCCTAAGAAATCACAGGTCGCTGCCCATTCTTCGGAACCGATAAACCCTTCGAGCACCTCATCACGGCTTACTCCCGAGGCTAATTCTGAGAGCCAATATTCCCTGCCGGCATCATCGGGAGTTCTGTTGAAAAATACTCTGTACAGAACGTCAACGAAGTATTCGTCGCTCAAATTCCTGCCGATAAATTCCTGCGATCCGATAAAGCCCTTTATGATATCCGTGCCGCCTGTTCCGTTATTCAAAAGACTTACCCAGTATCTCATGCCCTCCTCATCGGCGGCTCTGCCGAGTAATGTACCATATGATCTTACGACAAATCCCTCGGCAGGTGTGTAAGTTACGGAAGGCTCCTGCGATACAGAAGCAGATACAGAGGATGAATCTGTCGTAACCGGCTCGGTCGAGGAAGTATCGGCGCTTTGAGCCTCGGGATTGTCAGAGCTCTGCGCCTCCCCGGCCTTTACTTTTGCAAAAAAGGCGTACTGCATGTCAGAACAGTATCCGAGTTCATACGTTTCCGCTCCGGTAACGCTTAATGTAACATTATCCGTAACTTCCAAGGTATCCCAATCAACAGAGCAATCAAACAGGTAACCTTCATTCGGACTCAAATAAACTTCAAGATAATAGTATTCTCCCGCTTCAACCGTTGAACCGAAGACATTGCCTGCATCATATGATTCATCCGCCGAGGGCAGATTGTCTATGTACATAGTCCAGGAAACACGATAATTTGCCCCGCTTTCAAGCGTGATAACAGGCTTTGTGGTCTCATCTTCAATGACACTTCCGACTTCCGGCGGAGCAATGGTTACATTAATCGAACCGATAGTTTCTTCTCCGTCTGCAAGCAATTGTCCCGACGGTATCGCCGCCAAGAACATTGTCAGGGCCGTAAGTGTTCCGATCAATTTTCTTTTCATTGTTTTAACCTCCTTTGTCAGTGGACAAAATGTTATATATTGATGATAGATATTCAGATTTCTTGATAACAGGTGACATCTGTTTCTGTTTATCGTACTTGCTGTCGTAAATACGACATTTCACAAATAAGACACTTCACCGGTCTCGAAAAGATGCTATATTAAATGCCATGACAGAGGCTTATAAACATAACAAACGGAAGCTTACAGCATACGATTACAAAAGCCATGTTGTGATCGGAGTATTATTCTTTATATACAATTATCTTTATTCTGCCGTGAACAGCAGCTTCATGGTGATCCTGTACGATTTCTTTGATGAATGCCACGCTCTTATACACATCAGGATCTCAATGCTTCCTTTTGCCCTTTCGCTTTTCATCATCGCGATCCTTGTGTCAAAACGCCGTCCGAAAAAGGAGCGCCACGCTTCTTTTACCGGCATCATAAATATTTTCTGCTCCGTGCTCATTCTTTTGATGTTCAGAACAAGCAATCCTACCCTATTCCTGATCAGCGAATTTATCCTGCAGATCTCTTTAGGTCAGCTGTGTGTTTTTACTTACAACCTTATGTACAAAGCGTTCGCATCCATGCGGCATATGGGGATCGTATTTTCTTTAAGCATGACCTGCTCCTTCCTTTTGCAGTATATGCTTCGTTCAACTGAAAGCTACAATCTTTTGCTCTACACACTTATTCTCTGTTGCTTCATTGCAGCGTTTATAAACCTTTCAGGAATAAGCAGCCGGCTGCCGGAGCTTGAAAATGACGAACAAGCAAGAAAAGATCAAAAAAGCGATAAGGAATTTATCAAGATCTATGTGTCACTGACATTTGCGATCATCTTCTTCGAGTTCATCGGCAATTTTCTTACCGATTCTCTCCTTAGTCTTATTCCGACCGGAGATGTGATAGCCTTTGATCTTCCTCGCTTATTTACCATACCGGCCTATTTGCTTATGGGGTTGATGGCGGAAATTCATGATATGAAATACATACCCCTCGTAACTTTGCTCGGAGTGCTTGCGGGCATACTGAATCCGATATTGTTCCATGACAATTCTTCCGTTTTCGCGAATGCCGCCATTTATTATCTGGTAGCAGGTTTTATAAACGCATTTCTTGTTCTCATTATGCTCAAATATGCAAGAGGGAGAAAATATGCGGTCTTAATCGCCGTAAGCGGACGAATCATCGACAATATCTCTTCAGGTCTTTTTATCTCATCTTTGTTGCCTGATCTTCCCCTTTATGTAAGCATTGCCATTGAACTTGTGTGCTTTGCCTTTGTCTTTCTTATATTTACATTTACGGGATTTTTGAATCCGGACAGCAGTAAGTCAAAGACCACTTTGCAGCACATATCAGTTGCCGAATTCTCGAAGCGCTACGGTCTCAGCAAGAAGGAAGCCGAGATATTCAGAGTCGCGCTTTCCTTTGAAGGCAATACGTCAGAGCTTGCGAGAAGTCTGTATGTATCAAGAAGCGTCCTTTACAGGACCTTTAACAACATCTGCGAGAAGACCGGCTGCAGTTCTTTTAATGCCGTTAAAACACTGTACTATGAGTTGCCTTTTGATGATTCTTTTTCCGAAGAGGAGTCTTCGGAGGACAGAACGCTGACGGAAAGGATAAATGCCTTCTGTGACAGATTCGGCATAAGCGGGAAAGAGGCCTCTACATTTGTACTTTATATCAATAATCCGGATAAGACACAAAAGCAGATTGCAGATATACAGGGAACAACCTTACGGACCGTTCAGCGACATCTGGGAAGCATTCGTCAAAAGACGAATACAAGTTCCCTCGCTCAACTGAACAAACTGTTTTACGAGGAACGGCTCTGAGAATCCAGGAGCATTGGAACTTTATATAGTCTTGCTTATCTGTCTGAAATCCTTAACCGCCTGTATACCGATCTTGAAGATCCTCTTGAGATTGATCGAGTTGACTCCTCCCTGTCTCGGTCTGAACGTAATGGGAACGAACTTGACGTTCTCCTTATTCTTAACAAGAAGTACGGAAAGCATGACATTAGACAGATTGAAGTCCATGGGGATCTTGGGAAGATATGTCTCGAGAGTCTTTCTCGGCATGAGCCTGAAAGGTGTATTGGCATCAGTAACGGATACGCCGAAACACAATCTTATAACAAGCTTCAGAACCTTCGTAACCACTATCCTCGAGAATCCGTCTTCCCTGTGATTTCTGTGTCCTATTATCGCCGCATAGATCTTACGGTCATCCCAGAACGGCCAAAATTCGTCAGGTCTCGTCTGCCCGTCCGAATCAGTCTGGAATATGTAATCCGCGCCGTGCTCGAGAGCATAATTATATGCATAAAGAACCGTGGCGCCGTGACCGGAATTCGCTTTGGTCACAGGCTGAAGCTGAGGATATTCCTTGGACAGTTCCATAAGCTTATCGTAAGTCTTGTCCTTGCTTCCGTCGTTAACGATAACGAGTCTCGACTTCGGTCCGATCTTCTCGACGACAGGATGCCATTCCTTTACCACTTCATCTATATTATCTTCTTCGTTATATGCCGGCATTACAATATAAAGACTATCTTCCATTTTTGCTCCGATCCATTTTATTTAATGTATAATTTTCTTTAGTTAGTTTACCACATATTGAGGATTATAAGAAAAGAGCGGATAACGTAATATGATTTCTGAACAGACCAAGCGAACGTTCGAGCAGATAGTAAAGGCGATGACCCCTGAACAGAGGGCTGTCATACAAAAGCATTTTGAGAATGCGACCGAAGAGCAGAAGATACAGATGATCGAGAAGATCGTCAGCACATACGAAGCCAATCATCGTGAACACGAACCGGATAATACCCGGGTCACGGCCGAAGCAAACCATTCCAAAGATCATCAGTCAACTGAGGAACATAAACCCTCTCACGGCAAGAGAAGACTTAAAAAGAGCGTCAAAAACGCCTTATGGGCGATCGCGGCAGTTATAATGCTCGTCATTATCGGAATACTTGGTTTTTCGTTCAAAGACAAACTGTTCGGCACTTTGGAATCAATACCGTCCGAAACGATCGCGACAACTTCTGTCGAGACAATTCAGGAGACGACACCCTCCCCTACCCCTACCGTCACACCGACGCCGGAGCCTACGAGAATTCCTCTCGCCTCTGACCATCCCGATCTTACCGGCTTGACCGTTGTTATCGATCCCGGTCATCAGCAGACCACGGACAACGAACAGGAGTTATATGCCTCATGGCTCTCGGCAACAAAGCCGAGATGTACATCCGGTACCGTCGGAATCGTAACGGGAACTCCCGAATACGAACTTACTCTGGATTACTCGATCATAATCGCCGATTATCTCGAGCAGTGCGGTGCAACCGTTATACTTACAAGAGACAGCAACGATGTAAATATCTCTAATCAGGAAAGAGCCGAGATCGCAGTCTCAAACGACGCCGATCTTTTCATCCGTATACACGCTGATGCTGCCGGAGATTCAGCCTCATCGGGAGTCCGTGTCTATATCCCCGATTCGGGAGACTTTACGGATACCTCTCCCGAATATGCCGAACAGCTTTCCGAACTTATTGCCGAGGCAGAAGGATTGGAAGTAAACGACGTAAGATCCACAAGTCTTTATACCGGACTTAATTACGCCAATACGATAAGGTCCTTCCAGATAAGTCTCGGATTCCTGTCCAACAGCGACGACGAAGCGGTACTAATGAACGAGGATAACATCAGAAACGTTGCAGAGGCGATTTCAGTTTTCTGCGAAGAATTTGTATAATACTAATATTCATAACTAGGAGGACCTCAATATGGCTGATCCGGAAATCTTTAATGGTGCTATGTTAAGAGATAACACCCCCGCCGACAATAAGATCCAAGCTCTCGAGACCTTGGTACATGCTCTTTGGATCATGTTTACCAAGAACGGTTATACCAACGAGATGCTGGACGAAGCCATCGCCGAAGCCCTGGAGATAGAAGCCGAGGGTGCGGTTCATCTTAAAGGAATGGCATGTCCTAATTGCGGTAGGAAAGCTCAATTATCCGGCAGTTTCAAGATCAAGTGCATTTACTGCGGAATGGAATCCATAATCAATCCGTATGAAGCCCGTGACATCAATAAACAGTTCGAGGAGGCTATGGCTCAGCAGCAGGAAGAAGAAGAGCAGAAACAACGCTGGGCCGAAGCGGTCGAGAACGATCCTTACAAGCCTTATGATGTCACAAAGGACCTCAACTTCGAAGATCTGGACAATAATGACGGATTCTGATGATCCGATATATCTGCACTGTCTGAGCATCCGATAATATATCCGATATTTTTCAGTTTTATCGACACCAACAGGGGATATCAGCCGATATCCCCTGTATTATCCCCTGTTCGTCTCGATTTATCG
>DJYK01000011.1:88627-105108 GCA_002450095.1 Mageeibacillus sp. UBA6980 | reverse complement strand
TGTATGGTCGATGAATTCCAGCACATCATCTATGATAATCCTGATCTTAGTCCGGAAGAGCGCCATGACATATGGAGCGTTCTCGAGAAGAGGTATCAGCCCTATATCAATTATGATGAGTCTCATGTTTTCCACAAAGCCGGAGGAGCATGGATGAAAAAGGATCATATCTTTACGTCTCCGTTCTATTATATCGATTACTGTCTGGCGCATATCTGCGCTCTGCAGTTGTGGAATCTGTCACGTGAGGATATGAAGACGGCGCTTATCAAGTATAATAAGCTCTGTTCTCTCGGGGGAACGGATACTTTCCTCAATCTTCTTAAAAAATCTGAACTCGAAAGCCCGTTTGATGTCGGTGTTATCAAGCAGGTAGCGTACTCTTGCGCTGACTATCTTAACTTATGAAACTGCCCGACATTTTTATCACAAGAATGAAAGATGAGCTTTTATCTTCAGGGATAAAAGAAGAAGGGTTCTTTGAAAGCTTTGACGAAGAGCCTCTTAAAGGCATCAGGTTTAATAAGAGCAAGACATGTGAAGATATAAGGATCAAGATAATGGATAAGATCGGAAACGGTTTTCCGGTGACGGCTGTCCCGTGGTGTGACTGCGGGTATTATACCGATTCCGAATCAAGCGGAAATTCGCCTTATTATCATGCCGGTGTCATATATCCGCAGGAGCCTTCTGCGATGCTCCCGGCTCAGGTATTAGGCGCCCGTCCCGGCGATCTTGTCATAGATCTTTGTGCCGCTCCGGGCGGTAAGGCGTGCAGAGTGGCCGAAGACCTTAAGGGTGAAGGCGTTCTCATAGCAAATGAGATCTCAGCCCAGAGAGCGAAAGCACTGCTTCGTAATATAGAAAGAATGGGTATCGGTAATGCGGTCATCCTTAACGAGGATCCTGTCAATATGCGGGACACTCTTAAGAATGCGGCAGACAAGATCATAGTAGATGCACCCTGTTCCGGTGAAGGAATGTTCAGAAGAGATCCTTCGGCGGTAAGATCGTGGGAGAAGTACGGCCCCGACCAGTGCGCCGCGTTACAGGATTCGATCCTCGACAGTGCGGATATAATGCTTAAAGCCGGCGGCGAACTTGTATATTCGACCTGCACTTTCGGCATAAAGGAAGATGAGAAGAGGATAACCGCATTCATATCGCGTCATCCTGAATATCACGTTGTTCCTCATCCCGAGATCTTGGGGGTGACTCACGCAGGCCCCGATTCCATCCTTCCCGGAAGTATGAGGATCTGGCCGCACTTAAGCCCGGGTGACGGGCATTTTTGTGTTCATCTTAAGAAGGGATGTTCAGTAGAAGCTTCGCCGATAGATCCGGTTCTTCAAAGGGAGAGCAGACCGTCAAAGTCATCTAAGCAGACCGAGGCGGTGTTCTCGTTTATGAGGGAGATCCTTACCGATGAAGCGTTCGAAAGGTTTAAAGATAAGTCGGAAAGACTTGTCTTTAGAGGCGAACACGTAATGATACCGATAATTCCTGACAGAAGACTTGGTAAGCTCAATGTTATCAAGAACGGGCTTTATCTCGGAGAACTTAAGAAGAAGGGGCAGGAACTTGTGCTTAACCCTTCAAATTCTTTGGCTCTTTCATTAAGGAAGGAAGATATTAAAGATACGGCCTTAGTCTCATTCGAGCATGATGATACTTCGCTGATCAAGTATCTTAAAGGCGAGACTCTTAATACAGACGTCGGAATCAAAGGCAATGTAGTGATATCAGTCGACAGTTTCCCTTTGGGATTCGGTAAAAGGGGAAACGACGGAATGATCAAGAATCTGTATCCCAAAGCATGGAGGTTATTATGAGGATAGTCATAGCTACCGGTAATCAGGACAAGGTCAGGGAGATCAACGAGCTCCTAGAAGGGTCATCTTTTGAAGCGGTCTCGATGAAGCAGGCCGGAATATCGTGCGATATAGTCGAAGATGCCGATTCTTTCAAGGGGAATGCGCTTATAAAGGCGACTGAAGTATCAAAGTACACGGATGATTATGTCCTGGCCGATGATTCGGGTTTATGCATCGATGCGCTCGACGGGGCGCCCGGGATCTATTCGTCGAGATTCTGCGGTGAAGATTCTACTTATGAGCAGAAGTTCAAGAAGATCTTCGAGATGCTTAAGGACGTTCCGGAAGAAGAGCGTACCGCGCATTTTACGTGTGCGATCGCCGTCGTAAGGCCCGATAAGAGCAGTTTTACCGTTGAAGAGTATTTTAACGGGGTTTTGCATGAGACTCCCGCCGGATCAAACGGGTTCGGATATGATCCGATATTCTATGTTCCCGAATATAAGATGACTTCCGCCGAGATGAGTCCTGAATTGAAGAACAGCATGAGTCATAGAGGAAAAGCACTCCGCAAGGCTGTTGAACTTATCCTTGAATCGTGCTAATATTCGTAAGTCATAAACAAATGTCCGTCGTACACGGACTAATTGAGGAGATCGTAAATGCCTGAACAGGTTGAATATTATCTTGTTGACAAGAAAGTACTGCCTGAAGTCTTTATTAAAGTAATGGAAGTTAAACAAAGACTTAATACGGGTGAGTCTTCATCAGTTAATGAAGCTGTCAGAAAGACCGGATTGTCCAGAAGCGCATATTACAAGTATAAGGATTCCGTATTGCCGTTCTTTGAGGCGACTAACGGTAAGAAGGTCACACTTCTTATTACTGTCGAGAATTTCCAGGGGATACTCTCTTCGATAATCAATGTCATATCTTCGACCAAAGCAAGTATCCTTACCATCAATCAAAATATTCCGATAAACGGACTTGCTGATATATCGATCTCGTTTGATACCTCATCGATGTTCGGTTCGGTCGAAGACATTATGAATGATATAAACAGAATAGCCGGTGTTCGTAACTGCACCGTTTTGAGCAGAGAATAATTAAAAAGGGGAAATATAATGAAATACGTTGCCATATTGGGTTTTGGAGTTGTCGGATCCGGAGTTGCCGAGGTTCTTTCCATGAACGAGAATAAAATAGCAAGGCATGTCGGAGATAAAGTCAAAGTAAAGTATATCCTTGATCTTCGTGATTTTCCAGGAAGTCCTTTCGAGAAGCTCGTAACACATGATGCCGACCAGGTATTTAACGATCCTGATGTAAAGGTGGTCGTTGAGACCATAGGCGGTGCAAGGATTGCTTACGAGTACACGAAGCGCGCTCTTTCCATGGGTAAGAGCGTCGTTACTTCCAATAAGGAGCTTGTGGCGACTCACGGCCCCGAGTTAATGGATCTGGCATGCAAGAATCGCTGTATCTATCTTTATGAAGCGGCTGTGGGAGGCGGTATCCCGATAATCAGACCTCTTCACAGATGTCTTGCAGCCAACCGCGTTGTCAGGATCGCAGGTATCGTCAACGGTACGACAAACTACATTCTCACGAACATGAGAGACAACGGCGTATCTTATGAGGAGGCCTTGAAGCAGGCTCAGGCAAACGGATATGCCGAGCAGAATCCTACGGCCGACGTTGACGGCATCGATGCACAGAGAAAACTCTCCATCCTTTCCTCGATCGCTTTGGACGGAACCTATGTAGCGCCTTCGGAGATCCATACCGAAGGTATATCCGGATTGTCGCTCGACGACATTGATTTTGCAGGTAAGATCGGCTGCAAGGTAAAGCTTCTGGCTGTTTTTAATAACGGGGATGAGGGTTCTTCCGTCTATGTTGCTCCGCACTTTGTAAGATCGACATCCGTTCTTTATCCTGTTGAGGGTGTTTTCAATGCCATCGTTGTTGAGGGGAACGCATTGGGCGAGGCTATGTTCTACGGTCAGGGAGCAGGTAAGCTTCCTACGGCATCGGCTGTTGTAGGAGATATACTTGAAGCCGTAATGCCTGTCGATGCTGTCGCATATTCGCATAACTGGTCCGTTCCTTCGAATGAAGGTCGCGTAACTCTTCCTTATGAGAAGTCCGTAGTCAATATCGTCGTACGTGCTCCTCTTGCTTCACAAGAGGAAGTAAACAATGCATTCGCTTCATATGATGTTCAGACTGTATTGGAAGACGGAGAGTACGCGTGCTTCGTAAGAGGTATCAGCAATGCGGAGGCTGATGATATAGTCTCAAAGATCAACGGTGCTTCAAAGATGCACCTCTACGAGTGATCTATTTATTGAGGATCTTTCTTATATCTTCGACTATGGCGTTGTGATTTCTGTATTTGGCGTCAGGAAATGCTTTAAAGATTCGTCCTGCGCCGAATATGGTATGACCGGTAACGGAACTCTTGATCCGGTCGTATCTTTCCTCGAGTTCCTTAAGCTTAAGCTCAAGTGCCTCTCTTGATTCTTCGAACGAAGACTGAGCGGCACTTTTAAGTTCTGCTTTGGCAAGTGAAGCCTGAACGGCCGATTCCTGAACTTTCTGCGTCGCCTTTAACGAAGAATTACCTATATGGTCGGTCAGCTTGTCGGATACGGACTTTATCGATTCCGATATCCTGTCGAGTTCTTCAAGCTTTTTATTAAGACCTGTAAGTGTAAGTGCGGTAACAACGGTATCGGTAATAAATACGGCGTAGAGCACCGTAAGCACAGGCCAGCCTATATTTACGGGGATGATCGCCGAGGTAATGTTAAAGATGAATACGTGGACGAGCTTGATCACGAATACTACGGCAAGTCCCCATATTATGGAGAATCCTGCGCATATATAACCGTTGAGATTAAGCGGCATGGAACTGTAGTCCCACCATCTGGCGTGAAAGAATCTGTTGAGGATGATCCCTGCGAGAAGTTCGATCAGCGTAGTGAATACGAGTCCTTCAACGAAGATCACGAATGTGTTGTCGGATCCTACCGCATTATAGATTATCAGGACTCCGAGCATACCGAACCCGTAAACAGGACAGACAGGTCCGTTAAGAAAGCCCCGGTTTACTATCTGTCCTTTTACGACTGCGTGGAATATGACTTCGATGATCCATCCGATAAGGGAATAGATTATGAAGAACCAGCAGATGTCGTACAGGCGAAGACTCATACCTGATTGTCTTCGTATTTCCTGTAAAGCTCTGCCAGATCATTCATGCTGCTGTTCATACGCAGCTGGAGCTTGGATATCTCACGAAGATCGTTTGCTTCAAGAGAGTTCCTGATGCAGCTGAATATTGATGTCCTCTCGCTTGTGTCCTTGGCGAGGCTGAGCTTTATCATTTCGATGTCGGACCAGTAATCATCATCGACGGGATTAGAGTCTGTATGCTTCTTGGTGTAACCGCGAAGTGTCGTTAAGTTGTTCGGAATGATCCTGTCAGACAATTCGTATTGCCATCTGTCGAGCATGGCGTGTGAATAAGAGGCGAGGATCTTGTCGTTAAATACATTTCCGGCACAAAGGATCTCAGTCGTACCGTCTGCCTCGAGGAAGTTCCTTAACGAATCGTAAACGGTTGCAGGGGGCGTACCGAACAGTCTGTCGCGCTCTTCGTCATCCATTGTCTCGAATATGTCTTCTTCGCATCTGTAGAGCCTGTCGTCCAACAGATAATCAGAATGTGCGCCGTAAGGCTTACTGAATTCTTCTTCAAGCTGATGAGTGGTCTTACCCGAAGACAGTACGTAATCGATTCCGTCGAGCATGCACTGATATATGGCTGACAGACAAAGGTATGTGTTCGTGTGAGGGTTAGGCGAGCGAAGCTCGAATCTGGTAGCTTTGGAAGTCTCGAGCGAACGGACGAGTCCCAAAAGGACCGATCTGTTGCGCGAAGGCGTAAGAACGTCGCGTCCCAAAGAGGCAACGGCATGAGTTGGCGCTTCAAATCCGGGCTGCAGTCTCATGAATGCATCGGTTGTTGCAGATACGAAAGGATTGATGAGATCGTAGTTCTTCATGATACCCATAAGAGAACCCCAACCGATCCTTGAAAGATAATCCTTGGTAAGGTCCGCAGGTGCAAACAGATTTACGCGCTTGCCGTTTTTAAGAAAAGCTACGGCATTTACATGCGTGTGCTCGCCGGATCCTGCAACGCCTGCCAGAGGCTTGGCATCAAATCTGACGCTCAGACCGTGCATACGGAATATTTCCTTTATAAGTATACGGGCGGTCAATTCATAATCTGCTCCCTGAAGCGCATCGGAGTATTTCCAGTCGACTTCGAGCTGCTCCATGATCGAATGGAAATCACCGGAAGAGGTAACTGCCGCTTTGACGCCTCCGACTTCCTTGTGTCCCATCTCGGGATTAAAGCCGTATTGGTCGAGGATAAGGATAACCTGCTCAAGCGCGGTCCTTACAACGCCTTTTGTACGTTTCCAATAGGATTCCTTAAGGACCTGCGAGATGGAGAGCTGTTCCGTTGAGATTTTCTCATCAGGGGAGTTGACCCAGAATTCGAGCTCAGTAGCCATTATGAGCGTGATCTTCTCCAGATCTTCAGGTTCGAATCCGCATTCCTCGCAAAGCTTGGCATCCGATTCGTAGTATTCCATAAGACGGTTCTGGAAGTATTCGGCAGATCTTTTAAGGACAGAACGGGAGCAGACTGCTTCTCCGTTGTGATAGAGATATGACGGGATACGAAGTGTGCCTACGGGAAGCCCCGTAACCATATCCGTGTGTTCGTAGTTATAATCGATGTACCATACGACTTCCGGATCGGGAACAAGATCGACTTTACCGTCGTTGAGTGTGGCGATCCCGGGAAGGACAACGGATGAAC
The DNA here is from genome assembly GCA_002450095.1 of Mageeibacillus sp. UBA6980. Taxonomy (GTDB): domain Bacteria; phylum Bacillota; class Clostridia; order Saccharofermentanales; family Saccharofermentanaceae; genus Saccharofermentans. Next base: position 98,391 of record DJYK01000011.1, on the reverse strand, counting down.
CGTCTGTCTGTACGGCCTGTCCGTTAAGATAATTCTCGAGATTGTCGTGGAAGTCTGCTATCGGGATCTTCTCGTCAGTATCGTTTCCTGCAAGGTCTACTGCCACCAAAGAAACGAATTTGATCTCGGGATGAGCCTCCAATATGGATGTTATGTCATCTACCGAGTGTTTCTCGGGAGGGATAATGCAGAGCAAATCGGGATTAACCTTAAATTCAGTCATTTCTGGTACCATCCTATATTAATTTCAAGGAGAATTTTATCATATATTTATATATGTTTTACTTGTTTTTAATGTCACATTGTTGCAAAATTTATTCCATGATTATTTCGTTTTTAGATATATTTAAGATAGACAGATTAGGAAAAGGAATATTTTCTAAAGTTATTTTTACATTCGGACTTCTTGCCGGGATGTCTGTCTATTTCTTTCCGTTGGGAGATAATGATTTTACAAGGCTTATCCTGATGATGCAGAGTATGATGACCGATATGGATGCATTTATGAATGCGCCCGTCTATGAGATCCCTCTGTCAACGGGAAATATTATCTATATCCTTCATGTGATCGCTTCTTATATCGCACTTATCATGTGCGCGATCCTTTACAGTGCCGTGTATGTAAGGCAGTACAGGACCGAGCGTAAGGATGAGAACAAGCCCGGAATTACCGGTTTTCTTATTCCTCCGAAGTACCTGATTCCATCAGGTATGGGAAAGATGCTGTTAAGAATGGTTATTGTTTTTTGCTTTTTGCTTCTTCTTTTTATTCCTGCATCGATGATGTTGTTGTATTTGTTTTTGATTTTTATTATGATTTTGCCGTACATCTGCATATATCCGATATGTTATCTGTCCGGGGATGCCGGTTTCTTTGAAAGCTTTTCAGAGATGATAAGGGTTACAAAGGGATATTATCTTGTCAACATCAGGATAATGATGATGATCGTCTCTTTGTTTTTTGCAGGCAGCTGGCTCACTTCATGGCTGATGTCTTTCATCCCTTCGGTCGCTTATGTTACCGGTCCGATGCTTAATATCTTTTTGGCTTTGTGCTTCGGAAGGTATGTTGGTATGATATATTGTATTATGCGTGAGGTCCCCGGGGGACTTCGAATCCGCAACTAAGCTTCGGCAGAAGCAGTTGATATAACAAATTTTATTTGGAGGAAAGCAAATAATGGATAACAAAGAGATTGCTATTCAAAAGCACACCGAATGGAAAGGTAAGATCGAAGTAATCGCTCGTGCTCCCGTAGGTACAAAGGAGGAACTCGCCATAGCATATACGCCCGGTGTTGCCGCTCCCTGCCTCGAGATCTCCGATAATGTAGATCTTTCATATAAGTACACAAGAAGATCAAATCTTGTTGCTGTTGTTACTGACGGTACTGCAGTTCTCGGTCTCGGTGATATCGGACCTGAAGCAGGTATGCCTGTTATGGAAGGAAAGTGTGCATTGTTCAAGGCATTCGGCGGAGTTGATGCTTTCCCTCTCTGCATACGTTCCAAGGACGTTGATGAGATCGTTAAGACTGTTAAGCTTCTTGCAGGTTCCTTCGGCGGAGTTAACCTCGAGGATATCTCTGCTCCGAGATGCTTCGAGATCGAGAAGAAGCTCAAGGAAGATCCCGAAGTCGATATCCCGATCTTCCACGACGATCAGCACGGTACCGCTGTTATCACACTTGCAGGTATGATCAACGCTCTGAAGCTCACAGGTAAGCATATCGACGATATTTCCGTTGTTGTTTCCGGTGCAGGTGCTGCAGCGATCGCAATTACAAAACTCCTTATCTCGAGAGGACTCAAGGATGTTGTTCTCTGCGACAGAAGAGGTGCCGTATATAAGGGAAGAGGACAGAACATGAACTCTGTTAAGAATGAGATCGCCGAGATCACAAACCAGCAGGGTAAGAAGGGTCTTCTCGCTGACGTCATTAAGGGCGCTGACGTCTTTATCGGTGTATCCGCTCCCGGCGTACTTACAGCCGAGATGGTTAAGACAATGGCTCCTAACCCTATCATTTTCGCTTGTGCCAACCCGACTCCCGAGATCATGCCTGATGAGGCTCTCGCTGCAGGTGCTGCAGTAGTTGCTACGGGAAGATCCGATTTCCCGAACCAGGTCAATAACGTTCTCGCATTCCCGGGTATCTTCAGAGGTGCACTCGATGTTCGTGCTTCCGATATCAACGATGCAATGAAGCTTGCCGCTGCTGATGCCATCGCTTCACTCGTATCCGATGATGAGCTCAAGCCCGAGTACATTCTCCCTGATGCTTTCGATCCGCGTGTAGGTAAGGCCGTTGCAGAGGCAGTTGCCAAGGCTGCAAGAGATACAGGCGTAGCAAGAATCTGATCTTAAAGTACTGACTTTACGGGGGCAGTCTCAAGGTGGCGGGAAGTCACCTCGAAGACCGCCCCTTTCTTTTATGTTTATAAAGTTCAAAATTGTATATGTTAGTGTTATTATAGCGGCATGGAAAAACTAAGAATAATAATAATCGGCTGTGGCAGGGTAGCTGTCAAGCACATGAAAGCAATAAGTAAAAACAGCGACAGGGCAGAGTTGGTCGCTCTGGTCGATGTTTCCGAGGAAGCCGCTAAGAGGCTTTCTCCGGACACACCGTATTACAAGGATTACAAGCAGGCCATTACCGAGGTGAAGCCTGATATCGTTGCGGTTACGGTTCCTTCCGGTCTTCATTATGAGATCGCAAGATTTGCCATGGAAAACGGCTGCCACCTCTTGCTCGAGAAGCCGATGACCATGTCATCCGATCAGAGCCGTCAGATCTACGAGCTTTCTTTAAAGACGGGCAGGAAGATCGCCATGGGTCACATTTACAGATATTTCCCCATAGTAGGCCTTGTTCGTGAGGATATCCGGGAAGGAAGATTCGGCAAGGTGACTCACGGTTCGATATATGTAAGATGGGGTCACGGTGACGACTATTACGGAAGCGCTTCATGGAGAGGAACATGGAAGTCCGACGGCGGCGCTTTGATGAATCAGACCATTCATGCCATCGATCTTCTTGTCTGGCTCATGGGCTCCAAACCTGTTTCATGCGTCGGCATGATCTCTCAAAGAAGGGCAAATATCGAAGCCGAAGACCTGGGAATGGCTGTTATCAGGATGGATGACGGCTCTCTGGCATCCGTTGAAGGCACGACTTGTACTTCGGATAAAGATAAAGCGGCCGAATTCTCGGTCTTCTGTGAGAACGGCGTTATCAGCATGGGAATAAGACAGGGAAAACCCAAACTCAATATTGTCGGCAGATCCGGTAAAAAGCTTAATCTGCATTATGTTCTAAGACAGATCAAGAAAGGCGGTCTTAAGTCGCTTCTGGGAGCTCTTAATCCTCATACCGCCATATATACCGATCTTATCGATTCCATCGATAACGATCATCAACCCGTCGCCGATGCTTATTCCGGGTATACATCCGTAGATAATCTTATGGGAATATATAAGTCTTCAAAACTCGGGGAAGAGGTAAGACTTCCTCTCGATGAGGATTTTTCTTCAATTGATATGGAAGGATATTTTAAATAATGAAAAAAGGATTTCCGTCACTGATCTCGATGATCCTTATCATCGCCGTCGTTCTGCCTTATATCATGTCTTCCGGCTTTGATGTTAACGCTGATACAAATGATATATCCGCTTTCGTGACAAGACTTTACGAGATTTGCCTCGAAAGAGAACCTGATCAGGGCGGATTGAATAACTGGGTGAACAGTCTCGAATCGGGAAGAGTGTCGGGTTCCGAGGCGGCAAGAGGTTTTGTGTTTTCCAATGAATTTACCGGAAGAGATCTCGATAACCGTACTTTTGTGATCTGCCTTTACAGGGCAATGTTCGGCAGGGAAGCCGACGACACGGGTCTTGCAGCTTGGACCAATGCTCTTAATTCCGGCTCTTCGAGATATGAGGTCTTTCAGGGGTTCACCGGTTCTTCCGAATGGACTTCGCTTTGCAGTTCCTACGGCATATCATCCGGCGCAAGTTCCTCAACTTCTTCACAGAACGAAGCGTCATCGGGCGTTACCGATTTTGTAAACAGGCTCTATTCAGGATTTCTCGGAAGGTCTTCTGACCCTGCCGGACTGTCAGACTGGAGCAATAAGATATCTTCCGGCAGAACTACCGGATTTGCTGCCGCTTATGATTTTATGAACAGCAGCGAGTTCCGTTCAAGGGCGTCGTCTATGAGCAATACTGCCATAGTTACCGTATTCTATAATACTTTCCTCGGAAGGAATCCTTCTGCAACAGAAGTAGCATCTTATACTTCCATGATGGGTAACAATCTCAATGCCAATCTTGAGATGCTGTTTTTGAATTTTGCCAATTCCGATGAGTTTATAAGTTTCTGTACTTCAAACGGCATCGTTCCCGGCACGGGAGACGGAGCATCGGTGATCTCGGATGCGGATGTAACTGCTCTTTTTGATCATTCGGTCATAATCGGCAATTCCGTGTCGGTAGGATTTGATATGTATTTTAACCGTTACGGCAGGGGATTGATGGGAAATGTTCTGGTCTGTGCCAGAGGGTCTTATTCTTTATTAAATGACCAGACAAGCCGTTCCGCTTATATCCCGATGTTGAACGGTGTACCGATGAGAGCCAGAGATATCATCCGCAACTCGGGAACCCGATATGCATTTATCTGTATGGGTACAAATGATATCTATGGCGGTGTCGTTCAAAGATATTACGATTATCTCGATGATATAAGAAGTGTAAATCCTTCTACGGTTATATTTATCGAAGCATGTACGCCGAGTCTTGACGATCATCCGGCAAACGTCGATATCAATGCTCTTAATGTTGCATTGGAGCAGTACTGCAATACTCATGATAATTTCTATTACATCGATACAAATACGCCTTTACGCGATTCATCCGGAAGGCTCGCATCGAGATACTGCAGTGACGGAAATGTACATATTTCTTTTGAAGGATATTCCAAGTGGATTTCCGTTCTGATCGATTATGCACGTCAGTATATTTATGAACAGCGTATAACGGGTAACTATCCTTACTAATGGTATTCAGTTCGATCACATTCCTTTGTATATTTCTTCCGGTCGTTATAATCTTTGACCGTATCTTCAAGAACGTTCATATAAAGAATGCGTTGCTTCTTATCGCCAGCCTTCTGTTCTATGCATACGGTGAACCCGTATATGTATTTCTGATGGTCATATCCGCACAGTTTAATTATGTTTTTGCACTTCTTATCGATATGACGAGGTTTAAGAAACTGTTCTTGTCCCTGGCGGTATCGGTAAATCTCGGAGCTCTTGTGTTCTTTAAATATACGGTCTTTCTCGTAACTTCATTTAACGAAGGCTTCGGTTTAAGCCTTCATGTCCCTCAGGTTACGCTTCCTCTCGGGATATCGTTCTTTACATTCCAGGCGATGAGTTATGTTATCGATGTATACAGAAAGGACTGTAAGGTTCAAAGAAATTTCGGAAGGCTTCTTCTCTATATATCTTTTTTCCCTCAGCTTATTGCCGGACCTATCGTTAAATACCGCGATATCGAGGAGCAGATCCTGAACAGAAAGATTACTTCAGACTCAACTATGATCGGTATAAGAAGGTTTGCGGCAGGACTTGCGAAGAAGGTCTTTATCGCCAATAACGTCGCTTTGATCGCCGATACCGTTTTTGATGCCGATCCCGGACTTATAGATATAAGGCTGGCATGGCTCGGTGCTGTCGCATATATGCTTCAGATCTATTTTGACTTCTCGGGCTACAGCGATATGGCGATCGGGCTCGGAAGGATATTCGGATTCGAGTTTAAGGAGAACTTTGATCACCCTTATATTTCCGGAAGCGTACAGGAGTTCTGGAGGAGGTGGCATATTTCGCTTTCCACATGGTTTAAAGAATATCTGTATATTCCGTTGGGAGGTAACAGGAAGGGAAAGGTACGTACTATCATCAACAAGTTTATAGTGTTCGTATGCACGGGAATATGGCACGGGGCAAACTGGACTTTCCTGTTCTGGGGTATATATCACGGCTCCTTTCTGATGGCGGAACAGCTTATCCCCGTAAAGAAGGACAAGAACCTTATTATGAGGATAATCTCTCATATATATCTGATCTTCGTCGTAATGATCGGCTTTGTTCTTTTCAGAGCGGATTCAATAAGCGGATTCGGTCTGATGATCTCGAAGATGTTTACCGTATCGTCTTCCCCGATCGGATCTTATTATCTTCTTATGAAGCTTCTGACGCCGGTCAATCTCACAGCCCTGATCGCCGGGATCGTATTCTCGATGCCTGTTGCTGACAAGATAAGAAAGAACAGGATAACGGAAGCTCTGTCTTATGTTCTTTCCCTTGCTGCGGTCATTCTTACACTTTTAAGCCTTTCATCAGGTTCTTATAATCCGTTTATTTATTTCAGGTTCTGATCATGAAAAAATATCTGCCGACAATCTACTTGATCATATTTCTTCTTATACTGATCATCCCGTCGTTGGGGATGGCGGTATTCGGTCCGTCCGAACCTGAAAATGATGAACAGGCGGGATTTCCTTCGATCGTAAGCGAGGAGGGCGGGATCAACCTTCAGTATCTTCAGCAGGCCGGAGACTGGTTCGAAAGCCGCTTCGCTTTCCGAAAGCAGATGGTTACGGCATATTCTCTTGTCTTGGGGAATGTGTTTGATACTTCTTCGATACCCGGAGTCGTAACCGGTACAAACGGATGGCTTTATTATGCCGATACGATACCCGATTATCAGCGTACTTCGATAATGACTGAAAGACAGCTTCATAATGCGGTCAGACACGTATATCTTGTAAATGAATACTGCGAGAACAACGATATTGAATTCTTCCTTGTGATCGCTCCTGACAAGAACACATTATATCCCGAGCAAATGCCGTATTATTACCCTGCCGGAGAAGGAGATTCCAATATGTTCCTTCTTATGCAGGCGCTGGAAATTGAGCGAATTCCTCATTCGGATCTTTGGATGACCTTTGAGGAGGAGGAAGGTACTTTCTATTTTGCAAGAGACTCACACTGGAATAATATGGGAGCGGCGATGGCGGCGCATGAGATCTTATCTTCGATCGGGGTCGATCATACGAATTACAGGATGATGCCGTATTCGATAGAACGCATACATCAGGGTGATCTCGAACAGATGATCTATCCCGGAGCGGTCAGACCCGAAGAGGATTATGTGTTTGATACTCCGCCTGTCTTTACTTATGACGCGCCCGTCCAGAGTAATTTTGACTTCAGGATACAGACGACCGGCACCGGAACCGAAGATCTTTTGATGTACAGAGACTCTTTTGGAAGTTCCCTGTTGCCATTTATGGCAGAGCCTTTTGATAACGCCCTGTTTAGCCGTTCAAATGCCTGCCAGATAAACGATCTTTTGTCCGTAAACCCGGATGTGCTTATAATCGAGAAAGCCGAGAGGTTCATCTTTCAATTCTATTCAACCGCATCGAGGCTTCCGTCTCCTTTAAGGGATCTTCCCGATAATGCTGTTGAGATAACACCGGAAAGCCTCTCGACGGCTCAGGCAGGGGAGTATGTCACGATCACCGGCACCTTGCCGGACGGCTCGTATGAGGACGATTCGATAATACTTATAGTTTCAGGGGATAACTGTTTTGAAGCGTACCCGGTAACGGACATTGCAAACGGCACAGAAGGCTTTCAGTCACTTCTTGAAAAAAATCTCATTTCGACGGATAATATTAGGGTTTTTATAGTTTGAAAGGAATCGGATTATGAAGAAGAGAATAGTTTTACTTGTTGCAACTACATTGATCGCAGCGTCCTGTTTTGCGGGATGTACTGATAAAAAGCCTGCCGAGACTTCGGAGCAGACTAATGAAGTCGTTGAGACCTCGGCGTTTGAGACTGAACAGATCATTGAGACTACTCAGACAACATTCGTTGAAACGTCTGCCGTTCAACCTTCCGAAGAGGCTTCCGGTATTCCTCAGCCCGGTGATACATATAACGGACATACTGTTGATCACACGGAAGATCAGCCCAATTGTGACGATCCGAACCACGGCACGATCTGGATCTTCTATACGGATATCGATCAGGTTGATTATATCGAGTATTAATAATTATTAAGTTTCAGGAGTATCTCATGTACAAGAAAGTATCTAAAGACATGAATTTTATTGACAGGGAGCAGGAGGTCCTTGCTTTCTGGAAACAGAACGATATCTATAAGAAGTCTTTGAAGCCCTCTAAGGACGGAACACCGACATTTACGCTTTACGATGGTCCTCCGACGGCTAACGGTAAGCCACATATAGGTCATATCAAGACCAGAGTAATCAAAGATCTTGTGCCGAGATACCACTCCATGAAGGGCGAAGCGGTAAGTTTCAAAGCCGGTTGGGATACGCACGGACTTCCCGTTGAGCTTGAAGTCGAGAAATCATTGGGTATTAACGGTAAGCCTCAGATAGAGAGCTATGGTGTTGAACCCTTTATCAAAAAGTGTAAGGAGTCCGTATGGACATATAAGGATCAGTGGGAGCACATGTCCGACCGTGTCGGATTCTGGGCTGATATGGAGAATCCTTATGTAACTTACGACAATAATTATATCGAGTCAGAGTGGTGGGCTCTGAAGACGATGTGGGACAAAGGCCTCCTTTATAAAGGTCACAAGATCGTTCCATATTGCCCCAGATGCGGAACCGCACTGTCCTCACACGAGGTTGCTCAGGGATACAAGACCGTTAAGGAAAGATCTGCTGTTGTAAGATTCAAGGTCGTAGGTGAGGACGCATATTTCCTCGCATGGACGACGACTCCCTGGACGCTTCCGTCCAACGTTGCATTGTGCCTTAATCCCGAATCCGAATATGCGAAGGTAAAGGCTGCCGACGGGTATACCTATTACATGGCAGTTGCACTTCTCGATAAGGTGTTAGGTAAGCTTGCTAAGCCTGATGAGGGAGTTGCTGCTTATGAGATACTTGAGAAGTACAAGGGCACTGATCTTAAGGGCAAGGCTTATGAGCCTTTGTTCGAGTGCTCCGGCAAGGAAGCGGCGGCTCAGAATAAGAAAGCACATTTCGCAGTTTGTGATAACTACGTAACGATGGAAGACGGTACCGGTATCGTTCACATCGCTCCCGCTTTCGGTGAGGATGACGCGAGGGTAGGAAGAGATAATGATCTTCCGATGATCCAGTTTGTTGATACAAGGGGTAACCTTACTGAGGAGACTCCTTACGCAGGTGTATTCGTAAAGGACGCAGATCCGCTCGTTCTTAAGGATCTTGACGCTAAGGGACTTCTCTATGATGCTCCCAAGTTCGAGCACGAGTATCCTTTCTGCTGGAGATGTGACACACCTCTCATCTATTTCGCAAGAAGTACATGGTTCATTGCCATGAGCACAATGAGAGAGCAGCTTCTTAAGAGCAACAGGATGATCAAGTGGTATCCGGAGTCCATCAGAGACGGACGTATGGGTGACTTCCTCGAGAACGTAATCGACTGGGGTATATCCAGAGAGAGATACTGGGGCACGCCGCTTCCTGTATGGGAGTGCGAGTGCGGACACAGGCACTGCATCGGTTCCATCGAGGAACTGAAGTCAATGAGTGATGACTGCCCGGATGATATCGAGCTCCACAAGCCTTATGTTGATAACGTCCACATCAAGTGCCCCGAGTGCGGCGGCAAGATGACACGTGTATCCGAAGTCATCGACTGCTGGTTCG
>DJYK01000011.1:0-88570 GCA_002450095.1 Mageeibacillus sp. UBA6980 | reverse complement strand
CGACTCCGGTGCTATGCCTTTTGCTCAGTACCACTATCCTTTCGAGAATAAGGAGTACTTCGAGAGCCACTATCCGTGCCAGTTCATTTCCGAGGCTTTGGATCAGACAAGAGGCTGGTTCTATTCGCTTATCGCCGAGAGTACGGTTCTGTTCGGCAGAGCGCCGTTCGAGAACTGTATTGTAATGGGCCTCGTTATGGACGAGGAAGGCATCAAGATGAGTAAGCATAAGGGCAACGTTGTTGATCCCTGGGACGTCCTTAATCTCGAGGGTGCCGATGCCGCCAGATGGTATTTCTACAGCACAAGCGCCCCCTGGCTTCCCAACAGATTCTCACATGAGTCCGTTAAGCTCGGACAGAGCAAGTTTATCGGTACATATTGGAATACGTATGCTTTCTATATTATGTATGCCGATATCGACAACTTCGATCCTACTAAGTATGAGCTTGATACAAAGAACCTCTGCGCTATGGACAGATGGATCTTAAGCAGACTCAATTCTCTTATCAAGGAAGTTGACAGCAAGCTTCAGGCTTATGACATCACAACTGCAGCCCGTATGATCCAGGATTTCACGGATGAGCTTTCCAACTGGTATGTAAGAAGAGGCCGTGAGAGATATTGGGCAGGCGATATGAACAAGGATAAGATCGATGCATTCATGACGCTTTATACTGTTCTCGAGCAGTTCACAAGACTTTGTGCACCGTTTGTACCGTTTGTTACCGAGTCTGTATATCAGAACCTTGTAAGAAGCGTTGACGCCGATGCTCCCGAGTCAGTTCATCTGTGTTCTTATCCTGTTGCCGACGAGTCATTGATCGACAGGGAACTCGAGACAGAGATGGAACTTGTAAGAAATATCGTTGAACTCGGACGTAACGCAAGATCCGACGCCAACATCAAGAACAGACAGCCTATCAGCGAGATCTTTGTCGTATCCGATACAAAACTCGATGAGGAGTATCAGGGAATCGTTCTTGACGAGCTTAATATCAAGAGCATCAAGATGCTCGATGATGCATCAACGCTTACTGATTACAAGTTCAAGCCTCAGCTTAGGACCTGCGGAAGAAAGTTCGGTCCCAAGCTCAATGCCGCCAAGGAAGTTATCGCGGCTCTGCCCGGTAAGGAGACTATGGCTGCCCTTAAGTCAGGTCCCGTTAAGATCACGGTTGATGGTGAGGAATTTGAGATGAACGAGGAGGATTTCCTCGTTGAGATGGTACAGCCTGAGGGACTTTCAACCAAGTCTGATAAGGGTATCACGGTATCTCTTAATACTGTTCTTACTGATGATCTTATCGAGGAAGGACTTGTAAGAGAGATGATCTCCAAGATCCAGAATCAGCGTAAGGAGACAGAAGGTCTTCAGGTTACAGACAGGATCTCGGTCAAGTACTGCGGAAACGACAAACTTGCTTCTATTATCGAGAAGAATAAGGAGACTATCTCATCTGAAGTTCTTGCGGTGGCCATTGAAGCCGGAAACGGAAGCGAAGCGGGGCTTCGTGAATGGAACGTAAACGGCGAGAGCATCAGCATAGCTGTAGAGAAGGTTTGAACAGATGCTTATTGAGCTTATCAGGAACGCAGGAAGGTATTCGATACAGGAGATCATTCTTCTTGTTATCGTTATGCTGTTTGCATTGACGATATCTTTCTCGTTCCACGAGTTCATGCATGCGTGGGTCGCTGACAGATTAGGTGATTCGACTCCGAGAATGTACGGCAGAGTAACACTTAATCCCATGGCTCATCTTGATCCGATGGGTACGCTGCTGCTCCTTCTTGTCGGATTCGGATGGGGAAAGCCCGTAGTATATAATCCTTCGAGATTATCGAGATTAAAGAGCAGAAAGCTTATGAATATCATGGTTACTCTGGCCGGAGTTACCGGTAATTTCATAATCGCACTTGTCTCTATGTGTATTATTTCTCTTATTATGCTTCTCACCGGATTTCCTACGATCGTTCCGATCGTAGATGTCATTACTTATATCAATGCCGGTATGAGCGGTATGTCAGGAGTTCCTTTCTATGCAGCGATCTTCTGCTATCTTTTCTATTACACGTTTATGTTCTCGATGTCGCTTCTTGCTTTCAATCTGCTTCCTATACCGCCTTTGGACGGGTTTCATTTCTGGGAGCATCTTCTGCCGGTTAAAGTTACATATTCGGAATGGTTTAAGAAGTTTGCCCAATACGGTCCGATGGTTCTTATGATCCTTATCATACTCGGTAATTTCTCAGGGTATGATGTCCTCGGTGTGATCATGGAGTACATCGAGATACCGTTTTTACTGGTAATCGAATTAATATCAGGTGCGATAGGACTTCTCGGGTAATATGAGCGAAGTTTTGGCACAACCGAATATTCATATAAGGGAATTCGAAGGTCCTTTGGACCTTCTTTATTCTTTAATCGTTAAGAATGATATAGATATCTTCGATATCCCGATAGCAGAGATAACCGAGACGTATATTGATTATCTTAATAAGATGAAGAGTCTGGATATGGAGATCGCATCCGAGTTTATAGTTATGGCTGCGACTTTGATCCATATTAAATCAAGGATAATGCTTCCTTCACGTAACGATCTTAATTCCGATACCGAAGAAGATCCGCGTGAAGAACTTGTTATATCTCTTCTTCGTTACAGAAGATGCAAGATGCTCGCTTCCGAACTGAAGCGAAGGAACGAGCTCTATAGGGACTGTATGCTCAGAATCCCGTCAACTGCAAAAGAGATGAATGTTAAGGTCGTATATCCTCCTCAGGAGTTTGTGCCCGAAGAATTCGAGAAGGCTATTGATAACGTCTGTAAAAGGAACGAGATAAGATTTGCAGATATATCGACCAAGATCACACATATCCTCAAAAGAGATAAGTTCGATGTTAAACAGAGAATGAAGAGTCTGTGGCTCAAGATCTCCGGAAGGGGAAAGATGTTCTTTCATGAACTGTTTGACGGTAAGAAGGCGGATAAGATCGATAAGATCGTAAGTTTCCTTGCGGTCCTTGAGCTTCTGCGCAATAACAGGATAGATGTAACTCAGAAGAAGCCTTTTGATGTGATGATGATCGAGCAGAAGGGAAATGTAAATAATGGAAACTGATGATTTTGAATTAACATATCAGGAACTTACTCCCGCATGTGAAGTTATACTGTTTGCTTCCGGCGATCCTGTTCCCGAGGACCGTATCGCCGAGATCCTTAATGTCGATGTTAAGACCGTTGAGGAAGTTATGAAGAAGGTCATTCAGGATTATGAGAATAATCCATGGGGAGGACTTCTGGTAAGAAGAGTAGAGAATTCATATGTAATGTCTACCAAGCCCGGAATGAAGAAGGTCCTGGAGCGGATGTTCTCGCCTAAGATGCACCCTCCTTTGTCTCAGGCTTCATATGAGACACTGGCGGTGATCGCTTATAATCAGCCCGTAACAAGGGCGCAGGTGGAATCGGTGAGGGGAGTGTCGTCAGATTCGATAATCTCCAGACTTATTGACCGCGGCTGGATCGAGGAGTGCGGTAATCTTGACGCCCCCGGAAGACCTGCTTTGTTTAAGACGTCAAAGCAGTTTCTCATGGAGTTCGGAATCAGTTCGGTTGATGAACTTCCTTCAATGGAACTTATGTCTTATAAGACGATCAGAGATCTCGAAGATTCACTTGAAAAAGCTGCAGGCAACGACGACAGGCAGATGACGATAGACGGATTCATGGATCCCGATAAAAAGGAAGAAGGGACTGATGACGATGGAGAGTATAATTGAGCTGATTTCAGATCGTCTCCCTCATATGAGCAAGGGGCATAAGGCGATCGCGAATTATATCATCGAGAGTTACGACCAGGCAGCGTATATGACGGCGGCCAAGCTCGGCGAGCAGACCGGAGTGTCCGAGTCCACGGTAGTCAGGTTTACTATGGAACTCGGATTTGAAGGATATCCTCATTTTCAGGCGGCATTGAAAGAGGAACTTAAATCGAAGCTGACATCCGTACAAAGACTTAATTATACGGAGCGTTTTGATGACGATGCCCAGGCTGTACGGGATATCATGAAAGGCGATATGGAAAACCTTAAGGAGACCATTGCCAATCTTGATGACCAATCGATGGCCGATGCGGCGGATGCGATCCTCAAAGCCCGTAAGATATATATAATGGGTCTTCGTTCGAGTGCACCTCTCTCGTCCTTTATGCACTTTTATATGACTTTGCTCTTTGACGATGTTGTGCATATACATTCGAACAGTACGAATGAAGTGTTTGAGCAGATAATGCCGATCACATCAGATGATGTTATGATAGGAATATCTTTTCCGAGATACTCACAAAGGACTGTTAATTCCATGGAGTATGCCAAGAAGAAGGGCGCTACGGTCCTCGCGATAACCGATAAGGATAATACTGCGATGACGGAGCATGCGGATATAAAGCTGTTTGCCAAGTCATCAATGGCATCCTTTGTCGATTCTCTGGCGGCACCGCTCTCGCTTATCAATGCTCTTCTGGTGACTCTCGGAATACACAGAAGAGATCATATCAGGAATTCTTTTGAATCACTGGAGATCCTGTGGTCCCAGTATCAGGTCTATAACGGCGGAATGGACAGGGCAGACAGACAAAATAACGAGGAGATAAGTACAGATGAGTGAGAATGTTTACCAGATAGCTATCGACGGACCTTCCGGATCAGGAAAATCAACGCTTGCCAAGGGAGCGGCAAAAGCACTCGGCATCATGTATCTTGACACGGGCGCAATGTACAGAACCTGCGCGGTAGCGGCTTTAAAGGCCGGGATCGAACCGAAGGACACCGAAGCGGTTAAGGAAATGCTGGGCAGTATGGATCTTAATGTTAAGTTTGAAGACGGCGTTCAGCACATGATACTAAACGGTGAGGATGTCACGGGGATAATAAGGACTCCCGAGGTATCGAGGATCGCGTCTGACATCAGTTCTTTGCCGATCGTAAGGACTGCTATGGTCGATATGCAAAGGAAGATCGCAGCCGACCAGAGCTTCGTGGTCGACGGGCGCGATATAGGTTCCGTGGTGCTCCCCAAGGCCCGCTACAAGTTCTTCTTAACGGCTTCAAGTGAGGCGCGTGCCTCGAGAAGGCTTCTCGAGCTTAATTCGCGCGGAGACTATTCACAGACTTATGAAGAAGTCTTAAAAGATATTATTTGGAGAGATAAGCAGGACAGCGAGAGAGCGGCATCTCCTCTCGTTAAGGTCGACGATGCGATCGAGATCGATACTTCCGATATCGGGATTGAAGAGACTCTTGACCTGCTTTTGAGTTATATAAAAGAATGAAAGTAATCAGGGCGCGATCCGCGGGTTTTTGCTTTGGTGTCAAAAATGCCGTTAATACCGCATATAAGATGGCGGATGAGAGGGATCCTTCCGAGCGTCTTATCATGCTCGGAGAACTTACGCATAACGATAAAGTTACCAAGGATCTTCTTCAGAAAGGCTTCGAGATAATCAACGATGCCAAAGATGTTCCCGACGGATGTAAAGTCATCATCAGGGCTCACGGCGTTACTCCCGAGCAGAAGAGTATCCTTAACTCCAAAGAGAATGTTACTGTCTACGACTGTACCTGCCCCTTTGTAGAGAAGATACATAAGATAGTAAAAGATCAGACCGGCGAAGGGAACAGTATCATCCTTACGGGAACCGAGGGGCACCCTGAGGTCGAGGGGATAAGAGGCGAATGTCCCGATAAGGTTACCGTAATAAGCAACCCCGAAGATCTCGAGAAAACCGATATAGACCCCGAGAAAACCGTTGTCATATCACAGACTACATACTCAATGGATTCTTTTGCGAAAGTTTGTGCAAAACTCGAAAAAAAAATTGCAAAAGAAAAGATTTTTGATACAATATGTAATACGACTATAAGCAGACAGAGGGAAACTATGTCTATTTCAGAGCAGGTCGACGTGATGCTCGTCATCGGGTCTTCTCACAGCTCTAATACGATGAAGCTTTACGAAGTCGCTGAAGGTCGCTGTTGTAGAACGTTTCTTGTCGGTGATGCCGAGGACGTCCGAAGACTTATCGGAGAAGGTAAGATCAATAAGGATGATACCGTAGGAGTAACGGCGGGCGCATCTACACCGGAAGCAATTATTTTGGAGGTTGTTCAGGCAATGGACGAGAACGAGAAGGAAATTCTGGCAGATCAGGAACAGACTGATATTAATTTTGCGGAGTATGTTGATAACATTCCTCAGCTTCGAAGAAATTCTGTTGTGAAGGGAGCTATCACTAAGTACGACCAGGATTATGTTTACGTCGACATCAATGATAAGTCAGAAGGTAAGATCCCTCTTCGCGAGTTCGATGGTGACACTGACTACAATCTTGATGAGGCAGTAGCTAACAAGCAGGAAGTAACAGTAATTATCAAGAGCATTAAGAATACCGATCAGGGTAAAGAGATCGTGCTTTCCAAATCAGCAGTTGATTTTGAGAAGCACAAGCAGGCTCTGCAAGAGGCATATGAGTCAAAGACTCCTGTTACTGCCGTTATCACAAGTGCTGTTAAGGATGGCGTTATCGCTAAGTACGGCGGAATAGACATCTATATCCACAAGACACAGATTAAGATGGGCGAGGTTAAGGATCTTAACGCTCTTAAGGGTGAGAAGATCGAAGTCCTCATTACAAAGTTTGATACTGAGAAGAACAGACTTCGCGTCTCCGGTTCACACCGTCAGATCCTTATTCAGGAAAGAAAGGCTAAGGAAGAAGAAGTTTGGGCCAATATCGAAGAGGGTAAGCATTATAAGGGTATCGTAAGATCTCTCCCCGCATTTGGTGCTTTCGTTGATATCGGCGGTGTTGACGGACTCGTTCACAATTCCGAGATATCCTGGAAGAGAGTATCCAAGCCTTCCGATTTCTTTACTATCGGTCAGGAGATCGATGTTTATGTAAAGAGCTTTGACAGGGATACTAAGAAGATCTCTCTGGGCTATAAGAAGGAAGAGGATGATCCTTTCTACAATATCGAAGAGAGGATCCCCGTAGGTGCTATCGTTAAGGGTACTGTCGTAAGGATCAGTGATTTCGGTGCATTCGTTCAGCTTGAGCCCGATCTCGATGCTCTTTGCCATGTATCACAGATCTCCAATGTAAGACTTAAGAGCCCTTCTGATGTTCTTACTGTAGGTCAGGAAGTTACGGCTAAGGTCACAAAGATCCAGGCTGCTGACAGGAAGATCTCTATAAGCATAAAGGAAGTCGAGCCTATCGATCCTCAGGAAGACGATCTGTATGCCGTAACGGATGCGGCAGATGAGCAGCCCGCTTCTTCTGAAGAGAATACCGATTCCGCAGAAGAGTAATATCCGAACAGGTCATTTTATTAAAACAGACCATCGATTCGATGGTCTGTTTTTTTGTTATAAAAAAGCAGGAACTGTCCGAAGACAGTTCCTGCAATGCAAATGCCCGAAAGTAAGATTACTTTTTCTGTTCAGCGAGAAGATCCTTGATCTCCGTAAGAAGCTTAACTTCTTCGGAAGGCTCGGCAGGAGCGGCAGCCTCTTCTTCCTTATCTTTCTTAAGCTTAGCGGCAGCAAGAGCAGCAGCCTTGGCTGTAGCAGTATTAATCGCTTTGAGCAAAATGAAGAGGATAAGAGCGATTATAAGGAAGTTGATTACAGATGAGATAAAAGCACCGTAGTTAAACTCACATCCTTTGATATTAAAAGTACCGGCAACTGTCTGGATAACACCGTTCTCATCCTTCTGTGCTCCGCCTGTAACAAGGCCGATAAGAGGAGTGATGAAATTGTCGGTCAATGATGTAACGATAGTACTGAACGCGCCTCCGATGATAACACCGACTGCCATGTCCATAACGTTGCCCTTTAAGGCAAAATCCTTAAATTCGGATAATAAACTCATAAGATACCTCCATAAATATGTTTGATATTTCAATCTTACAAAAATACACCCGTCGAAGTGTGTCGTTTGGTTTACAACTCTGTAAAAAATAAATAAAATATATAGAGTAAAAACGGAGGTGCATATGGCAGAAGTAAAGTATAAGAGGATCCTGTTAAAATTATCGGGTGAAGCTCTGGCAGGCGCGAAGAAAGTCGGTATTGATGATTCGGTCGTAAATGAGATCACCAAGAAGATAAAAGAAGTGACCGATCTGGGTGTTGAAGTTGCAATCGTAGTCGGCGGCGGAAACTTCTGGAGAGGAAGGTCGTCCGAGAAGATGGATCGCGTTACTGCCGATCATATGGGGATGCTCGCGACTTTGATGAATGCACTTGCATTGTCGGATGCACTTGAACAACACGGTGCGGTAACAAGAGTCTTATCGGCAGTTGATGTAAGACAGATGGCTGAACCCTATATCAGGAAGAGAGCTGTCCGTCATCTCGAGAAAGGAAGAATTGTTATCTTTGCATGCGGAACGGGTAATCCTTATTTCTCGACTGATACCGGTGCGGCGTTAAGAGCTACCGAGATCGGAGCCGATATATTTATGAAGGCCACGATGGTAGACGGCGTTTATGATAAGGACCCCAATAAGTATCCTGATGCCGTAAGATACGAGAAGGTGACTCATGATGAAGTACTGAGTTCAAATCTTAAGGTCATGGATGCGACCGCTGCAGCTCTTTGCAGAGACAATCATACGAAGATATATGTTTTCTCCATGGAGGATCCTGAGAATATCGTCAGAGTCGTAAAGGGAGAGAATATCGGAACACTTGTAGAATAATCCATTTGAGGAGGAAAAACTTATGATGATCGAGATCACAAAGGAAGATTACGAGAAGGTAGAACAGAAGATGCAGAAGTCCATCGACAATCTGCAGGAGAATTTTAACGCGATCCGTGCCGGAAGAGCCAATCCGCATGTTCTCGACAAGATCACCGTTGATTACTACGGATCTCCGTCTCCAATCAATGCGGTCGCTAACATTCAGGTTCCCGAAGCTCGTATGATCACCATCACTCCCTGGGATGCTTCTATCCTGAAGGATATCGAGAAAGCTATCCAGTCTTCCGATCTCGGTATCAATCCCAATAATGACGGAAAGATGTTAAGGCTTCTTTTCCCGATGCTTACGGAGGAAAGACGTAAGGAACTCGTTAAGCAGGTTAAGACTTACGGTGAAGAAGCAAAAGTCGTTATCAGGAATACAAGACGCGATTGCATCGATAAGATGAGAGCCGCGAATAAGAAAAAAGAGCTTACTGATGATTCTTTGAAGGAATACGAAGAGAAGGTTCAGAAGATCACCGATAATTACATTAAGAATGTTGATGAAGCCTGTTCCAAGAAGGAAAAGGAACTGATGGAGATCTGATAAGTGAGTAGATCCGATAAGAATAAGTCTTACGACACGAACGGTCTTAAAGTCCCCGTGTCTTTGGGCGTGATAATGGACGGTAACGGAAGATGGGCCAAGAAGAGGTTCCTTCCTCGAAGTGCCGGCCACAGGGCAGGAGCGGAGAACCTTAAAGAATTATGCCGCAACTGCGGAAGATACGGTGTTAAGTATCTTACCGTCTACGCCTTTTCAACCGAGAACTGGTCAAGACCAGAGGATGAAGTCCATCAGTTGATGGAGCTCTTTGTCGAGTTCTTTAATAAGTATGATCCCGAGCTCGAGGAAGAGGGGATCCGCGTAAGATTTTCGGGCGATATCGACGCTTTGCCCGAGAAGGTCAGACAGACCATTGCGATAGGTGAAGAGCGTTCTAAGAACAGACAGAAGATGCAGCTTATCGTTGCAATGAACTACGGCGGCAGAAGAGAGATAGAGAATGCCGCGCGTAAGATCGCACTGAAAGTCAAGTCCGGACAGATCGAACCCGAAGATATAACCGAGAAGATGTTATCGGATAATATGTATCTTCCCGATGTTCCGGATCCCGAACTGATCATCCGCCCGAGCGGTGAGATGAGACTGTCGAATTTCCTTCTATGGGAATCGGCTTATTCCGAACTTTGGGTGTCGGATGCTCTCTGGCCGGACTTCGGATATGAAGAATTGACAAATGCTTTCAGGGACTATGCCCGGAGAGACAGGCGCTTTGGAGGCCTGTCTTCCAAGGAGGAAGAGTCTTGAGACAGAGGATTATTACAGGTATAATCTTTACCCTTGGCGTTGTTGCTTTTGTTATCCCTTCATTCTGGTTTTCTCCGCTGATGCTGGTCTTCAGTCTGATCGTCGGTTCCGTATCATCTTATGAGCTGGTTAATGCCTTTAAGACCGGCGGCTACAGACCTAACGCTTTTCTTGTGTTCCTCGGCGGTGTTATTTCGACTCTTATAGCTCTTGTGTCTTACTTTCAGCAGGCGGGGCTTACGACCGCATTGTGCCTGTATCTTCTCGTCGAGGTTCCTTTTTGCCTTGCCTGTCTGATACTTCCATCGGTTATAGATAAGGAGAATCACCTGACAAACGGTGCAGTCACTTCCATGATCGTCCTGTATGTGACATTTCCGTTGTTCTGCCTTTCGGTGCTGTCAATGCTGACACCGAACGGCTGGTTCTATATGGTACCCGCGCTGTTCGGTGCGTGGGTATCGGATGTATGCGCATACTTTGTAGGCGTTACACTGGGCAGGCACAAGATCGTTCCTCATTTGAGCCCCAATAAGACATGGGAGGGCTGCATAGGCGGAGCGGTCGGATGTGCCGTCGTTATAATGCTCTATTTCGGTTCTTTGCGGTTGCTGAGTGTTAACCGTTATACCGTTAATGTCAGCGTATTCTGTTTTGTAGCATTCGGATTGGGTTTTGTTATGTCGATAATGAGTCAGCTCGGCGACTGGCTTGCATCTTTGATAAAAAGAATGTGCGGCATTAAGGATTACGGGAATATGTTCCCTGGGCACGGCGGAATGTTAGACAGGTTTGACAGCGCGTTCTTTACAATCCCTATTGGTGTGCTTCTTGCTTTTATCGCCGTGCTTCTTACATAAAACGAAATGAGATTTTCTTCAATGAGAGTAATATCCGTATTAGGTTCCACCGGCTCGATCGGCACTCAGACGCTTAAAGTTATCAAGGACAACCCAGAAGACTTTAGAGCTGTCGCATTGACGTGCGGATCGAACATAGATCTTCTTTATGAGCAGATACTTGAGTTTAAACCGGAAGCGGTCTCCGTCTATGATCCGGACAAAGCGCTCATCCTCGCCAAAAGGCTTCGTGAAGAGCACCCGGAATTAAGTGTTGATGTTTATTCCGGCGAAGAAGGTGATGTGATATGCGCCACGCTTCCTCAGGCGGATACCGTACTTGGCGCTATTGTCGGGTTTGCCGGGCTTAAGCCCGTATATGAAGCCATAATGGCAGGTAAGGATATCGCACTTGCCAATAAGGAGACTCTTGTTGCAGGCGGTGATATCGTCATGCCTTTGGTCAAGGAAAAGGGCGTAGAGCTTCTTCCCGTTGATTCCGAGCACTGTGCTATCTGGCAGTGTCTGTGGGGGGAGGAGAAGGAAAATCTTGACCGCATACTCATTACGGCTTCGGGAGGACCTTTCAGAGGTTATTCCCGTAAAGATCTGGAATCCGTTACCGTCGAAAGAGCGTTAAAGCATCCCACGTGGAAGATGGGAGGTAAGATAACCATCGATTCATCAACGATGATGAATAAAGGACTTGAGGTTATCGAGGCGTCTCATCTTTTCGGCGTAGATGTCGACCGCATTGATGTTGTCGTTCATCCTCAAAGCGTCATTCACTCAATGATAAGACTTAAGGATGGTTCGGTGCTTGCACAGATGGGAAAACCCTCGATGATACTGCCTATAATGGTCGCTTTATATTATCCTGACAGAGGAGACCGCCTGCTCGAGGAGTTTGATCCTTTTGATCCCAAGTGTTGTAATCTTACTTTTGAGAAATGCGATACTTCGGTATTCGGTCTTTTGGATCTTGCTTATGAAGCGGGAAGAGCGCGAGGAATACTTCCGGCTGTCATGAATGCCGCCAATGAAGCGGCTGTCGGTGCGTTCCTTCAAGGCAGGATAGGCTTTCTTGATATAGAGAAGACCGTAAGGGCGGTATATGCTCGGTATGAAGATAAGAATAACAAGGAATACTCAGTCGACGACATTCTTTGTATAAGCAGAGAAGCGATGACTGTAGCAAAGGAATATCTGAATATATGAGTGTCTGGAGTATCGTAGTTGCTTTATTGATGATCGGCGTTCTCGTAACCATACATGAACTCGGTCATTTCTGGGTTGCAAGGCTTCTCAAGATCAAAGCATATGAAGTCTCGATCTTTGTCGGACCGAAGCTTATAGATTGGCGCAGAAACGACATCGAGTACTCGATCAGAGCGCTTCCGTTCGGCGCGTATGTAAGATTTAATGATTTTGATGAGAACGGTAATGTTATAGTTTCCGATGATCCTACACTTCTTGAGAATTCCCCGAGATGGAAGAGACTCATAGTCGCACTCGCCGGACCTTTTATGAACCTTATCCTGGGCGTATTGGTGTTCTGCGTTCTTTTTTGTTCTTTCAGCTATCAGACTTTGGAAGTTATAGATATAATGCCCGGATCTCAATTTGCCGAGGCGTATCTTACGGGAGAAACACCTTTCGAGCCGGGTGATACGATGGTGTCGATCAACGGGCACCGTCTCTTTACTTCATATGATTACAATTTTGAGGATGATCTCGGTATTTCGCGCGGAGAGACAGCGGTCCTTACCATGAGATCGCATGTTACCGGGGATCTTTATGACATCACTTTGACCCCGCAGATCGTTCAGAAGCCTATGATCGGTATTGAACACTATCCTCTCATTGATGAGCGATACAACGGTTGGGAGATAATCACGGTATTTGAAGAGCAGAATAACGGCGATCCCATTTTGAAGGTCGGCGATTTTCTTACAGAAGTAAACGGTAAGAGCGTAGCGGATGAGGACTTTGATGAGTTTATGTACACTCTTACCGAAGGCGATACCATGACGCTCACATATATAAGAAACGGTATCGAATATGAAGAAGAATGCGTCAAGACGATGATCAAGTATGCCAATGAGAGAGGTCCTGTACTCGCTAACAGGAGCGTTACGGATCTGCATTCTTTTGCAGGAGCGGTCAGGACGGCTGCCAATATGCCTTTCTCGATTATCAACATAAGCGTAAGAGCCGTCGGAAGAGTGTTCAGCGGTCAGGAAGAAGTCTATAACATGGTCTCCGGGCCGATAGGTATGACAACAATGGTATCTGAGGTGGTGGATGACGTTGATTTCTCTGTCCTCGAGAAGGTCGTAAATGTCGTTATGACTGCAGGTATCATCTCGATAGGACTTATGTTTACCAATCTTCTCCCGATCCCGGGATTGGACGGCATGCAGCTTATACTGATCATAGTCGAGATGATAATGGGTCATCCTTTATCCAAAAAGAGCGAAGGAATATTGAATGCGATAGGTTATATTATGCTTATCTGTCTCGTGATATTTGCATTTGCTTCTGATATCATCAGAATAATACTCGAGTAGGAGATTATATATGGCCAAGACACTTATAGCGGTAATAGATATAGGATCTCTTACTGCCAGACTCAAGATATATGAGATCGGCTCTTCGGGTGTGCCGAAGGAGATAGAGACAGTAAGGATGTTTACATCTCTCGGCACCAGAAGTTACATGTCCGGCGTCGTAGAGCCTGAACAGTTGGATGAGATATGCGACTGCTTAAGATCATTCGATATAAAGTGCAAAGAATACAGGATCTCGAGAGTCATTTGTGTAGCGACAAGTGCACTTCGTGATGCGCGTAACCGTGATGTCATCATAGAGCAGATCAGGATACGTACCGGCTTTCGTATCGAGGTCATCGATAATTCGATGGAGCGTTTCTATCAGAATATGGCAGTAAGGGAGAAGATGCCTGAGTTTAAGGATCTGATAAAGGACGGAACCATGATCCTTGATATAGGTGCAAGTTCCCTTCAGGCTACTGTTTATGACAAATCTGATTTTATATTCTCTCAGAATATGGTCTTGGGGTCGCTTAGAATATACGAGATGCTCTCGGATCTTCAGGCAAAGACCACGCATTATGAAGATGTCTTACAGGAATTCATAGCTCAGGATCTTGATGATTATCATGCGGTTGAGCCGAAGGGGATAGTATACAAAAGTCTCGTTGCATTCGGCGGAGAGCTCGGGTTTATAAAGAGACTTCTTAATCTGACTCCTAATGAAAACAGCATTATAACCAAGGCTGATTTTATGAGAGTCTATGAATATCTTTTTAAGAATACTCCTTCCGATCTGTCTTTGAACGATCATATACCGACTAATATCGCACCTCTGCTTTTGCCGTCTGCGATGATAATCAAGAATATGCTTGAATATACGGGGGTCGATACGGTTTATCTTCCGCAGGCATCCTTATCAGACGGCCTTATCTATAATTATTGTTCGAAATACTCGGGATATAAGCTCTCTTCGAGACCCGATGACGATCTCATAAGGGCAGCAAGGAATGTAGCCAAGAGGTATAAGTCTGATAAGAAGCACATCGAATTTGTCGAGAACGTATCAATGCAGATATTCGATGCCTCTTCCAAGTTTACGGGACTTACGGACAGGGACAGACTGCTGCTTCGAATAGCGGCGATACTTCATGAGATAGGTAAGTATGTTCATGCGAGAGAACATAACGATGCCGCTTACAATCTGATCAAGTATACGGATCTTATCGGTCTTAATTCGGATGAGCTTGATACCGTTGCCCAGGTCGTCTGCCTCTATCCGAAACACAATCCTTACGACAACGTCTACTATCAGATGCTTTTGCCGCATAAAAAGGTTCTTGTATCAAAACTGACTGCGATATTGAGGATCGCGGATGCCATCGATTCATCGCATAAACAGAAATCCAAGCAAATAACGGTTCAGCACGATCCCGACAGTTTACACATTTCATGCAGCAGTAATGCTGATATGTCTTTTGAAATGTGGTCATTCCGCCACAGAAGCGGGCTATTTGAAGAGGTTATAGGGATAAAACCTGAACTTCGCATCAGGAGGACGATATAATATGGCACAGAAATCAAAGCTGCCTAAGAAGACTTCCAAGAAGAAGGCTCAAGCGGATGCAAAGAGCTCCAAGAAGACTGTCATTAAGCTTAAAAAGCCCGAGCAGATGAAGCCCGGTGACAAGTTCTATAACAGGGAATTAAGCTGGCTCGAGTTCAATAACCGTATCCTGCACGAGGCAAGGGATACGAAGAATCCTCTTCTCGAAAGGCTTAACTTTCTTGCAATAACCGCTTCAAACTTAGACGAGTTCTATATCGTCCGTGTCGCATCATTGAGAGATATGGCCAGCGTAAACTTTGAAGAAAGAGATATTGCAGGTCTTACCGTTAATGAACAGCTTTCTTTGATAGATGATAAGACAAGAAAACTCATGCATCTTATGTATTCGACATACACGAGATCCCTCGTTCCGTCCTTGAAGCAGGAGCAGATCTATATCAGCTACTACGATGAATTGCCCCCGGAGATGCAGAGCACTTGCGATGAGTATTTTAAGACGGAACTTTATCCCATACTGACCCCCATGGCGGTCGATCAGTCCCGTCCTTTCCCTCTTATATATAACAGGATGCTCAATCTGTGTGTTATGCTCGACGGCAAAGGTATTGTAGACTCCCATAAGGACGATGAACAAAGGATAGTTTACGCTACTTTGCAGGTCCCTAACGTCGTACCGAGATTGTTTAAGATCGAAGGGGATAACAATGAAGTAATACTTATCCCAATAGAGAGCATAATCCGTGCGAATCTTGATATGTTATTTACAGGACAGAAGGTCTTGGGAAGCGGCTGTTACAGGATAATGCGTAATGCCGATCTTGATATTGACGAGGATGAGGCCGAAGATCTTCTTAAAGAGATCGAAGAACAGGTCAGAAAGAGAAGATACGGACAGATCATCCGTCTCGAAGTCGAAGACGACATCGATCCCGATATACTCGATTACATAATCGATGAGCTTAAGATATCCAAAGAAGATATATTCAGCGTGGCAGGTCCCATCGATCTTACGTTCCTTTCAAAGGTAAACAGCCTGGTGGGAAAAGACAGGTACAACGATCTTCGTTATCCCGAACACATCCCGGCTGCACCTGCCATGTTTGACGAATCGTTGGATAATATCTTCGATCAGATAAAGGCCAAGGACAGACTCGTACATCATCCTTACGAGAGCTTCGAGCCCGTTCTCGAGTTTGTAAGACAGGCAGCAAGAGATCCTAATGTTCTTGCCATCAAACAGACTCTTTACAGGGTATCTTCAAAATCTCCGATCATCGCATCGCTTCTTGAGGCGGCAAGGAACGGTAAGCAGGTAATGGTGCTTGTAGAACTTAAGGCAAGATTCGATGAGCAGAACAACATCAACTGGGCAAAGAAACTCGAGGATGCAGGCTGTCATGTAATTTATGGCCTTGTCGGACTTAAGACGCACAGTAAGATCACGTTGGTCGTAAGGAAGGAAGAGGACGGAATAAGGCGATATCTTCACCTTGCGACCGGTAACTATAACGATATCACGGCAAAGATCTATACGGATATCGGATTGTTTACCGCATCGGAAAGCTTCGGAGAGGATGCCTCCGAGTTCTTCAACATGCTCTCCGGATATTCGATCCCGAGCACATGGCGTAAGCTGGTTGCGGCTCCGATCTGGATGAAAGATTACTTTATTAAAAACATCAGAAGGGAAGCCGAATTCGCCAAGGAAGGGAAGCCTTCAAGGATCGTTGCCAAGATCAATTCCCTTGTTGACGGAACCGTTATCAATGAATTATATAAAGCCTCCAAGGCAGGGGTTAAGATCGATCTTATCGTCAGAGGAATATGCTGTCTTAAGGCAGGCATACCCGAATTATCCGAGAATATCACCGTAAGATCCATCACCGGCAGATTTCTGGAGCATTCCAGGATCTTCCTCTTTAATAACGGAGGCAATGAGGATCTGTATCTCGCATCTGCCGACTGGATGCCGAGAAACCTTGACAGAAGAGTCGAGCTGATGTTCCCGGTGGAGGATCCTGACTGTCGTTCGAGGATTATGGAGATTCTTGATATCGAACTGAGCGATACTATGCGTGCAAACTATTTGTATCCGGATGGTAACTATCATAAATTGGATCTTCGTGGTAAAGTTAAGATCGACAGTCAGCAGGAATTGATCAGACTTGCTGATGAAGCAGTGGCAGACAGATTCGTCGAGGAAGAGAAGCTTGCTTTCGAACCGGCTGTAGCACCTGACTGATAATACGATCCGGTTAGAGAGGTTTAATAAATGAACGTAACAATAGAGAGTTTTTCTTCTGTAAATGATCCTTCCTCGTATTCTGATATATCGAAGAAGTTTACTATTAAAGGCAATGCCGGTTATAGCGCAGAAGTTATCAATTACGGTGCAAGGATATATAAGCTTTTCGTACCTGACAAGAAGACCTCGAAGACAGCAGATATCGTTCTTGGCCCCAAGGATCTTGACGGCTATCTTGCAGACGGCGCGAACCACGGTGCCGTAGTCGGCCGTTCCGCGAACAGGATAGCAGGAGCAAAGTTTACGATCGACGGTGTAAGTTATTCCGTTCCTCAAAATGACGGAACAAATAATCTTCATACGGGCGACAAGGCCTATCAGTTTAAATTCTGGGATAATGAGGTCCTTGATAAAGAGAGGACTGACAGATTCATCGAATCATCCGGCATACCGGGTCTTTTTGATAATGAAGATAAGCGTTCGGTCGGGAAGTCCGTACTCTTCTCCTGTATAAGCGAAGACGGTGAGAACGGTTTCCCGGGTAAACTTAAGACTGATGTTCTCTATGCCTGGCTTCAGGATGATACATTTCTGATCCTATATAGGGGAGAATCTGATAAGAAGACTGTATTTGCTCCTACAAATCATGCTTACTTTAACATTTCAGGTCACGATAAAGGCTATGTCGGCAACCAGTTGCTTACAATGGATTGCGATAAGGTGACTTTGAAAGGAAGCGATAACTGTCCGAACGGTGAATACCTTGATGTTGACGGGACTCCTTTTGATTTCAGGAATGAATCCCCCGTATCCAAGTGTCTCGATCTTACACATC
Source organism: Mageeibacillus sp. UBA6980 (assembly GCA_002450095.1). Taxonomy (GTDB): domain Bacteria; phylum Bacillota; class Clostridia; order Saccharofermentanales; family Saccharofermentanaceae; genus Saccharofermentans. Next base: position 70,399 of record DJYK01000011.1, on the reverse strand, counting down.
CTCAGATACGCGGCTGCAAAGGTATCGATCAGAATTTCTGTCTGAATAATGGCGGAAGATATGCCAAGGTATGCGTTCTTAAGGATGACAAGTCGTCCAGGATAATGGAGACATGGACTGATCTTCCCGGAATTCAGCTTTATGCAGGGAATCATCTTGATTCATCCGATAATAAGGACGGAGCCGTCTATAATCAGTTTGACGCTCTTTGTATTGAGGCACAGATGTATCCTAATGCGGTAAATATCCCCGGCTTTGATTCGCCGGTGATAGCGGCCGGAGTCCCTAAGTTCCATGCCTGCGGATACAGATTCATTTAATTAAGGTGTTTATGAAAAGAATTGCATCGATCGTATTAAGTATAAGTTTATCGGTTTTATTCTGTTCATGCGGCAATTCATCTGATGATCGCTTGAGTTCGCGTAACAGCGAAGACAGGGAAGAACAGCCGGCTCAACAAAGCGAGACCTTTATATCGGAAAGTGAAGACGATCCTGATCGGAGCAATTTTGATCCTGATTTTACTTTCTCGACTGTTGACCGTGAAGGCAATTCTTTTGATGAGACGATATTTGCCGAACACTCTCTTACAATGATCAATTTCTTTGAACCGTGGTGCGGTCCTTGTGTCGGTGAAATGGGTGATCTTGAAGCGCTTTATGAAGATTATTCCTCACAGGGACTTCTTATCCTCGGCGTTTATTCCGAGACCGGGATGGAATCTGATATAGATGATATCATCTCATATAACGGAGTAACGTATCCGTTACTCCATTATACTGATGATTTTTCTGATTTTTTGTCCGGATTTGTACCTACTACCGTATTCGTGGACAGTAACGGACATGTTGTAACGACAGATGACATTACCGATCCTTATTATGTAGGCTCCAATGATTATGACGGCTGGGCATCGATAATCGAGGATCTGATCAAGTAAGATCGAATTCTTGCTTTACTTACCCGGCTTGTAGCTGTCTTTAAGTGATACGGCTCTGTTGAATACCAGATGCTCGGGGGAAGAATCCTTGTTGTCGGCGCAGAAGTAACCGACTCTTAAGAACTGATAGCGGTCATCGCTTCCGGCATTCTTCAAAGATGCTTCAACCTTAGCGTTGTTGATAACGACAAGAGAATCCTTATTTATGTAATCGAGATAATTGACATCGGCAAGATCAGGCTCGTCTATGGTGAAGAGCTGGTCGTAAAGCCTTATCTCGGCATCGAGAGCAGTCTTCTGATCAACCCAGTGTATCGTAGCCTTGATCCTTCTTCCGTCGGCCGTATTACCGCCGCGGCTCTCGGTATCATACTCGGCGTGGACGGCTGTTACGTTTCCGTTCTCGTCCTTGTCGCATCCTGTACACTTGATAACGTAAGCAGACTTAAGCCTTACCTCGTTGCCGGGGAAGAGACGGAAATACTTCTTCTCGGGAACTTCCATGAAGTCCTCTTCGTCGATCCAGAGATTCTTGGAGAAAGTTACTTCTCTTGTTCCGGCATTCTCGTCCTCGGGGTTGTTCTCGACTGTGAAGACTTCAGTCTTATCATCAGGATAGTTATCGATGATGAGCTTGATCGGGCGGAGGACAGCCATCGCGCGGTTGGCACGCTTGTTGAGATCTTCTCTTAAGCAGTATTCAAGGAAAGCGTACTCTACAACGGAGTTGACCTTGGAAACGCCGTTCTGACGATGGAATTCTCTTATTGCTTCAGGCGTATAACCGCGCCTTCTTAAACCGCAGAGAGTAGGCATTCTCGGGTCATCCCATCCTGCTACGTATCCGCTCTCGATGAGGTTACGAAGCTTTCTTTTTGACAGGACTGTTCTTGTAATGCCGAGTCTTGCGAACTCTATCTGACGGGGCTTGCACTCGACGGAGATGTTGTTAACTACCCAGTCATAGAGGGGACGGTGGTTCTCGAATTCGAGTGAACAAAGAGAATGTGTGATACCCTCAAGTGCATCCTCGATAGGATGAGCGAAGTCATACATGGGGTAGATGCACCACTTGTTTCCCGTTCTGTGGTGGGGAAGGCGGTTGATTCTGTAGATGACGGGATCTCTCATGTTAAAGTTGCCTGAAGCCAGGTCGATCTTGGCTCGGAGAGTCATCTTACCGTCTTCGATCTCTCCGTTCTTCATCTTCTCGAACAGTTCGAGAGACTCCTCTATGGGTCTGTCCCTATAGGGACTCTGAGCCGGTGTGGACGTATCTCCGCGCATTTCCTTCATCTGCTCGGGCGTAAGTTCGCATACATAAGCAAGGCCCTTCTTGATGAGTTCCACTGCAAATTCGTACATCTGGTCGAAGTAGTCAGATGCATAGAAGAATCTGTCTTCCCAGTCGTGACCTAACCAATGGATATCTTCCTTTATGGCATCGACGAATTCTTCGTCTTCCTTTGTAGGGTTTGTGTCATCCATCCTAAGGTTGCAAAGCCCGCCGTACATCTCGGCTGTTCCGAAGTCGATCTCGAGTGCTTTCGCGTGTCCTATGTGAAGATAGCCGTTCGGTTCGGGAGGGAAGCGCGTGTGTACTTTCTTACCGTAACATCTTCCGCCTTCCTTAAGCTCTTCGTCTATGATCTCGTGAATAAAATGCTTGCTGTCCGCCATATCAGTTTCCTTTCAATCTGTTAAGTCCGATCTTTATCCTTCTTAAGGATTCTTCCTTGCCGAGAAGGATAAGTACTTCCGAACAACCGCCGGGAGTAACTGCAACGCCTGCTGCAGCAATCCTTACAGGCCACATGATGACTGAATTCTTGACCTGCTTTGCTTCGGCAAGAGCCTTTATCTTATCGTTGAGCTCGTCTCTTTGCCAGGAAGCCTCCTCGAGGACGGGAATAACGGATTCCAGTGCATCTATGGAAGTCTCGACCGTAGACTTGCTTTTCTTGTGTTCGAATAAAGAGAGGTCAAAATCCCCGAACTCCTTAAGGAACGAGAGCTTTCCCTCAATCTCGGTGAATCTTGTTATCCTGGGCTTAAGGATCTCTTCGAGAAGTTCGTAATTATCTTCGTTGATACCCAGCTTGTCGTAAGACGGCTTGGCGTTCTCGAGAAATTCATCCGATCCCATTGCCTTGATATATTCGCCGTTCATCCATTCGAGCTTATCGTAATCAAATACAGACGGGGATTTGGAGATATCGTTTATGTCGAAAGCCTTTATGAGCTCATCCATTGTAAATATCTCACGGTTCTCGAATTCGCCTGCGGGACACCATCCGAGAAGTGCGATGTAGTTTATTATCGCCTTGGGAAGGAATCCTTCGTTTACGAGATCAAAGAATCCGGTGCTTCCGTGTCTTTTTGATAACTTGGATATTGTAACATTTCCTTCTTCATCCACACTCTTTCCGTTTATCAGAGGTAAATGGATATAAGTAGGAATGTCCCAGCCGAATGCTTCATACAGAGCGTTGTATTTCGGGGTGGAGGAGAGGTATTCCGAACCTCTTACGACATGTGTGATCCCCATCGTATGATCATCGATGACATTCGCGAAGTTATAAGTGGGGAATCCGTCTGCCTTGATGAGGATCTGATCATCGAGTTCATCGTTCTTGATGGTGATGTCACCATAGACGAGGTCATGGTAGGTGGATTCTCCGTCAAGCGGCATCTTCTGTCTGATGACATAAGGAATGCCGGCCTTGAGCTTTTCTTCAACCTCTTCGGGAGAAAGGTTCCTGCAGTGTCTGTCATAGCCGATGACCGAGCCTTCCGGTGCATTCTTCCTTAATTCGTCGAGCCTTTCCTTGGAGCAGAAGCAATAGTAGGCTTTGCCTTCTTTTACAAGCTGCTCGGCGTACGGCTTGTATAAGCCCTTACGTTCGCTTTGAACATAAGGTCCGTATTCTCCGCCTATGTCCGGTCCCTCGTCATGTGTGATGCCGGCAAGCTCCAAAGTCTTGTATATTACATCCGTAGCGCCTTCAACATAGCGCTCCTGATCCGTATCTTCGATCCTTAAAACGAAAGTGCCGCCTTCGTGCTTGGCCGTAAGATATTCATAAAGGGCCGTACGAAGGTTTCCGACATGCATAAAACCGGTCGGTGACGGTGCAAATCTTGTTCTGATATGCATAAGTGAACCTTTCTTCTTATAAATAATCGTAATATTTTACCACTTTGATATTACAGATGCTATTTTATAAAAAAATGGTATTATTATTCTATGGATATTTTGAAGTCCGACATGCCGTATAACTGTTACTGCGGTACCGGTGAAGCCGACAGATTTGCTTCTGCCTATATATTTGACGGCAGACATAAAGCCGATCCCGCTACCGTTAAGATCGCTATCGTCTCTGACAGGATAGTAAGCGGTTTTTATTATAATTCTTTTGAGAAACAGTTTCTTTTAAGAGGCGTTAAACCTGTTTTGATCCCGGTCGAGTGTTCGGAAGGGAATAAGAGTCTTACGAAGGTATCTGAGGTATATGATTTCCTTGTTGATTTCGGATTCGGGAATAACGACTGGCTTATCGCTTTGGGCGGCGGAGGTATTCTTGACGTAACGGGCTTCTGTGCTTCTATATTTAACGGCGGGATCAATTTCCTTGCTGTCCCGACTACTTCGGATTCGATGTATGAAGGTGCAGTTGCTTCAAGAGCATATCTTAATTCCAAGAAACTTAAGAACGCCATATCCGTTCCGTTCAAACCTGACGCTGTCATTATCGATCCTTCTTATCTTAAGACTGTACCCGATAAGATCAAGCATAACGGATATGCGGCTATCATCAGGCTCGGTATAATCGGCAATCTCAATATTCTCATAGATCTTGTCAAAGACGGTAATCCCAGAGAGTTCCTTAATCATACATATTCGTTAAGACAATCTGTTTCACAAGTCAATCCCGGACTTCTCGAACTCGGAAGCGAGCTTGCCAGCGCTATAGAAGGATACTTCAGGTTCATGAATTATTCTGAAGGAGAAGCTCTTGCATTAAGCCTTCTTTCCTGCGTAGAGGAAAGAAGCAGAGCTCCGCTAATCAAGATCTATGATCTTCTCGGTCTCCCGACAAAGCTTACGGGGGTATCGACCAGATCAATAATGAAGATACTGGAAGATAATATCGCAAGATCCGGAAACACGAAGATAAAGATCGTTGATATGAGCGATGATGAGCCCAGACGCTGGATGGTCAAGAATATGGCAAAGGAAGATGCCGTCAGCGTACTTTCAAAAAGACTTCAGATCATAAGATCTGATGCGGAGGCTTAGAAGATGTCTTATCTGAAAAAGATTCTTTGTTTGATATTGTCGCTTGTTGTGTTTATTATCCCGGTCGCGTCCTGCTCGGACGATGCCGAAGAAGTGCCTATACAAGCGGATTACGGATCCTACGGGGCGGATATTGCAAGGGAACTGTCTACGCTCTATCCGTACAGGAGAGCTTATACTCCTGAAGAAGCATCCGCAGGGGAGTATATCAGAGGAGAATTCGAAGAGTTGGGTTACGATGTATCCAAACAGGATTTTACAAACCTTTACGGAGGAACTTCATCTAATTATATAGTTAACATACCGGGTAAGGGCTTTTTCTCGATAGACGATTTCGGTAATCCCGTTGAAGTCAGAAGAACGATAGTTATCGGTGCTCATTATGATGATTCTTTCTCTGAAGGTCAGGTCGACCCGTCTTATGCATATGACGGTATCTCGGATAATTCATCGGGTATCGGATGTCTGTTTACGATCGCTGACCAGATCAGGAACTATCCGGATCTTGCTTTTGATGTGATCATAGTTGCCTTCGGTGCCGGCAATGACAACTTTGCAGGGGCCAGAGCATTTGTTGATTCTCTTACGGATGAGGTGTCGGATTCGATCGATTGCATGTACTGCATAGACAGTATCTACGGCGGGGATAAGGTCTATGCTTCGGCCGGGTTCAATTCGCTTATCATGAATCAGAAATACCAGATGAGAAGAAAGCTCTATCAGGCCTATGATGTCTGCTATGACAGTCTACTGTACTCCCAGCACGGGTTTAATCTTTATTATAATGAATCAGGTGTTATTACGGATCTTAACGGGGATTCATTTGATGATATCTACAGAGAGGTGTCGGTAAACAGATCTGATTATGTTCCGTTTGATGAGATGAACATCCCGATCGTTTATTTTGACAGTGCAGATTATTTCTTTGACTCCATGGAAGACATGAAGGATTCCAAGAATCTTCATTTACAGGAATTCGGCGGTATGGTACGGTCAACGCCTCTTGACTCGAGACAGACCTTGGATCCGTTTATGATTACCGAAGACTGCGATCTTCTCGAGATCAGGATCAACTGCGTATCATATGTAATACTGGAGTCAATGATGAAGGGGTCTGATTACGCGATGACATATTCGGAGTATCAGTCGCTTCAGAATGAGATGTAACATCATCTTGTAACATAACATAAATATTAGTAATTATACGTGATGATATAATCAAATTACCTTGTAAAAGGAAACCAATAATCGCGAGGTGTGTATATGAATTCCAAGAAGATTACTGCGGCGGTTCTTGCAGCTGCTATGACTTTGCCTCTCGGTGCTTGTTCCAAAGGAGCAGAAGAAACAGTAGTTGACTCGACTGTATCAACACAGGCTACAGTAGCTTCTGAGACTATTGAGGATGTACCGGTTGCGTCAGAGACAGAACCCGTTGCTACTACAGTCGAGCTCTCGGCAGATGCTTTGTTTGATCCTTCAAATCCGATGGCCGTAAATCCCATAACAGGACTGCAGACAATGGATCCTGCCAATTCGGGGAGACGTTCCGTTGCGGTCGTAATCAATAACAGCCATGCCGCTATGCCTCAGAGAGGTATCTCACAGGCTGATGCGATATATGAGTATCAGACGGAAGGCGGACAGACGAGACTTCTTGCACTTTTTGCCGATGTTAACACGATCCCCGAGATCGGTTCATTAAGATCTGCGAGGATACTTTCCACAGATCTTGCTGCAGGCAATAATTCTGTATTTATTCATTTCGGTCGTAATGCCAGAGTACCCGATCATATCGCTTCGTTCGGTATCGATCATATCGACGGCAACTCCTGCAGTGCCGGTGTTTACAGTTCAGCGAACTATGCGGACGGCTATGTGGATCTTCCCGAAGGCCTTTTCTTCTGGAGAGACGCGGTCTGGAAGTCTCAAAGAGCGATCGAACATACAGCGGTTACAGACGGCAGACACATTCTCGAAGCTATCGAGTATAACGAGATCTCGATGACTGATAATGAGAATAATATGCTGTTTAACTTTGTTCCCGGCAATTCCGCCGATATTGCTTCGGGCGATCCTTGTGAGCAGATCAATGTTTACTTCTCGGGAACAAATCCCGACGCTCTGTTTACTTACGATGAGGTATCGGGCCTCTATTCAAAGTCCCAGTACGGTAATCCTCAGATCGATGAGACGACCGGATCCCAGATCGCATTTACTAACGTATTTGTTCTCTATGCTAATATCCAGCCTCACGGTGATACGACGATCGATGCTTATCTTGAAGACGGCGGTGAAGGCTGGTATGTCTCCGACGGCAGGATTATTCCCGTTACATGGACAAAGAACGGACCTAACGATCCGATCATTATCTACAACGAGGCGGGAATGGAAGTTGAAGTTAACAGAGGTCGTTCGTATATTTGTATCGTAGACAATGATATGGAGAGTCAGACCACTATTACTGCAAGTATTTAATAGTTTTATTTGATATTTAATAATACCCGTTTCGATTTGTTGAAACGGGTATTTTTATATATAATGTATTTTGGTTTTGATAAATTTTAATTGGAGACAAATATGAGTAAAACAGTTTCTACATGTGTACTTGAGACCAATCTGGTCCCTAATCAGCCTCAGGAGAATATTTTCTTTCATACTCTTTATCGTACCAAGGAAGATTTCCCGGGTGAGTTTATGCGTACCGCAAGATCGACTTCCCCCATTCAGGTAGTCGCACTATTCTCGACACAGGGTCCTGATACGGAAGCGGCATTCCTTAATATAGAGCTTAACAAAGAATTATCCAAGATAGTTGCAAATGCTCAAAGCCAGCCTGTCCTTGATTTTGAAACCTTTTCAAATCAGGTAGTCGGTGTTCTTAACGGTTTTGTCTGTAACTATGTAGTGGCTCATGGCGGCAAGCAGCTGAGGACTTCAATGACTATGGCTGTTATCGAGGGTGATACTCTTCGTATTATCCATATCGGTAACACTAAGGCTGTTCTCGTCAGGGACGGTAAGGTTATGGCTTTGACCGAGGATCAGACCGTAGCTCACAGATATGTTCAGATGGGTGCCATTACACCCGCTGACGAGGCTTCACACCCGGACAGATTCTCTCTTATTCAGTATCTTGGCAAGATGCCTCAGGATGGTGCTATTGTTCCTGAAAAGAAACTTCATCTCAAGCTTAAGGATCACGACAGCCTGTGTCTTATGGGTATCGGTATATCAAAGTTCATGCCGGTCAAGAACAGAAACGCGATCCTTCTTAAGCCCATGTCGACCGAATCCAAGGCACACGAGATAATCACTTCCGCAGGTAATATCGGGGTTAAATTCGGTCTGTCCGTCGCAATCATCGAAGTCGAATCTACATTGATCCTTCCGGGAGATGCGGTTATGGCATCGAAGGATACTTCAGACACGGAAGAAGAATCCTTGTTTGTCAATAATCCGGATCCTTTCGGAGCGGAAGAGCAGGATAACAGTTCTGCCGAGACAACTGTATTTAACAGAGGTGCCTCCAAGGCCGATAACAGATATGATACTTATGTGCCTTCCGAACCTGTAAAGGCGAATAAAAAGCCTGTGCTCAAGACGATAATCACAACACTCATCATCTTTTTGATCTGTATTGCACTCGGCTTCGGTGCGATGTTTGCAATATTCCGTTTCAAAGGTCTGATCGACTTGTCATCCGAGCCTTCAGAGGTCCTTGTTGAGAATATAAGATATATAAGCGTTGATAATACTCCTGTTTATTCTCAGCCTTCTGACGGTACGGTTATAGCGACATTGTCTGCCGGTGAAGTTGTTCAGTTTATCGATGATGACGGAACATACAGCAAGATCGTAACCACATCGGGTACTCCCGGATATATCCTTAATGTCAATCTTTCAACAGAAGCAGTCGTTGCTGCTGATCCTGTTGTTGAAACCGTTGCTCCCGATGCACAGCAGATGGCAACGGAAGAAGGCGAGCTTGAGGTTATGGATGATCCTAATTCCATGGCCGGAGAGCCGGATTCACAGGCTAATGCCGGAAGTGAGACCAATGTTGACGAGACAAGCGGTGCTGAAGAAGCGATCGTCGAGGGATAACAGAAAGGACAGATAAATGGCTTCAAAAAAGTCTGATAATAGAAGCGAGCTCTTTGCGAAATATCCTAATCTTTACGATAAGATAAGTAACTCGGATATGGATGCATGTATGGCATTTTCCGAGGAATATAAGGCTTTTCTCGATAAGAGCAAGACAGAACGCGAGTTTACGGATAACGGTATAGAGGCTGCCGAATCCTTAGGTTTTAAGGATATAGAGAGCAAAAAGAAGCTCAAGGCAGGGGATAAGGTCTATTCAAGCATTAAAGGAAAGGGTCTGATCCTTGCCGTTATCGGTAAGAAAGGCGTTAAGGAAGGTTTTAATATCCTCGGAGCACATATAGATTCTCCGAGATTGGATCTTAAGCCTAATCCTGTTTTTGAAGATAATGAGACCGTTTACTTTAAGACTCATTATTACGGCGGGATCAAGAAGTATCAGTGGACTACGATCCCTCTTGCCATTCACGGTGTTGTCTATACCAAAGACAAAGTTATGCATAAGATCTCGATAGGTGAGGATGAATCCGATCCGATCTTCTATATAACGGATCTTCTTCCTCATCTCGGCAGTGATCAGATGAAGAAGAGCGCTTCGGAGTTCATTCCTGCCGAGGATCTTAATGTTGTCGTCGGGGGTATCCCTTTTAACGGCAAGAATGAAGATAAGTCCAAAGAACCTTATAAAGAAGCGATTTTGAGATTTCTTAATGAGAAATACGGAATAGTCGAGAAGGACTTCGTAACAGGAGAACTTGAAGTGGTTCCTGCCGTAAAGGCGAGAGATGTCGGATTCGACAGGGCTTTCATCGCAGGTTACGGTCACGATGACAGAGTTTGTGCCTATCCCGCTTTGATGGCGATCCTCGAACAGGAGAAACCTGAGAAGACTTGTGTAACGATGCTTACGGATAAGGAAGAGATCGGATCATACGCCAATTCCGGTGCACAGTCCGCGCTTTACGAGAATTTCCTGATGGAGATCGTGGCTAAGACCGGTGACGGAAGTCTCGACATGCTTCAGTTCAGGAAAGTCATCGCCGCTTCCAAGATGCTTTCCACCGATGTATCTGCGGCTTACGATCCCAAGTATGCAAGTGTATACGAGAAGCGTAATTCCGCTTTTATGTCACACGGCATTAAACTCGAGAAATACACCGGTGCCAGAGGTAAATCCGGTACCAGTGAAGCGACAGGCGATTTTGTTGCCGAGATCACTTCGGTTTTTGCCAAGAATAATATTCCCTGGCAGACGGGTGAACTCGGAAGAGTCGACGCCGGCGGCGGCGGAACGATATCCGCTTTTATGGCGAAGTACGGAATGTCCGTTATCGATGCCGGAGTTCCGGTATGGTCTATGCATGCACCTTATGAAGTGATCTCTAAGATAGATCTGTATTACACATATCTTGCTTATAAGGCATTTATAGAGAATATTTGAGGTGAACTATGAGAATCAGATTCTATAATGCCGGAATCCTTACAATGGAATCAGATAAGGTCATCAAGGGAGAATTGTGGACTTGTGATGATAAGATCGAGTATATAGGTGATTCGAAGCCGTCCGATCGTTCCTTTGACCGTGAGATCGATTGTAAGGGGAATATCCTCATGCCCGGACTTAAGAATGCGCATACGCATTCGGCGATGACTTTCTCGAGATCTCTTGCAGATGAGTATTGTCTTAACGACTGGCTATATAAAGCTATTTTCCCGAGAGAGAAGAAGCTTACGGATGAACACGTATACTGGTTCTCAAAACTTGCTTTTGCCGAGTATCTTTCAGGCGGTATCACCGCTTGCTTTGATATGTATTTCCATTTGGAAGCCCAGACAAGATCTGCCGTAGAGACCGGATTCAGACATGTCTTCTGTGATTCTGCCAATGATTTCGGCGGGATCGATACTATAGAGCATTACTATAATGAATTGAATTCGTACGATCCTCTTATCTCATATAAGATCGGTTTCCATGCTGAATACACTACATGCGAAGAGAACCTTAAGAAAGTAAATGAGCTTGCACATAAGTATGAAGCTCCTGTTTATACGCATATAAGCGAGACAAAGGCCGAGGTGGAAGGTTGCAGGGAGCGTTACGGATGTACTCCCGCGGCCCTTCTCGATAAGATGGGAATGTTCGATTACGGCGGCGGCGGATTCCACTGTGTCTGGTTTACCGATGAGGACCGTGAGATCTTTAAGAAAAGAGGTCTCTGGTCAGTCTTTAATGCATGCTCTAATCTTAAGCTCGGCAGCGGTATCGCACCCGTTTATAAGTTTATCGATAATGATATGAAGATAGCGATCGGAACAGACGGTGCCGGTTCGAATAACGCTCTGTCGATGTTCCGTGAGATGTATCTTGATACCGTACTTTCGAACGCCGAGACCGGAAAGGCAAATGCCGTTGATCCTTTCAAGATACTTAAGGCGGGAACGAGCGGCGGTGCTCTTTGTATGGGGCTTGACGACTGTGATGTTCTTAAGGAAGGTAAAAAAGCCGATATCATCATGATCGACATGAATAAACCGTCGATGCAGCCTGAGAATAACATCGTCCGCAATATCGTTTACAGTGCTGATAATTCCTGCGTAAAGATGACTATGATAAACGGTCGTATCCTTTATGAAGACGGCATTTTCTCTTCCATAGATATAGATGAGACACGAAGGATGTGTAACAAACTGTTACCGGAATTAGCCTGATATAAATGAAAAGGGTTCTTTCATATTTCGGTAACTATAAGTTAAGATCAATACTCAGTCCTTTATTTAAACTGTCTGAGGCAACATTTGAACTTACTGTTCCTCTTGTTGTTGCCGATATCATTGATAAGGGTATAGCGTCGGGGGATGAGACTTATGTATCGAAGAGGATCATCCTTCTTTTTGTTTTTGCCGTTGTAGGTTTCATCAGTGCTATCCTTGCACAGTACTATGCCGCTACTGCAGCGGCAGGTATCTCAAGTGATATACGAAGAGACCTGTTTAATAAGATCGAGAATGTCTCCGTAAGCGTATATGAAGAGCTCGGATCTTCAAAGATAGTTACAAGTCTTACTTCTGATGTTAATCAGATTCAAAGCGGGATAAATCTGTTCTTACGACTGTTGTTAAGGTCGCCTTTTATCGTTATCGGTGCCGTTATCATGGCTTTTACGATAAGTTTCAGACTTGCTTTGATCTCTGTTATCGCGGTCCTTCTTCTTTCGCTGGTCGTAACCGTTAATATGAGACTCGCGATACCGTCTTATAAAAAGACAAGGGAAGGACTCGATATCCTTGCCGATCACGCGAGTAACGGGATCAGCGGCGTTCGTGTCATAAGGGGTTACAACAGAACAAGGGATGATTACCGTACCTTCGAACGTGAGAGCAAAGATCTTAACGAGTTGCAGAAGAAGGCAGCCGGGATATCTTCTTATCTAAACCCTTTGACGTTTTTGATCATAAACCTTGCGATATGTCTTCTAATCTACAGAGGCGGTGTCAATGTCAGTATCGGTTATTTGTCACAGGGACAGGTCGTCGCTTTGTATAACTATATGTCCCAGATACTGGTCGAACTTATAAAACTTGCAAATCTCATCATAACCGTAAGCCGGGCCGTTGCCTGTGCCGGAAGAGTGGAGACCATCCTGGAACTTCCTGATGACACGACAGGAGGAGCCCTGACCTTTGAGAATCCTTCCGCGGCACATCGCCTCGAATTTAAGAATGTGTCATTCGGTTACAACGGAAGCGATGAGGCTGTTTTGTCTGATGTAAGCTTTGCTATCGATCCCGGAGAGCGTGTGGGTATCATCGGCAAGACTGGTTCCGGTAAATCCACGATCGGTCAGATCGCATCCGGTCTGTACAAAGTAACTGAGGGAGCGGTCCTTATTGACGGAAAGCCGATAGAAGAGTATTCGAGAAGATCCGTGTCGAGGGCGATAGGGCTTTGTCTTCAGAAAGCTCTGATGTTTACCGGATCGATCCGATATAACATTACGTTAGAAAGGGATTGGATCAGCGAGAGTGACCTTCTTTCCGCCGTTACCGTCTCGTGTTCCGATGATGTGACCCGCTCTAAGAAGGATGGTCTGGAACACAGGATAGAGTCAAACGGTTCAGGACTGTCGGGAGGTCAGAAACAGAGGATCGGCATTGCCCGTGTATTAGCGGGAACACCGGGTCTTCTTATCCTTGATGATTCGACTTCTGCGCTTGATGCGGGAACGGAAAAGAGATTTCTCAATAATCTCTTCGGACTTTCCAAAAGACCGACGGTAATAATCATTTCACAGAAGATACGAAGCGTACGTAACTGCGACAGGATCATCCTGCTCGATGACGGAAAGATGATCGCAGCCGCTTCTCACGAAGAGTTGAAAAGAACTTCAGCCGAATACAGGGAGCTTTTAAGACTTCAAAGAGAAGAGGAGAACGTCGATGAATAAAAAAGACCTTCTTAAACGTTTTCTTTCTTACCTCGGAAACTCCGGTAAGCTCTTGGTCGTATCTTTTTTTGCGGCCGTAATCTATTCTGTCTGCTCCATCTTCATTCCGTTTTTTGCAGGAAAAGCAATAGACAGTTTTATACCGTCCGTTGATTTTGAAGTGTTATTCGATAACATGATCCGTATAGCCGTATTGACGGTGATCGCATCTTCATCTCTGTTTATATTAAACCGTGTCAACAACCGGATCGCTTATGATTCCATAATGCGTATCCGCAATGACGCTTACGGCAAGATCGGTAAGCTCCCCGTAAGCTTTATAGACAAGACATCCATAGGCGATCTTCAGAGCATGATCATAAGTGACAGCGAGACTATAGGGGATGGCGTGATACTGTTCCTTAATCAATTCTTCTCGGGGCTTACTGCTATATTGTTCACTCTGGGGATAATGCTGTTCATAGATTACAGGATCGCATTGTTTGTCCTGATCTTTACTCCGGTTTCCTTTATCTTCGCCAATCTGATCGCGAAGGGTTCTTTTAAGTCCTTTAAGAAGCAATCTGAGACCAGAGCGTTGCAGACATCATTCATAACCGAGATGACAATGAATTTCAGATCCGGATATGTGTTCGGGACAAAGGACATGGTGTGCAGGCGTTTTGATGAGATCAATGATGACTACAGGAAAGTAACCGGCAAAGCAACGTTCTTATCATCCATAACAAACCCGTCTACAAGATTCGTTAATGCTTTGATCTATGCAGGAGTCGCTTTGTTCGGTTCGGATCTTGTGATCGTTTCTTTGCTTACGATTGGAGAGCTCGCTTCGCTTCTTGCTTATGCCAATCAGTTTATGAAGCCGTTTAATGATCTTTCTTCTGTCTATACCGAACTGTCGGATTCATTTGCATGTATGGACAGAATATTCGAATTCCTTGATGAGAAGGAGATAGATGATGATCTTCAGATCTCTTCCGACAGATCATTATGGAGTCCTTGCGGAGACTTCGAGATCGAATTTAGAGATGTTTCTTTTTCATATGTGCCTGAAGTTCCCGTACTTAAGAATGTATCCTTTAAGGTAAGATCAGGTTGCTCGTGCGCTATTGTCGGTCCTACCGGCTGCGGAAAGACTACGATTATCAATCTTCTTCTGAGGTTCTACGAACCTGATTCCGGTGCTATATATATTAACGGGGTCGATATTTCAAAGATTCCGAGAAATACGCTCAGGTCTTTTATCGGTCTTGTAAGTCAGGATACATGGTTCAGAGAAGATACGGTCCTCGAGAATATAAGATTCGGTAATCCCGAGGCTTCTGTTAAGACTTGTAAGGCTTCGTCAGAGGCTTCCGGTGCAGATTCGTTTATCAGAAGGCTTCCGAATAAATATGATGAATACATAGATTCTTCAAGAGACGATATATCCGAAGGTCAAAGACAGCTTCTGTCCATAACGAGGGCAATGACGGCTGACCGTTCAATACTGATCCTTGATGAGGCTACTTCATCTGTGGATATCCTGACTGAAGTTAAGATACAGAAGGCCGTCAAAGAGCTTCTTCAGGGAAGAACGAGTATAATAATAGCGCACAGGCTTTCCACGATTATCGATGCAGACATGATCGTTGTGATCGAGAGCGGACATGTAAGTGAGATCGGTAAGCATGATGAACTTATGTCTAATAACGGTTTTTACAGTAAACTATATGCTTCGTATATCGAAGATTAAAGGGAGTGATCTTGATGAATTACAAGCTTGAAGATTTTAAGAAACAGATACACGGTAAGCGTGCCGCGGTTATAGGTGTCGGGATTTCAAATGTTCCTCTTATTAGATGGCTTAATACGCTCGGTGTTAATGTCACTGCATTTGACCGCCTTGAACCGGACGATCCGTCTATAATGAAGACTAAGTCGGATTTTGATAATGAGGGGATAAAGATCGAATGGTCTCTCGGAAGGGATTATCTCGATCCTCTTATGAAGGAACGCTTCGAGTATGTCTTCAAGACTCCCAAGATGCGTTACTCCACTCCGGAACTAATGGCGGCAAGGAATAACGGAAGCATACTTACCACCGAAATGGAACTGTTCATGAATCTTTGTCCTGCTAAGATATTTGCCGTAACAGGTTCCGACGGTAAGACAACCACTACAACTCTGGTAAGTGAATTGCTCAAAGCGTCGGGATATAAGGTCTATATCGGCGGAAACATCGGTACACCGCTTCTTGACAGGGTGGAACAGATCGATTCAACAGATATGGTCGTTCTTGAACTGTCTTCGTTCCAGCTTCTCGACAGCGTTACTTCCGCCGACTGTGCTGTCGTAACGAATGTTACGCCCAATCATCTGGATTTCCATAAGGATTACAATGAATACATCGATGCCAAGACGAATATATTTAAGTATCAGTCTCCGACGGGAAGGCTCATAATCAATGCGGCATGCGATATTACTTATAAAATGAAGGAGCAAAGAAGGGGAAGTGTCTCTTTCTTTGCGCTTGATGAGTCCGTGGCAAAAAGATCAGGCGCTTCAGGTCCTGTTTCCTATGCGTATCTTGATACGGAAGGATTTCTTACCGTTGAGAATTCGTCAGGAAAGATCAGACTTGTCAATGAACGTGACATCATGATTCCCGGACGCCATAATGTCGAGAATTACCTGGCTGCTGCTTTGGCTGTCGAAGGGTATGTAAGTAAGGATTCGTTTGTTAAGGTGGCGACCGAGTTTAAGGGAGTTGCGCACAGGATAGAATTCATAAGAGAATTAGACGGTGTCAGATTCTATAATTCATCCATCGATACATCTCCTAACAGAACGATAAACACCATGAATGCACTTGCTTCAAGAGGTCAGAAGGGTGTGCTTATCTGCGGAGGTGCCGATAAGAAATGCGATTACACGGGACTCGGCGATGCAATCCTTCAGGTATGCGACCGGATAATCGTATATGGGACCAATGCCGGCTTTATCAAACAGATTCTCGATAAAGAAAGCAACGGAAGGCCTTATCAGTTCATTGAGATCGAGGGCGGCGATGAAGTGTATGAGTTCCCGGAATCAAGAGATATCGTTGTCGATAAATATGTCGAGGCAATTGCAAAAGCCCGTGAGCTTGCCCGCGAAGGGGAAATCATCATTATGTCCTCCGTGGGCACCAGTTATGATCATTTCAGGCATTTTGAGCACCGGGGCGATATGTTCCGTGAACTTGTTAACGGACTAAATTAAATAGTGTATAATGATAAATGGCATATTTAAGTCTTATAAAGGAGCAGAAATCTGATGGAAAACAGAGCCGTTAATCAGGCCGATGTTCTGAACAGGGTGATCAGAACGGTGATCCTTATCATCGTATCCCTGATGCTTTCCGTTTTATCGGTTTCTTTCGCGGTACACCATATGAGACTTCAGTTTGAAGAGGAATTTAAGACTATCTCCGATGATAAGATCAATAACGTCTGCGATGTGGTAAGAAGAACCGTGGACGGTGACGAGATAGCGGCAGGTCCTCAGGAGGCAGGTGCCAAATACGGTCAAGTCTTGTCATTGATGCTGTCTGAAATATCAACAAAGTCATATAGCGCTGAAAGTTACGGACTCTTCTATTATGCGGACGGACATCTGTCTGTCCTTGTCAATGACGGTCCCGAAGCACCGGAGGCTTTTGAAGTCGCGAGCAGGGATATCTCCGAATGGCTTAATGCCAATAATGAACCCACTACCATAGAAGGTACTGATTCCGAGAGTATTCTCGTTCCGGTTGCGGATTCATCCGGAAGATGTGTAGCGGTATTCGAATATAAGTGTAATTTTAACAACCTTAAGACGATGGGCAATGATTTTGAAGGGAAGATCCTTAAATGCGTTATAATTGCCGTCGTTGCAGGGATTATCGTTTATATAATTCAGCTTCTGATCCCGAGGTTTATTAACCGTTCCGGTGCAGGGAAAGGCAGGAATGCTTCGGTATGAGTAGAAATTCAGCTGAGATAAGGCGTAGGAAAGAGCGCAGAAGCATTGCGACCACGATAGGTTATTGTTTTGTCATCGTTCTTGTCGTTCTCATGGTCATGAGTAACATTCTTACCGATAACTATACCGTAGTTCTGGAGACCGAACGTGCCGAGACGATGGAATCGATAGCGGTTTCATGTTCTACCGCACTCGGACATTCGAGGATAGTGGAGGGGATGAGTTACCCGCTTCCTGTCTATACTTACGGCAAGGACGATAAGCCGTATATCTTCGATATCTATACTAAAGCCGGTAATTCATTCTTAAGACTTTGTACGACTTCTGATTACAGCAGTACCGAACAGTACTATCTGTCAGGTGTCGGCGACGAGTATAACAACTGTTTTGAACTTCAGCATGCGGCCTTTACCAAGAGGACTGATGACGGTATTGAATACGTTTGTGCCATTGCTCCGATCATTTCGGCTGAGAACACATCAGCAGGTATCCTTGAAGTCAGGATGCCTTATTCGGATTACGTTTCCACGGTTAACGGAATGTCCTTAAGCTGGATCTTTACGATAATCTCTATTGCCATCGCAATGGCTATCATCATCTATGAATTAAATCTGTTTGTTTCAACACTTGCCAGAGGAATATCCGGGAACGTTCCGATAATCCTGATGTACGGAACGGAAGCGGTATCGTTCCTATCCTTTTTTACTGCTCTCGGCGCAGTTATGCTTCCCGTCATCATTCCGGATTATATCAAGCAGTCTGCGGTTGCTCTCGGTCTTCCCGGTGCTGCAACTCAGGGAATCATCGCAGGCGGACTGCTGTTATATGTATTCGGTCTGTTCGGCGGTTCCGCGATTCGTAAAGAACTTAAGTTTAAGCTCACGAGCAGGATCGCTGTCCTTGTAACCACTTCAGTGGGCTATATCCTAAGTCTTGTTGCCGGGATTGTCGATATTATGCCTTTGACGATCGTACTGTTGCCGTTCATAGGTTTTGCTTACGGAATGTCTATCGATTCTTTGAGAGATTACAGACTTAATGCCGGAAGACTCGGATATGAACAGTTCTCGGATCGTAAGATACATAATATTCAAAATAGCGGTTATTTCCTCGGTATTTCGGTCGGTGCCGTTATAGCAGGTATCTGTTTTGAAAGATTCGGGATCCTCGTTGTCAGTGTCTTGAGTGGCGCGATAATGATAGTGTCGTGTATCGGAATCATCTACTTTATGAGAGACAATAACCCGGCAAGGGAATCATATCTTCCTGTTACAAAATGGCTTGAGCTTGTATCCGATAAGTATTCCGGAAGATTCCTGTCATCTACTTTCTTTACGCTCGGAATCATGGTTTCTTTCCTCTTGGGATTTTTACCTAATTTCCTTCAGACTGTCGGGATCTCGCTCGCGACCACGTCATTCTACTATCTTGTTGCCGCTTTCTTCGCACTGTTTGTAGGCTTTATTATCAAAGAGAGATTTGCATATACACTGACCTCAAGATTTCGTGTTATCATTTCATCTTTCTCATCACTTGTAGGCTTTATCCTTTTTGCCCTTATGCCTACTGCAAAGATGCTCGTACTGTCTACGGCTTTGATCGGTTTGGGACTCGGAATCCACGATTTCTATTACAGATACGTGTTGGGCCTCATAACACGTTCGAGGTTTCAGGCTAAATACAATCTGCATAAAGCGTCCGAGATGTCATTCATATCCGGAATGATCCTGTCACTTCCGGTTTATATGCTTGCACTGATATTTGATATCAGGCTCGTATTCATAATCGGATGCGTGTTCTATTTCATAATCTCATTCATTTATCCCATGTCACCTTTCTCGAGCAAGATTGATGAAAGAGATCCTAATCTTACCGGTGCCAGGAAGCCTAAGAAGACCAAGAAGACCGAACAGCCTCCTGTATCTTACGCACCTGAACAGATCATTATGCCTGAAGTAACAGATCAGGATCTTTACGATCCGGCTCCGAGGGGGGATCTGGACGTTTCCAGCTTCCTTGATGAGATAACGGGAGAGGAAGGAGGATCTTACGATGGATCTGTGGAATGAGAAACTTACACGTGAGAACTTTGAAGCATTCTATAACAGTACTGTCGAGATGGTCTATTCCTCTACATACGGTATATGTAAGGAAACCACCAGAACAGAGAATGCGATAATCAAATCTTATATTGAGACATATCAGCAAAGAAACACGATAAGGGCGGAGGATGTTATCTTCGTATTCGGAGACATCCTTCTTAAGAATTCCGAGGAGATGGTGGAAAGATATCCGCTTCCTGAAGGCTTGTCTTTTGCTCCCAGAACGTTAGATGAATATACGCGCAATTCGATGCTCGAGAAGATCACCGTTAAACTTGATTCCACGGGTTATAAGGTTGCAGAGTTTATATCATCTGAGAATAAGAGAGGTAAGCCTTCCAAGGCAGTTCAGAAGGTGATGGATGTATTTCCCGTTACTCCTCTTCTGGCAATACAGCTTATATTCCTTGCTCTTGTCATCTGGCTGATAAGCACTGTTTCCGTATCGGTGATCTATAAGGATGACAACGCTTTGCAGGAATCGTCCGTATTCGAATCCTGTGATCTGCAGAATAAGTATGTATCTGTACTTGATTATTATCCTCTTAATGTGGATTATGTCGTTACTTCCGAAGAAGGAGAAGTTTCTGAGGGCGGAGAGTCTACCGAACCGTCTGCTGAAGAATATGTCGATCCTCTCGCTCCCGTAATCGCCCAGACAGAGCCCACCGAACCGTCTGCAACAAGAGGCTGATCTTTTTTGTGACCTTTTAATAATATTTCCGTCTTAATGGTATAGGAGGATATTACTATGAAGAAATCACTTATTAATGCAGTATCACTTATTATCATGTCTTCGTTGATGCTTTCTGCCTGTTCATCCGGTGGTAACAGCGATAGGACGAACAGAGAAGACGACGATGATGAGACGCCGGTATCGTTTAACACATCGATAGATTACGAGGAACTCGAACAGTGCTCGTTCGATGAAGACGATATGAATGACGATTACAGAAGTTATTCATTTGAACTTATGAATCAGGTTGCGTCTTCTTCGGATCCTGATACAAATATTATGGTATCTCCCGCATCTATTATGTTCGCTCTTGACATGTGTGCGTCCGGAGCCAACGGAAATACATTAAGGCAGATGACCGATCTGTTCTCCGAAGACGCAGATCCATTGGAACAGCAGGCGTTTGCTTCACAGTTTATGCGTCAGATCAATGATTCGGAAGGTGTTGAATTTCACTCGGCAAATTCAGTCTGGACAAATGAGAGCCGTATGTCTTCCGGATTAAATCCCGACTTTCAGGATTATATAGAAGAATACTTTGATGCTGAGGCCGTGCTTGAAGAATTTGACGGGAATACCGTTAACGAGATCAATTCATGGGTTGAGGAACATACCAGCGGAATGATACAGGAGGTGCTTGATGAGCTTCCTGCACGTACGGTGGCTGTTCTTGTAAATGCGATATCCTTTGAAGGTCAGTGGGCAACTCCTTATGAGGATTATCAGGTCAACGAATTCGACTTTAGAAGCGCTTCAGGCGACAGTATCCCGATGGATATGCTCTGTGAGACAAGTTATTCTTATTATGAGACTGATCTGGCTACAGGATTTATGAAGTCCTATGAAGGAGGAAGGTATGCTTTCCTGGTAATGCTTCCGACAGACGAGAGTATTAATGCGAATGAGTTCTTAAGCGGATTTACAGCCGATGATTATAATGATTTTATCAACAGCTGTTCTTATGATTATGATGTGTATACGAGACTTCCCGAATTCGAGTATGATTATGATACGAGTTTGGTTTCTGCTCTTGCATCAATGGGGATGACCGATGCTTTTGATGAGAATCTGGCTGATTTTACGGGTATCGGGATCGCTGACAGCGGTAATAATATCTATATCAGTCAAGTCCTTCATAAGACTCATATCGAACTTGATCGTGAGGGGACGAGAGCCGCTGCATCAACAGTGGTCATAATGGAGGATGCGGCTTGCGCTCCTGTTGTTGAAGATATGATCAGATATGTTTACTGCGACAGACCGTTCGCTTATGCAATTGTTGATACATCGAACATGAATCCTGTCTTCATAGGTACATTCAACGGTCAGTGACCAAAAGTGTGACTGATTGAACGAGTTGGTCAACATTTCAGTCACTGAGAGGCTCTCAGTGTCTCACAACCCCAAATATAATATTAGATCAGGTCACGATGTTGGCGCATTCTTCTCCCGCATATAACTTGTTGATGTTATCTATCGTTGTGGTCGCGATGTTTTCGAGAGCTTCTTTGGTGAGGAAGGCCTGATGTGATGTAACGATAACGTTAGGCATGGATATCAGCCTGCTCAATGTGTCGTCATCTATTATGCTCTGTGACATATCCTCGTAGAAATACGATGCTTCTTCCTCGTATACATCAAGGCAGGCGGCACCTATCTTTTTGGTCTTGATCCCTTCGAGTAAAGCGTCTGCATCGATAAGTGCGCCTCTCGATGTGTTAATGATAACCGCGCCCGGCTTGATCTTGCCCAAGGTGCCGAAGTTGAACATATGAAGAGAATCTTCTGTAAGAGGACAATGGAAGGAGATGATATCAGATTCCCTGTATACTTCGTCCAGAGTCTTATATGTTATGTCGAGACCTTCGGAAGGGAACTTGTCATATGCGATAACGTTCATTCCGAATCCTTTACAGATGTTAATGAATATCTTACCGATCTTACCGGTTCCGATAACGCCGACTGTCTTTCCGTAAAGATCAAAGCCAGTCAATCCCTGTAATGAGAAATTGAAGTCTCTTGTCCTTATATATGCCTTGTGGATTTTGCGGGTTGAAGTCATCAGAAGAGCCATGGCGTGTTCCGCTACGGCATAAGGGGAGTAGGCGGGAACTCGAGCAACCATGATACCTTTGGAAGAGGCATATTTGTAATCAACGTTATTAAAACCCGCGCACCTTAATGCTATGATCTTTACACCGAGCTGTGAAAGAATATCAATGACTTTACGGTTAACAACATCGTTTACGAATACGCATACCGCGTCGGCTCCTTTGGCGAGAACTGCCGAGTCTTCGTCAAGTCTCGTATCATAGAATTTGTAACAGATATCCGTATCTTTAAGCTTCGGCTCAAATACATCGATATCATATGATTTTGATTCAAAAAAGACGATCTTCATAGTGTTCCTCCTTGTGTGTTACTGATCCTTGTCGGGATCGAAGTTTGATAAGGGATTGCTGTTGACCGCATCCTGAAGCTGCTGTTCATCTACATGAGTGTATATCTGTGTGGTCGAGACGCTCTGATGCCCTAATATCATCTGCAGGGTTCTTATATCAACATGTCCGTATTTATACATAAGCGTAGCCGCCGTATGTCTTAATTTATGCACTGAATACACTCTGGTATCGATACCGGCCTGCATCAGAAAATTCTTGATGATGATCTGTATCATATCATCGGAGATACGTGTTCCTCTCTTACTGATAAAAAGAGCTTTTTTGTAAGCGGGCTTTATGTTCATCTGAGCTCGTTTGGGGAGCCAATCTTCAATGGAATCGAGGCAGGCTTTATTAAGATAGATGGTCCTTTCTTTATTACCTTTACCTATAACGGTAAGTGTAGTCTCATGTATGTGATCCAGATCTATGCCTCTTAATTCGGAAAGACGCAGTCCGCAGTTAAGAAAGAGCGTAAGCATACAGTAATCACGTTCATTGTATTCGGAAGGCGATTCGTATGCTGCTTTAAGAAGATCCTGACTTTGTGTAAGCGTAAGGTACTTCGGAAGTCTTTTACCGATCTTGGGTGTCTCGATATCATATGCGGGATTCTCATCTATAAGATGTTTCTTCGAATGACAGAACTTGAAAAAACTCTTCAAAGATGCGATGTGTCTTGCTCTTGTGGCGTTTGATTGTTTCTTCTCCCGGCCTAAGTAGATAAGAAATACGAGCAAGTCGTCGGATGTAACTTTATTGATCTCACGGGCGGTTATATCCGTGATGTCAATCTCTTCGAGGGGAGTATCCTTCGGGACAAGACCTTTATCCCGCTTCCAGAAACGGAAAAAGTTTACGATATCATAAGTATATTCCATGATCGTAAGCTCGGATCTTCCGAGTACGGCAAGCATATAATTTCTGTATTGTTCAAGTACTTCGAATGTATTCATAATATTGATTTTAGCATAATGCGCTTGCATTTATTTCTTACTGTGTAATAATATTGACGTAAAATACTTTGATTATCAAAGGAATGTGATATATGGATGATAAATGGATAAAAGCACTGGACAGGCTCGATAAGAAAAAGGATGCCGTTTTGGCTTCGGGAGGAGAAGCGCGTGTTCAGAAACAGCATGCTTCCGGAAAGCTTACGGCACGTGAACGCATGGAAGCGTTGTTTGATGATGATACTTTTATGGAATTAAACGACATGATGAGCAGTCGTGCTGTTGATTTCGGTATGGATAAGAAGAAGCTTCCGGGAGACGGCGTTATAACGGGTTACGGTAAGATCCACGGAAGGACGGCGGTGGCTTCGAGTCAGGATTTCACCGTTAGCGGAGGTTCTTTGGGTGAGGCTCATGCCGCTAAGATCGTAAGGGCCATGGACCTTGCCATGAAGCTTAAAGTACCGTTTATCTCGATAAACGACAGCGGCGGAGCAAGGATCGAAGAGGGTATTGATTCTTTATCAGGATACGGAGATATATTCTACAGAAATACAATGGCATCGGGTGTTATCCCTCAGATATCCGTCATCATGGGACCTTGTGCAGGCGGTGCCTGTTATTCGCCCGCGATCTGCGATTATATCTTTATGACACGTGAATCATCACAGATGTATATTACCGGACCTGCCGTTGTTAAGTCAGTTACAGGTGAAGAGATCTCTTCAAAGGATCTCGGCGGCGCACAGGTACACTCCGAAGTATCCGGGGTCGCTCACTTTGTCTATGATGACGATCTTTCTTGCCTTAACGGCGTCAGGAAGCTTATCGGATACCTGCCTCAGAATAATGATGATTATTCTATGGAAGTACCCGGAGTCGCCGTAGATAATTCTTCTTCATTGGCTGATATCGTTCCTTCGGATTCAAGAGCACCCTATAACGTGAAAGATGTTATCAATTCAATTGTTGATCTCGATTCGTTTATGGAGGTTCAGGAAGGATTTGCCAAGAATATCGTAGTCGGTTTTGCAAGGATCGACGGTAAGACGGTAGGCATCGTTGCCAACCAGAGTAATTTTATAGCGGGTTCATTGGAGATCGACAGTTCGGATAAGGCAGCGAGGTTTATAAGATTCTGTGACTGCTTTAATATTCCTCTTGTTACTTTGATCGATGTTCCTGCCTTTATGCCCGGAAGGACACAGGAACACGGCGGAATAATAAGACACGGAGCCAAGCTTTTGTATGCTTACTCCGAAGCAACGGTTCCGAAGATCTCGGTTATTATGCGTAAAGCATACGGCGGGGCATATATCGCGATGAATTCCAAGGGTCTTGCCGCGGATATCGTATATGCATGGCCTATTGCCGAGATCGCCGTCATGGGTGCTTCGGGCGCCGTATCCATAATCGGCCGTAAGGCTATCGAAGCCTCTGAAGACAAGGAAGCCAAGAGACAGGAGCTTATCGATGAATACAACGATAAGTTCATGAATCCTTATGTGGCAGCCGAACACGGTTACGTCGATGAAGTCATAAGACCCGAAGAAACAAGGATGAAGATTGCTTCTGCGCTTGACCTTCTTGAGGATAAGGATGAACCCCTGATGCCATATAAGAAGCACGGGAACATACCGCTTTAAGGAGGAAAAAGATGGAAGAATTATCTCGTGAACAAATAGTTTCCATGGCAGCGGCCTGCGTCGCCGAAGAACTCGGAACTGATGTGAAGTATCTTCGTATAAAAGGATTTCACGAAGTGCATAAGACAGGTCTTGCCAAGTACATTGAAGAAAACAAAATAGATTATGTTAAGTATCAGTTAGGAGATTGATCAAATGAGCAAATACAGAATCAAGATGAACGGTAAAGAGTATGAGATGGAAGTGGAACTTATGGACGGCTCTGCCCCTGTTATTAAGTCTGCTCCCAAGGCTTCGGCTCCTGCGAAAGCACCTGCCGCTCCTTCTAATGCCGCTCCGGTTTCTTCAGAGGGTACAGTGGTAAGCCCCATGCCCGGAACGATCCTTAAAGTCAATGTAAAAGAAGGCGATACCGTAAATGCCGGCGATTCGATAGTAGTACTCGAAGCCATGAAGATGGAAAACGATATTACGGCACCTAAGAGCGGTAAGATCAAGGCGATGCATGTCTCACAGGGTCAGGCCGTAGCCAAGGGAGACAGCCTTTTTGAGGTGGAATGATAATATGCTTGAAATGCCTTCAAAAAAACTTTGGATAACAGATACCATCCTTCGTGATGCGCATCAGTCTCAGGCGGCAACGAGAATGAAGATAGAAGATATGCTTCCTGCATGCGAGATGCTCGATAACATGGGTTATTGGTCTATCGAGTGCTGGGGAGGTGCTACTTTTGATGCCTGCATGAGATTTCTTAATGAAGATCCGTGGGAGAGGCTTCGCACACTTCGTAAAGCTATGCCAAAGACAAAGTTGCAGATGCTCCTTCGTGCACAGAATCTTCTCGGATACAGGCATTATGCAGATGATGTTGTCGATTCTTTCTGCAGAAAGTCAGTTGAGAACGGGATCGATGTCGTAAGGATCTTTGATGCACTGAATGACGTCCGCAATATGGAGATGGCGATGAAGTGCGTTAAGAAGTACGGCGGTACCGTGGAAGCGGCTTTGTCTTATACAACAAGCCCCGTACACAGCGAGGAATACTTTATAGAACAGGCTGTTACATTGGAACAGATGGGAGCAGATGTCATCTGCATCAAGGATATGGCGAATTTGTTGCTTCCGAATGAGATCTATTCGCTCGTAAGTAAGCTCAAGGAGAAGGTGAGCCTTCCTATTCATCTTCACACGCATAATACGACGGGTACCGGTTCTATGGTCTATTATGCCGCCGCACTTGCCGGAGTCGATATCATCGATACTGCATTAAGCCCTATGGCAGGCGGTACATCTCAGCCTTGTACGGAATCTTTGGTTGCCGCATTTAAGGGAACGCCTCGTGATACGGGCCTCGATCTTAAGGCTCTCGCCGCAGCCGCTTCTCACTTTAAGGGTGTCGCACAGAAGATGCAGGATGAAGGGATTCTTAATCCCAAAGTCCTTCGTACGGATCCTAACACTCTCCTCTATCAGGTTCCGGGAGGAATGCTCTCGAATCTGCTGTCGCAGCTAAAGCAGGCCGGGGCAGAGGATAAGTATGAGGAAGTGCTTGCTGAGGTCCCTGTTGTTCGTAAGGATTTCGGATATCCGCCTCTTGTAACTCCTACTTCACAGATCGTCGGTTCTCAGGCTGTTCTTAATGTTCTTATGGGAAGATATAAGAGTTTTACAAAAGAGTCAAAGATGCTCCTTCACGGCGATTACGGAAGACTTCCGGGTGAGGTCAATGAGAAGATCCGTAAGATGGCCATTGGAGATGAAGAACCGATCACTGTAAGACCTGCCGATCTTCTCACGAATGAGATGGAGTCTTTAAGAGAAAGCGTTAAGGACATAGCGAAGTCGGAAGAGGATGTTCTTCTTTGTGCATTGTTCCCTCAGGTCGCTCCCGATTTTCTCAGGAAGAGGGATAATATCGAAGAAGTAAAAGAGATTACCGTCGACTGGGTGGACTAAATTACTTTATTTATATATAATAGACACGGTCTTTAACAAGGCCGTGTTTTTTTATGGGAGAGTAGTGTGTAGACTGATATCCCGAACAATGTATCGTCGGTGTATGAGTCTACGAGCTACCTCCTTATAAACACAAAATATTTTTAAGGAGGAATCTTCAATGGAGAAGATTTTCAGAACTGAGATCGCCGGAAGACCTTTGGTCGTTAAGACAGGACTTATCGGTCAGTTTGCAAACGGTGCTGCTCTTGTTAACTATGGTGATACGACAGTATTATCAACGGCTACTGCAAGTAAGCAGCCCAGAGAAGGCATCGACTTTTTCCCTCTGTCTGTTGACTATGAGGAGAAGATGTATGCGGTAGGTAAGATCCCCGGCGGTTTTCTTAAAAGAGAGGGAAGACCCGGTGAGAAGGCTATCCTTACATCACGTGTAATCGACAGACCTATCCGTCCTTTGTTCCCTAAGGATCTGAGAAATGATGTATGCGTCAACAACCTCGTTATGTCAGTTGATCCCGATTGTTCACCTGAGATCACTGCCATGCTCGGTACTTCCATTGCTATCGCCATTTCCGATATTCCGTGGAAGGGACCTGTCGGCGGCGTAGTACTCGGACTTATCGACGGTAAGACAATAATCAACCCTACTCTCGAGCAAAGAGAGCAGAGCCAGATGTATGTTACTCTCGCAGGTACACTTACAAAGATCTGCATGGTTGAGGCGGGTGCAAACGAAGTTCCCGATGATGTTATGCTCAACGCTATCGCAGAAGGTCACGAAGAAATCAAGAAGATCTGTGAGTTCATTAACTCGATCGTAGCTGAGATCGGTAAGCCCAAGTTCACATATGATTCCGCAGATGTACCCGAAGAGGTTTTTGCCGCTGTTAAGGAATTTGCATGGGACAAGATGCGTGAGGCTGTTCTTGCCGTTGACAAGGAAGACAGAGATGCTAAGGTCGATGCACTTCAGGAAGAGGTTGCTTCTATGCTCGAGGAGAAGGAAGAAGGTCTTTCTTCATGGGCTCCCGATGCAATCTATAAGCTCGAGAAGAAGGTCGTCAGAGATTATCTGTTCCGTGAGCATAAGAGAGTTGACGGAAGAGCTTTGGATGAGATCCGTCCTCTGTCCGCTGCTATCGATGTAGTACCGAGAGTTCACGGTTCCTCTTATTTCCAGAGAGGTCAGACTCAGGTTATGAATATCTGTACTCTCGCTCCTCTGGCTGAAGCACAGAAGCTCGAAGGACTTGATGAGCAGACATCAAAGAGATATATCCATCACTATAATATGCCCGGATATTCGACAGGTGAGGCTAAGCCCGTAAGATCTCCCGGAAGACGTGAGATCGGTCACGGCGCTCTTGCCGAGAGATCTTTGATCCCCGTACTTCCTTCCGAGGAAGAGTTCCCTTACGCGATCAGAACAGTTTCAGAGATCACGATGAGTAACGGTTCCACATCACAGGGTTCTGTCTGCGCTTCAACGCTTTCACTCATGGCTGCCGGTGTTCCTATCAAGAGACCTGTTGCAGGTATCTCTTCCGGACTTATCGTCAATGAGGAAGACGACAATGATTTCCTCGTATTCATGGATATCCAGGGTATCGAAGACTTCTTCGGCGATATGGACTTTAAGGTAGCAGGTACTACAGAAGGTATCACATCCATTCAGGTTGATATCAAGGTTGAAGGTCTCTCACTCGATATCATCAAGCAGGCATTCGAGATGACACATAAGGGAAGACTTCAGATCATCAATGATGTTATCCTTCCTTGTATTCCCGAGCCTCGTAAGGAGATTTCTCCTTATGCTCCGAGGATCATCTCCATGCAGATCCCTGTAGATAAGATCCGTGAAGTAATAGGTTCCGGCGGAAAGGTCATCAATAAGATCATTGCTGATACAGGTGCCGATATCAACATCGAGGATGACGGAACGCTCTATATCTCCACACCCGATATGGAAGCAGCCGATAAGGCTCAGAAGATCATCAACGGTATCATTTCAGATCCCGAGGTAGGTGAGGAGTTTGACGGTGTTGTAACAAGACTCATGGACTTCGGTGCATTTGTTGAGTTCCTGCCCGGTAAGGAAGGTCTTGTACACATCTCCAAGCTTGCCTGGAACAGGGTAGACAAGGTTGAGGATGTTCTTCATGAGGGTGATAAGGTTCATGTAAAGCTTATCGAGATCGATAATCAGGGAAGACTCAATCTTTCCGTACGTGACTGCCTGCCTAAGCCGGAAGGCTATGTAGAGGAAGAACCCAGAAGACGCGAGAATCGTCCTAACCGTGAGAGAAGAAACGGCGGCTTTAACGGCAACCGTAACAGAAGAAACGATCATGATGATGATGACGGTTCCGATCGTAAAGGGAGAAGAATCGAGTTTTGAGACTCTGTTTCATAGGTGATGTAGTTGGAAGCTCGGGGAGGAGGGCACTTAAAGCCGTCCTTCCCGGCTTTTTATCTTCAAATTCGATCGACGCCTGTATAATCAATGCCGAAAACAGCGCTCACGGACTTGGATGCACGGATAAGATCTGTGCTGAACTTAAAAGTCTCGGTGTGGATGTTATCACACTCGGAAATCACAGTTTCTCAAGTTTCGAATTCTTAAGTAAGATAAGTAAGCTCGATTATGTTGTTCGTCCTTCTAATGTAAGCCGCTCTTGGCCCGGGAATGATTACGCCGTAATTACGAAGAACGGTCAGAAACTTGCAGTTATCAATCTTCTCGGACAGGTAAATATGCAGCCTTCGGCCGATAATCCTTTTTATGCTGCCGATGAGCTTATAGCACGTATCAACGACATGGGCATCAAGTCTGTGTTTGTTGATTTCCACAGTGAGACAACAAGCGAGAAGTGTGCACTCGGATACTATCTAGCAGGAAAAGTGTCTGTTGTTGCAGGTACTCACACTCATGTACAGACATCGGACTGCAGGATCATAAATGGTGTTACAGGGTTTATAACCGATGCAGGGATGACAGGGACAGTTGATTCGGTTCTCGGTATGGAAATCGAGACATCCATAAGGCGTCTTAAGGATAAGATGCCTGCAAGATATGAACCTGCTGACGGACCCGCTATGATAAACGGAGTGATTGCCGATATCGATACTGAGGGTAAATGCAGGGAGTTTCGGAGATTTACAGAATATGAATAAGGATAGGTGCCTTAAGATCCTTTTGTTGATGCTGACCGCAGTTCTTATCATTGCGGATCAGTTGACCAAGTCTTATATCGTAAGAAATTATGAGTTGTATACCGGAATATCGTTGATCAACGGTTTTCTCTCGTTTTTTCATGTAAGGAATACGGGAAGCGCTTTCTCTTTTCTCGCAGATAAGTCATGGGGCATATATGTCCTCACGGCCTTTTCCACGATACTTGCCGTTATAGTCCTGTTCTATTTTATAAAGGCATTAAAGATCGGGGAATATCTTCCGGCTGCAGCACTTTGTCTGTTGTTTTCAGGTGCCGTCGGAAACCTTATCGACCGGTTCAGACTTCACTATGTCGTCGATTTCATCCGTTTTGATTTTGGAGAGTATACTTTTCCGATATTCAATATTGCCGATATATGCGCGGTGTTAGGAACGATAATGCTTATAGCGGTTATGTTGTTTCTTCCGAAGAGAGCGGAGAAATTATGGTAAGCGGTATCAAACAATTTACATCGGACTGTAATTCGAGGTTAGATGTCTATATAAGCTCAAAGATCGATTCATATACGAGATCTTATTTTACGGGGCTAATTAATGACGGTAAGGTCCGGGTCAACGGCAAGGTGATAACAAAGGCGGGCTTTAAGCTCGGTCCCGGTGATGTTGTCATCGTTGATATTCCGGAACCTCAAAATACCGAGACTGTTGCTCAGGATATTCCTCTTGATATCCTTTACGAAGATGATGATCTGATCATAATCAACAAGCCTCAGGGCATGGTTGTTCATCCGGGTGCCGGTCATCATGATCAGACTCTGGTCAATGCTCTTCTTTCTCATTGTGAAGGTAAACTGTCGGATATCAACGGAGTGATCAGACCCGGCATTGTTCACCGAATAGATAAGGATACATCCGGCGTTATGATGGCCGTAAAGAACAACGAGACTCATCTTAAGATATCGGATATGATGAGCCGTCATGAGATAGAAAGAGTGTACAGAACAGTTGTATACGGAGTTTTATCTGAAGATAAAGGCACTATAGACGCGCCTATCGGAAGATCGTCTAAGGACAGACGTAAGATGACCGTAGTCCCTGACGGAAAACCGTCGATCACTCATTTTGAAGTGATGAACCGTTTCCGCGAAGGAACGGATCTTAAGGTCGTTCTTGAGACGGGAAGGACACATCAGATCAGAGCGCACATGACATACATCGGTCATCCCGTAATGGGAGATCCGCTTTATGCGGCCAAAAGAAACCCTTACGGACTGGAGGGTCAGTGCCTGCACAGTAAATCCATAAGGTTTATCCATCCGAGAACAGGGAAAGAACTCTATTTTGAGACAGATCTGCCGCAGTATTATGAAGATCTGCTTTTAAGATTATCTCCTCTTTAATATGGTAAAATCAGTTTATGCAAAGTCGGTATGATAACGACATTTTTAGAGAAGGTACTGTTAACGGCTATGTCAGGGATATAGCGGCTTTCTATGGTTGTACTTGCGAATTCGAGGAAGGTGCTGTACTAGTCGAAGGCGACAGTTCATCAACTGTCAACCGGGCATTGGCTTCCATTGAGGAGTTCATTACTTCTGATTTTGAGATTATCTATACAACTCCTTCCGGCAGACAGATCAAACCGAAGACGTTCGGTCAAAAGTTTTATATTGATTCGATAGAGCGCTCCGAACTTGTTATATGCTCCGGCCCTGCAGGTTCGGGCAAGACTTTCCTCGGGGTTGCTA
Source organism: Mageeibacillus sp. UBA6980 (assembly GCA_002450095.1). Taxonomy (GTDB): domain Bacteria; phylum Bacillota; class Clostridia; order Saccharofermentanales; family Saccharofermentanaceae; genus Saccharofermentans. The sequence continues at coordinate 37,856 of DJYK01000011.1, read as the reverse complement.
TGGCGGTCAAAGCGTTCAGAGCCCATGAGGTGTCCAGGATCATACTGACAAGACCTGCCGTGGAAGCAGGTGAGAGGTTGGGGTTCCTGCCGGGAGATATCGAAGAGAAGGTCAATCCTTACATGAGACCGATTTACGATGCTCTTGAGGTGCTTCTGGGACAGGAGCTTTTCGAAAGGTATTACGATAAAGGTCTCATAGAAGTGTCGCCTCTCGCATTCATGAGAGGAAGAAATCTTGACGATGCCTTTGTCCTTCTTGATGAGGCTCAGAATACCACGTGTGAACAGATGAAGATGTTCCTGACAAGATTAGGTCTTAACTGCAAGGCGTGTGTCTGCGGTGATTTTACGCAGATTGATCTTCCCAGGGGCGTGAAGAGCGGTTTGGCTGATTCGATAAGTGTTTTGAAAAACGTTGACGGGATAAGCATTGTTTCACTTGAGAATAGTGATATAGTAAGAAATCCGCTGGTAAGAAAGATCGTAGCGGCATATGAGGAGAGGGACAGGTTGAATAAGTATGAATAAGACATCATTTCAACAGGTTTTTGTAAGTATATTATGTATGATCATCATCATACTGCTTGTTTTCTACGGTTACCGTCCCGTAAGTTATGATCTTTCCGTAGGATCCGTCTCCAACCGGGATATCTATGCACAAAGAAGCTTTATAGATACATATCAGACAGAATACGAGGCTGTCCTTGCCAAGAATGCCGTTAATCCGATCTTTATCCGTTCAGAGGAGCTTTCCGAGCATAATATTGCTAATGTGGAATTGTTCTATTCCATAATCCGCGAAGCGAGACATCACAGGCTCAACGAATACGGAGTTCCCGCATCCGACTGGGATCAGACTGTCGAGAGCATGATAGCGCAGTTAAACTCCGAGTTTACGAGTATACCCGATGAGCAGACTTTGGATGTTTTCTTATCGATGTCATCTTCGGCATTTAATCTTATCAATGATAAATCTGTTTCCATCACTGAGATAATCATGATGGATAACGTTAATACTGATTCTCTTTCTCTCGCTATCGATTCAAGGATAGAGGTGTTTAACGAGAATTATTCGGAGTATTCGTCTTATTCCGAAGCGATGAAGACCGTCCTTAAGACGATCCTTACACCTAATTCGGTATTTGATTCGGATGCAACGGAAGAAGCGGGAGAGAACGCTTATCTTATGGCGATGAATGCACCTATAACCGTAGATAAAGGTACAAAGATCATCTCGGCAGGTGATGTCGTTACCGAGCATATGTATCAGTCGCTCGTCGATCTTGAGCTTATCAGAAGCGAGACTACGGATATACTTATACTTGCAAGGATAGCCTGCTATATCATCATCCTGTCTGTCGCGATGTTCGTGTATTTCATGAGACGCCGGGATGCAGACCGTTTCCCTGATATGCGCGTCTTTTATATGATAATCGTTACATTCATTATTCCGATATTCGCCTCGATCTATCTGGCTGAATTATCGCCGATGATAGTCGTTTCACTGTTCTTTACAGTCATTGTCTCGACATATCTTGGCACCAGAGACGGTATCATTTTTTCATCTATCGAGACTTTGATGATGTGGCCTCTTTATAAATTTGATTCCGAGTTCGTATTCGTTTCATTTGTCGGTATAGTCGTAACCGCCACAATAGCGGGAAAGAAGAACCGCTCGTCTAACAGCGCCAGTCTGATAATAATGCCTTCTATTGCCTGTGTGCTCTCGGTAATCAGCTATAATGCGATTTTCTCTTCGACATTAAGAAGCTTTATCGAGTCTTCGGTCTGGACCGGCGTATCGGCTATTCTGTCTATTATCCTCGCCATAGGCGTAATGCCTATCGTAGAATTGTTCTCGAAGGTAGTATCACCCGTAAAGCTCATCGAACTCTCACAGCCCGGCAATCCTTTGCTTAAGAGATTGTTCCTTGAAGCTCCCGGAACTTACAGCCATTCGATGATGGTGGCATCTCTTGCCGATGCTGCTGCCGATGCTGTCGGAGCGGACTCTCTGTTCTGCAGAGTTGCAAGTTATTTCCATGACATCGGAAAACTTGAGAATCCCAAGTTCTTTACCGAGAATCAAAGTGACGGATATAACCCTCATAATGATCTTCCGGTCGAACAGAGCGTAAGTATCATTACTTCTCATACCAAGGACGGAGTTAAGCTCGCGAGAAAGCATCATCTTCCTGAGTCATTTGTAAGGATCATTGAAGAGCATCACGGTACGACTTATCCCGCCTATTTCTACTTCAAAGCCTGCAGGGAAGCCGAAGAAGCCGGATTGCCGCAGCCTGACGTTAATGATTTCCGATATGAAGGCAGGATCCCGAGTACCAGAGAGTCTGCCATAATCATGATCTCCGATACATGTGAAGCGGCGATCAGATCCTCTAAGCTTACCGATGTAAACGAGATCGAGAATCTTATAAGAAAGCTTCTTAAAGACAAGATCGAACAGGATCAGTTAAGAGATTCCGGTCTGTCATTTGATGACCTCGAGAAGATCGTAAACGCTTTTAAGCAGGTATATGCAGGAACACTTCACGAAAGGATCGCTTATCCTCAATGAGAATAGATATTATCAATGATTGCACCGGATTGGATGATTCCAGAATAGAGAACTGGAAAGAGTATTTTGATAAGTTAGAAGTTTCATTTGCTTCCGGCGGATTTGCTTCGGACATACCGTTAAAGATAATGGAAGATGCGTATGTTACACTCACATTTGTAGGTGAGGATGAGATACGTGAACTTAATAATGAGCAGAGGGGAATAGATAAAGTAACAGATGTTCTGTCTTTCCCGATACTTGATATGAAGAACGGAAAGCTCGCCGACAAAGACAGTGTTATAGATTTTGAATTCGATGAGGATGGCAATCAGATCCTCAACCTCGGAGATATAATCATTAACCCCGATAAAGCGTACGAGAATGCCGACAATTACGGCCACAGCATAGAGCGTGAGATCCTCTTTCTGACGGCTCATTCATTACTTCATCTTACGGGGTACGATCATATTGACGTTTCTGACGAAAAGTTGATGATAAGTGCCCAGAAAAAGATGATGGCTGATATAGGTCTTCAGGTAAGCGATGAAGAAAGCGAAATGACAAACCATCTCGATGAGAATATAGCATATCCTGCAGGTTCGATCGCTAAGCACTGCGGATATGTATCGATCCTCGGAAGACCGAATGTCGGTAAATCGACATTTATCAATTATATTACCGGAATGAAGGTCGCTATCGTATCTCATAAACCGCAGACAACGAGGACTAATATCAGATCTATCTATAATACCGATGATACCCAGATAATCTTTACGGATACGCCGGGCATTCATAATCCGAGCAATAAACTCGGGCAGATAATGGTCAGCAACAGTTTCTCGAGCGCCAAGAACGCCGATGCTGTACTGTTTATCGTTGACGGCAGATTCGATAAGCCCGGTGCAGTAGAAAGAAAGCTTCTTGAGCTGTGTAAGGAGAACAATAAAAAGGTAGTCCTGGCAGTCAACAAATCCGATGATGTCAGTAAGGAAAGCCTGCTGCCTCTGATCGGAGCATATTCAGAGCTTTACGATTATGTTGATATCGTTCCCATATCCGCTAAGACAGGCGATAATGTAGATGTCCTTCTTAAGGTGATCTCGGATCTGCTTCCCGAAGGACCGAGGCTTTTTGATTCGGAATACATGACAGACCAGTCCGAGAGAACGATCAGTGCCGAACTTATCAGGGAACAGATACTTCATTTTGTTAATCAGGAGATCCCTCACGGCACCGCAGTTGAGATCGATTCTTTCGAAGACAGATATGAAGATGATGCGACCGATGAATACGACAGAAAGTGTGTCGTTATCAAGGCATCGATAATATGTGAGAAGGATTCCCATAAAGCGATACTTATAGGTAAGAACGGTCAGATGATCAAGCGCATCGGAACATCCTCGAGGATCAATATCGAGAGGCTTGTCGGATGCAAAGTATATCTTGAACTGTTTGTGAAGGTCAGGGAAGACTGGAAGAATAACGATATCCTGCTTAAAAGCTACGGTTTTACCGAGGAGGAAGAGAACTGATGTCTTCCGATCCCGTTGCGTTTAAAGGGATCATATTAAGAACTTCCGAATATAAGGAGAAAGACCGTCTTATCAAGGTCCTGACCAAAGGTGAGGGAATACTCGATATCTGTGTCAAAGGAGTCTCCGGTAAGACTTCCAAATTCTCATTCGCGTCTGTTCCGTATTCTTATTGCGATTTTGTCGTCACGAATAACCATGGTTTTTGGTATCTTAAAGACGGAAGCGTGATCTCCGGCAATACGGGGATTATGGAATCTTTGGAAGCGATTGCTGTCGCAGGACATATGTCAGAATGTCTGTTGTGGTCTGTAATGCAAAGTGAAGATTCATCTGAAGCCTATGAGCTGTCCATATATGCTTACTATGCATTATCTTCCGATCCGGCCTCGTATCTTAAGATACTAATTTCTTTTAATTGGAAACTGATGTGTATTCTCGGACTTGCATCTAATGCAAAAGATTCCGTAAACACACCTTTATCTTCAAGACACTTAAGCATTCTTGACTATATCGGAGCAAATCCCGTAAGCAAGATCTTTACGATCGATCTTAATGAAGGTGACATAAGGGTTCTTCGCTCCTTGACCATGGACTATCTTCGAATTCAGTTTGAAAGGGATATACCGGATCCCATATTGAAACTTAATCTTCCGGGTAATGTATGAAGGAGGAAGCATGAGACTTAACTATAAAAACACATTCCTTACCGGACTTGCATTTATGTCGATAATAGCTTTCTGGCAGCTTTACGATAATGTCATCCCTCTGCTTCTTACCAATACCTTTCACTTAAGCGAAGAAATAACCGGCGTAATAATGGCGTCAGATAACATACTTGCTCTTTTCCTTTTACCGTTCTTCGGCAGATTGTCTGACAGGACGCATACAAGGATTGGAAGAAGAATGCCGTATATATTGGGCGGAACACTTGTGACCGCGCTTCTTCTTTTGCTGCTTCCGGTTATAGATAACGGGTATGCCGCGGGAATGACGGGCCCTTTGTACGGGCTTGTCCCATTTGTCATTGTGTTGGGATTCATTCTTATAACGATGTCCGTCTACAGATCTCCGGCAGTAGCCCTGATGCCGGATGTAACTCCGAAGCCTTTAAGATCCAGAGCTAATGCCATCATTAATCTGATGGGAGCGGCCGGAGGCATCATCTATCTGGCTTTTACGGCAGTCATGTTCCCGAAGTCCAGAACAGAAGGAGTCCCTCATGTTAACTATCAACTCCTGTTTGTGTTTATGTCATTATTCATGATCGTATGTGTCCTTATCATGTTCTTTACAATAAAGGAAAACGACCTTTACCATAAGAACGAGAAACTAGAGAAAGAGCATCCGGAATGGGATCTTACCGAGACCGATTCTTCTGATAATGCCAGGCTTCCCGATCCTGTCCGAAGATCGATGATATTCCTTCTTATGTCCATAGCGCTGTGGTATATAGGTTATAATGCCGTAACCACTTGGTTTACGACTTATATCAGTGTTCTGATGGGAGAAGGATTGGGCGGAGCGTCAACCTGTTTCCTCGTAGCCAATGTCGGAGCGATTGTGTCTTATATCCCGATAGGATTTATGGCTTCCAAGGTCGGCAGAAAGAAGATGATCTACTTTGGTACGATCCTTTTGACTTTAAGTTTTGCCATGTGTTATTTCCTTACCACAACGGCTTCATCCGTTACTTTTCCGATGTATGTAACCTTCGCACTGGTCGGCGTTGCCTGGGCTTCGATAAGCGTTAATTCGCTCCCTATGGCAGTCGAGATGTGCAAAGGCGCCGATGCGGGTAAATACACGGGACTTTATTACACCGCGTCCATGGCAGGTCAGGTCGTGACACCTATATTTGCGGGCTTTCTTCTGAAGTATATAAGTTATAAGGTTCTGTTTATCTATGCGACCTTGTTTTCCTTATTAAGTTTTATAACTATGACAAGGGTAAAGCACGGCGATGCGAAAGCGGCATCTCCCAAGGGCATTGAGAGTTTTGAGGATTACGAATAAAGTCAGATCCTCCAGTTGTCGGGGAAAAGAGACAGGTATTCCGGTTTATCGAGTCTCTCATCGATAAGAAGTGCAAACCCGGTATCCTCTTCGGTTCTTATTACTCGGCCGACTGCCTGCAATACTTTCTCCCATCCCGGGAATCTGTATGCGAATGCGAATCCGTCTCCGAACTTTTCCGAGTAATAATTGGCAAGTATCTGTCTCTCCGGGGTTAACTTCGGAAGACCGACACCAACTATGATAACTCCGGAAAGTTTTTCTCCGACGAGATCGATACCTTCTCCGAAGTGGCCTCCGAGAACGGCAAATCCTACCAGAAGTCCGTTATACGGTTCATCATATGCCTGAAGAAAATCCTCTTTATCCTTGGAGTTCATAGACGGACTTTGCTTAATTATCTTAAGATCAGGCCTTTCTTTGAGCATTTTCTCCACCATCGAAGCCGTCATGTTAAGGTATTCGAATGACGGCAGAAAGACCATATAGTTTCCGTGACGGTCAATAAGCTCGTCGTAGATCCTTTTGCATAACATCGGAAGAGTATCTTTACGGCAGTTATAAGTCGTTTTGATCGATGTATCGATCAGTATCTCAAGGTTCTCGGGAGGGAATGGGGAGGCAAGCTCGATATGTCTGGTGCATTCACAGTTTTTGCCGACTATTACATTCCGGTAGTATTCGAAAGGGGATAAAGTAGCAGAGAAGAATACTGCCGGGTATATATTCTCGATCCTTGATCTTATCTTCTCCGAAGCGTCGAGACAGACGAGGCTGACAGTGACGTCTCCGTTGATCACATTAAAAGTCGTTATATAGTTGTCGTCATATTCCATCTCGAATACAGTCAGGAAGAAACGAACTTCGAAGAAATACTCCAAGGCGGTTTCACGAACTTCTCCGGGTTCGATGAGATCAAGAAGCTTTTGTAAGACCGCGATGGAACGCCAAAGCATCGTATACAGGTTGAGAGTTCTTTTTGTGCTTCCTTCAAAATCAGTTGTAAAGAGCGTGTCCCGTTCAGAGATTTTCTCGAGTTTGCACATGGCTGACTGACCTGTCGTAAGCTGTTCTCTGATAGTTTCAAGATAATGGTCTGTCTGAGACAAGAAACTTTCTACTCTCGGATCCCTTCCTTTAAAGACTTTCTGCATTCTGTTAACGAGAGACTTAGAAAGTGAAGCGGAGAACATTGTCCTCGATCTGTCCACCATATTGTGTGCTTCATCAATAAGAAGAGCATTCCTGCCGTCGGATTCATCACCGAAAGCCCGTATGAGAGAGACTCTCGGGTCAAAAGCGTGGTTATAATCACCTATGACTATCGTACAGTAATTCATCGCGTCAAGGCTCAGTTCATGAGGACAGAGCCGGTATTTCATCGCTACGGATGAGATTATCTCGGGAGTCAGTTCATCATGTGTCAGGACTTCTGTCAAAGCGGGCAGGAGTCTGTCATAGTAACCTTCGGCAAAGATACAACCCTTTGTGTCACACTTTTTATTGAGAAAACACATCTGTTCCTTTGATCTTAGTGTTATGGATCTTACGATCAATCCTGATGCTCTCATGTCATTTATGGCTTTGGCTGCAACAACACGTGTCTGAGTCTTCGCGGTAAGATAGAATATCTTGTCGTATTTATTGCGAAGAAGGCCTTTGACGGCAGGGTAGAGCACGCTTATGGTCTTGCCTGTTCCGGTTGGAGCCAGTGCGAAAAGTATCTCATCATTGGTCAGTGCGCTCAATGTGCTCTTCATGAGTTCTTTCTGTCCGTTTCTGACGTTTTCATACGGGAATGTCATCTCACGTATACTCTTATACAGGTTGTTGTCATAAGACAGAAGCTTTTTGATGAAATCGATGTACGCAATCGCATGATCTTCATAAATATTAACGGCTTCTTCCCGGCGGATCTTCTCGGTCTTTTCTATTGCTTCGAGCGAAGTGATGTTTACATATCTTAAAGTTATGTTCATCTCGGAAAGTCCGGGATTATCAATAAAATACAGAGCGGCATAGATCTTGAGCTGTGCTTCATGGTCTGAATGAACGAGCTTGTCGTATGTATTCTTACCGGAATTAAATGATTTGATCTCGATTATCCTGGGAAGACCGTCAGCGTCTTTTTCAAACAGGATATCGGCTCGTCCGCCGACAGTGAGACCGATCGGATCGGAAGCATCGTTAAATACATATGTATTCTCGAGTTTGTACTCGGTTTGAAAATCGTCACCGTATTCTTTTCTTAAGTCGGCAAAGATCCTTTTATGCAAACGCGTCCCTTCTATCCCGGATACGGAATTGAACGATCCCGCAGAAGAGAGATTTCCTTTACGGGAAACAAATCTAGCCAAAGATGTAACAGAGACGCTTAATGAATTCATAAAAGAATTATAACAGTTAATCCGATAAAAATACTTCAATACAGTAACAACTGATGTTTTTTGACGATATCATTAATAATGAGATTATTGGCTGTATTAGTGTTAAAATACATAGGTTAAAAAAGAAATCGGGAGATGAGTTGATTTTATGGCTTATCCTATGTTAGAGAGCGCTATCGGCAGTATATATTTTCTTGACGGTAGGATTATTTCAAGTGACAGTACTGACGCTAAGGCACTTTTGATACCTACTGATGAAGTAACTTACTATGAGACTTTACGCGTTAAGTGCGGAGTTCCTTTGTTTTTTGAGGATCATCTTGCAAGGCTTAAAAAGTCTGTGGCAGGGATCGAAGCTTTTGATGTTGATCTTGATTCTATAAAGGACAGAAGCTTTGAGTTTATTAATTCCTTTGATCCTGAGTTTGACGGATCCTTAAGAGTCGTACTTACAAAGAGTCATCTTCTGATCCATGCATGTGAGGCTAATATTCCTGATAAGAAGCTGTTTGAAGAGGGGATAAATACGCTTACTTTAAAGTGGGAGAGAGTAGCGCCCAATATTAAGGTCTTCAGAGGCGACTATAAGACTGCCGTAGCAAAGAGATTTTCCGAATCGAACGCCTACGGGCATCCTTATGAGCTGATACTTACGGATAACGAGGGAAGACTTTATGAGGGATCGAAGTCGAATTTGTTTGTAATCAAGGACGGTGTTGTTTACTCGGCTCCTGACGAGAAGATCCTTCTCGGAATTACCAGAAACCGTGTTATGAGAGCTCTTGAGAAATCAGGTGCCGAATTGAAGATCGGTATGTTTACTTTGGAGCAGATACTTGAAGACAAGGATGCTGCGATGTTTGTCTCGAGTACGCCCTTTGATATTCTTCCCGTTAAGTATATTGACGGATATGAGCTTAAATTTGAAAACAACGCTCTTCTTCGCAGCATTCAACAAAGCTATCAACGCATTGCCGACGATTATATCGCTGCGGCAAAACGCTAATTTATATACAATTGGAGGCATATATGGAAAACAAAAGCGGAAAAGTATCGGTTACTACGGAGAATATATTCCCGGTAATAAGACAGTGGCTCTATTCGGATCAGGATATCTTCGTAAGAGAACTTGTAAGTAACTGCGCGGATGCAGTTTCTAAACACAAAAGACTCGTAGAACTCGGTAAGGCCGCATCGGCTGATGAAGATTATAAGATCAATGTTATCTATGATGACGATAACAAGACGATCGTCTTTGAGGATAATGGTATCGGTATGACCGCTGAGGAGATCGACAAATATATCAACCAGATCGCATTCTCCGGAGCATTGGATTTTGTTACCAAGTATCAGGAGCAGTCTACCGATAAGTCGGGTATCATTGGACACTTCGGTCTCGGATTCTATTCCGCTTTTATGGTCGCGGATAAAGTCCGTATCGATACTTTAAGTTTTGAAGAGGGGGCCGAGGCTGTTTCCTGGACGTCTGAAGACGGAATGGAATATACGATCGAGAGCTCTGATAAAACTTCAAGAGGAACTTCGATTACATTGAATCTCTCAGAGGAGGCACAGAAGATATTTGATGCCGGAACGCTTCGGATGACTCTTCGCAAGTACTGTTCTTTTGTACCTGTCGATATCTTCTTTATCGACGTAAAGGCCGACAGGCTCCATGAGGAGGCTGAGGAAAAGAGAAGGAAAGAAGCAGAGAAGAAGGGTGAGGAGTTTAAGCCTTCTGATATCTCCTATGCGCCTATCAATAACAAGGCTCCTCTTTGGCTCAAGAAGCCTTCGGAATGTACGGACGAGGAGTACATATTCTTCTATCACAGCGTATTTAACGACGGTTACGATCCTTTGTTCTGGATCCATCTTAATATGGACTATCCCTTTACACTTCAGGGAATACTGTATTTTCCTAAGACGGATAATGTTTACCAGTCTTTGGAAGGAAGGATCAAGATATATAATCATCAGGTATTCGTTGCAGATAATATCGAAGAGATCATTCCCGATTTCCTGTTCCTTTTGCAGGGCTGCCTTGACTGTTCGGATCTTCCTTTGAACGTATCCCGTTCCGCTTTGCAGCAGGATGAATATGTTAAGAAACTGTCAGGCCATATCATCAAGAAGGTTTCTGATAAGTTAAACGAATTGTTTAAGAATGACAGACCTTCGTATGAGACATACTGGTCAGATATTTCCGTATTTGTTAAATACGGAATGATGAAGGAAGAGAAGTTCTACGATAAGGTCAATAAGATCTGTCTGTTCAAGACCGTAGACGATAAGCATCTTACGATGGATGAGCTTACAGCCGAGAAGAAGCAGGTCAGATATACTAACGATAAGGTTGCTCAGGCCGCTTATGTCGAGATGGCAAGAAATGACGGTTTTGAAGTCATCGTACTTGATGAGATGATCGATGATAATTTCATATCATTCCTCGAATACAAGTATTCGGATTTAAGGTTCAAACGTGTAGATGCCGATCTTACGGGCGAGGACAGTGATGATGAGACCAGGGATAAACTTCGTGATTTCTTCCGCGCCGCGCTTTCCGATGATAAGCTCGAAGTATCCGCAAAGGCGTTGGGAGCCGATTCAATGCCTGCTCTTATCATGGAGTCTGAGCAGAACCGCCGTATGCAGGATATGAGAAAGCAGTATGAGAAGATGAATGCCATGAATAAGGCAGCGGGGCAGGAACCTATGAATCTCGATGAACTGTTCCCGATCAAGACCGAACTCGTAGTCAATACGGACAGCCCTCTTATCGGAAAGCTTCGCGCTCTGGAGTCTATGGGCACAAAGAAAGAAGAGACCGACAGGCTCGCACAGCACATCTATGACCAGGCAAAGCTTGCTCACGGAACACTCGACAGTGAAGGATTATCGAGATTTTTAAAGTACAATACCGAATTGCTCGGTAAGTCGGCAGATAATATCTGATATAATCAACGAAGAATAATTAAAAAGGGGATCTACAAATGTCCGTTAGAAGAATCTTATCCGAGAAGAAACCTGAATTCGCGGTAGAGGCCAAGGGTATTTTGCATGATGTAACATCCGATCTTGATATCTCTACTCTGACAGATGTCAGAGTCATCAACAGATATGATGTATCCGGTATTACCGATGAAGAGTATGAGCAGGCTAAGAATGTCGTGTTCTCCGAGCCTCCGGTCGATAATGTCTATGATGAGACGGTAGACTTGTCAGAAAGCTGCTTCGTCCTTAATATCGAAGCATTGCCCGGGCAATATGATCAGAGAGCCGATTCCGCCGCCCAGTGCATTCAGTTCCTTACTCAGAAGGAGAGACCTCTCGTAAAGACATGTAAAGTAGTTGCTTTCTTCGGTTCTCTTACCGATGAACAGAAGAATGCGATCAGGAAATATCTGATCAACCCTGTAGAGTGCCGTGAAGCGTCTTCCGATAAGCCCGAGACACTTGAAGATAAGTATGAGATACCTACTACCGTAGAGACCATCAACGGATTTACGGAAATGAATGAGACCGATCTCGAGGCCTTAAGGACTTCAATGGGTCTTGCAATGAGTTTTGCCGATATCAAGTTCACGCAGGATCATTTTAAGACTCTGGGAAGAAATCCCACCGTTACCGAGATCAGAGTACTCGATACTTATTGGTCTGATCACTGCAGACATACGACTTTCCTTACTGAACTTACGGATATAAGATTTAACGGTGATGACGAGCTTACCGAAGAGATCAAGAGTACTTATGAAGAATATCTTCAGAGCCGTAAGGAGCTTTACGGCGACAGGATCGACAGCAAGCATATCTGTCTTATGGATATTGCAACTCTGGCTGCCAAAAAGCTTCGTAAAGACGGTAAGCTTGATGATCTTGATGTCTCGGATGAGATCAATGCCTGCTCGATCAAGGTAAAGATCAAGGTTGATGATGAGGATCAGGATTACATCTTCATGTTTAAGAACGAGACTCATAACCACCCTACCGAGATCGAGCCTTTCGGCGGTGCGGCTACATGTCTCGGCGGAGCCATAAGAGATCCGCTCTCGGGAAGATCCTATGTATATCAGGCAATGAGAGTAACTGGTGCCGGTGATCCTACGGTACCGGTATCAATGACTCTCGAAGGAAAGCTTTCGCAGAAGAAGATAGTAAGGACTGCGGCCGCAGGTTACAGTTCATACGGCAACCAGATCGGTCTAGCTACAGGTCAGGTCGATGAGATCTATCATCCGGGATATATCGCCAAGAGAATGGAGATCGGTGCCGTTGTCGGTGCGGCTCCCGCTTCCAATATAGTTAGGGAGACTCCGAGACCGGGTGACGTTATAGTCCTTCTCGGCGGAAGAACGGGAAGAGACGGTATCGGCGGTGCTACGGGTTCTTCCAAGGCTCATAATACGGAATCGGTTGTAACTTGCGGTTCCGAAGTACAGAAGGGTAATCCTCCGACAGAGCGAAAGCTCCAGAGGCTTTTCAGAAATCCTGAAGTAACAAGGCTTATCATAAGGTGTAACGATTTCGGTGCAGGCGGTGTATCAGTTGCGATAGGTGAGCTGGCGGCAGGACTCGAGATTGATCTTGATAAGGTTCCTAAGAAGTACGACGGTCTCGACGGTACGGAGATCGCTATTTCAGAGTCTCAGGAGAGAATGGCTGTTGTTGTCCATCCCGAAGACCTTGATAAGTTCATGAAGTATTCCGACATGGAAAACCTCGAAGCGACCGTTGTTGCCAAAGTAACCGAAGAACCCGTTATGAAGATGACGTGGAACGGCAATGTCATAGTCAATATCTCACGTGAATTTATCGATACTAACGGCGCCAAGCAGTTCACTAAGGTTGAAGTCGAGGCACCTTCATCGGAAGGGTATCTTGATAAACCTCTTGATTCATATGTTAAGGGGGATTTTGCCAAGTCATTAAGCGGTGCCTTGAATTCTCTCGAGGGTTGCTCCAGATTAGGTCTTACACAAAGATTTGACTCGACTATCGGTGCTTCCACTGTTGTAATGCCTTACGGCGGCACATATCAGAATTCACCTGAAGAAGGAATGGCCTGCAAGATCCCCGTTGATCACGGAACCACACATGATTGTTCCGTTATGACGTATGGTTTTGATCCGTACTTTACCGAGTGGAATCCTTATGCAGGTTCTTATCATGCTGTAGTCGAGTCTTTGCTCAAGATCGCATGTATGGGTGTTGATCCTCTTAAGGCACGTCTTACATTCCAGGAATACTTCGAGAGAATGGGACAACCTTCTACATGGGGCAAGCCTTTCCAGGCACTGCTCGGCGCATATAAGGCACAGTTGGACTTCGGTACCGCTTCTATAGGCGGTAAGGATTCCATGAGCGGAACCTTCAATGATATCCACGTACCTCCGACGCTCGTTTCTTTTGCGGTAGGCATGACGACTACCGACAAGATCGTTACGGCTACATTAAAGGCTGCAGGACAGAAACTCTATCTTATAAAGGCTTCCCGCAACGGCAAGGGATTCTATAAGAAGGATCATGTTCTTCGCGTCTTCAAGTCGCTTAAGGAACTTAATTCCCGCAAAGAGCTTAAGAATGCCGCCGTTGTAAGAGGTGCAGGAGTAGCCGCCAGAGTTGCACAGATGTGCTTCGGTAATGCATTGGGATTTGATTTTGATCAGTCCGTAACAGAAGAAGAGCTGTTCTCCAAGACAATGGGTGCGGTTATAGTTGCTATCCCTAATGACCCGAATGCCGTTGATAAGGTAAAGATGGCAGGAGGAAAGTATCTCGGTGTTACAACCTCTTATCCTAAGTTTACCTATAACGGACAGGAGCTCGCAGCCGGTGCCGCAGCCATAAGCTATGCCGGTAAATTAGAGAAGATCTTCCCGACATTCGCGGCAGACGGCAAGATGAATGTTAAGGTAATGCCTTACAAGACCGATAAGACATTTAAGGCTGCTCCCGGCGTTCTTAAGGGTGCTAAGCCTAAGGTCATCATCCCCGCATTCCCGGGAACCAACTGTGAGATCGATTCAGCCAGAGCTTTCGAGAGGGCGGGGGCTGATCCTTCCGTATTCGTAATAAGGAATATGTCCTCCGAAGCTATAACGGAATCATTAAAGACACTGGCTTCCAAGATAAACGAGAGCAACATCATCATGCTCCCGGGCGGGTTCTCGGCAGGAGACGAACCTGAAGGTTCTGCGAAATTCCTGGCTGCCGCTTTCCGTAATCAGTATGTCGTTGAAGCCGTAAGAGACCTTCTGTTTAACAGAGACGGGCTTATACTCGGTATCTGCAACGGTTTCCAGGCTCTGATCAAGCTCGGACTTGTTCCTTACGGTGATATCAAGGAGCTGTCAGACACCGATCCCACACTGACATTCAATAATATCGGACGTCACCAGAGTGAATATGTAAATACCAAGATTATGTCAAATAACAGCCCTTGGCTTTCCAAGGTCAATCCGGGAGATGTATTCAATATCCCGGTTTCACACGGAGAGGGAAGGTTTGTTGCTTCAGACGATCTTATAAGACAACTCGAAAAGAACGGTCAGATCGCTGCATGTTATGTAGATGATGCTTATGAGGCATCGGCTACTACTGACTTTAACCCGAACGGATCCGACTGTGCCATAGAGGGAATCCTTTCACCTGACGGAAGAGTATTCGGTAAGATGGGACACTCTGAGCGTTACGACAAGGATCTTACTTTGAATATCCCCGGCAATAAGGATCAGTTGATATTCGAGTCCGGAGTAGAGTATTTCCTCTGATAATGATCGTCGACCGTATTTCAGATATGAATCAGAAAGGTTTTATGCCCGAATCCAAGTTCGGGCAAAACTTTTTGACGGATGAAGACATAATCTCCCGGATCGTCGAACTTTGCGAGATTAATGCCGATGACAAGGTGCTTGAGATCGGTCCCGGGCTCGGAAGTCTGTCCGTCCCGCTCTCAGAAGCTTGTAAAGAACTTACCGTTGTTGAGATAGACAAGAGGCTCGCATCTTATCTCAAAGATGATCTTCGCCTTAACGCTGAAGTAATATCATCCGATTTTCTGAAGCTTAAAGACTATGATCCGGCTTCTTTTGATGTTGTTGTAAGTAATCTGCCTTATTATGTCATGACGGATATAATGAAGAAGTTGTTTTCCGAATTGTCTGATGCGAGGAAGATGGTGTTCATGGTCGAGAAGGATGCTCTTAACAGGATACTTGCCGAACCGGATACCAAGCAGTACGGTCCTTTGGCTGTGCTCGTCAGTCTTTACGGCGATATTAGTGTTGAATTTGATGTCCCGAGAGGTGCCTTCTATCCTTCTCCGAATACCACATCGAGCGTGATATGCCTTGATAAGGGTGAGTATCAGATTACTGAAGGTCTTGTATCTTTTATAAACAGGGCTTTTGGTAACAGAAGGAAAAAGCTTGTTAATAATATCAAAGAAGCGAAGGGGGCATTGACTGATCTCGGACTATCTCCCGATATCCGTGCGGAACAGATCACTCCGGTTAAGTTTCTTGAGCTTTATAATGCTATAATGTAAGACAGTTTGGGCAAAAGAGGTGGAAAGATGAAGAAATCTCAGAGCATAATGAGTAAATACTCGGACAGATCGATGAAGAAGAAGTCTTCGGGCAAGACTTCCGTCGATGATCTTCCTCCTATTGCCAATTACGAACAAAGATACAAGGGTATGAGCAAGGAAGTTACAAAAGAGACTCCCAAGCCTACTCTTGATGAGAAGATAGCAAAAAGGGAGAGACTTCGAGCGCCTAAGAGGGAAGAGGAGCCTTCAGTATCAAATAAAGTATCGGTTGAGATCAACGGTAATCTCTATCTTCTGGGCTGCACCGAGAATATAAGTGAAGCAAGGATCAGAAAGGTCGCGGCACTTACAAACGAGATATTAAGCGATACCAAAGATAATAATCCCGGGCTTACCAATTCCAAGATAAACGCCCTGGCTCTTCTTGATGCCTGTGACAGGATACTTACTTTAAAAGATGAGAACTCCAATCTTAAGACGGAGCTTATGTATTACAGACAGAAAGTTACGATAGAAGAAGAGAAGGACAGACCCGAACCGACACCGATGGAGCTTTTGGCAAATGGACAGGAAGATTGAACTTCTCGCACCTGCGGGAAATAAAGAGATATTTATCAAGGCCGTAGATGCCGGAGCAGATGCCGTTTACTGCGGCATCGATCTTTATAATGCCAGGATGAACGCTTCTAATCTGACTATGGATGATCTTGCAGAATGCTGTGCTTATGCGCATTTAAGATCATCCAAGGTTCATCTTACTCTTAACACTCTTGTTGACGATATGGAGATAGACGAGGCGGTCAATATTGCTGCAGAAGCGTATAACGCGGGAGTTGACGCGATACTCGTTCAGGATATCGGTCTGGCCTGTAAGATCCGTTCCAAGTATCCGTCAATACCGTTACATGCATCGACACAGATGAATATCTTTGATAAGAGTGAATATGCTTTCCTTAAAGATACGGGGATCAAAAGGATCGTTCTTCCGAGAGAACTTAATATGAACGAGATCGCTGACCGGACACGTTATGCATCGAGGCTCGGGATGGAAACGGAAGTATTCGTGCACGGTGCCGTCTGCATATGCACATCAGGTCTTTGTCTGTTCTCGTCTATGAATAAGAGCGGAACGAGATCCGGAAACAGGGGATTGTGCGCCCAGCCCTGCAGACAGGAATATGAATTGGAACACAACGGCAAAAGACTTTATTCCGGGCATATCATCTCTCCCAAGGACAGAAGTGCCGTAAGATATGTAAAAGATCTTATCGAAGCCGGTGTTTCTTCTTTGAAGATAGAAGGAAGGATGAGGGATGCGGATTATGTCGTAACCGCAGTAAGAGCATACAGGAAACTCATTGATTCGTATTATGACGGTTCATTGAGCGATGAGCTGATGACAGACCTTGAACGGGAACTTCTTGTGAATTTCAATCGCGGAGGAGGTTTTACTTCACAGAATCTGTCGGGAGAGAAGGATCCGGAAATACTCTCGGGAAAACATGTGGGCAAATTCGGGCTCAAGATAGGCCGTATTACGCTTCGCGACTGTAAAGAGGGTACGATAACGATCAGGCCATCGAAAGACGCTGTCGAGCCCTCTCGTGGCGATTATCTTTCTTTGAGGGATAAAGACGGAGAGATAAAGTCTTTTCCTGTCGGCAAGGTCTCACAGTTTAAGGGAAATTATGTAGTCAAGGGCCTTCATCCGTCATCGATCAAAGATCTGCCTTCGGATGTAAACGTCTACCTTATGAATCATGATTTCGCTTACGGAGAAGACCTTCAGAGGAAGACTTCCGTCGATATTTCATTCGATGCCTCTGTTAAAGGAGTCATCAAAGCAACCGCGCTTGTAACGGACGGACCCTTAAAGGATGTCTTCTCCGAAGATGAGTTAAGCTATAACCCTGAAGGTAGAGAGAGTATAAGTCCTGAAAGGATCGAAGAGCAGTTAAGAAAGACCGGCAATACGGCCTTTAAGGTTGATAATGTTTATCTGTCGGGAGAAGAGGATGCATGCTGTTCCGTTAAAGACATCAATGAATTGAGAAGGGGATTAATGGAATCTCTTTCTTCATCGATCCTTTCCGAGACGGAGCATGTCGTATCGGAAGAGTTTACGATACCTGATCCTTTACCGGCCTGTGAAGACCGCGAAGGGGGTGTAAAGGTACTGAGGTATTATCCTTCTGTTGATTCATTTGACGAGACTAAATATGCCGATATCCTGGCGTTCTCGGCTTATGACTATATCGATCCCGTAAAAAAAGACAGGATAGATGAGATCGTAAGTAAAAGCGGATGTGAGTTTATGCTCGTGCTTCCTGATTTTTATCACGACAATACGGGAAAGCTGTTTGAAAGAACAGACGGGATAGGGAAGATGCCCACAGCAGGGAGCAATATCTATAATACTTATTCTCTTGAATCTTTCCTTAAGCGTAAAGGAGAAGTGTTCATCTCATACGAGGTCGATCCGAGAAAGGCTCTTATAATGCTCGAGAACTGCAAAGTCTCGGGTGATATATATCTTCACTGCGGCGGTAAAGTACCGTGGATGCAAAGTGATTTTTGCCCTGTCGGGAGGAATAAGAAGGGCTGCAGCGCATGTAAAGGGAAGGGCTTTTATACGATGAAGCAGGAAAGCGGACCGGACCTGTTTGTTCTGACTCATCCTTCAGACTGCTCGAGCACGATTTACGGTCCGTCCAAATATTATTTTGACGAGAGTCAGGCGACTGATATTTCCCGCATGGGTTACAATGTTATCAAATGTTACACGGAGGTGGAAAATGGCTGACAGGATCAAGCTTCCTATCGAGAAGTGCAGGGAGAACGCGGTTGCTCCCCGATATGCGAACGACGGCGACGCGGGAATGGATCTTTACTCATGTGAAGATATTCTCGTAAAACCCGGATGCAGTGTTTTGGTTCCGACCGGACTTAAGATGGCTATTCCTTACGGATATGAAGTCCAGATCAGACCGAGGAGCGGAATATCGCTTAAGACCCCTTTAAGGGTGCCGAATTCCCCGGGAACCATAGACTGCGGATACAGAGATGAAGTCAACGTTATCATCTATAATGCATCCGTGAGAGAAGATGCCTCCGAGGAGGCTCCGTTCACCCTTGACGACAAGGGATGCAAGCACGGAACATACCTCATCCGTAAAGGCGACAGGATCGCACAGATGGTTATTAACAAAGTGGAATACGCGGATCTCGAATTCGTTGACGATGTTAAGGCTATCGGTGAAGACAGAGGCGGCGGATTCGGTTCATCCGGCATTTCCTGATCGGGTAGTACAATTATTAAAAAAATGATAAAATAAATAAGTTTCACGTCTTGAAAAGGAGGTTTAAATATGCTCGATATATATGTATCGAAAGAAACAAGCAAAACGGCCTCCCGTACTTTATACAGAACATGTGAATCGGATACCATAACAAATGACTGCTGGGTCAATCTCTATTCTCCTACGGAAGCCGAGATCACAAAGGTTGAGACCGAACTTAATATCCCGCAGGAGTTTTTAAGATATCCTTTGGATGAAGAGGAGAGACCTCGTATCGACTATGATGATGATACCGATACGGTCCTTATCATCGTGGATATTCCTATCACGTTCAGAGAGAATGACAGCGTAACTTATGAGACGTGGCCTTTGGGTATCATCCTTAATGATAAGCATATAGTTACGGTTTCTTTGAGGCAGACATCCATATTGGATCACTTCATTGAAAACCGTGTAAAAGATCTCTATATACCGTACAGGACCAGATTTACGATTCAGATCCTTTATGCGGTTGCAAGAGAATACCTGCGATTGCTGCGTTTTATCGATAAGACTCTCGAAGTTGCAGAGAACGAACTCGAGAAAGCCGTCTCCAACAAGGAACTCTATAAGAGACTTGACTTAAGTAAGTCCCTCGTTTATTTTGCGTCTTCATTGAAATCAAATGAGGCGGTTCTCGAGAAGTTGATGAGAGGCCGTACGATCAAACTGTATGAAGAGGATGAAGACCTTCTTGAGGATGTCGTTATCGAGTACAAGCAGGCCCATGAGATGGCAGATGTTTATGCCAATATCGTAAGCACTACGACAGACGCTTATGCATCGATCATATCCAACAATATGAACGACATAATGAAGGTTCTCGCTGCAGCCACTATCGTTCTTACTATCCCGGATCTTATCGGATGCTTCTTCGGACAGAATTTCCCGATGCCCTGGGATGCCGAGTTCGCTTCGCAGCCCATGCCGTTTATATCGATCCTTACTTCGTGTATCTTAAGTGTCGTATTAACTGCATATATCCTGAAAAAGAAGAGTATCTTGTAGTCATATGACTTCCGGTTTTCAACAAGTCGGTACGGACAGAAAGGGAAGAAGGAGCGGATCGGGGTTTATAGTCAGATCGGCGTTTTTTTTAAGTATTCTCGCTGCCGTTTTGATATTCCTTGTTATCCTTACAATCTCTTCTTCCAACCACCTTATGAGCATCGACAAGACATCCGTATCGAATGTTCCTTCGAATATCCTGCCTTCGTACTCAACCTGTTCGTTCGAGTCTTTTGACGGTCAGACTAATCTCTCGGGATGGTTCTTTAAATGTGATAACCCGATAACCACGGTCATCGTGGTTCACAGCGCAGGTTCCAACAGACTGCCTTTCGGAGTAAACATGGTAGACCTTGTTGAGAGCTTTCTTGATAATAATTACAATGTTTTCCTGTTCGATCAGAGGAACAGCGGTGAATCCGAAGGTGATGTCTGCAACTACGGTTATCTTGAATGGCAGGATGTCATAGGTGCGATAGCACAGGTACGTGCAATATCGGTTACGACTAATGTTGTGTTGTTCGGTATAGGAACAGGCTGTACGTCGACGATGATCGCTTACGATAAACTGCCGGATTCCGGATTGTCCGAAGCAGAGCTTAATGACTATCCCGATGATATCATCAAGCTCGGATTCGATAAGTCGTATGTGATCGGTATGATATTTGATTCTCCTGCGAAGAATTCCGATGATTACATTATCTCTCTTGTTGAACAGACCGAGTTTATGGGAGGCATAACAAAGCGGTTTGTGCCTTATGCCATCAGGATATCGGCAGGTGAGGGAAGCTCCGTCAATCTCGTTGCCGAGATATCGAGACTTCAGATGCCCGTATGTATAATCTACGGCGGACACGATACCTTTATCGGAGCGGATAAGATAACTCAGATAGTTGAGGAACGTAACAGGCTCAATTCCAGCCTTACGGTATCGAGGATGATCCCGGGTGCAGGCTATCTTGAATCATTCAGACTTGGAAAGGATGAGTACATAGAGACTGTCATGAGGTTTATGCAGTCCTATTTCATTTAGAATGAACAGTAAAGATGTATTGATCTTAGGAATAGAGTCATCATGCGATGAAACTGCGGCATCCGTTGTAAGAAACGGACGCGAGATATTAAGTGATATTATTGCTTCTCAGGCCGATTTCCATGGACAGTACGGAGGTGTTGTTCCGGAACTGGCTTCGAGGATGCACGTGGATGCCATATATCCTTGTATAGATTCTGCATTAAAGGAAGCAAATGTCACATTAGATGATATTGACGCAGTTGCCGTAACTTACGGTCCGGGACTTGTCGGAGCCTTGCTTGTCGGGCTTTCGGCGGCCAAAGGATTATGTGCTTCGACAGGTAAGCCTCTTGTCGGAGTAAATCATCTTCTCGGACATATATGTGCGAATTATCTCTGTTTTCCCGAACTTGAGCCGGAGTTTCTTTGTCTGTGCGTAAGCGGAGGCAATACACAGATTATCCGTGTTAAGTCTTATACCGATCTTCAGATCCTGGGTAGGACCCGTGACGATGCTGCAGGGGAAGCGATAGATAAGATAGCAAGAGTAATAGGACTCGGATACCCGGGAGGTCCTAAGATGGATAAAGCCGGTCAGGATGGAGATATCCATGCATATGTTTTTCCGTCGACACATATGGGAGATACATTGGATTTCTCTTTTTCCGGGATCAAGACAGGCGCACTCAATCTTATAAACCAAACGAGGCAGAAGGGGGAAGACATAAGGATAGACGATTTTGCCGCTTCATATCAGCATCACATTGCCAAGATCCTTTGTGAACATACACTGAAGGCAGCAGAACAGACCGGGATCAAGGAAATATGTCTTGCCGGAGGCGTATCCGCTAATTCATTCTTAAGAAAACAGATGGATGACATAGCATCGTCCCACGGTCTTAAGTTATACTATCCAAAGCTTCGTCTTTGTACGGACAATGCCGCAATGATAGCATCTGCCGGATATTTCGAGTATATTAATGGCAGACGGGACGAATTGTCGCTCAATGCGGCGCCTTCGCTTAAACTAGGGAGATAAAATGCCAAAACAACAGGGAATAAAGATAATTGCCGAGAACAGAAAGGCTTATCACGATTACTTCATTGACGAGCGATACGAATGCGGTATCGTTCTTTCCGGAACGGAGGTAAAGAGTCTTCGTGCAGGGAAGATCAATCTGCGTGACAGTTACGTGATGGTCAAAAACGGCGAGATCTTTCTTATCGGAGTTAATATAAGTCCTTATGATCACGGTAACCGCTTTAATCTTGATCCTATGAGAACCAGAAAGCTACTTATGCATAAGAAGGAGATCATAAGACTGTTTTCAAAGGTCAAATTGGACGGACTTACGCTAGTTCCTACAAAATGCTATTTTAAAGACGGAAGAGTGAAGTTCGAGATCGGTCTTGCCAGAGGTAAAAAGAATTACGATAAGCGCGATACAGAGGCTTTGAAGCAGGCAAAAAGAGATATAGACAGAGCAATAAAAAGCAGGAACAGAGGATGAAAGACAGAATAGAAAAAGACATATCCATACCAAATCTCCTGCTCGGAGTCTTATTCTGGATACTTACGGCTGGCTGGATCGTTCTGATCTTTTATTATTCTTCGGAATCCGGTACGGATTCTACCGAAAGAAGCTTATCCGTGCTCCGTTACATTAAGATAGTATTCGGAGAATCGATCATAACGGACGTTATATTAAGAAAGACCGCTCATGTAATAGAATACAGTATACTGACAGTATTTTCATTTTTGGCAGTCAGGTTTACAAACAAGACATCTCAGATAAGATCATATGCAGAGAGTCCGGTAAAACTTGTAAAGTCGGATAATGAGATGTATATAGCATTATCACTTTGGCTGTCATTATTAACTGCGGTCACGGATGAGTATCATCAGTTGTTTGTTGACGGACGAGAGGGATCGATCAGAGATGTTTTGATTGATTCGATCGGAATCGTAATAGTACTGATCATAATAAGGATTATTTTTACGATCTACTTAAGATACCTCGGAAGAAACGAAATAAGATACGATTGACAGAGAAGACTTCATCATATCCGAACTTTCAGATATATTCTAATTCGGTATAATTACAATTTTGGTGAATTAAGAAGAGGTAGTTTTTCTGAATATGATAAGTTGGTAAGCCCGGGATCACTGGTTTCCGGGCTTTTTTGATAAATCCCGGGATTCTTCATTAGCCGGCCACATTTTGTGAATTCATCATTCCCCGATTAATGCTTCAATCATTTTTCTGTTTCGGATTCGGATACTTTTTATAATTTCTGAGGATATTTTGGGGCTTATGAGTTTTTATATCCTTTTTTGAATACAATGTTGAGGATATATTTTGCTATTCAGGTTTTATGTCCTCGTTGGTTCATTATCACAAACACCATTCATAGATCCCCTGCCATTTGACCCTCTTTACTTCCCTATATCTATAATACTTTGATAATCAAAGTATATGTATAAAAAGAAACTACAGCTTCCGCTGCAGTCTCTTAATGATATTTATCTATATGATTATCAGATCTGATCGAGAGCCTGCTTGATATCGTTGATGATGTCGTCAGGATCCTCGAGACCTACACTGAATCTGATGAGGTCAGGAGCGATGCCTGCCTCCTTAAGCTGCTCATCAGTGAGCTGTCTGTGTGTATGTGATGCAGGATGTAAAAGAAGTGTCTTACAGTCTGCAACGTGTGTTGCAATAGTTGCGAACTTCAGTGAATCCATGAACTTGATAGATGTCTCACGGCCGCCCTTAACGCCGAAGCAGAGAACGCCGCAAGTGCCGTTAGGACAATACTTCTGAGCGAGTTCATAATTGGCATCAGTCTTAAGACCGGGATAATTAACCCATGCTATCCTGTCATCGGATGCGAGATACTCAGCAACCTTCTGAGCATTCTCACAGTGTCTTCTTACACGTACTGCAAGAGATTCGAGACCCAACTGAATGTAGTAAGCGTTCTGAGGAGCCTGAATGCATCCGAAGTCTCTCATAAGCTGAGCTGTAGCCTTTGTGATATAAGCGCCCTTACCGAACTTAGTTGCATATGTGATTCCGTGATAAGACTCATCAGGTGTTGTAAGGCCAGGGAACTTATCCGCGTGAGCCATCCAGTCGAAGTTGCCGCTGTCGATGATAGCACCGCCGACTGATGAAGCGTGTCCGTCAATGTACTTTGTTGTTGAATGAGTTACGATGTCGCAGCCCCACTCGAAAGGACGGCAGTTAACGGGAGTCGCAAATGTGTTGTCGATAATAAGCGGAACACCGTGATCGTGTGCAAGTTTTGCAAACTTCTCTATATCGAGGATGTTTACCGTAGGATTCGTTATCGTCTCACCGAATACGCACTTTGTGTTGGGCTTGAAGTACTTGGAGAGTTCATCATAAGACAGTGACTGGTCAACGAATGTGCACTCGATTCCCATCTTCTTCATTGTTACGCCGAAGAGATTGTATGTTCCGCCGTAGATTGATGATGAAGCGATGAAGTGATCTCCTGCCTCGCAGATATTGAATACGGCAAAGAAATTTGCAGCCTGTCCGGATGATGTGAGCATTCCGGCATATCCGCCTTCCATCGCACAAAGCTTATTGGCTACAAAATCATTAGTGGGATTCTGAAGTCTTGTATAGAAATAACCTGATGCTTCAAGGTCAAATAACTTACCCATATCATCGGAGGTGTTATATTTCCATGTAGTACTCTGATAGATCGGTACCTGTCTGGGTTCTCCGTTACCGGGCTCATAGCCTGCATGTAAACATTTGGTATCAATGCTGCTCATTATGTTTCTCCTTCTTCCTCGAGATCTCCCGAGATATTCATTTTACTTATTACAACCGAAGGACAGAAATACTCTCCCTTTCCTTCGGGCACAGCTATTGTATCACTACCTGTTGCGATAATCTTCTTCAAAACATCATAGAAGTTATCCGCAACGGTAATCTGTTCTACCGGACGGCTGATCTTGCCGTCTTTGATAAGGAAGCCCTCGCAGAAAAGCGAGAAGTCTCCGCTTATCTTGTTGACTCCTGCATGAAGTCCGTTAAGTTCCGTTAAGTAAATGCCGTCCTTAATCCACTCGCAGAGTGCGTCAAAATCCTTTTCGCCGGGGGTGATGACGACGTTAGTTATGCCGACGCCGACAGGTGCCGAGAAAGCGCCCTTAAAGCCGTTTCCCGTGGATTTTGTTCCTGCCTTGTGTGCTGTCTTAAGGTTGTAGAGAGCCTTTACGAAGACACCTTTGTCTATGAGAGCCTTGGACTTAGTAAGAACCCCCTCGGAATCGAAAGGAAACTTAAGCAATGCCTTGTCATACATGGGTTCTTCTCTCATGGTGAAAAGATCGGAAGCGATAACTTCTCCTTCTTTGCCTGCGAGAAGCGAGAGTCCCTTCTGCATCGAATATGATGAGAAATTACTCATGAAGGTACTTAACAGGGAGACAAAAGCCTCGCTGTCAAAGATTACCTTGTACTCACCGGATTCAACGGAAGAACCGCCGAACTTGGACAGAAGCTTCTTCTTAAGCTTGCTTAGGAATTCATCGTGATCAAACTTGTCGATGTCGTTTCCGAACCAATAGTGTCCGCCGGTCTTTACAACTCCGTCTTTCTCGGCTCTTGCCTCGGCAAAGATGCTTATGTAATCGGAATCCTTGTACGAGTAAAGTCCCTTGGAGTTTACAGAAACTGAAGGACCCGTTCCGCATGAGACAGAAAGATAATCAACAGCCTTAATAAGAGGCGACAAAGCAAGAATGTCCTTTTCAAGCTTAAGTCCTACTGAAGCGAACTTATCGTATGTATTCTTATCGTAAGTACCGCTTAACTGTATGCTCTCGAGGTGTGCGTGATCAGGATCGCAGTAAATGAATTCCTCATCCTCATCATCCAGAACCTCACAGTTCTCCATAGCGGTCTTCAGCATGAAGTTCATACCTTCTTCGTCGGGCGAAGATGTGAAGGAACCGCCCATCTGGCCATTCTTCTTCCCTCTGAAGCCTACTCCCTGCATAGTTGAATTCTCATAGGAAGAGACTTCGCCGTTAAGAATGTTGATCTCCATAGATGACGAACTCATGAAGCATGCTTCTGCTTCTTCAAAACCGTATTCAATCGCCTTATCAATGAGGTCCTTTATGTATTTCTTCTGAAATTCGATATCCATGATCAGGCCTCCCTTCCGCCGACTAGTATCGAGGATACTCTTATTGTAGGCTGACCTACCGTTACGGGAACGCCGCCTGAGATGGAGCCGCACATGCCGGCTGCAAGCTCAAGGTCATTGCCGACTCTGTCGATGTTAAGGAGTATCTCCTGTCCCTTACCGATCAATGTAGCGCCTCTTACAGGCTCAGCAATCTTGCCGTTTCTTATCATGAAGGCTTCCTCGGCAGCGAAGTTAAATTCACCTGTAGCAGTATCCACGGAACCGCCGCCCATCTTCGAGCAGTAAAGTCCGTATTCCGTATCAGCGATAATATCCTTGGGATCATCCTTGCCGTTCTCAATATAAGTGTTGCTCATTCTTGAAGTCGGAGCATAAGTGAAGTCCTGTCTTCTGCCGCAGCCTGTAGGCTCACAGCCCATTCTTCTGGCACCGAGATCATCTACGAGATAATTCTTGCAGATACCGTTCTCGATAAGCTGAAGATCAGAGGACTCTCTTCCTGTATCATCAGTAAAGTAAGAGCCCCACTCCCCTTCTATTCTTGCGTTGTCGCGGGCGGAAACGACATCGGATGCGATTCTTTGACCGAGCTTATCGGTAAAGCAGGAAGCCTTAATGCCGACTGCGGTTGATTCAAGCGCATGACCGCACGCTTCGTGGAATATTACTCCGCCGAATCCGTTGCCTATTACAACAGGCATCTTCCCGGAAGGAGCATAACCTGCATTGATCATGCGGATAGCAGTCTCACAGCAGTCCCTTGTCTTATCTATGATCGGATACTCATTAATGAACTCATATCCTCTCATCGTTCCGGGAGCAATGCGTCCGGTCTGCTTCTCGTTGCCCTTGGAAGCAACAGCCTCAACGGAGATTCTGATTCTTGTCTGGGATTCTTCCTTATTGAAGCCCAAGCTGTTAACGATATGAATGACCCTGTTGGATGTGGAATATGAAGCCGCAGCCTGCGTGATCAGTTCATCATAATTCATTGCATAATCAGACGCTTCACGGAGAAAATCGATATTTTGCTTCTTAGAGACAGTGAGCGGATCGATATTAAGAATTGAGGGCGATGATTTGCTTAACGCCTCGAGGTTTTTGATATCTGCGCTCTTCCCTCCCTTCAATGCTGCTGATGCTTCCTTAGCGAGCTTTATGAGTGATTCCTCGGACTTATCGCAGGTGTAGACATAGACGACATTTGTTCCCGCCATTAGTCTTATTCCGACACCGTAATTGATGCCTGAAGATGCTCTTGTTGTCTTGCCGTTCAGTAATCCTACGGAAGACGACTTAAGTTCCTCTTCAAAGATCTCGGCAAAGTCGGCATTACCGCTCATTGCCGCTTCTATTATTCTTGAAGCTGATGTATCACTTAACAATTTCAATACCTCTTTATCTTACGCGATGTATTCTTCTCGAATTCTTCCTTACGGAGAACCGTCTTCTTAATCTTCTTGTAGTTTACGAGCTTGTCGTTAACCTTATCCACGGCATCCTCGAGTTCCTTCTGGATCTGCTCGTCTGTCGCGTCCTTGCCTAGGTTCTGCTCTACCCAGTCCATATCCGGGAAGATAGTAGCAACGATGATGATGTCATCCTTCTTCTCGTCATGGATTCCGGTTACGACACTCTCGGCTACCCTGTCATCGAGTGACAGCAGGTATTCTATCTCCTCCGGGAAAACATTCTTGCCGTTAGCTGCAATGATGACGTTCTTCTTACGTCCTGTGATGATGCAGAATCCGTTCTTGTCGATGTATCCGAGATCGCCTGTGTGGTAGTAACCGTTGCTGTCGAGAGCCTCTGCAGTAGCTTCGGGATCCTCGTAGTACCCCATGAATACGTTGTCACCCTTGGCAATGAACTCGCCGATGCCGTCGGAATCGGGGTTCAGGATCTGAACATCAACGCCCGGCAGAGGAAGTCCTGCAGCTTCGTTCTCGAAGTCCACGTCACGGTTAAGAGCAAGGATAGGTGCGCACTCAGTAAGACCGTAGCCCTGTACGCATAGGAAGCCCATGTCCTGGAAGAACTCGAGAGCCTCGGGCTTTACGGGAGCTCCGCCTAAGATTATGAGTCTCATGTTGCCGCCGAATACGTCATGTATCTGCGCGAAAAGCTTCTTCCTCACATCGATGTGAAGCTTCATCAAAAACTTCGAAAGCTTACGTCCCGTGTTGAACTTCTTGGCCTTCTTGGGATCGGAGTTAATGTTCTTCATGATGTTCTTGTAGAACATCTCGAGCATTACCGGAACCATCAGGATACAGGAAGGCTTGGCTTCCTTGATCTCTGTTGTTATGTATCTTAATCCGGAGCAGATCGCGATAGTTGTTCCTCTGTAGACCTGTCCTAAAAATCCGCAGGTGCATTCATAAGTATGATGCAGAGGCAATACTGAGAAGAATATGTCGTTACGGTCAATGTAGAGCATTGAGAACATCGACATCAGGTTCTTACAGATGTTTCTCTGGCAGAGCATAACAGCCTTGGACTTAGAAGTAGTACCGGAAGTAAAAAGAAGGATAGTCATCTCCTCAGGGTCGATCGTCGCTTCCGTAAAGATCTTGTCTCCGTCTGCAAGTGCTTTCTCACCTTCCTTTATCAGGTCGGAATAATTGATGAATCTTGAATCATCGATATCATCCATGCAGACATAGTACTTGAGTGAATCGATCTTGCCATAGACTTCGTTAACTGCTTCGAGCTTGCTCTTCGAGAAAACTAGAAGATCTGTGTGCGCCCTTGAAAGGCAGTTAATGATCTCGTCAGTCTTAAGCTCCTTATCGATCGGTACAACGCATCCTGTGCCGTTGGTAGTCGCAAGATATGTTACATACCATTCGTATCTGGTCTCGGCCAGAATCGCTATTCTCGCGCCTTTTGAGACCTTGTGCATAAACGCGGTTCCGAGACTGTCTATATCATGGTCATACTTTTCCGTTGAGACCGGAACATATCCCTGCCCTTTTACCGGCTTATGAAGAAATACCGGGTTTTGAGGAAACTCCTTTACTCTGGTCTTGATGACGTCACGCAGATTGGTTACTTTTGTTACTTCGTAAAGAGGTATATCTTTCATCAGACGAATCCTTTCTCTATGGCTAAACGGGCACGCTGTTCATTCTTACCGCCCAAGGCGATCTGATCATCGATAAATGTCGGATGGGAAGCAATGAAGTCCTTCATGTACTTGTCGGGGTCCTCGAGGAACTGCATTACAAGCTTATACTGCGCCTCGTTGATGGAACCGTTAGCAAGAGCCTCATCGAAGAGCTCCTTGTCAACGGCTGTCAATGTCTCCATGTTAACTCCAAGACCGGAAAGAACTGCTCTTCCGTTCTGCTTTCTGTCGACAACGGCGATGGTGTCCTTAATGTCGGAGCCGAGATCTTTGATTGCAGGAATCCATGCACGCTCGTAGCTTGATGCCTCTGTGATGAGGTCTGCTATGTGGAGCGCTTTCTTTCCCTTAAAGTCATAATCAATAACATCAAAGTTGCAGTCTGTTATAACTGAACTTAGATCCTTGAAGATAGTAAGGTGAGGCTTGCCGAGAATATGAGCGGGAACCATTGAGAAGAAGAAGTCTCTCCTCTCTCCTCCCGAGATGAAATCGAAGTCATATTTCTTAGCTGTTTCAACTATCGAATCGATGCAGTTTCTGTAAATCTCATCATTCTTGTAAAGATCGCAGAAAGCATCAAAGATCTTGTGGGGTGCCGTCTTGCGGTCTTCAGCGATCGCACTTTCGATCAGCTTGAGAATGCCTGAAGCCGTTTCCTCATTCCTTGCAAGGAAGTGCGTATTGATGAAGAAAGGACCGAGTTTTCCTGATGTGTACCAGAAAGGCGTATCGGCGGGTGCAACGCGGACAGCATGTGTTTTGAAAAGATCTTCTGTTATTTGATTAGACATTTTTACCTCCAGTTATTACCAAAGTTTAAGTGTTCCTGTTAATGAAGCAATATCGGTATCGTTCTCCTCACACCATGCCAGAAGTTCGTCTGTGATGAAGACAGGAGCATCGGGGATCAGAAGACTTGCTGTTCCTATCTCTACAGCCGAAGCTCCCGCGATCATGAATTCAAGAACATCGGAAGCTTCAGTAATTCCGCCGCAGCCGATGATCGGGATATCAAGAACCCTGTAGCACTCCGATACCATACGAAGTGCTACGGGCTTAATTGCAGGACCTGAATATCCGCCGGTGTTATTGTGAAGAACCGGACGTCTCGTCTTGATGTCTATGGCCATGCCGAGCATTGTGTTGATCAGTACAACGGCATCAGCACCGCCTTCCTGAGCGGCCAGAGCCATAGATGAGATATCTGTAACATTAGGTGTCAGTTTGATCCATAAGGGCAGGTCAGTAAGCTTACGAAGCTCGCCTACTATCTTCTTGATCTGCTCTTTATCGGAACCTATCGACATGCATCCTTCCTTAACATTGGGACACGACAGATTGATCTCAAGTGCATCAATCTTGTCCTTATGAGGATCAAGTGTCTTTACCATGTCGATATAGTCCTCGGTCGAATGACCTGCAACATTTACGATGACACCTGTATCAAGGGTGTTCATGAAGTCGAGATCGTACTTGATGAAATGATCTACTCCGGGATTCTGAAGACCTACGGAATTAAGCATACCTGCCTTGCACTCAGCGACTCTGACACCTTCATTGCCGGCACGGGGCTTGATCGTAAGACCCTTGGATGACAAGCCGCCGAGAATGGAAAGATCGTAGATCTCCGATAATTCGCGGCCCATATTGCATGTGCCTGAAGCTAAGATCAGAGGGCTTTTAAGGAAGGTATCACCAACTTTTACGAATAATCTCTCGCTCACCAGATCACCTCCTTGGAATCAAATACCGGACCGTCTTTGCAGCATCTTTTATGTTCAAAGGGAATTCCTTCCTCTTCCGCCTTAATTTTGCATACGCAGACGAGGCAGATACCTATTCCGCATGCCATTCTCTGTTCTAAAGATACATAGCAGTTAAGGCCCTTGTCAGAAGCCCAGGCTGATACGGCACGCATCATAGGCATTGGACCTACACAAAGGACTGTGGCTCCCTTAATGTCATCTTTTGATAATGTGTTAAGACCGTCACAGCAGTTTCCCTTGATCCCGGCATCTCCCGCATCAGTTGTGAGGATATACTCGGGTGAATTCATGATTATCTGAGTCTTGTCCCTGAACCCCTGTACGACTTTAACCTTCTTGTCCTGCGAACACAATTCTTCGTAAAGGAAATTGACCGGAAACACTCCGCTTCCGCCTCCTACGAGAATGTATCTGTCACTTTTAAGTTCAAATCCGTTTCCCAAAGGTCCTAATATCCAGGTTCCGTCGCCTTCATCGAAGGAAGCGATCTCTTCGGTTCCTTCGCCTATAATCTTGACTCCGACTTTGAAAGTCCCTCTATTCCTGTCAACGGAAGCAATACCGAAGGGGCGCCTCAGAAAATTCGAACACGTAATATTAACAAACTGACCGGGAACCGCAGATTCTGCTATCTCGGGACACAGAAACTCGATAAGAGCCGTGTCTTCATTCAACATACTTTTGGATGTTACTTCACAGAAAAAGTCTTTACTCATACGTATTTCCTGTCCTTAAGCGCTGCATTGAGCTTTGTCCTCATATCAACTGCTTCATCTCTTGTGGCCTTGGCAAAATCAGAAGGATCTAAGTCTTCCCTCTTCTTCCAAGCGCACATCAGGCTTCTTGAAGCGTTTACGATCGCTCCCTTACCGTCCTTGGTAAATGATGCTACTGCAGCATCGGGACCGGCTCCCTGAGCGCCGTAACCCGGAACCAGCATAAATGTATTCGGCATCCTCTTACGGGCGGCAACGGCCTGCTCGGGTACAGTGGCACCGAGTACGGCACCGACAGATGAGAATCCTTCTTCGCCTACGAGTTCTTTGCCCCACTCATTGACGTTATCCGCCATGAGTTCATATACTTTCCTTCCGTCCTGAAGGACCATGTCCTGGAAATCAACGGCAGAAGGATTGGAAGTATGCACCAGCGTAAATATTCCTTTGCCGTCCCTCTCGCATACATCGAGGAAAGGCTTGATACCGTCGATACCGAGGTAACCGTTTACCGTAACGGCGTCTGCATTGAACATATGCTTTGTGTTTCCGTCATCAAGCGCTGTCTCACCGATTATTCCTTCCGCATATGCGGTTGCCGTTGAACCGATATCATTGCGCTTTGCATCGGCAATGACGATCATTCCCTTGCTCTTGGCGTAAGAAATGGTCTTCTTCAGCGTGTCAATACCGGTTACGCCATACATCTCGTAATAAGCAAACTGAGGCTTGATCGCGGGTACGATATCGCATACGGCATCGATAAGCGTTGTATTGAATTCATATATTGCCATGGCTGCGGCAAGTTCCGCATCGGGCGCTAATTCCTTCATCCACTTATCACGTATGGATTCGGGAATATACTCGAGCCTCGGGTCAAGACCCATTACAGTCGGATTATCAAATTCAGATATCTTCCTCGCGAGATAATCAGCAAAGTTCTTCATAAGTCTTCTTTCCTCCCATCATCGTAAGCAATGTCTTACCATAGAGTTTCCAACCGTCGAAAGGAGTGTTTCTGCCCTTGCTTAACATCTTATTCTTATCAAAAGTAAACTCGTTATCAAGATCGAATACTGCAAGGTCAGCGTCATCGCCGGTCTGCATACCGCCTCTTCCGAGCTTAAGGATATCTGAAGGATTGTGGCACATAAGATCCATCAGCTTTTCCATCGTTATGTGACCGGGCTTAACAAGATATGTATAGCAAAGTGCGAACGAGCTCTCGAGACCTACAATGCCGTTAAGAGCATGAGAGAACTCAACTTCCTTATCATCCTGGTGATGAGGAGCGTGATCGGTAACGATACAGTCAACGGTTCCGTCCTTGATGGCTTCAATGACGGCGAGTCTGTCCTCCTCTGTTCGAAGCGGCGGGTGCATCTTGAAGTTGGTGTCGTAGTTCTCACAGGACTTATCGGTAAGAGTAAAATAATGAGGACATGTTTCACAAGTCACTTTAACGCCTCTTGCCTTTGCCTCCCTTATCATCCTCATTCCGCCCTTTGTGCTTACATGGCAAATATGGACCGGAATATCGAGGTACTCGGAGAGGATAATATCTCTGGCGATCATAATATCTTCAGCGGCAGACGGAACTCCTCTTATACCGATAGAAGTTGAAACTTCTCCTTCATTCATTGCACCGTCCGATATGGTCTTATCCTCCTCATGGTTCAATACGGGAATATCGAAGTCAGATGAGTATTCAAGCACCTTTCTCATGAAACCTGCAGTTGCAATAGGCTTGCCGTCGTTGCTTACGGCTACGATACCGGCCTCTTTCATAAGACCGATCTCTGCCAATTCGTCGCTGTCGAGATTCTTGCCGGCCGCACCTATCGGATAAACACGTACAAGTCCCGCTTCTTCTGCCTTCTTAAGAATACCTGAAACTACTGCTGCGTTATCGCATACGGGGAAAGTATTCGGCATCGTACAAACGCTCGTAAAACCTCCTCTTGCCGCTGCCGCGCTTCCCGTGGCGATAGTTTCCTTATACTCGTAACCGGGCTCTCTGAAATGAACATGCATATCAACAAGTCCCGGAAGTATCGTTCCGCCTTTTACGTCAATGATCTCGTCAGCCTCACTGTCATTAAAAGCATCGGCAAACTTTCCGTCTTCGATATAGATCTTCGTCTTATCGGAGTTAAATACCTTACAGTTCGTGATTATCGTTTTCATAGATTGTTTCTCCTTGCCATGAGCAGATAAAGAACAGCCATTCTTACTGCTACACCGTTTGTAACCTGTTTATTTATAACTGACTGATCGCAGTCATATACTGCGGTCGGCAGTTCAACACCGTGGTTACAAGGACCCGGATGCATAAGGAAAGCATCGGGTTTTGCAAGCTTTAACACCTCCGGTGTGATTGCATAGAACTTTGAATACTCCGCTACCGACGGGAACAAGGAACTCTTCATTCTCTCGAGCTGTACGCGAAGGCCCATGACGGCATCTGCATCTTTTACGCAGTCTCTTACATCCGAAGCAATACGAACTCCCATCTTCTCAATACCGACAGGCATCATAGTACGGGGACCGTAAACGCTGACTTTCGCTCCGAGCTTTGCAAGGCCAATCGCATTGGATCTGACAACACGGCTGTGGTAAACATCGCCGCAGATCGCAATCTTCTTACCTTCAAAAGTATCGAATCTCTCATACATCGTCAGCATATCGAGAAGAGCCTGTGTAGGATGCTCATTCATGCCGTCGCCAGCATTTACTATGCTCGCGTTTATTTTATCTGCTATCGAATGCGGAGCGCCTGATTGGGGATGACGCATAACTATTATGTCCGTTCCCATCATATCGATGGTTCTGGCCGTATCCAGAAGCGATTCACCCTTTGCGACCGAGCTTCCGGTAGCGGATATGTTTGCACTCGTAGCGCCCATATACTTTGATGCGAGCTCGAATGATAATCTGGTTCTCGTTGAATTCTCATAGAACAGAGTAACTACGGATTTACCCTGTAAGTGAGAAGTCTTCTTAGGCCCGTTCTCGACTACGAGCTTCATTGTCTTTGCCGTATCTAATATCTCCATGATCTCCTCGGCAGTAAGCTGTTTCATTCCGAGGAGATCTTTACTCTTAAGTCCCATATTATTTATCCTCCTTGATTAGCAGAACCTTGGTTGAACCGTCAACATCTTCAAACTGAACCTCGATCTGTTCAGTTTCAGACGTAGGTACATTCTTACCTACATAATCAGCCTTAAAAGGAAGCTGTCTGTGTCCTCTGTCGATAAGTTCAACAAGTTGTATGCATGAAGGTCTTCCCATATCGAAGATATTGTCTATGGCAGATCTTATCGTTCTTCCGGTGTACAGAACATCGTCAACAAGAACGATCTTGGTGCCGTTAACATCAAAGGGGATGTGCGTACCGTTTACGACCGGGTGTGCGGCAAGAGTGGAAAGATCATCGCGATAGAACGTGATATCGAGGATTCCCATCGGGACCTTTACATTCTCTATTGATTCGAGATAATCACGGATCTTTTTAGCGATGGACACGCCTCTTCTCTGAATACCTATGAGAGCGATATTATCGAGACCTTTGTTATGCTCGATGATCTCATGAGATATTCTGACGATCGCACGTTCGACTGAGGCTTCATCCATCAGAACAGTAGCGTTTGAAGTGTTTACTTCACTCATCGGAAACTCCTTACCCCGGCATAAAAATGCCGGAAAACTATAGTTTCCCGGCACGACTTGAATTCTTATGATAAGAATCTTACAACCTCGCCGGGCTGTTTAAAGATTACTTAATGAGTCTATTCTTTTATCTGATGTAATTCAAGTTACAATTGATCAAGTTAAGCTTAACTTCAAGATTCTTCCTCGACAACTTCAGTAACGGTCGGTGTCTCGGCTTCCTGATCGATCGACGAGATGTCTATCATCGGGAAAACCCCGTTGCCTTCACCGTTTCCCATTAAAGGAAGTCTTCCGTCCCATCTGGTGATCGTTTCATACTGAATGATCGTCGGTGTAAGCGAATCCTCTCTTATCGCATTTGCTTCCGCCTCGGCTTCGGCAGCAATGATCAAAGCATCGGCCTCTGCCTGTGCTGTGGTCCTTGTAACGGTTGCCTGAGCTTCTGCCTGCTCTATTGCACGCTGATTCTCGATCTGCTGAGTCTGATACTGTATCTGAGCAGCCTGCTGTTCTGCGATTACCTGATTGTATGAATCCTCATAATCGGCATTGTTCACTACTACTCTTATAATAGTGATAGTGTCCTCGCCGTACTTTTCATTAATAGCAGTCTGCAAGGTCTGACAGATGGCGGGTTCAATGATACCTCTGTTGGTAGCATCGATCGAGTTATATTGCTTTGCCGCCGTCTTAACTGCCGAAGCGACAAAACTCGATGAGAGAATATTACTTTCGTAATTGGAAACATTCGCTACAAGCCAGGAAGATCTGTCGGAACTGATCTGATATGTGATATTGATCCCTTCATAATAAAGAGCCGCTCTTTCGGATGTCTCACCCCAGATCTGACCTTCTATCGTAATCTCCTGCTGCTTGTTATTGACAAGGATTATGTGGTCGACAAACGGTATCTTCAAAGCGATACCGGGCGTGATAGCCTCACTGCTGATCTGACCGAATCTGCTCCTGACTCCCGTGTAACCTGTCGGAATGATCTTAAAGGAATTAATGACGATCAATAATACGAAGATCACTGCAGCAACGATACCTATGATCTTAAACGGTTTTTTCTTCATTTTAATAACCTCCCTGAAATCATATATATCCTACATAATAAAGATAAAAACGCAATAATCTAATTATTAAGAAAAGTTTAAACAGGATTATTGAACATTTCCTTTTTGATCTTAAGAAAGTCCGCTATGCTTCTCATCAGTACAAATAACCTTGCTCTGTCCTCAAACTCTTCGCG
Source organism: Mageeibacillus sp. UBA6980 (assembly GCA_002450095.1). Classification (GTDB taxonomy): domain Bacteria; phylum Bacillota; class Clostridia; order Saccharofermentanales; family Saccharofermentanaceae; genus Saccharofermentans. The sequence goes on along the minus strand of DJYK01000011.1, from coordinate 705 downwards.
GGTTTCCGGAAGAGGCAGTTCCTTAAACCTCAGGATCATCTTGTAAGTCTCGTCAAGAAGACCTGTTACATCATTCTCTCTTCCATACTGTTCGGATATCTTTCTTAAAAAAGCCGATATAGTCGCGGCTGTATCAGGCGTAGTCTTGATCTCGCTTACGTTTCTGTAGATCTCGGATAAGATCTCCCCCTGCTTACGCCTCATTCCGATGTATTTCAGATCTATATCGACAGGATCGATAAGATCGTTTTTATAATCTGTGAGTGCCTGCTTATATGATTTATCAAGAAGATCATCAAGTTCAACAAGACACGTACCGTCATAGTCTTTCAGATCAGCGTCCATGATACGTTCAGAGGCTCTTAACAGGATATGTCTGATCTTTTCATCTGTCTTTTGCATCAGTTCTTCCGTCTTCTTACTGTCTTTACGTAGCGTAAGATTAACTGCTATCCCCATAAGAGTACCTATCAAAAACAGACCTGCTTCATTCAGAACAGAATGAACATCCATGTTTCCCATAGTAAGGAAATGTGATATCAACACAGAATCCATGGCCATTGCAGAATAGAATCCGAGAAGACGGCAGAATATGAGGAATACAAGAAGATATAAACAAAAAGCCGTAAGGTTAAACTCCAACACCCTGTAACAGCAAAATGCGATCATAAGTGTTGCTAAGTGCACTAGTCAAGCAAAAGTAGA
>DJYK01000023.1 GCA_002450095.1 Mageeibacillus sp. UBA6980 | reverse complement strand
ACAAATTAATAATACGAGGAAAATAAAGAAAGTTATGTGGAAATAACTGTGCTGCCTGCCCAAGGTATGTTGCATATCCATATGAAAAAGACAGACGAAGTCACTGAGAGCCTTTCAGTGACCAAAAGTGTGACCGGTTGAACGAGTTGGTCAACAGTTCAGTCACTATGAGGCTCTCAGTGCGGCTTTACGATAGTTTGCTATGTGGAATAAATTGATAGTATACTTTGGCTTACCTGTAGATCAATAAGGAGAAAGACCATGCTTAGCGAAAGAGATGAACGCTGGAACACATTCATATCTGATGTTTGCTTCAGAGATGAATCCATACTTTCTGATATTCAGAGAAAAGCAGTCTTGTGTTTCTGGTACGATGCCGAAATGAATAGCGGCGGGTTCAGCGGTTATTCAGATGTCTATCCTGATACGGATCTTAAAGAACTTGAAGACGCATTGAGAGAAATTGCCAATGATGATTTTGCCGATAATCTGTGCAAAGCAATCAATGAAGGCGAAGACGACGGCTGGGTGGAAACCGATATGGCCTTCTACGGATTAGAACCGTCTCTAACTACCTTACTTGAGAAATATGTTGAAGCAAACAAGGATGTGATCTTTGATTAAGCTGTGAGGAAAATCAGGTAGAGCGAGAGCATTCTGTCTTTGATAAATGAAAGGACTGCCGGCCGCGTGAAAGCGGATACGGCAGCCCTTTGCTGTGGACTATGGAAGAATGGCTTGGTTATTTGACATCCTGGAGTGCGGCGAATCCTTCCTCTCCGGTCCTGATCTTAATAACGTTCATAACGTTATATACGAAGATCTTTCCGTCGCCGATGTGTCCTGTATAGAGGACTTTCTTGGCAGTGTCAATGACAGTCTGTACGGGTACTTTGGATACGACGATGTCGACCTGGATCTTAGGAAGCAGGGATGCTTCGACGGGAACGCCTCTGTAGTATTCCTGACGTCCTTTCTGTACGCCGCATCCTAATACGTGGGATACTGTCATTCCGGTAATGTCTACACCCATGAGCGCTTTCTTGAGAGCATCGAGTCTTGATTCCTTGCAGATGATCTCGATCTTGGTGTATGCGTGTCCATCGGGTGTTTCGAATGAAGGAACGCTCTTTACTTCAACGGCTTCTGCGACCGGTATATCTCCGCTTACAACTGGAACTGTTACATCCATAGCTTCAACAATAGCCTGAGGCCTCATCGAGAAGCCTGCGTAAGCAGCGGGAAGTCCGTGCTCTGTAGAATCCAAGCCCTCGATCTCTTCCTCGCGGGATACACGAAGACCGTGAACCTTCTTGATGATGAAGAATGTGATGATCATGAGGACTGAAGTCCATACGATTATTGATGATATACCTAAGCACTGTACGCCGAAGACCTTAAGCCCTGACATGAAATCCGTACCGTGGATCAAAGCATATACGGGTCCGTCTATTCCAAGTGATGATGTGTTCGTTGCAAGAAGACCTGCAAGAAGCGTGCCTGCGATACCGTTCGCAAGATGGACGCCGCATGCGCCGACAGGGTCGTCGATGTGGAGTTTCAGGTCGAGGAATTCGACTACATATACTACGAGGAAGCCGGATACGATACCTTCGATGATCGCGCCTGCAGCATCGATGCAGTGGCAGCCTGCGGTTACGCATACGAGACCTGCGAGTGAAGCGTTGATGCACATGGATACATCAGGCTTGCCGTTCTTGATCCATGTGAACAGCATACATACTACTGTTGCAACAGCCGGGGCAATCGTTGTCGTAAGGAAGATTGCTGCAAGTTGTGATCCCGATGTTGCGGCAGCGCCGTTAAATCCGTACCAGCCGAACCAGAGAATAAAGCAACCCAGGGCACCTATAGGGATATTGTGTCCCTGAATGGCGTTAACCTTGATAACTTTGCCTTTTTCATTGCGGATGTATTTGCCGATACGAGGACCTACCATGATGGCTCCGATGAGTGCGGCGACACCTCCGACTGTATGGATGCATGCGGAACCTGCGAAATCAATGAATCCGAGATTCGCGAGCCAGCCGTTCGGGTTCCATGTCCAGCCTGCTTCGATCGGGTATACGATCAATGAGAGCACGGCAGAGTAGATACAGTAGGAACTGAACTTTGTTCTCTCGGCCATGGCTCCTGATACGATCGTTGCGGCCGTTGCACAGAATACGAGGTTGAATACAAAGCTCGATGCATTGTTTTCCATGAATCCGGTGAAGTCGGTAAATATATTGAGGTTAGGTATTCCGACAAAACCGAACAGCATATCTTCACTCATCATGAGACCGAATCCCAGGAAGATAAAGCAGACTGTTCCGATACAAAAATCCATCAAGTTCTTCATCAGGATGTTTCCGGCATTCTTCGCGCGGCAGAAGCCTGCTTCGAGCATGGCAAAACCTGCTTGCATAAAGAAGACCAGCGCGGCGCCGATGAGGAACCATATGCCGAATACTTCCTGTGTGATCATTTCAGTGATGTTCATAAGATCACTCTCCTTTTTGTTTTATAAATCAAAAGGCAGCCTGTCCTTGTGGAACGGGCTGCCTTTGACCGTTTGGTGTTATGACGGTTATCTTACTGCGAACAGCAGATCTCCGTATGTAGGGAACGGCCAGTAATCTGATGCCGTCTCCGTCTCGAGCTTGTCGCAGGATTCGCGAAGCTCTGTCATGTCCTTGATGATCTCGCTCCTGAAGAAGTCTGCCTTATTAACAAGGTCATCGATCTTTGAAGAAGAATCCAGAGCCGATTTCAATGCCTTGTATGAACCGTAAGCCTTGTCGAGGTCTTCGGAGATCTCATCCAAAGTTTCCTTCTCGAAGATGTTTCCTGTACCCGATGCGAGATCCGAAGAATAAGCACTTACGGCAGGGAAGATATCCTGCTTTGCCATCTCGAGCATCGTCTTCGCTTCTATATCGATGAGCTTCGTATACTTCTCGAGGAATACTTCGTGACGGCTCTGCATCTCGATCTTGGAATAGACCTTATGAGAAGTGAACAGTTCAACGTTCTTGTCATCCAAATAGTGCGCAACGGCTTCGGGTGTCGTTCGAAGATTTGACAGGCCTCTTCTCTTTGCTTCTTCGATCCAGGCATCTTCGTAACCGTTTCCGTTGAAGATGATCCTCTTGTGAGCCTTGATCTCTTCCTTTATGAGTTCGTGCAAAGCCGATGTGAAATCATCTTCTCCTTCGAGCTTGTCTGCAAACTGTCTTAAGGATTCGGCTACTGCCGTGTTGAGCACCGTGTTTGGAAGTGCCACGGAAGCGGCGGAACCGAGCATTCTGAATTCGAACTTGTTGCCGGTGAAAGCGAAAGGCGATGTCCTGTTACGGTCCGTAGTATCCTTGGGGAACTTCGGCAATACGTGAACGCCTACCTTGAGAAGCTCTTTCTCTTTTGCTCCGTACGGAATGTCGTTTACGATGGCATCCAGGATCTCCGTAAGTTCAGAACCGAGGAAGATGGAGATTACGGCAGGAGGGGCTTCGTTGGCTCCGAGCCTGTGGTCGTTGCCTGCGGATGCGACGGAGATCCTCATAAGATCCTGATAATCGTCTACCGCCTTGATGACAGCCGTCAGGAAAAGAAGGAACTGCGCGTTCTCGTAGGGGGTCTCGCCGGGTTCGAGAAGGTTGGCGCCCGTGTTGGTGCTCATGGACCAGTTGTTGTGCTTGCCTGAACCGTTAACGCCTGCGAAAGGCTTCTCGTGAAGAAGGCATACAAGACCGTGCTTCTGGGCAACTTTCTTCATGATCTCCATCGTAAGCTGATTGTGATCGGTCGCGATGTTGGTCGTCGTGAAGATCGGTGCCAATTCATGCTGTGAGGGAGCGACTTCGTTATGCTCCGTTGTAGCCATTATCCCGAGCTTCCATAACTCGTCGTTAAGATCTTTCATGAAAGCCTGTACTCTCGGCTTGATCACGCCGAAATAGTGATCTTCCATCTGCTGGCCCTTCGGAGGCGGTGCACCGAAGAGTGTTCTTCCTGTATAGATAAGATCTCTTCTGGCGTTGTATCCTTTCTCGTCGATGAGGAAGTATTCCTGCTCGGGGCCTACCGTAGTTGTTACTCTGTTTACGTCATCGTTTCCGAAGAGCTTCAATACTCTGACGGCCTGCTTATTCAAAGCTTCCATTGAGCGGAGGAGAGGGATCTTCTTGTCGAGTGCTTCTCCGCCGTATGAGCAGAATGCGGTAGGTATGCACAGGACCCCTTCCTTGATGAATGCATAAGATGTCGGATCCCATGCCGTATATCCTCTGGCTTCGAATGTCGCACGAAGTCCTCCTGACGGGAATGATGAGGCATCGGGTTCGCCCTGCGTAAGTTCCTTACCGGAGAATCTTAAGATTATGTTTCCGTCGTCGGAAGGATTGATGAAGCTGTCGTGTTTCTCGGATGTGATGCCTGTCATGGGCTGGAACCAGTGAGTGTAGTGTGTGCAGCCCTTCTCGATGGCCCACTGCTTCATCTCGTTTGCTACTACGCCCGCAGCCTGTTCGGATAATCTGTGTCCGTTATCAATGGCTGCCTTTACTTCCTTGAATGTTTCCTTGGGAAGGCGTTCCTTCATAACGCTCAGACTGAAAACATTCTCTCCGAAGATCTCAGATGTGTCTTTCATCTTTCTTCACTCCTTTATCACTCGATTTGAAATAATCGGGAGAATAACTTGCAATTGTGTTATCCAGCAAAAAGAAAAGGCACCGAGGGGAAAATCCCATCGGCGCCTTTGCCTGTTCAATTATTTCGATGTGATGATACATTAGCGATTTGATGTTGTCAAGCGTGAATTTGCAAGTTTTACACGTTGACAATTCATATTTTATAGTGGTATTTTCTAATCGAACAAAGGCGTTCATTCGGGTGGATCCCAAAACCCGAGTGGACGCCTTTACACTTAAAAAGAATATCAAACGATCTTCGGAGGTTATGATGAATTGCTCTGTCGATGAATTTATGCAGTATGTCGAAGAAGAGGACATTAAGTTTATTAGGCTTCTGTTCTGTGATATCTTCGGTACTCCCAAGAATATATCCGTAATGTCCGGCGATCTGCGGCGGGCTTTTAATTCCGGAGTCGGGATCAATCCGATGGGTATCCCGGGATTCTCCCGTGAACAGTGTTCGGACCTTTTCCTTCATCCTTTGACCGATAATGCGGCAGTGCTGCCGTGGCGTCCGGATCAGGGAAGAGTCGTAAGACTGTTCTGCGACATAAGACATCAGGATGAGACTCCCTTTGCCTGTGATACGAGAAACATACTTAAAAATGCAGTCAATAAAGCAAAAGCTGACGGGATAGATTTTACTTTCGGTACAAGGATCGAATTCTATCTGTTTAAGACTGATGAAGACGGTGAACCGACTGTTGTCCCTTTCGATAAGGCGGGGTATATGGATATCGCACCGCTCGATAAAGGTGAGAACGTAAGAAGAGAGATTTGCCTTACGCTCGAGCGGATGGGTATAACCCCTTTCAACTCTCACCATGAAGCGGGTCCCGGACAAAACGAGATCGACTTTGTAAGTGCGGATCCGATCAAGGCCGCCGATGACATGATAACTTACATGACCGTGGTAAAGACGATCGCGGCGAGAAACGGACTTTTTGCCGACTTCTCGCCGAAGCCTCTGGCGGACCAGCCCGGCAACGGATTCCATGTCAATTTCAGCGTCCGCAGAGGGGATGATAATTCGGTGCAGCTTAACGTCATCGCAGGGATTATGGATAAGATCTGCGACATCACGCTGTTTATGAACAGGTGTGAGGAATCCTACAGAAGGATCGGCAAAGATGAAGCCCCGAGATACGTAACCTGGTCAGGCGGTAACTACGGTCAGCTCATAAGAGTTCCGGCAACCAAAGGTCATCACTATGCACAGTTAAGATCGCCGGATGCGTTCTCGAATCCTTATCTTATATTCGCATTGCTTATAGAGGCGGGACTCTACGGCATAAGTAACGGACTCGAGCCGGACAATCCGGTCAATGAGGATCTCAAGGTGACAGGAGATCCAGAGGGAAGATACAGGCTTTTGCCGGGGACTATCGAGGAAGCGAAGAAGGCTGCCCGCGAGAGTGCTTTCCTTAAGGAAGTGCTGCCGCCCTCGATAATTGAAGCTTACTGCGACTGATAATTCAAATTAATAAACAGAAAGGAGGTCAGATGATGAGAAGAGATAATTCGTATTCGGTACTTGTGGTATCGGACAATGAGAAACTTAACTCGTCAATGGCATCTTTTCTGGCACATGAGGATTTTTCCTTAAGTGTTACGGAGTCGGTTTCCTCGGGACGCAGAATGACCGGGCAAAGAGACTTTGATATCGTGATAATAAACGCTCCTCTAAAGGATGAGATAGGGATCGATTTTGCAGTGGAGCTTACCGATATGTATGCCTGTTCCGTTCTCCTTCTTGTAAGAAACGACATCTTCGATGAGATCAATTACAAAGTGCAGAACTACGGCGTATTTACTCTAAGCAAGCCTTTTACTGCCTCCGCTTTGAATCAGACTCTTAAGATGCTCTGTTCGATGAGGGAGAGGCTTATAAGGATGGAACAGAAGCAGAAGTCATTTGAAGAGAAATTGGAGGAGATCAAGACGGTGAACAGGGCCAAGCTGATACTCGTGGAGAATCTTCATCTTACAGAGGAACAGGCTCATAAATATATAGAGAAGAACGCGATGAATGACAGAAAGAGCAAGGTGTCTGTCGCGCTTCGGATAATAGAGGAATATAAAAGGCCGTAAGGCAGTCGGAGGAGAATATGACCAAATACATTTTCGTGACGGGTGGTGTCGTGTCGGGACTCGGGAAAGGAATAACGGCAGCATCCCTCGGCAGACTTCTTAAGATGCGCGGATTTAAAGTCGCCGCACAGAAACTCGATCCTTATATCAACGTGGATCCCGGGACGATGAGTCCGTACCAGCACGGCGAAGTCTATGTGACTGAGGACGGCGCGGAGACGGATCTCGATCTCGGACATTATGAGAGATTCATAGATGAAGATCTGAACCGATTCTCGAACATCACCACCGGTAAAGTGTATTCCTCCGTTATCAACAAAGAACGTAAAGGCGAATACCTGGGATCCACGGTGCAGATAATCCCTCATATAACGGATGAGATCAAATCGTTTATCTATAACGTGGGTAAAACATCCGATGCGGATATTGTCATTACCGAAGTCGGAGGAACGATAGGCGATATCGAAGGTCAGCCGTTTATAGAGGCTATAAGGCAGGTCGGGAACGAGGTCGGCCCCGAGAATTCACTCTATGTTCATGTCACGCTGCTTCCTTTTTTGAAGGCTTCGGGAGAACATAAGAGTAAACCTACGCAGCATTCGGTCAAGGAACTTCAGGGGATGGGGATATCTCCGGATATAATCGTACTTCGGACCGATGAGCCGATCGAAGACCGCGGGATAATAACCAAGATCGCTCATTTCTGTAATGTAAAAGAGAACTGCGTTATCGAGAATCTTACGTTGCCGATCCTCTATGAAGCGCCTCTTATGCTCGAGAGATCCGGGATATGCGATGAGGTAACCCGAAAACTCAAGCTTCAGTGCGACGAACCCGATCTCGGAAAGTGGCAGGAAGTGATCGATAAGATAAGGAGCAGGGAAGGCCGTGTATGGATCGGGCTTGTCGGTAAATACGTACAGCTTCATGATGCATATCTGTCGGTAGCGGAGGCTCTTTATCACGCGGGATATGATGAAGGCGTGTTTGTTGATATCAAGTGGATAGATTCAGAATCCGTGACGGAAGATAACGTTAATGATGTCATAAGCGAGGTTGACGGAGTCGTTATCCCGGGAGGGTTCGGTAACCGCGGAATAGAAGGGATGATCGTTACGGCAAGGTACTGCAGAGAGCAGGATATCCCCTGCCTCGGGATCTGTCTCGGAATGCAGATAATGGTGATTGAAGCCGCAAGGGATCTTCTCGGCCTTCGGGGTGCCGACTCCGGTGAATTCGATCCTTCATCCGGGAATAAAGTAATAGATTTTATGCCGGGACAAAACGACGAGATCGAGAAGGGCGGTACATTAAGGCTCGGAAGCTTCCCTTGCAGCATAGTCGATCATACTGTGCTTAAGCGGATGTACGGGTCGGATCTTATCAATGAGCGGCACAGGCACCGTTATGAATACAACAACGAATATAAAGACGCTCTCGAGGCGACCGGGCTTATCGTGAGCGGTATATCACCCGACGGAAGACTTGTGGAAGCCGTCGAATTTGAAGATGATGATTATTATGTAGGAGTACAGTTTCATCCGGAATTTAAGAGCAGACCTAACAGACCTCATCCGCTCTTTAAAGGATTGGTGCATTATTCAAGACTTAATAAAGACATGCAAAAGGACCGCTCGTAAAAGCGGCCCTTTCACATGAAGATTGTTATGAATGAGGTAAGACAATTGTCATTTGTTAATACCGTAGAATGTGCAGATGCCTGCCCAGTTCTCGGTTGTGGAAAAGTAGTCAACGATCTCGGATCTTGTCATTCCGTTCCTTAACTGGTTGACCCAGTTGTTAAGGCCCTGTGCATCGGGTTCTCTGTCGAGGAATGCTCTGTAAACGACGGTCATAAATGTCTCATCGCTTAAGTTCCTTGATGTGAACTCTGATGATGCGAACATGCTCTTAACGACATCGTCTGCCGTACAAGTGCCGTTGATCATATCGTTAACATAACGGTCTCTGCCTGCCTGATCGCAAGGTCTTCCGAAGATATCGGAATAAAGTCTCTCAACGAAATTATTGAGAACACGTACCCTGATCATGTCAGCAGGAAGGTTACGGTTGGTTGCGTATATAGTTGCCACGGTGTTTGCCGTATTGGCTGAAACCCAGTTTGTTCCGATACCGAGTCTGTTTGCCGCAGCTGTTCCGATAACGGGAGCGGGTGCAGCGTTAGTGTCTGCAATTCTGCCTTCCAAAGAAGCCTCGGCTACTGAAAGCTGGATCCTCAATCCCGACATCGCCTCAACATAACCTGATTCCCTCTGAAGCGAGTTGTATGCCTGTGAACGGGCGGTATCAAGTGCGATGTAAACATCGGGAGCGAGTTCGTCGGAATGGATTGCGAGGAATGCGCTTGATGAATCGTAAAGATCCTTAAGTGAGTTGATCGTTGCGTCATCAGTCTGCTGTGCCGCTGCTCTGATCTGAACGAGAGAGTCTGCTCTTGTTGTCTTCTTGATCACCGGTGCTCCGATGGTAACGATGGCAGCAGCGAGTGCGATTGCAGTAATCATGGTCTTTCTGTTTAAGTTCTTCATTGTCTTTACCTCCAAACGGTTCATTAACTTCATGGCCATATGATGCCATGCGCCAACCCTGTATCCAATGAGCAAAGAAGGTGGTATCTGTCGCTTAATGAACAGACGGGAAAAGAAGTGTTGCTTAACAGACAAAAAGATAATCGATTGTTATTGATGTATACTATAAATCAGCAACATAAAGGAGATTATCGTTTATGAATGTAATGATCACCGGAGCCGGAAAGGCTTCAGCACAGATCTAAGGAGGAGATTATGAGAAACGATAAGCTGATCGGTATTATAGCGATAGTATTGAGTGCGGCGGCTCTGGTCGTTGGAACGATTGCCCTTATAGAGGGAAAACGTGATGTACCGGAAGTGCAGGTTGAGCCTTCGATGATCGAACAGACTTCGGACGATGACATTCAGTATGTCCTGTATCTCGGAACCAATGATAAAGATACCAATGAGCCTGTATATACTCCGGAAGAAGCGATGGAGCACGCAGATGCGGTCCTTACGGATTACTTCTACGGATTCACGATCCAGGATGCAAGAGGCGGCTGGGTCAACGATGACGGTTCGGTAGCTCACGAGTATACGATAGTGATCTATCTGTCCGATACGGATCTTGATCAGGTGCATGCAGCCTGCGATGCGCTTATAGAAGAATTTAACCAGAGTTCTATATTGATACAGCAGAACCATACAACTACCGAGTTCTATTCTTAAGGAGGAACATTATGAAACATGATCATTTTATAGCATTATCTTTAGCGGCGGCTTTGATCCTTACGGCGTGCGGAAATGCCGATACGGATAACACATCCTTTGAATCTTCGACAGAGACTTCGGCTCCGACAGAGACAGAGGCTCTCGAGACGATGGAAACCTCTGCGGAGACTGCGCAGGTCGAGATCTGCGAGATAACGGCTGACAATTTCTTTGAAACCGATCCGTCACTGTCTGAATGGGCGAATTCGGGCGAGGCCGGAGATATTATCGGTCTTGTTGATATGGACTATCTCGAGGCCTCGTTCCGCAGAGACGGTGAGGATACATATTATTACGGGGTATTCGAGATCGACAGTGTGGAAGATCTTGCTTCCCTTACTTATTTTGTAAATGTATACCCGCAGACCAGGGAAGGAGATACCGATTATTTCTTCGTTCTGGTTGACCTTCTTTCCGACATTGATCTCACGGGACTTAACTGGGCACCTCTTGGCATCGGTGAAGATAATTCTCAGGCCTTTCGAGGTGTTTTTGTGGGTAACGGCCACAAGATCACGGGACTTTATATAGACAACGGCTGTGATGATAACGCGTTCTTCGGCAAAGTAACGGATTCCACCGTTGTCGGCCTTTATATCGAAGGTGCCGAGGTAAGGGGAGCGAATTCCGGCATATTCGTATGCAGTGTCGGTAATTCGAATTTCTTTGATTGTTATGCCGACGGTGTCGCCTCTGACAACAGTATGGAAGGCGATGGCCTGTTCTCGATCCAGAGCGAATCCGATCCTAACAGATTCATAGACTGTTCGATGAATGTCGCGGGCGCTTCCGGTTTTTACTACACGACAGAAGAACCTTTCACGATGAATCCCTATCCGGAAGGAAGAAGCAATGCATATCTTGATTTCTTTAATCCGAACGGAGACGGTAACTACGATTATTCGAGCGATTACTTTGAGAGCAGGGATTGATCATTCCCGTTGCCCCCGTAATCTGTGATGCGTAGTGTTAATGTTTATCCTGAAAGAGGAAGAAGATGAAAAACTTTTATGATTGCGTACCGGAACTTTCCGGTTTTGTGATATTTGATCTTGAGACCACCGGGCTTTCCCCGCAGGAAGACTCCATTATAGAGATATCTGCCGTGAAAGTTCGGGGAAACGGGATCACTGAAGAGTTTTCCACTTTTGTAAATCCCGGGTTTCATATCCCCGAGATTGCTTCTTCCGTAAGCGGCATTACAGATGAGATGGTAAAGGATGCTCCCGGCATCGAGCAGGCATTATCGGATTTTACCGTGTTTATATCGGATGATGTTCTTGTCGGACATAATATAATCAATTTTGATCTTAAGTTTATCAATAAAGAGATGACGGCGCTTTGGGGGAAGGCTTTACCGAATGATTATCTTGATACATTGATCATGGCCAGAAGATATCTGCCGGAGCTTCAGAGCCGCTCACTGGAAAGCCTGTCCGGTCATTACGGTATATCATATGCCGGTGCACATCGGGCTCTTTGTGATTGTAAGATCAATTACGAAGTATATAAGCATCTCATAGAGGAGATGCGTCATCCGTCACAGGCTGCTTTGGCTGTTGTATCCTGCCCTGAATGCGGCAACCTTCTGAAGAAGAGGGAAGGTAAGTTCGGAACGTTCTGGGGATGCCGAAGCTACCCTGAGTGTAAGTATACGAGAAACAGCGTTTAACTTCGCTTTGTGACAAATTGACACGTATATGGAATGTAACATTGTTACGTATTATAATCTAGAATAATATTCTTTTTGAGGACCTGATAAGTACCTGCCTATGTATTATGCGAGTTTCGGATTACTTGCCATGGCGCTTCATATCATCATAAACCTGGAGCTGATACGTCCGTCAAAGATGAAGATCTCCAAGGTTATGTATAATTATCGCTGTTTTCTGTTCGCGATATTCATTTATTACTTAACTGATGTCCTTTGGGGCATTTTGTATGAACAGGGCTTTCTGATCCTCGCTTATGTCGATACGGTGATCTATTTCCTGTCTATGGTAATGTCACTTATCATGTGGACGAGGTTCGTAGTCTCTTATCTGGATCATAAAGGCAGATTCGGCAAGGCACTTACGTTGATGGGATGGGTGATATCTATTTATGAAGTGATCGTTCTTATTGTCAATCTCTTCATCCCGGTCGTATTCAGTTTCAATGAGGAAGGCATATATGTTCCGGGGAACGGACGATACATTTCACTGATTGCGCAGATCGTTCTGTTTGTGTTTACGTCCGTATATGCATTTTACGGTGTCGGTAAGTCCGAGGGCAGACGGAAGACTCATTATCTTACCGTAGCGTCCTGTGGTATAGTCATGACTTTGTTCATAGTCCTTCAGACGGTTTTCCCTCTTCTTCCTTTCTATGCAGTAGGATGTCTTATCACTTCCTGTCTTGTGCATACATTCATTAATAATGATGAGAAGACGGTTAATTACCAGGCTCTTAATTCTGCGAGGCAGATAGTGACCCGGGATGCTTTGACCGGCGTCAAGAGCGTTCATGCGTACACGGAAGCCAAGGATATCATTCAGCAGAGACTGGATTCGGGAGATCTTAAGCAATTCGGTGTCATCGTCTTTGATCTTAACGGATTAAAGAGGGTCAATGATACCTTCGGTCATGAAGAAGGCGATAAGTATATCAAGACGGGATGCATGATGATTTGCAAGAAGTTCCAGCACAGTCCGGTCTACCGTATCGGAGGCGATGAGTTCGTTGTTATTCTTGAAGGGGATGACTACGATGACAGGGTTTCTTTGCTCGATGAATTCGACAGACAGATCGAAGACAACAGGGAAAACGGACTTGTTACGATATCAAGCGGAATGGATATATACGATGCGAATACCGACAGCGGGTTTAATTCCGTTTTTGAACGTGCGGACAAGAAGATGTACGAGAGGAAAAAGGCATTAAAAGGGGAAATATGAGTCCCTATTTCAAATGTTATTAACAATCGTTTACTGATTGCTAATATTTACTTTGTTAATATAAGTCCTATAAGAGGCAGTACTTCCTAAGGACTTAAGATGATCAACGGTAAGAAATTAATAGCTCTTTGTACATCTCGAGTGTATGAACCGCAGACTCACGGGTTTATAGTCAGGCTTAACGAGAGACTGAAGACCGAGGGCTTCGGCATCCTGATCTTTACCTTGAATTCCGATATCTATTGGGAAGAAGACCGGCAGGCTACGGAACGTTATGTATTCGATCTTATCCCGTACAGGTATATAGATGCCGTGATCATTATGGATGAGAAGATCAAGAGCCATAAGATTGCGAATAAGATCATAGACAATTCCAGAAAGTATAATCTTCCCGTAGTGATCGCAGACGGCCATTACGAAGGAGCTTCATGCATAAGCTTTGATTATGAAGCAGGCTTCGAACAGGTCGTGCGTCATGTTATCGAGCATCATAAGGTTAAACGCCCTCATATGATGGCCGGACATGAAAACAATGACTTTTCCAACAGAAGAATAGAAGTGTTTAAGAAAGTGCTCGAGCAGAACGGGCTTTCGTTTGATTACAGTATGGTAAGCTACGGCAATTTCTGGGCCGATCCCTGCCGTGTGGCGATGAAGGCGCTCCTTGATAGAGAGGGCGATCTTCCCGATGCGATAATATGTGCTAATGACGTTATGGCGATAACCGTAACCGAGATGCTTATCGAGCGCGGTTACAAAGTCCCCGAGGATTGTATCGTAACCGGATTTGACGGATATGATGAGATCTATTTTACGAATCCCAAGATAACCACGGCGGCATGTGACGTACTGATGCTGGCGGACGTTACGGCACAGATGGTGCTCGATGCCGTTAACGGCGGTGTTCCGGAAGACGAGGCGATCCTGCCTGTATTCCATCCGAATGAATCATGCGGATGCCGCGAGTATACGGATCATCCGGCATTGCTGCGTAACAGGTTTAAGGAGAGCTTTGCTCGTCTCAATGACGATAACAGGGTCCTCCAGCTGGTTACATCCTCTATGACAACAAGCAATAATCCGAGCGAACTTGTAAGATCACTTATGTCCTATAAGACGGATTACACTCTCACGGTCGTAGACCGTAAGTGCTTCGAGGAATCGATAAACTACTTTACGGATAAACGACTTATTGATGCGCCCAAGGAATTCGTACTCATCTACGATGCCTCGCACCGGGATAAGTACATGGATGTGTCATTCGATATATCGTCCGGCTATGAAGAACACTCCGAAGACGTTTTGTCCTTATGTGTGCGTAACAGGATACTCGAGATCGCTTCTAAGGGATTCCCTTTGATATTTAATTCGTTGGATTTCATGAACCGTCCGTTCGGTTTTGTATGCTTCTTCTTCCAGGATTATCTTATCTCTAATTACACCAATACTCTTAATGTTACCAATGCCGTAAGCACGGGAATCGGCGGATATATCAACATAAGATATCAGAGGACGCTCCTTCGTGAGATGGATGAAATGTACCGCCACGATGCTCTGACCGGATTATATAACCGTATCGGATTCCAGAATATCCTTAAGGAGATGCGTACCAAGCCCGAGTATTACGGTAAGCCTGTTACGGTTATCATGTCCGATCTTGACGGCCTTAAGTATATTAACGATACATTCGGTCACGCTGAAGGGGATAATGCCATCTACACCATGGCCAATGCCCTGTATAAGTCTGTACCGGAAGATAACCTCTCCACGAGATTCGGCGGAGACGAAGTGTTCTCGGTTGTGTTCGGTGAGTGCGATCAGGAGGCGATCATACAGCAGATCGACCGTAATCTCGAAGAGTATAACAGAAGTTCCGGAAAACCTTATAAAGTATCCACAAGTTCCGGATATACCATATCGGTCCTTGACGAGAGCTTTGATATCACGAAGGCTGTCAAAGATGCCGATGAACAGATGTATAAGGTCAAGAATAAGAAATATGAAGGCCGGAGCCGGCGCGGAAACCGCCCTGTATAAAGATATGAACTGCCGCTTCTGCGGCAGTTTTTTTGTGTATGCCGGTATTGATGTATAATTACTCTTGCGCTTAATCAAATATTTATGCAGAAGGGGTAAAAATGAGTAAAAAAACTGAGTTTATGGCGCTGATGCTTTCAGCTTCTATGGTGTTGCCTTTGCTGACATCATGCAACAATGGAACCGGGAGTTCGGATATGATCTTGGCAGACGATCCCTGGTATGACCTTACCAAGATACAGATCGGCGATGTCTTTGACGAACAGACTTATGAGTATGTTCAGAGTGATTATGTAGGCATGTATGGAGATAAGTATGTGTATCATGTTGCGGGACTGTATCAGTTCCCTGAAGGTACGGATATAAACGATACAGAGACTCTTTACAACGAGTATATGTTTGATGACATAAATCTATACAACGCAGACGGATCTTTGGACGGAACTTTGAAAGTTGCCAACAACCCTGACATAAGTGAGCTGGGTTCGTTGGTATATATAAACAGTATAATCGATATCGACGGTACATTCTTTGCTCTTATCGATTCGTTCGACGAGGAAGCGCTTGAGACAACATCTTATCGTGCCCGTTTTGATCTTGATTCTTTAACCATAGAAGATATTGAGGCCGTTGATGATTCTTTCTCCGAGAGAATGGCCGCAGAAGACGGAAGCGATGAAGGCTATGTGATCATCGGCGAATACATGATAAACAAGTACTGGTTCTACAATGACGATAACCCTTCCTATGTGCTGAAGGTCGAGGATATGGAAGGCCAGATAAACGAGTTCAATATGATGGATATGTTCCCTGACAAAAAGATATACGATATTGCCAATATAGTTGATATCGGAAATGACAGGGCACTTATCTGCGGTTCTTATAACGCCGATAATCTGTATTTTGTTCTGGATCTTTCATCTATGTCTTTAACTGACGTATCCGATGATATGGGCTGGCTTAATTGTGACCCCTATAACATCAGTCAGGTTGACGGCATAGGAGCCGTTGTTATGGATGATCTCGGATTAAGCGCAGTCGATTACGATAATCAGACACTTACCGAGTTGTTCCGTTTCTCGGATTCCAATGTAAATCTTAATGATATCAGTATGTTCACGCCTGTGTCCGTAACCGAAGATGAGGCTGTATTTACGGGAAGCATTAATCCCAACGGAGACCTCTTAAGCTACAGTACGGTTACGATGATCTATGACTTTACAAAAGCCGATACTAACCCGAATGCCGGAAAGACCATACTGACTCTTGCTTCGATAGACGGCTATTCTTATCCTCTTTGTCAGGCTGTTTGTGATTTTAACCAGACAAACGAAGATTATTTCATAAGATACGATAACTCTTATGATATCGATAAATATACCGATAACTCTCAGACTGAAGAAGATTACGAGTTGATTCAGGATCAGGCCTCTTCCGATGTCGGCAATAATCTTGCTATCGCACTCATGGAGGGCACGGGTCCTGACATCATCATCAACGGAGCGACGCTCGGTATGCTTAATAACTCCGAATATCTTCTTGATATGAGAAGTTTTATAAATGAGAACTTAGGCTCCGATCAATACTTCGATAATATATTTGAGGCGGCAAGTACTAACGGGGAACTCTATCAGATCCCGCTGTCGTTTTATATCATGGGTATAGCAACATCAGAGGATAATGTGGATGAAGGCCAGACAGGTTTTACGTTCGAACAGTATCAGGAGTTTGTCGACGGTCCCTGCAACGGCAACAATCCCATATCCGGCGGTAAGCTCAATCTGTTTATTATGGCATTGAACTGTATGTCCGATCAGATGTTTGAGGACGGAACCGTTAATTATGATAACGAAGCGTTCAGAAGTCTTGCCGAATATACGTCTGAATACATCAACGAAGATCTCATCGGGGATGACGGATCGAATTACAGTCCGGAAGAAACCGTTGCTTCCGTCGTTACTGTTAGCAGTGTATCGAGATACTTTGATGATGTCTCGAGTAAGGGAAGAGTGCTTCTCGGAATCCCTTCTTACGATGGCAGAGGACCTATCATCTACAGCACATCCTCTGTAGGGATCTCCGCTAATTCCGATAATCCCGAGGCTTGTATGGATTTTGTCTCCATGCTTCTGTCAGAGTCTACACAGGTATACTACGGTACAAGTGAAGACATCCCCGTAAACAGAGCGGCATTTAATACAGTCGGAGAACTCTATATAACCTATCACAACAATCAGATTGAGAGTTATCTTCGTTATATGTCCGAGGATATGCTTCGAATGTACGGCATCGATTTTCAGATGATGGATGAATCCGCGATCGGTGAATTCGCTTCTATCATTGAATCTCTTGACGGTTGGTTTACCAACGACGGTTCTGTCAATGCGATCATCAGAGAGGAGATGCCTGCATTCTTCGAAGGCCAGAAGACTCTCGATCAGGTCATTCCTGTAATAAACGACAGAGTACAGACAATTCTCGACGAGAGATTGTAATCGCTCTGTTCCTGTAATTAAGAAGCTGTGTCAAATTCGATAATGATCGGTTTGACGCAGTTTTTTATTTGCAATAACTCCCTGTGACCAAAAGTGTGACTGACTGAACGAATCTGTCAACGTTTCAGTCACTACAAGCCTCTCAGTGACCAAAAGTGTGACTGATCGAACGAGTTGGTCAACATTTCAGTCACTACGAGGCACGGGGCTTGATGAAGGCATATAAGAAGCTGCCTTTGAAGCGGCTTGCACTTCAAAGACAGCTCTTTGTTCAGATATTCAGAAACTATAATCTATCAGTCTTTGCCGGACGAAGCTCTTCCTACTTCGGCGCCTGCATCTGCGATACCTACAGCCTGTGAAACGATAGGTGAGAGGACTACTGCGAGCACATAGCTCAATATCAGTGTCGGGAGAAGGAGTCTCAGCCAGCTTCCGAACCACATAACGAAGAAGGGAGGCATGTGCGCGAGTGCTTCTGCGGGTGCTCCTCTTCTGCCCATGAATACACCGAAGAGACTGCAGAAGAAACTTACGATGATCGTATTTCCGATGGAGAGAGGAAGTGCATTGAGAAGTGTAAACTTCATGCTCGGCGGATTGGCGTTTGCCTTTGCTGCCAGTCCTCTTCCGAGTTTGCCCAAAGGTATAACGAGAGCTACGATCACTCCGATGATCACTGATACCAGGATGTTGGAGATGTACATCATCGGTACCGGTGCGCTGCCTGCCGCCTGAGGATTAGTCTTGAGAACAAGGAATGCCGCGAGTGCACCCATAGCAGCCGATATGATTATCGACATAACCAATCCCATTGTGCGTTCTTTTTTCTTCATGTCCTTTACCTTCCTTTCAATTTGAGGTTCTTCATAGTTTATAAGGATCTTACAGTCTGATAAGGGGAAAGAACAGCAGGGATGGATGTATCCGGATACGGCATCGTACTGCCTTCTTCTTTCTGTCTTTTCAGGTGTATAGACCTCACCTGAAGCAAGTTTGGATCTGCAGAAACCGCATTCGCCGCTTCTGCATTTGCTCGGAGCCTTGATACCGGCTCTCTCGAGTGCCACAAGGATCGATTCGTTGCCTTTGGCGGGAACTTCTCTTGTGACACCGTCGTTAGTTACAACCGTGATGTTGAAAGTCTTATCGGCGCTGTCCCGGATATACGATTCATCTCTTGCTCCTAATCTGTATTCTCCGTAAGCGTCAAATCTTACAAGTCTTCGGGGAAGTCCGAGTTTGTTCGTCTCGCCCTCGATATAATCGTACATACCCTGTGAGCCGCAGACGAATACGGAGTAGGAGTCGGGAGCATACTTCGATATGAGTTCCGATGTTATAAATCCGTTCTCGTATCCGTCCTTCTTCTCGTCGGACAGAACGTGTACTACACGTATCTTTCCTTCGGATCTTTCTTCGAGGTCCTTAAGTTCGTCCTTAAAGAGTATCTCCGCTTCGGTCTTGCTGCCGTAGAGAAGTATCAATTCAAGATCTTCGGTACCGTCAACGACAGCCTTTGCAAGTGACATAAATGGGGCGATCCCGCTTCCTCCGGCAATACCGATCACTGTCTTCTTATCCCTCAAAGGCTCGTAACAGAAGAAGCCTGACGGTCCGGATATTTCCAAGGAGGTCCCGACCTTGAACTCGCTGTTGATATAGGACGAAGCGAAGCCGTTCGGCATGGTCTTAACAACGATCTG
This sequence comes from Mageeibacillus sp. UBA6980, assembly GCA_002450095.1. Lineage (GTDB taxonomy): Bacteria > Bacillota > Clostridia > Saccharofermentanales > Saccharofermentanaceae > Saccharofermentans. The sequence continues at coordinate 24,647 of DJYK01000023.1, read as the reverse complement.
ATAGCTGCCTTTAAGCGCTTCGGAAGGTGAGGAGCATAGGGAATATGCTCTCGTAAGTATCGAATCGCCGATCTTAAGCCTTAATGAGATATACTGACCTGCGCGGTAGTATGCTAATTTCTCGGTCCCTTTTGAAGTATCGGGGACAAGAGTATACAGTTTTGCTCCGTTTAATTCGGTTATCGATTCGACCTTGACGTACTGAACATCGGGGTGAAGATCACGTGCGAGAATGTTCGCATTATATTCGTATCTCGGCATCTCATCGGATGCCTTCTCAATGATCGCTCTTCTTCTTGGAATTATCTCGTTAAACTGATCGGCCGAGACCCCTGTGAGGTATTCTTTATTATCCATCAGTTTCCACCTCCCATTACATATCCTAAGATTTGGTATCCGGTGCGGTTTCCGCCGGTGTAGGTAGGGAAGTATCCTGACAGGGATGAACCGTGACCTCCTACGAAGAACAGTCCCGGGATCGTCCTCTCCGAACCTGCTGCTACGGTTCGTGAACTCATTCCGTCCCACTTCTCCGAACTGTATCCGTAGATCGATCCCTGAGGAGATCCCATGTATCTGGCGAAGGTCACGGGACTTGCGATCTCAATCTCCTCGATGTGTTCTTTGATCTTATAGCCCATTATCTCCTCGAGATCGTCGATCAATTTGGAAGCGACTTCTCTTTTGATCTTTACGTAATCTTCTTCCTTAACATCTGCCCATGCGTCGGCGGTATATGAGATCGTGAGGACCATCATCGTCGTACCTTCGGGAGTGCAGTCCGGATTCGCAATATTAAGACAGCAGACATCGAGAGCGTATTCATCCATATCTCTTTTTACGGCACAGTCGCAGAGGACACGGGAATCCTTGGTCGTGCTTATGAACAGAGTGTAATCCTTGATGCCGATCTCATCGGGAGGAGCATCGAGTCCGAGATATACAGAGAATGCTCTGAACCCGTACTTACGTGCGTTGATCTTTTTGATCTCGTACTTGGGGACCAGAGATCTGTCGTCGAGTAATTTTCCGTAGACGATCTCGGGGAAGGCGTTGGATGCTATCGCAGTCGTTTCGAATATCCTGCCGTCTTTCACCTGAACTCCGCATACTGCTCCGTTCTTTGTAAGAACCTTGGTAACTTCCGTGTCGTAAAGGAACTCGCAACCTAACTGCCTTGCGCGCTCTACGATCGCGACGGTCAACTGATGGGATCTCATCTTCGGGATATATGCGCCGTTTACGAAGTATCCGTATACCATAAGGATATAGCGGCTCGCATCTACCGTGTCTATATCAGTTCCCTGATAAGGCCAGTATGCGGACATTATATCGATGCACTTCTGACTCATCCCTATGGATCTGAAGAATTCACCGGCAGACATCGACATGATCTTCATGAAATTCTGATGCTTTGTTCTCAGTACTTCGGGATCCGGATTGCCTCTTGTCGAGCCCCAGTAATCGAGTCCCTCGGCCATGTCTTTATATGCCGCGAAAAACCTTTCCATCGCATCGATATCATCGGGACAGATATCCGATATGAGCTTCATGACCTTGTCTTTCCCGTGAGGGAATGTAACATCGAGAGTGCGCTCCCCGTCCTTTTGAACGATGTATCGGAAAGCGTCCTTTATCGGGAGCATCTCGACCTTGATCCCGAGCTCATCAAAAAGCCTGCCTAATTCGCCTCTTGATTCGCCTTCACCGAAGTCCGGGATCTCGTGTAATGAGGCATCGAATTCGAACCTTCCTCTTACAAAACTCGTGGCCGCGCCGCCGGGCAGATTGTGACGTTCTATGACGAGTGTCTTAAGACCCATTCGCGATGCACGGCATGCTGTCATCAATCCGCCGTTTCCGGCTCCGATAACGATAAGATCATATTTTGAATTCAAGAAAGATCCCCCCTTTTTTTAACGACATTCGACAGGGTTAATATCTAATAAAAATATACAAAAGTACTTATTGATTTACAAATATTTTTGTTAACGATGTAATGGTATAATAGTTAATTGTGAGTCTGTTTCAGCAAAGGAAGAATTCATTAATGAAAACTGTTTATACATGTTTTTGTACCGACGTTATCCATGCAGGACATTTGAATATAATAAATGAGGCGAGAAAGCTCGGCAAGGTCATAGTCGGCTGTCTGAGTGACAAGGCCGCGATCCGCTATAACCGTTTTACGACGATTCCCGAAGATGAGAGGATCAAGATGTACGGCATGATCGACGGTGTGGATTCTGTCGTAATGCAAAATGAGATGCTTTACGATGATGTTATCGAGAGCATTCATCCGGATTATGTCATTCACGGCGATAACTGGCTTTCTGGTGCAGAATCCGTGATAAGAAGCCACGTTGTTTCTTTGCTCGAGTCATACGGCGGACAGGTTATCGATATTCCTTATACTTATAACGAAGAGGTCAGAAGGATCGATCTTCAGCTTAAAGAGAAGCTCTCGATGCCGGAATACAGACGTAAAAGATTAAGACAGCTCATTTCTTTGACACCTATAGTAAAGGCTATGGAAGCTCATTCCGGTCTTACCGGACTTCTGGTCGAGAAGACGGTTATAGAGGGGGAGAACGGTAAGCTCGATCAGTTCGATGCGATGTGGATAAGTTCACTTTGCGACAGCACGGCGAAAGGCAAACCCGACATCGAGCTCGTCGACATGACATCACGATTCCGCACGATAGAGGACATTACGGAAGTTACGACAAAGCCGATCATATTTGACGGAGACACCGGAGGACTTACCGAACACTTCGTGTATACGGTAAGGACTCTTGAACGACTCGGAGTGTCGGCCGTCATCATCGAGGATAAGACCGGTCTTAAGAAAAACAGCCTTTTCGGAACGGAAGTAAAGCAGACGCAGGCTTCGATAGAAGAATTCTCGGAGAAGATCGCTGCCGGCAAGAAGGCGCAGCTCACTGACGACTTCATGATAATTGCGAGGATCGAGAGCCTCATACTCGAGCAGGGAATGGAAGATGCTCTTATGCGCGCACGCGCTTTTGTAAAGGCGGGAGCAGACGGGATAATGATCCACAGCAGAAGAAAGGAACCCGATGAGATCCTTGAGTTCTGTGACAGGTTCAGAGCGGAGGATAAGGATACTCCGATAGTCGTAGTTCCGACGAGCTTTAACACGATAACCGAATCCGAACTCGCGGATCACGGCGTGAATATCGTTATATATGCCAATCAGCTGACACGCGCGGCTTTTCCCGCGATGCAGAAGACGGCGGAGACTATCCTGAAGTATCACCGTGCAAAGGAAGCCGATGATCAGCTTATGTCGATAAAGAAGATAATTACTCTCATAGATGAGATATGAGAAAGGACGTTCACTGATGGATATTAAAAGAAATATACTGCTTAACCCCGGCCCGTCGACGACGACGGATACGGTAAAGGCGGCTCAGATCGTACCTGACATCTGCCCGAGGGAGAAGGAATTCCAGTCGATCATGGCTCCGATGAGAGAAGATCTTGTGAAGATAGTTCACGGAGGCGACGATTATACTTCCGTACTTTTCTGCGGGTCGGGAACTATCTGCATAGACGTAGTCCTCAATTCGCTTCTTGCCGAGGGTAAGAAGGCCCTCGTGATCAATAACGGATCATACAGCAGTCGTGCGGTCGAAGTCCTGACTTATTACGGGCTGCCGTTTATCGATCTTAAGATGCCTCTCGATAAAAGTCCGGAACTTGATATCATCGAGATGACCTTAAAGAGGAACCGCGATATCGGATATGTATATATGACTCATCACGAGACCGGAAGCGGACTTCTTAATCCTATAAGTGAAGTCGGAGCTCTCGCTCACCGGTATAATGCGTTCTTCATAACTGATACGACTTCGTCTTATGCGATGATCCCGATCAATGTATATGAGGATAATATCGACTTCTGTATGGCTTCTGCACAGAAGGGGATCATGGGTATGACCGGACTTTCTTTTGTCATAGGAAAGAAGAGTCTGATCGAGAAGAGTAAGGATTTTCCGAAGCGTTCGTATTACTGCAATCTCTATATGCAATACGATTTTTTCGAGAGAACGGGACAGATGCACTTCACTCCTCCGGTGCAGACGATATATGCCGCGAAGCAGGCTCTGATCGAGTACTTTGAAGAGGGCGAAGAAGCAAAGTGGGCAAGGCATCAGCGCATTATGGAAGCGATACATAAGGGCGAGGAGAGACTCGGCTTAAAGGAGATGCTCTCCCGCGATGTACAGTCGGGACTCGTATCCTGTGTAAGATACCCGGATGATCAGAACTGGGATTTTGATAAGGTCCATGATTACTGCTATGAGAGAGGGTATACGATCTACCCCGGCAAGATCGAGAGTCAGGGAACATTCAGATTGTGTGCATTGGGCGCCATAGATGCTCCTGATATCGTAGGCTTTTGGAAAGTGTTTGAAGAAGCATTGGATCATTATGACATAAGTGTTCCCGTAAGGTATGAGGCGTGAGATGAACGAGACTGCGATACTTATGGCTGCCGGTCTCGGAACAAGGATGAGACCTCTTACCGATACAACTCCCAAGCCTCTTGTAAAGGTTCACGGAACTCCTATGATAGAGACTGTAATAGCGAGTCTCATTAAGCGCGGAGTGAGGCGTTTCATAGTCGTAACCGGTTATCTCGGAGATCAGTTTAAATACCTCGAGGGAAAATACGAGGGACTCAAAGTTGTTAAGAACGAAGACTATGAGACCGTTAACAATATATCGTCGATATATGCGGTCTCTGACAATCTTCTTAATATCGAAGGCGACTGCTTTATCTGCGAAGCGGATCTGTATATTAGCGACCCTTCGATGCTACTTTGTGATCTTACTCACTCGTGCTACTTCGGCAAGATGATTAAGGGTCATTCCGATGACTGGGTGTTCGATGTCAATGAGACGGGAAGAATCACGAGGGTAGGTAAAGTCGGAGATGACCGTTACAATATGGTCGGTGTAGCATGGTTAAGAAAAGACGATGCGAGACTTCTCGGGAAGCTTATAAAGGACACATACGGTAAGCCCGGATTCGAGACTCTCTTCTGGGATGATGTCGTAAACGATAATCTCGATGCGTTGGATCTTATCGTACACCCGATAGAAGAAGGACAGATAACCGAGATCGATACGGTTGAAGAACTCTCTTCGATCGATGAGTCGTATAAGGAGGAAATATAAGTGAAAGTAGAAAGCTTTGTTAATATCATTGGATCTGATTTCTATACCGGCGTTCCGGATTCCCAGTTAAAGGCGCTCTGTAATTACCTTATGGACAGATACGGGATCGATCCGAAACATCATGTGATAGCCGCCAACGAGGGTAACTGCACGGCGCTTGCCGCAGGATACCATCTGGCGACGGGAAAGGTTCCTGTCGTCTATATGCAGAACAGCGGAGAAGGTAATATCATCAATCCCGTTGCCTCGTTATTGAACGACAAGGTATATGCGATACCCGTGGTATTTGTCGTCGGGTGGAGAGGTGAGCCGGGCATACACGATGAGCCTCAGCATATCTATCAGGGAGAAGTTACGCTGAAGCTTCTCGAGGATATGGATATCGCTTCTTTTGTTATCGGCAAGGATACGACCGAAGACGAGATGAGAGCGAAGATGGAAGAATATAGGACTATCCTCTCATCCGGTAAGGATGTTGCATTCGTGATCCGTAAGGGAGCGTTGACTGATGCTCCGAAGGTCGAGTACGGAAACGACAATCAGATGGTAAGGGAACAGATCATTCAGCATATCGTTAAGGTATCCGGGGAGGACCCTGTCATTAGCACGACGGGAAAGGCGAGCCGCGAGCTTTTCGAGACGAGGGAAGCGAACGGACAGAGCCACAAGTACGACTTCCTGACGGTGGGTTCGATGGGGCACAGTTCCTCGATTGCTCTCGGAGTCGCGATCAATAAGCCCGATCAGAAGATTTGGTGTGTTGACGGCGACGGCGCCGTGCTGATGCATATGGGAGCGATGGCCGTAATGGGTGCGAACAAGCCTCAAAATGTTGTTCATGTTGTCATCAACAATGCCGCTCACGAGACGGTCGGAGGCATGCCGACTGTCGCAGGTCAGATCGATCTTGTTATGATCGCCAAAGCCTGCGGTTATCCCAATGCCGTATGTGTTGATAATTTCGAAGATCTTGATAAAGAACTTCAGGCTGCAAAAGAAAGAAACGAACTCTCATTGATCGAGGTCAAGTGTTCCATCGGCGCCAGAGAAGACCTCGGTCGTCCGACAACGACCGCACTCGAGAATAAGAATAATTTCATGGATTATCTTAAAAGTCTGTAACCGGGCTTTTAAGAAGTCTTTTGATGTCTTTGTCCGTGCATTCGGGAAGCATCTTAAGAAGATGTGCTTCAAGTTTGGAATAAGAATCCTGAGGGTCCTCTTTATAGCGGTTCCTGCAGGCTCTTTTGCCCCAGTAGCCGTCTGCCGTACCGTATTTGGCGATACCCCAGCCGTAGGGAAGTCCGGTCTTTTTGCTGATAGGATACACAAAATCAACAGGTGTTATATAGGTCTCCATCTGAAGCCTTGTCATTGCTCCGTCAAATGAATTATGTCCTTTGGAATCAAAGGCGGTAAGACCGTATTTGATCTCCTTCGACAGGCACGGTCCGTTTTTGTGAAGATACTCCATGGCAAGACGGTCGCAGACCGGAATTTGCGCCGCGTGTTCGTCGAGGAGTGAATCGAAATCGTAGCCGTTGCGGCGGATGTTGCAAAGATACGGCCACCACTTAAGGCTTACAAAACAGGCCTTACCGTTTGTGAACTTACCGTATACGAGGCTCTTGTCGCGAAGCACTTCGCCCTTCCATTCCCATGCGGGCCAGATTATCTTGCCGCCTTCCTCGGTCTGACCTTGCCACCAGCATTCTTCTGATATATTCTCTTCGACCGAGAATCCGGTTATATGGTTCTCGAAGAACGGTAACAGGCCGATCTCGTTTGTGATCTCTATGAGATCTTCCTTATTCTTAATTAACGGCAGCTGCATTTGAAACTTCATTCTTTTCATTAAGGCTTATCACATCAAGACCTAAATGCTTACCGATGTTATCTATAAAGCCCGTACATATCTTGCTTATAACAATGTTAAACTTTTTATCTGAAGTCTTACACTGGAAAAACCTTTTACAATCGATAAATTCCATCGAAGGGAACCTCTCCTTAAGCTCCGGGACGCTGATCTCTGTCGGTTTCTTGAACGGCTTTGTCAGGATCAGATGACTTGTGCCCTCATGTTGTATATACCATATAACGCCTCTGGACGGCAGTTTGCTGATCCCGTTAAATACAAATACAGGGGCAGCGACAGTAAGGCCCGGATATGCCTTTCTGATCTTTCCCGGGCACTTTTTATGAATAAGCGCTACAGGCTTGTTCTTAAGAAGAAGGTGATAGACGGGACGGATATAGACTTCTTTGTAGTAGAAGGTAAGCCTTTTGAGGATCCCGAACAAAAAGACTGCGATGATCGCGATGATTATGCTCAGGATGAATGAGAGGGCCGGGAATGTCAGTTGGATGAGGATCATTCCGGCATGAATGACCGCCTTGATAAGCTGTTCAATGATGTTGAGTCCCTTAACAGGTATGGCGGCAAGTATGGTGCCGACGCTGTCAACGCAGTCGTAACAAAGAACGTATACGATCGATGCTGCTGCCAAAACGGCGATCGCTATTACCCATGTATACCACGGTGTACCTGAACTTACGCTGTCAGCCGCTTTATCCATGATGATCCTTCCGGCATTCTTTGAAGCCCCGGAAGTCTTCTGAACTTCTTCGTTTGTTACCAGGGGCATAAGCGATAATGCGGTAAGTCCGATCCATCCCGAGAGTTTCTCAAGTTTATCGATTGTTGCCTGTGAGATGATCTTACTCTCGGCAAAAGAATGGAGGATTATCATTATTGCCGCAACCAGCGTGAGAAAGACCGCTGCGACCGGGTTCGCTATCGGAAGCGATGCCGCGGCGTTTACGACCGGTATGCTGTTAAGTGATTGTGCAACCGCGTTGAAAAATGCGGAATCCGGTGAATAGAGGGAAGCGTTCTCGATCGCTCCGAGAACAGATAAGACAGCCATAGTGGCAGTGGGATTAACGGATGCCGTAACGGCAGTAGAGAATATTCCCGTATAGTAACCGAAGCTGTTTCCGATGGTCAACGGATTTGCTGTTATCATTTTTACTCCCTCCGTTTCAGATATTAGCATAAATAAGATAAGTTTAATATAATTAGCCTAATCCCAATCAGCGAAGGAGGACTTCTCATGAACAGTAAGGCGATGTATAAGCTCTCATACGGATTATTCATATTGACTTCTGCGGAAGACGGTAAGGATAACGGCTGTATTGTAAATACGGTACAGCAGGTAACGACGGAACCTAACAGGATTATCGTTGCGATCAATAAGAATAACCTTACTCATGATATGGTCCTTCATACGGGTAAGTTCAATGTATCGATCCTGTCGGAGAGATCCTCGTTCGATACATATAAACATTGGGGAATGCAAAGCGGTAAGGATACCGATAAGATGGAGCAGATCACCTTCTCCAGGTCTTCCAACGGCCTTGTCTATATCAATGACGGACAGACCAATGCCTTCCTGTCGGCGACTGTCGTATCTTCGACCGATCTCGGAACTCATACACTGTTCCTTGCAGACGTGACGGATGCAGAGGTCTTCAACGAAGACGAGAGTGCGACTTATTCGTTCTATCAGAAGAATATCAAGGGAAGTCCTAAGAAGGATGAGAAGAAGAAAGGCTTTGTATGTACGGTATGCGGTTATATCTATGAAGGCGATGAACTGCCTTCAGACTTTATTTGTCCCTGGTGCAATCACGATGCATCTTATTTTGAGCCTGTAGAGTAATAAACGGAGGAAACGAAAGTGGCTGAACAGAACACGGAAGAACAGGTAGTAGCGGGAAAGATACTTAAAGAAGAGAAGAAGCAGAGCCGTAAGGCGAGCGTCCAATCCGTCTCAATGGTGATCATCGCGGTATGTGCGGTGGTCATAACCGTATCGGTAATAGGTCTGATCAATAACGTAACGAAGAAACTCAATGCGATCTACACCAAGGCAGATACGGCGATCACCACTCTTAACGAAGTGGCAACAGGGATCAAAGACGCCGATCTTCCCGGCATGGCAGAACAGATCAGGACTCTTACCGAGAATGCGACTGACGGAATATCAAATACGATGGAGAAGATCGATGCGATAGATATCGATTCTCTTAATAACTCGATCGAGAGGCTCGATCAGGCAACTGCCGCGTTTCAGACAACAGTAGATTCGCTCGGCTCGATATTCCACTGATACGAGGTTTTCTGATCTGACATCAGTAGTCGAGTTTCAGATGCTTTCTTAAGTCGTTATCGCTTCCGATCACGACTATAGTCTGTCCTTTCTTAAAAGGAGAAGAGGGATCGTATTCCAGATTGAAATCATCGGATCCGTTCTTTACGGCAAGGATGTTAAGGTGCATGCTCTGTCGTATCTTCAGATCTATTATGGACTTTCCTACCCAAGAATCCGGAACTTCGACTTCGAATATAGAGTAATCTCCCGGAACCGGAATGTAGTCTTTGACATTGGTCGAGCTGTAACGGATCGCGGTCCATTCGGCCATCTTTTTCTCGGGATAGATCACCTCATCGGCGCCGTTTCGAAGAAGGAATTTCTCGTGTACGTCGCGTGAGGCTCTGGAGATGACGAACTTGGCGCCGAGTTCCTTAAGCAGAGATGTTGTTTCAAGGGAATTCTGGAAATTATCACCTATTGCTACTGCGCATATATCGAAGTTGTTGACGCCGATCGTCTCCATGAAGTCAGGGTCGGTCGAGTCTCCAATGAGGCTCGAGGTGACATAATCAAGTACTTTGTCGATCTTGGCCTCATCCTTATCTATGACAAGGATCTCATCACCCTGATCTGCAAATCTCTGTATAAGATATGTCCCGAATCTTCCTGCTCCTATAACGAGTATGTTCTTCATGTTTTCCTCCTGTGATCAACCTACGGCCATATGGTCCAGCGGGTATTTATCGTGAATTGCATTTGTTCTTCCGGTGGCGGCAAATACCAGCGTCAGTCCGCCGACACGACCGCCGTACATTATGAATATCAGGATAAGCTTGGATGCAGCGCCCAGGGATGAAGTAATCCCCATCGTAAGTCCGACCGTTGCAACCGCGGATGCGCATTCGAAGATGGTCTGGATGAGAGGAAGATCCTCTATGACCGAGATCGCTACGGATCCTATGAGAAACAGATGTAAGTCGAGGAGGAATACGGCTATCGCACTTTGGATCACATCATATCCGATCCTTCTTCTGAATAAAGCCGGGGAATCCTCTCTTTTGAAGACCGATATCATCGCTGCCCAAAGGACCGCAACCGTTGTGATCTTCATTCCGCCCGCGGTGGATCCCGGAGCGCCTCCTATGAGCATCAGTATTACGGTTAACGCGATGCCTGCACCTGAGAAATCGTTATAGTCTATCGTGTTGAATCCCGCTGTTCTCGGACTGACGGCACAAAACAAGGATTCGAGGATGCGCGCCTTCATCGGAACATCGGAGAATTCTCTTAAGAAGAAAAATATTGCAGGGATCAGTATGAGAAAGATCTCGCTCGTAAGTATTACCTTGCTCTGAGTGCTGTATCTTTTAAATTTAAGACCGTATGTCTTGATGTCTGCCCATGTAAGGAATCCGAGACCTCCGGTCAGTATAAGGAACATAAAGACTATGTTTATAACCGGGTTGTCGGCATAGTAGGTGAGGGAAGAGCACGGCCCCGTGGATCCCATGAGGTCGAATCCCGCATTGCAGAAAGCCGAGATCGACATAAATACCGAGTACCATATCCCTTTTGCAACGCCAAAGTCTCTGATGAGTACCGGCATGACGAGTACGGCGCCGATCCCTTCGAAAAGGATCGTCCCCTTGACAATGAACCCCGTGAGCTTGGCGATTCCGCCGATATTCGGGGCGGATACCGCTTCCTGCATTGCCGCACGCGAACGGATGCCTATGTTCTTGCCGGTGAGCATTGAGAAGAATGTAGTCATGGTGATGACGCCCATTCCGCCAATCTGTATAAGCACGATGATGACGATCTGACCGAACAGTGACCAGGAAGTCTGAGTGTCTTTCACTATAAGACCGGTAACACATCCTGCGGATACGGCGGTAAACAGAGAATCGATAAAAGGCGTAGCCTGTCTGTCCTTTGTGGCTATTGGCAGACAAAGGAGGAGCGCTCCTATCAATATCATTACAAGAAAGCCCAAAAGTATGACTTGAGGGCCGGTCAGTCGTTTTCCGGTTCGATTTTGCATGACGATATTATATAATAGTTGGCATGAATAAAAAAATAATTACGACAATTTTGGCAATAACGGCAGCCGGAGCCTTATTCGCGTCCTGCGGTGAGGCACCAGTGCAAGGCGAGCCCGACTCTTCGAGAACGCCGCCTACCACAGTGTATTCGACGGATCCTTTTCCTCTCGAGACTTTTGAATCTGATCCCGTTCAGGAAGAGACTGCGGAGACTGTACCGTCTGAGACTGAGCCGGAGGTTGATATCACGGCGCCTTTTTTTCTTCAGATAACAAGGGACGCATCAATAGCTCTCGGGGAACAGTTCGATATACACGATTACCTAAGCTATGCAGATGATCTTGACGATCACGTCGATATTTATGTCGAAGGAAATGTCGATACAACTCAGACGGGCTCATATGTTCTCGGTATCACTCTTACGGATGATGCGGGGAACTCCGTTACGGATCAGATAACCGTTTCCGTTTATGAGCCGGCCAATCCTTCTTCCGGAGAAGTTGTATATACAGGCGGTCCGACTACCGAAGGCGCGACGCCTTTTGAGACGTTTATCAGTTCTTATCCCGGAGATCTTATATGGCACGGGATAGATGTCTCGCATTGGCAGGGAGATATAGACTGGCCGACGGTAGCGGCTTCCCATTGTGAGTTCGCCATGATAAGAACAGGGTGGTCCGCCGAAGGGCAGTTCCATGAAGATGATTATTTCAGGACGAATATCGAAGGCGCTACGGCTGCCGGTATCCCGGTAGGAGTATATGTATATACTTCGGATAACAACGTGGAGGATGTTGTCGCTCTCGCGGATACCGTTTGTGATCTGTGTGACGGATATGATCTTACTTTGCCGATCGCTTTCGACTGGGAGAGCTTCAGTAAGTTCCAGCAGTATGACCTGAGCCTTCGAAGCCTTAACAGTCTTTATACGGCATTCGCGTCGCGTGTCGAGGAAAGAGGTTATGAGTGCACGCTTTACGGCAGCAAGTACTATCTTGACGTGATGTGGGAAGATGATGACATAGATCCCGTCTGGCTGGCTCATTTTACTTCACAGACTGATTATGAAGGTGATTATCTCATGTGGCAGCAAAGCTGCAGCGGCAGTATTCCGGGTATAGATGCATATGTGGATCTGGATCTGTATTACGGTGATCTCGGAGGCTCGTTCAATGGTTGATATAACTAACGCTTCGGTCAAATATAAGAAGACCGTATTGAACAATATCAATATCCATGCCGATAAAGGTGAATGCGTCGGTCTTTTGGGTCTTAACGGCTCCGGTAAATCTACGCTCCTTTCTTCTATCGCGGGGATCAAGAAACTGGCGAGCGGGAACATGATCGTCGAGGGCAAGACGGGTTTTGTCACTCAGGAGAATGCGCTTATCGATGAGCTTACGGCCTATGACAATCTTCTTATGTGGACTTCGATGAGAAAGCAGGACATCCTCCGGGCCCTTAACGGTCCTGAGCTGTCTATACTTAAGGTAACCGATTTTCTTGATGTCAAGGTCCGCAATATGTCAGGAGGAATGAAGAAGAGACTTGCTTTGGCCTCCGTCATAATCACCGATCCGGACATCCTTCTGTTGGATGAGCCTTTGGCTGCACTCGATATACCGGCCAAGAGAGATATCCTTAAGTTCATAGATGCATTTAAGGCCAAAGGCGGGATCATATTCATCGCCAGCCACGAAGAGGCCGTATTCGATCATTGTGACAGGGTCTATCATTTGAAGGGGGGAGAATGCCGGGAGGCGGACAGATCCCGTCAGGTCTCCGACGTACTCAATGATTAAGGTTTCCATAAAGAGGATAATCGCTTTCCTTCCTTTTGCCGGGGCTTACTTTCTGGCTCTCGGCATTGCGGCTCTGGCGATCGCTTTCTTCGGAGAGAATGTTCTTTTTAAAGACGGGGCGTTCTCTGCCGTTAAAGTCGCATGTTATCTTCCGGATGACTCATCTCTCAATGAAGCGGGTTTCTCATTTATCAGTAATATGAACAGTATCGAGGATACCGTCAGTTTTGTTCAGTTTGATTCCGAACAGGAAGTCAGAGATGCGGTTATGGACGAGGAGGTAAGTGCAGGACTCATAATCCCGGATAACTTTGCCTCGGGGATCTTCTCCGGTGAGAATCCGGACGTTGAGGTCGTATTCAGATCTGCGGATACTTTTGATGAACACGTCGTCAACGACATAATGCTCGTTCTGGCAAATGACTTAAGCGTGGGACAGGCATCGACACAGACGGCATATCTTCTTGGCGATGAATACGGACTTGATACGGATGCGTCTGACGAACTTGCAGGTCAGGTAAGAGCGAACGAGTTGGGGTATGCGATGGACAGGTTCAGACTGTTCGACATAACGACATTAGACAGTATCTCTGAGCATTCGCTGACACAGAAGATAGCCGCCTCGGCTCTCGTGTATGTGTTCCTTCTTTCCGTGTTTGTGTTCTCGTATTTTTGCAAGGGTTCGAACCGGGCGTTCCTTATAAGGGCCAAGCTTTCCGGTATCCGTCCCATAGTCTTTTTCCTCATAGAGGCATTAAGCGTATCGGTCATGATGTATCTCGCATTCCTGCTGTTTTCCTTCGGATTTAAGTACGGGAAACTCGGAGTCGATCCCATGGCGTTCGTTCTTATGATCCCGGTGCTCATGGTCATCGCATTCACGGTTACCGGCATCTGTTATCTATTTAAGACTCCCGTTTCCGCTTCGTATATCTCTTTTGCCGTGTTTACGGTCCTGATGTATCTGGCGGGCGGACTTCTGCCCTTGGAATTTCTTCCGAAGTTTTTACAGGATGCATCGGTTTTTAACCCGTTAAGATACCTGATAGCATTTACGTTGGAGGCGATGTTCTGATGAAGCTTTTTATTAATCGTCTCCTTATCAGTGCGAAAAGGTGTTTTATTAATCCTTACATATATGCGATGGCAGCGATACTCATTGCCCTGGCGGTGTTATGCGTGGTCATTCCCGATCATCAGGCTTCCGCTTACATTCCGGTCGCGATCTTAAATATGGATGATTCCGAACAGACGGAAACGGCGGTTGACGAGCTTTGCCGCATGAACTCGGTCTTTGATTTCTACGAGGTCGACAGTGAGGAACAGATGTATGCCGACATCGCATCAGGCAAGTGCAATACGGGATTCATAATCCCGGAAGAACTTATGGAAAACTGCACGCCGTTAAGACGTGCTCCCAAGATACGTGTCATAACAACGCCGTCTTCGACATTACCCCTGATGTCTTCGGAAGAGGTGTTTATGAAATTGTTCCCTCATTTCGCGATACATGTCCTGACGGCGACGTTTGAAGAGTCCGGCGAGAGTTTCCCGGAAGATCTTCACGACAGAGCGGAAAGGGTATTCGAGACTTTTATCGACAGCAGCGCTGTCTATCGCCTCGAGGATCTTGAGGGGGCGGAATATAATGAGATAACCACCACGACCAAAGTTCCGGTCCCGATATATAAGTTTGCAGGATTCTTCATATGGATGGCGGCTCTTCTCGGAGCACTGTCCTATCTTAACGATTGTGATAATAAGCTCTATATGCGCATGAAAAAAACGGAAAGATTATTCATGGGTCTGATACTTCCGGCGGTCCATATAATCCCGGTGACTATACTGTCCGTGATCTGCTTTACTATCGCAGGCGTTAATTACGACATGGCGCATGTTGTCATTTATATGACCGTTATCACTCTCATCGCGTTTGTGATCGCATCGATCGTTGAACTTACTCCGGGGCAGGGCAGTAAGAGCCATCTGTTCTCTGCCGTTCTTCCGACATATCTTATATTGTCTTTTCTGTTCGGAGGAGCACTTCTTAACCTGTCTGTATACAGCCCGATCCTTCGCACTGTCTCTGCTCTGTTTCCGCCGTATTGGTTCTGAAGTACAGTTGAATATATCTCCCCGTAAGTGGTAAAATCTGATAAGTTTATGCTCTTACAGCAGGAGGTTTCATCATCATGTACCTTATTAAGAAGAAGAAGGTGCTGTGCCCCTCGATCTTTCTCATGGACGTCGAGGCTCCCCGTGTAGCACAGTATTGCCAGCCGGGTCAATTTCTGATCGTCAGAATAGATGAGATGGGAGAGAGGATCCCTCTTACGATCTGTGACTACGACAGAGAGACCGGAACGATCACTATCGTTGTTCAGACTATAGGTGCATCCACCAAGAGGATGATGGACCTTGAAGAGGGAGAATGTTTCCATGATGTAGTCGGACCTCTGGGTCAGCCTTCCGAACTTGTTACGGATGATATCGAGGAAGTTAAGAAAAAGAAGATCCTTTTTGTTGCCGGAGGACTCGGTACCGCTCCTGTCTATCCTCAGGTCAAATGGCTTCACGAGCACGGTATTGATGCCGATGTTATCGTCGGTGCAAAGACGAAGGACCTCGTTATCCTCGAGCAGGAGATGAACGCCGTAGCGGGCAATCTCTATATCACGACCGACGACGGTTCTTACGGCCGTTCCGGTATGGTCACCAAGGTTATCGAAGACCTCGTTGCCGAAGGGAAGAAGTATGATCTTTGCGTCGCTATAGGCCCCATGATCATGATGAAGTTCTGTGTACTTACTACGAAGAAATACGATATACCCACGATAGTCTCTATGAATCCCATTATGGTCGACGGAACCGGTATGTGCGGTGCCTGCAGACTGACTGTCGGTGATGAGGTTAAGTTCGCCTGTATCGACGGTCCGGAGTTTGACGGATATAAGGTCAACTTCGATGAAGCGATGGGCAGAATGAGACTCTATAAGACGGCAGAAGGCGAAGCTCTGCTGGCATTGGAAGAAGGAAAAACGCATCACGGCGGATGCGGAAACTGCGGAGGTGACAAGTAATGGCTGCACCGGACGGATTTGTAAGAGTACCGATAGCTGAACAGGACCCTAAGGTCAGAGCAACGAACTTCGAAGAGGTTTGTCTCGGTTATACAGAAGAAGAGGCTGTAGTAGAGGCAGGAAGATGCCTTAACTGCAAGAATCCCAGATGTGTCAACGGCTGTCCCGTAAGCATCAATATCCCGGGATTCATTACCGCCTTGAAAGACAAGGATTTTAAAAGATCCTACGAGATCCTTACCGAGTCTTCATCACTTCCCGCAGTCTGCGGACGTGTCTGCCCTCAGGAGACGCAGTGCGAGGCTCAGTGCATAAGAGGAATCAAGGGTGATGCAGTATCCATAGGCAAGCTCGAGAGATTCGTAGCGGACAGAGCAAGAGAAGAAGGAACAAAGATGAAGGCAGAATGTGCGCCTAACGGTCACAAGATCGCCGTTATCGGTTCCGGTCCTGCAGGACTTACCTGTGCGGGAGATCTTGCCAAGTTAGGTTATGACGTAACGATATTCGAAGCATTGCATGAAGCAGGCGGAGTTCTTACATACGGAATCCCCGAGTTCCGTCTGCCGAAGGAGAAGGTCGTTGCTCCCGAAGTCGAGAACGTTAAAGCTCTCGGAGTAAAGATCGAGACTAACGTAGTTATCGGTAAGTCGATCACTATCGATGAACTTATGAATGACGAAGGATTCGAAGCCGTATTTATCGGCTCCGGCGCAGGACTTCCCATGTTCATGAGGATCCCCGGTGAGAATGCCAAGGGAGTATTCTCCGCGAACGAGTATCTTACGAGAAACAATCTCATGAAGGCATTCCGTGCCGATTCGGATACACCTATCTTTAAGCCCTCCAAGGTCGCTGTAGTAGGCGGCGGAAATGTTGCCATGGATGCTGCGAGAACCGCTCTGAGATTAGGTGCCGAGACGACCATCGTCTACAGAAGATCCGAAGCCGAGCTTCCTGCGAGAGCGGAAGAAGTTGAACACGCTAAGGAAGAGGGGATCAGGTTTGAGCTCCTTACGAATCCTGTCGAGATATTAACTGATGAGGATAATAATGTCCGCGCCATGAAGTGCGTCCGTATGGAATTGGGCGAGCCCGATGCGTCGGGAAGAAGAAGACCTGTCGCCATCGAAGGTTCCGAATTCGAGCTTCCGACCGATGCGGTCATCATGGCGCTCGGAACATCTCCTAACCCTCTGATTGCATCTACTACTGAAGGCCTCGAGACCAATAAGTGGAAGTGTATCGTAGCAGACGAGGAGTTCGGTAAGACCTCCAAAGACGGTGTGTTCGCCGGAGGCGATGCCGTTACCGGAGCCGCTACGGTCATCCTTGCGATGGGTGCAGGTAAAGCGGCCGCCAAGGGAATCGACGAATACATAAAGAATAAGTGAGCGCGTATTTTTACAGGCTCTTTATAACCGTTAAACGTAAGCCTATTGCCGACATCCTCGCGGTTGTCGGCATTTTTGCGGCTGTTTATTCCGTGATGAGCATAGACAGGATAACTTCTAATCTCATCCCGAGGGACAGCGAGACGGTTCTCGGAATAATGTCGATACTTCTGATCATCTGCTTCGATTATGCCTATGTAACCGGCTTTCGAAGCGGGGTACTCGGGTATCATCCCGCGGATATGACGTTTCAGTTTGCCGCACCGTTCACCAAGGTATTTAATCTCTTCGTTTCTTTCCCTTACGGTCTCGGAAGCATCATTGTCTTCCTCTGGCTGATGTGTGTGAATTCGCCGGTGCTTGCCTGGTGGATAGGATTTACGAGAACGGATGCTATAGCATTCATTACGGAAGCGTTCTTCATAATGATCCTGACCTTCCTTCTCACCTCATTTATAAGTGCAAGATTTACGGATGCGGTTTGGGTAAAGGTAACGGCGGTGGTGTTGCTCTTCGCGATGCATTTCATACTGTTTTTCATAGTCCTTAAGGATTTGATAGGCGATTACGGATCACTCGCGGTTTTGCAGGAGGAGAGCCTTATAGTCATACTCAAGACTTCAGGCAATTCTCTCTGGTCGGATGCTTTTCCGATAGCGGGCTGGGTCGGGCTTATCTATAAAGGGATGATAAGAGGGATCAGCTATTACTATCCTCTCGTTTTTGCTCTTTACGGAGCGTTAGTGCTTCTTGCCGTGCTCCTGTACAGATTCGGAAGATTCGATTTCTATGAAGAAGCCGGTATCAATACGAGCCGTATCCTTGAGATAGTTGAGGCGAGCAAAGCCGGAGTCGAAGCGGTCAATACGGGTATAGCAAGAACGGCGGTAGTCGGCAAGGAAGTTTATAAGAGAGGGTGGGGAGCATCGGCTTTTTTTCATATGCATCTGTTCGAGAACAGAAGGACCTCGAAGCTGTTCTTTATCAACAAGGTTGCATTGATATACAGAGCGTTTGCACTTATCGTTCTTCTGATAACCGACAGTCTTATCCCCGAGGATCTGGATATACTCGTAATACTTGTAGGAATGACGACGATGCTTGTATTAAACGCTATCGTTTTCGGCGGAGGAAAGACTGTCATGGAGCTCGGGCGTCCGTACTTCTTTATAGTCCCGGAAAAGACCATAAAGAAGCTTTTTATGTGTATCTTATCCGATCTTCCGGAGATGCTGTTTGACGGAGCAGTCTGTGCCCTTCTTATCAAGATAACCGCATGGCGTGATTTTACATTTGGGCCCGCAATTGCCTTTGTCCTTATGATGACGGCGTTTGATCTGGTGTCTCAGACTGTCGGCATAGTATGCGTCAGACTCTTAAGGCAGTTCGGAAAATTCTCCATGATGTTCGTTCGATACATTCTGATCCTTGTTCTCATAGTGGTCGGTATGCTCCCGGTGATACTCGGAACAAATACGATAACACCGTATCTTGCCGACAGCCTGTCCTCGGTCCTTACCGTCATGATGGGAATGTTTGCATTAACGTATACCGTGATATGGGTTATCATGTTAATGATATCCAGAAGATTATTTAGCAGGAGTTGAAATATGATCTCGTTTTGTTGCTCTTTGATGATCCTACTGTTGGGATACTTATTCTACGGAAGACTTGTCGAGAGAGTCTTTGGGCCCGATGACAGAAAGACTCCGGCGATAGAACGGGAAGACGGCGTGGATTTTGTTCCTCTCAAACCGTGGAAATCCTATCTTGTCCAGTTGTTGAACATCGCGGGTACCGGTCCGATCTTCGGTGCCCTGATGGGCGCGTGCTTCGGACCGGTCGTATTCTTGTGGATCGTCTTCGGTTCGATTATCGGAGGAGGTGTGCATGACTACATGTGCGGCATGATCTCCGAGCGTAATGACGGGGCCTCCATCGCGGAACTGTCGGGACTTTATATAGGTCGAGCGGCCAAATGGAGCATGCGTTTATTCTCTCTTCTCCTTCTTATCCTGACCGGAACCGTATTTGTCACAAGCCCTGCGGCGCTGCTGTCGCAGCTCATCCCCGTCGGTAAAAATATCTGGATCGCAGTGATCCTTGTCTATTATCTTCTGGCCGCGATATGGCCAATCGATAAGATAATCGGCCGTGTATATCCTTTTTTCGGAGCGATCCTTATAGTGATGGCGACAGGCATCATATTCGGGATCATCAAAAGAGGACTTGTGATCCCGGAGATCACCTTACAGAATATGCATCCTGACGGACTTCCCGTATGGCCGTTCATGTTTGTAACTGTTGCTTGCGGAGCCATATCGGGATTTCATTCCACTCAGTCTCCGATGATCGCCAAATGCATTACTTCGGAGCTCCAGGGAAGAAAGGTATTCTACGGGGCCATGCTGTCCGAGAGTGTCATCGCGCTCGTATGGGCGGCAGTCGGTGTCACGTTCTACGGTGCAACAGGCGGTCTTAATGAGTCTCTTAAGAACCTCGGACAATCCGGAGTTGTCTATGAGATATCAACGGGACTTCTCGGAGGAGTCGGAGGGATACTTGCCGTCATTGGAGTCGTTGTCTGTCCCATAACCTCTGGAGACACGGCTTTCCGCTCGGCAAGGCTGATCCTTTCCGAGACGTTCAAACTCCCTCAGAAAAGCATCCGTAACCGCATCATTCTTACATTGCCGATGCTCGTCATAGGCGCAGCCCTAACGCAGATCGACTTTAACGTGCTTTGGAGATATTTCTCATGGAGTAATCAGTCACTCGCGATGATCGCTTTATGGGTCGCCACAGAGTATCTTTGTAAGACAAAGCAGAATCCGTATTGGTCCGTAATAACTGCCGTTCCGTCTTCTTTTATGACCGGCGTATGTCTGACGTATATCCTGATGGCTGATGAGGGATTCGAGCTTCCCGGGAAGATCTCATATCCCGCAGGCATAGCGTTCGCTCTTTCTCATTTTATGTTCTTTATACTGATGATACTTCTGAGGTCCAAAGTGCATCCCAGCCTTTACCGTCGGCGTAAAAAAGTCTGACAGTTATATCTTTAATAAGTCTTAATCTTTGCTTGTGCCATTGTTTAATCCGGATTGTTAAAATCGTTTTGGAAAAAAGAGGAGGGCACATTATGCTTACTGTTAACGGAGTTACAAAGAAATACAAGAAGTTTGTGGCGAATGATAATCTCTCATTTACTATCAATGACGGCGAAGTCGGGATACTTCTGGGACCGAACGGTGCCGGTAAATCCACGATAATCAAGTCCATTGCCGGACTTCTTAAGTATCAGGGCACTATCGAGATCGACGGTTACGATACCCATACATTGGAGGCAAAAAGAAAGCTCGGTTATATCCCCGAGATTCCAGCACTGTACGATACTCTTACCGTTGAGGAGCATCTTGAATTCATAAGACGGGCATATAAGGTCGAGGATACCTCGATCAAGCAGACTCTTCTCGACAGATTCGAACTAACCGATAAGGCTAAGAAGATGGGCAAGGAATTGTCAAAGGGAATGCAGCAGAAAGTATCGATCTGCTGCGCTCTGATGCACGATCCTTCCGTAATTATATTCGATGAGCCGATGGTGGGACTCGACCCGCATGCGATCAAAGAATTAAAGCTCGTGTTCCGCGAGCTTCGAGACCAGGGCAAGACTGTTCTGATCTCCACTCATATGATAGATACGATCGAAGATTATTGGGATGTCGTTCACATAATGATGAACGGTAAGATCGCAGCCACAAGACACAATACGCCCGGCAACTCCGATGACAGAAGCCTTGAGCAGTTGTTCTTCGAGATAACCGAAGGAAGAACGGTTTCTTAAGGAGGCGGATCTGATGTTAAATGCATATTTATACAGGGTGCGCAGGTCTTTGCTGAAGCATCCGTGGAAGTTTATTCTGGTGATCTTTTTCCTCGCGGTATTCGTCCTGATGATGGCTTATCCCACATTGATGAGCATGCCGAATTCCGACGGAACAATGGGTAGTTCCTATGTGCCCAGAGATATCGGAGTAGTCACGGGAGGAGTCTATTTTATCCTGATCTTAATGTTCGGGTTCATGTTCTTTACCGGTGTCAAGAACGGGGTAATAGGTTTTTCTACCGCTGACGTCGTCTTTCATATGTCCGGTCCGTTTACACCGAGGTTTAATCTTCTTCTGGCGGCTTCCGGAACGTTACAGGTCTGTCTTATCTTCACATTCCTTCTGTGCACGCAGACGGCGATCATCTATCAGGCGATAGGTGTATCGACGGCAGATCTGCTTTTCCTTGTATTAGGTTCGTTCGTATCCGCGGTGTTCGGGTACTTTACCGGTTCGTTCTTCGGGGCGAGATTCTCTGATAACGACGGTAAGAAGAGGATAGTGATCATAGTTGCAGCCGCAGTCATACTCGCATTTCTCGCTGTATTTGCCGTCAATCTTCTTATTGAGAATCCCGATGTCCGTTCGCTCGGATTGAAGGGGATCATATCGGAATTCGGTTCGTCGAAGATCATAAAGATCTTCCCTGGCGCAGGGTGGCTTGCCATGATCTATGACGGAATAATCAACGGATCCGTTGTTACGTCTGTGGCAGGAGGAATACTGACCGTCGGATTTGTCGCTTTTTTAGTTGTCTTTTACGGTCACTTCGAGATCGATTACTATGAAGAGGCGATCGAATATGCCCAGAAGGCTCAGGATCTTGCCGAGCAGAAGCGCGCGGGTGTCGATTCGGATACGGCAGCAATGACCAAGAGAGCCAAGGTCGGCAAAGAGAAGATGGGGGGCGGTGAAGGCGCATCCGCTCTTACTGCCATTCATTTCCTGATGAATAAGAGAGGCTCCAAATTCTTCTTTGTTAATCCCGTGGCGATGATGTACAGAGTAATAACCGCCTGCTATCTCGTCTTTATGGGAAGAGGCAACCTCGGCTCTGAATCCAGTGCACTTCTTATGTCTGCATTTATGATGATGATCCTTCTGAATGCGGTCCTTTACGCGGGCGGTAAGACGGTAATGGAGTTTACAAAGCCTTTTGTCTATCTTATCCCGGAGAAGGCGAGTCGTAAGCTTCTCGCCTGTATCAGAGCGGATCTTCCCGAGATGTGCTTCGATGCGGTGTTGTGCGGAGCCCTCATGTATTTCCTGGTTAAGTTCACATTGATCGAATCGTTAGCATTTGCATTGATGATGGTCGCTTTCGACCTTCTGTCCGAGACAACGGCGCTCCTTATTATGAGGAGCATGCCCGCACTCGGTAAGACTCTTCTGTTGATGATAAGAAATCTCGGAACCTTTGTAGTAGCGGGTATCGCCTGTATCCCCATCGTCATTGTTTACTTTATAACAGACAGTATGACGGCCGGCATCCTTACCGGAGCCGGTGCGGGAGCGATTCTGTTCCTGATAATGCTTCCGATAGCATCTGTAGTAGTAGAGAAAGCGGAGATGTGATCTATGGCATTTATGGGAATGGTATTGGGAACGATATTCGTTGTTATCTTTCTGATACTTGTCGGAATCAGTTTTACTTCCTTTGTCATTGCGATAATATGCAAGATCATAGGCAGGGTAAAGAACATTAAAGGTGCCCGTATAGCGGGCACTGTTTTTATTGTTATCGGCATCGTTTTCATTCTCCCCGTGATCGCCCTTATTGCCTATGTATGGTTCAATGCGGCCTTCTGGAAAGTCGAGCTTCCGGACGGCAGGACAGCACGCATACTGACGAGTACCGCGCATAGATATAAGGATGCGATAGATGAGTATATCGACACGGAAGATGGTGAGGCGTTGGAGACTGTCGAACACTATCTCGATACAAATGAGAACATAGTCTATTGGCGTGATAATAATTATGAGAGTCTGCTTGAATGGGGACTCGAGTCGGGAAGTTATGATCTTGTAAAACTTGCCATAGACCACGGTGCCGTGATCGATGATCCCGTAAGATACGATCACATGGCTTATGTCCATTCGACCATGGAAGAGTATCTTTCCGGTCTTTGTACCCGTCCGCTGACCGATGACGATCTTACGATCCTTGAACTGCTTTTGGAAGAGGACTGCGAAACCGAATTCGGAAACAGAAATAGTGCTCTGTACTCGAATGCGTTCGGTCTTGCTGTCTGGGCGGTGTTGTATAATGATGATACGGTAACTGACAATGAGGTAAGATTTGTCGAGATACTCGTAGAGAACGGATTTGACCGGGACAATTTTCTGATTCTTGCCGAGAACGCCCCTTCAAATTATCTGTTTGGCCCTGAGACTCATATCGATGTTCTGCACGATGACAACTACTATGAAGTCCTGGAGCTTACGGGAGGTTAATTATATGGAATGCGAAGAAACAACAGTTGATATGAGAATGCATACGGCTGATGAGATTGAGGCGGGCCGTAAGATGACCGAACTTCTTTTCAGGTTCAACCATACGATGCCGGGTACACCGGAATATGCGGCGCTTATGAATGAGCTCTTTGCAGGGAATATCGGCGAAGGTTCTTATGTTGCCGCTCCGGTTACCGGAGTGTGCTTCGACCGGATCAAGATAGGTAAAGGAGTGTTCATCAATTCCAATCTTCTTGCTATGGCAAGGGGAGGCGTAACGATAGAAGATGACGTGCAGATGGCCGCTAATGTCCAGATACTTACAAATAATCACGATCCGTATGACAGACAGCTTCTGACCGTTAAGCCGGTTCTGATCAGGGAAGGTGCCTGGATCGGAGCCGGGGCAACGATCTTGCCCGGCATTTGCATAGGTAAGCATGCGATAGTCGGAGCGGCCTCGGTAGTTACAAAAGATGTTCCCGATTACGGTGTTGTTGTCGGAAATCCCGCCAGATTGATCAAGACCTTGGACGCGGATCGTTTCTGATCTGCGTTCGTTTCCGTAAAATACTGACAATTCGCAGAAAAGGTATGGTTACTATTCACAGCCTCTGAAG
>DJYK01000007.1 GCA_002450095.1 Mageeibacillus sp. UBA6980 | reverse complement strand
GACATAGGTCATTACATATCAGTTATATGCATCCTAACCAAGATGATAGATATGCCATAAGGATAACCGGAGTAGATGACATTTATTCATTTATGTCTTCGAATGTGTCTTTAGATGGTGAGATTAGTATTGATAATGGAACTGTATTCATAAATGGTAATCCTATAGTTTCCAATAGTAGAGTTACTAATTATGAAGGAACCCAAGAATACGATGGAGTGTCTATACAGGCTAGAATATGGGGCGGACATGGAGTAAGAAGTGATGGTCCATTTAGATATACACTTACATTCACCTTCTTTTTCTTGGATGATGAACTTGTTTTTGTTGAGTGTGGTTGTAGATCGGGGGCACCTTTTGGTAACAATTTGTATAATGAGCTTCTTAAGGATTATTACTGGATAGATTATGTATTCTATCCAATACGGCCATTATTCTGATCAATGGGGATCAATGAGGTAATATGAAAAGAATAATATTGAGTTGCTTGGCTGTTATTATGTTATTGACAGGGTGCTTTCCCATTCATCGTAATTCAAGTCACATCGATGATTCTTTATCGGGGATAGCTGATTATATTGTAAAGAATACCGATTATGACATTATTCTCTCTGCATATGATGAGCGGAATGGTGAGAGAAATGATATTTGTCTAAAGATCATTGTAAAAACTGCTAATACTGATGAACAATATGAAATTATCAACTCCGTAATAGAATCAGTTGACGAATACTTATTAAGCGATACAGACATTGATGGAAATACGCAGTTGATTACATTGAGTTTCCAATTGCCGATTGACCGCTACAGCGGCGAGCCAGGTGACTATCTTTGTGAAATTAATAATCTTTCCGAAGACGATTGCTATGAAGATGAACTAGTAAGAATTCGGCCATTCTCGTATGGTCGTTCATATGATTATGAGAATCAGATTGGAGCCTATGAAATACCTGACAATGAATTTACAGGCATATATATAATGAGTGCATATTACTGTTCAAATGAAGAAGTAGAAGAGTATATTTCATCATGGGAATCAATCGATACAGTCTATGTAAGCACGACTGAACAAGCAACGGAATTGCAGCCGATATATCCGAATATAACTTTTATTGGTTATAATAGAGAATCAGTGGGTTAGCTTATTACAAAGAGGGATCAGCTTAATGATTTGATCAGGGGAGAAAAAGGATGATCGAGATCGAGGGATTATGCCATTCCTTTGGCAAAAACAAAGTACTTGAAGATGTAAATCTCACTGTTAAGGATTCGTGTGTGCTGGGGCTTATCGGTATTAACGGTGCCGGCAAGTCGACTCTTTTGAGGGCTATATCCGGCGTTTACAAACCTTATAAAGGAAGCGTGAAATATGACGGTAAGAGCCCTTTGTCGGAGAAGACACGCCAGGATATATTCCTTCTGCCGGATGATCCTTACTTTGGTATGCAGACAAGCTGCATGAGCCTTATGAAGTTGTATAAGGTTTTTTATCCATCCCTTGATGTGAAAGCATATAAGGAAATGATCGGAGGATTTAAACTTAATCCGCGCAAGCCCCTGAGATCTTTCTCAAAAGGAATGCGCCGGCAGGCTTTTGTGGCGCTGGCTTTTGCCGTGGCTCCCAAATACCTGCTTCTGGATGAGGCCTTTGACGGGCTTGATCCTTATGCACGTATAAAGTTCAAAGAGCGTCTTCTGCAACTTGTCAGGGAGAAGGGCAGCACCGTCATTATATCAAGTCACTCCTTGAAAGAGCTCGAGGATTTTTGCGATGAATATGCAATGATCGATGAGCACAAGGTCGTAAGTTCCGGCAAGATGCTCGAGAAGACGATGGATTATCTTAAATATCAGCTCGCTTTTAATGAGATCCCGTCGGAGAGTATGTTTAAGGAGTTTAAGGTTAGATCTTTAAAAATAACGGGAAGAGTCGTGACACTTGTCGTTGAGGGCGATAAGGAAGAAGTCGAGACCGGATTGCAGGCATTAGATCCGCTTATAGTCGATAAATTAGATGTTAACTTTGAAGAAGCGATCATCGGTGATATCGATAACAGGCTCAGAGGAGGTGATACAAAATGAATAATTCAATGAGATATTTCTGTTATCACTTCAAAAAGAACATTATCGTTCTTGTCGTGATGCTTATCTTCGGTCTGCTTATAACAGGACTTGGTATACACCGTCAGTTTAACATTTGGGATCATATATCCGATGAAGATGTGATAAGGCATTCTTTCCACTTGAGTGTATTGCCTAGTTGCATGGCCTGGATGTGTGCTGTTCTGGCGCCGTTGGAGTTTGCAGGTTTTACCAACAAACGTAATATCGATACATGGTTCGCGTTTCCGCTCGAAAGGTGGAAACTGGCGCTTATACATATGACTAACGGTCTTGTTTATATGTTGATAGTGTATTCTGCTTCGGCTGTATGCGGATTTATAGTCCTGAATAAATACCGAATCGAGTGCCATCTTGATATGAGTGACTATTGGAAAGCCGTAGTGCCCGTATTTCTTATCGGTATCTGTTTCTATGGAGTTTGTCTGTTCGCTTTTGTTGTCGCGAATAACATCTTTGACGGGCTGGTGTTTATGGGGATTTATACGTTTATTCCCACCTTTATATCACAGGTTTTTACTTATTGTCTCAGACACGAGAAGACTTTTTCTTCAGGTTTGTTAGAAATGCTTTTTGATTGTGTCAGTAAACCGCAATCCGATATGACGAGGGAGTACAGAAGAGAGCTGTATGGTGAAATAGAACGATTTACATTTGAGAATTCTTATTCGGTGATAGGAGAATGGTTTTGGATCGTATTGGGTGTGTCGGCCCTGGCCGGTGTTGTCTTTATATTCATGAGGAAAAAGGCGGAGAAGACGGGAGGGATCTCGGACAGTCTGTTCGGCTATCGCACACTTATTCCGCTTCTGTCGGCGTTGTACCTGTTGTTCGCCTCTTCTGTTACGTTTTCCTTCTGGAGGGGGATCATTACCGGATTGATAGTCTTTATCGCTTATGTAATATTCAGGCGCGGCGTAAGGCTTAAGATACCGGATATGATCGTGATCGGATTATCCTTTATCCTCGCGATGGTACCGTTTGATTATATTCATGAACTGAAGTATATCGTTCGGTTCTTTATCTGATAAGAGACCATCTCTTTTTGTTTCTCGTAACGTAATCTCAGAATAAGAAATTCCGTTACGAGAATTGGCGAGTCTTCGTAACGTAAACTCAGAATAAGGAATTCCGTTACGAGAATTAGCTGTTTTTCGTAACGTAATTTCGTATGAGAGAATAACGTAACGAATATGGTGTGTTTTTCGTAACGTAATTTCAGAATAAGAAATTTCGTTACGAAGTGGCAGCAGTTCATTCTGATAATCAGTTCTTTTTGACGCTTCGGGGGCGGGGTGCTAATATAGACGGGTACGAAATTAAGGGGGGGACCGGGATACAATGCCTGTTACCGAATTACTTAAAAGAAATGCCCGTGAGCACGGCAGTGAAGTTGCTCTTGTTGAGATCAATCCTGCGATGGAAGAGACGAGAAAGCAGTCATTTAAAGAGTATGATCTCGTCCAGCAGACCAAACCTACAAAGTATTACAGAAGACAATTGACATGGCAGGTATTCGAAGAGAAGGCTAACCGAGTGGCGAATATGCTGCTCGACAGAGGCGTTCAGAAAGGCGATAAGGTCGCCATTCTCATGTTCAACTGTCTCGAGTGGCTTCCGATATACTTCGGTATTTTGAAAGCCGGAGCAATAGCGGTTCCTTTCAATTTCAGATATACGGCAAATGAGATATCTTATTGTGCCAATCTCGCCGAGGTGTCTGTGCTCCTGTTCGGTCCTGAGTTTGTCGATCGTATCAATATCAATGCCGATGAGATTACCAGAAACAGGATATTGATCTTCGTCGGCGGAGACGGAAAACCTGATTTCGCTGAGAATTACTGGAGTCTTGTTGCAGACTATCCGAGTACGGATCCCGGGATCGAACTTACGGAAGATGATCTCGCTGCGATCTACTTCTCGTCCGGAACCACAGGTTTCCCCAAGGCGATCCTTCATCCTCACAGAAGCCTCACGCAGGCTGCTGAGATGGAGGCCGTTCACCATAAGACCACGAGAGAAGACTGCTTCCTTTGTATTCCGCCTTTGTATCACACCGGTGCGAAGTTCCATTGGATGGGTTCGCTCTGGACATGCAGTAAGGCAGTTCTCCTTAAGGGTACAAAGCCTGAGACTATCTTACGTGCCGTATCCGATGAGCACTGTACGAACGTATGGCTGCTCGTACCGTGGGCACAGGATATCCTTGATGCACTTGATTCCGGTGAACTTAAGCTTGAGGACTATAAGCTCGATCAGTGGAGGCTCATGCATATCGGTGCACAGCCCGTTCCGCCCTCTCTTATCCGCCACTGGAAAGATTACTTCCCGAATCATCAGTATGATACGAACTACGGCCTGTCCGAGTCGACCGGTCCCGGTTGTGTTCACTTAGGTCTTGAGAATACACACAAGGTAGGAGCGATCGGAGTTCCTGGCTACAGATGGGAATGTAAGATCATCGACGAGGACGGTAATGAGGTCAAGCAGGGAGAGGTCGGAGAACTCTGCGTTAAGGGTCCCGGCGTAATGCTCGAATACTACCGTAATCCCGAAGCGACCGCTCAGGCGCTTCACGACGGCTGGCTCTATACCGGCGATATGGCAAGGCAGGATGAAGACGGCTTCTACTTCCTCGTTGATCGTAAAAAGGATCTTATCGTATCGGGCGGTGAGAATATCTATCCTGTCGAGATCGAGAACTTCCTTCAGGAGTATCCGAAGATCAAGGATGTTGCCGTAATCGGTCTTCCGGACAAGAGACTCGGAGAGATCACGGGTGCGATTGTTCAGATTGAACCCGGCTCAGGATGTACGGTCGAAGAGATAGAGCAGTTCTGTCTTCAGCTTCCGAGATATAAGAGACCTAAGAAGATCATTCTCGCCGATGTACCGCGTAATGCGACGGGCAAGATCGAGAAGCCGCTATTAAGAAAGCGCTACGGTGCCGAGCGTCTCGTTGAACAGGAGAATATGTCTTAATCGAATATGCGCTTGGCCGCGAACAGTGCGCTCGCTGCGCTCCGCAACTTGCAGCGCATATGTCGATTAAGCCTTACTTAAGATCGATATAAATAGGGCAGTGGTCGGATCCCATGATGTCACTCATCATGTCGGATTCGACCACTTTTTTTGTTAAGCCGTCGGTTACGAAGAAGTAGTCGATGCGCCAGCCGACATTCCTTTCTCTCGCGAATGTCTTATAAGACCACCATGAGAAGGCGTTCTCTTTGTCGGGGTAGAGCATCCTGAATGTGTCGGTAAGACCTGCCTCGGCGAAATGATCCATATATACTCTCTCTTCGGGAAGGAATCCTGATATCTTGGAGTTGGCCTTGGGGTTACTAAGGTCGATCTCCTTATGTGCGGTGTTGACGTCGCCGCAGCAGATGACTTCTCGACCCTTTGATCTAAGGTCTTTGACCTGATCGAGGAAGCAGTCGTAGAAACGGAGTTTGAACTTAACGTAATCGTCTCCTCTGCCTCCGTTCGGGAAGTAGATGTTGAAAAGGACAAAATCGCCGAAGTCCGCTTTGATGACTCTTCCTTCGTGATCGAATTCCTCAACGCCGAATCCGAGTTCGATCTTCGGATCGAGTTCTTCTTTATAGAATAATCCTGTTCCGGAATAACCCTTGCGTTCGGCGGGGTAGAATACGCTCTTGTATCCCGGGATGTTCCTGATCTCATCGGGAACCTGCTCCGGCAGGGCTTTGATCTCCTGGATCCCGAGGATATCGGCATTCATCTCATTAAATGAATCAGTAAACCCCTTGCCCGCGACAGCGCGTATTCCGTTAACATTCCAGCTTACAAGTCTCATACAGACACCTCGTTTGGTATAATCTTTCTATATTTTACTTGTTACACGGAGAAAGACAATGAGCAGGATTCTTGTAGTTACACTCGGAGGAACAATCTGTTCCGCAGTAGATAAAGGCGATACCGTAAAACTTCGTGCAGCCCCCGATAAGAGCTTCTTCGATAAGTTTAATGTTAAGAGCGAGATTTCATATCTGACACCGATCCTGTATTCGTCGGAGAATGCCGATGAGGAGTATTTCCGCTCCGCCTTTACGGCGATAATAAAGGAGTGCAGGGAGAATAAGCCTGATGCGATCCTTATCCTGCACGGTACGGATTCTACTGCGTACTTTATTCAGCTCGCCGTAAGAGTTCTGTCTTTCCTGAATCTTCCCGTAGTGGTCACCGGGGCAAAACTTCCGCCCGATGATCCTCATTCCGATGCGGTGAGAAACGTGAAGTATTCTCTCGGACTTCTCGGAGCAGCGTGTGAAGGTAAACTCGGTTCGGTTACATTCGGAGTCGTTTATTCGGACGAGATGATGGAGGATACGGTCTTTATTCCCGCCGCACGAGTTACCGATGCCAATTACGACGGAGATTACGGGAAATTCCAGGGCAAGCCTTCGATACGCACGTTAAAAGAGAAGGATGCATTGGCATATCTCGAATCGCCCGTAAAGAAGATCCTTACGATCCCCGATGTTCCGGGATACCCTTATGATGCGGTTAACATAGAGGCATTTGATGCCGTTCTTATCGAGACCTATCACAGCGGGACCCAGTCCGTAAGAGGACTTCCCGATATGATAAAGAAAGCACGTGAGAAGAACATACCTTGCTATATGGGCCCCGTGCATCAGAAGAAAGTTATGTACGACAGCACGAGAGAGCTTATCAAAGCGGGAGTCATACCTCTTTACGATATACCGATAGAAGGATGCTGGGCTGAAGTCCTTGTAAGATAGTTTCTTCCTTCATTTAAGCCTTACTTCGCATATTGACTATCACTTTTTGTTGTGTAATACTTTGATAATCAAAGGAAATAAAAAGAGGCTAATAATAATGACTTCAGTTACCGGTAAGATTATAGGTTTGGGTTCGTATCTGCCCCCGAAGATCCTCTCCAATGATGATCTGTCGAAGATGGTCGAGACCAATGACGAATGGATCACTGAGAGGACCGGAATTAAGAGAAGACATATAGCTGACGGAATCGAGGATAAGTCATCCACGATGGCGATCAAGGCGGCCAAAGCGGCTGTCGAAGATGCCGGTATCGATCCTAAGGATATCGAACTTATCGTAGCGGCATCGACCACACCGGATCTTCTGTTCCCGTCTATGGCTGTCTGCGTTCAGAAAGCGCTCGGGTGTTCCGAGAATGTCGGATGCTTTGATGTCAATTCAGCGTGTCCCGGATGGATCGCCGCATTCAATACCGTTCAGGGCTTTATCGAATCAGGCAATGTTAAGCTCGCTCTTGTCGTAGGAACGGAGACACTCTCGAACTTCGTTGACTGGAACGACAGGGGAACCTGCATACTCTTCGGTGACGGCGCCGGTGCCGCAGTCTTAAGAGCTGAAGAAGGCAAGAAGAACGAGTTTATAATGAGATCTTCAGGCGACAGAGGAGACTGCTTAAGATGTGAGAACAGAAAGCAACCCAATAGATATGATGAAGAGGGCTTCGAGCAGTCGACATATTTCTATATGGCGGGAAGAGATGTATTCAGATTCGCGATCACCGAGGTTCCGAAGATCATCAGGGATCTGTCGGCAAAGTACGGCTTCAGTCTCGACGAGGTGGATTACTTCATCCTCCATCAGGCTAACGCGCGTATCATCGAAGCTACGGCAAAGAAACTGAATATAGATATAGAGAAGTTCCCGATGACTTTACAGGAGACGGGTAATACCTCGAGTGCTTCGATCCCGTCATTAATGTCGGCCATGAAGAAGGACGGCAGATTGAAGAAGGGCATGAAGCTCGTTCTCGCGAGCTTCGGAGGCGGACTAACATGGGACGCCAACTACATAGAATATTAATCAGCAGATCATAAAGGAGTAACGTTCATGACAAAGATCACAGAAATGATTGGCATCAAGTACCCTATCTTCCAGGGCGGTATGGCATGGGTAGCTGACTATCACATCGCTGCCGCTGTCTCTAACGCAGGCGGTCTCGGCATCATCGGATGCGGCGGTGCAGATGAGAACTGGATCAGAGATCAGATCCATAAGTGCAGAGAGTTAACGGATAAGCCTTTCGGCGTGAATGTAATGCTCATGAATCCGAGAGCACCCCAGATCGCAGAAGTCCTTGCCGAGGAGAAGGTCAAGGTCGTAACGACAGGTGCGGGCTCCGCAGGAAAGTTCATTCCCATGTGGAAGGAAGCAGGCATCATCGTCATCCCCGTTGTAGCAGGTGTTGCACTTGCAAAGAAGATGGAGAAGGACGGAGCCGATGCGGTCATCGCAGAAGGTACGGAGTCAGGCGGACACGTAGGCGAGATCACGACTATGGCTTTGGTCCCCCAGGTGGTAGATGCGGTAAGCATCCCCGTTATCGCTGCAGGCGGTATCGCAGACGGCAGAGGAGTCGCCGCAGCATTCATGCTCGGTGCCGAGGCTGTTCAGTGCGGAACGGTCTTCTGTGCTTCCGAGGAAGTCAACATCCACCAGAACTACAAGGACATGATCATCAAGGCAAAGGACAGCTCCACGAGAGTAACCGGAAGATCCGCAGGCGCTCCCGTAAGACAGATCAGAAACCAGCTCACAAATGAGTTCATCAAGTTAGAGGAGGCACACGCAAGCTTTGAGGAGATCGAGGCTCTGGGCGTAGGAGCACTTCGCAAGGCCGTTATCGACGGCGATACAAAGGGCGGTACATTCATGGCAGGTCAGATCGCAGGTATGGTCAATGAGATCAGACCCGTTAAGGACATCATCGAGACCATGATGAATGACGCCAACAAACTTCTTAAGAATGCAAAGGAGATCTGCTGATGAAGATCGCATTTGTTTATCCCGGACAGGGCGTTCAGAAGGTCGGAATGGCTCAGGACTTCGTGGAGAAGTACGACTGGGCAAAGGACATGATCAAAGAGGCGACCGCAGCTTCGGGTTTTGATATGGAGAAGATCCTCTTTGAAGAGAATGAGGATATCCATGTAACGGAGTACACACAGCCCTGTCTCGTAACGGCTTGTTCCATCATGACAAAAGCTATCGAGGACTTGGGCGTTAAGCCTGATATCACTGCCGGTCTCTCGCTCGGTGAGTACTGCGCACTCGTAACGGCGGGCGCTATGACCTTCTCCGATGCGGTAAGGCTTACGAGGATCAGAGGTAACCTCATGAGTTCATTCGTTCCCGCAGGTCAGGGCACGATGGCAGCCATTATCGCTCTTCCGAAGGAGACTGTCGAGGAGACTATCGAGAAGATCGACGGAGCGGAAGTTGCCAACTACAACTGCCCCGGACAGATCGTAATAACGGGCGAGAAGGATGCAGTTCACGAGGGTATGGAGAAGCTCACCGAGCAGGGCGCGAAGAAGGCTGTTGAACTTAAGGTCTCGGGTCCTTTCCACTCACCTATGCTGAAGGGCGCGGGTGAGAAGCTTCGCGTAGAGCTCGATAAAGCGAAGATCTCTGATCTTAAGATCCCGTATATTGCGAACTTCAATGCGGAAGTTATCGAAGATACATCAAACACGAGAGAGCTTCTTGAGAAGCAGGTCTACTCATCCGTTATGTGGGAGCAGACACTTCTTAAGTTCAAGCAGTTAGGTGTGGATGTTCTTATCGAGATAGGTCCCGGAAAGACTATCGCGGGATTCGTCAAGAAGACTATCCCGGAGATTCCCGTTATCAACGTATCAACAGTAGAAGACGCCGAGGCTCTCAAAGAGAACCTCAAGGCACTCGAAGCATAATAAGGAGACTTACCAAAATGGCAAAGACAGCAATCGTAACAGGAAGCGCAAGAGGAATCGGCAAGGCTATCGCAACAAAGCTTGCTAAGATGGGCTACAACATCGCAGTTGTAGATGCATGTCCCATCGAGGGCTCACAGGAGACAGCTGACGAGATCAAGAAGGAATACGGCGTTGAGACAAAGGCTTACAGATGCGACGTCTCAAGCTCCGAGTCCGTTAAGGAGACAGTTGCAGATGTAGCAGCAACATTCGGCTCCATCGATGCTCTCGTAAACAACGCAGGCATCACAAGAGACGGCTTCCTCGTAAGAATGAAGGAAGAGGATTTTGACGCTGTTATCGCAGTTAACCTCAAGGGTACATACAACTTCTTCCGTGAGGTTGTTCCCGTAATGAGCAAGCAGAAGTACGGCCGCATCGTATCGATCTCCTCCATCGTAGGACTCGAGGGAAATGCATGCCAGGTCAACTACTCTGCATCTAAGGCAGGCGTCATCGGTATCACAAAGAGTGCCGCAAGAGAGTATGCAGGCAAGAACATCACATGTAATGCCATCGCTCCCGGATTCGTTCAGACACCCATGACAGACGTGCTCCCTGAGAAGGTTAAGGAGCAGATGCTCGCAGGTATCCCTCTGAAGCGTTACGGCCAGGTTGAGGATATCGCGAATGCCGTAGGATTCCTCGTATCTGATGATGCTTCCTACATCACAGGTCAGGTTCTTTCCGTAGACGGCGGAATGCACATGTAATTATAGAAATCGGAGAATAAGAGAATGGACGGAAGAAGAGTTGTAGTAACAGGAATGGGCGCCATCACCCCCTTAGGTGAGGGAGTAGAGTGCTTCTGGAACGGCCTTAAGGAAGGCAAGCGTGCCTTCGGTGAGATCACTGCCTTCGACTGCACGGGTTACAAGGCTAAGATGTGTGCCGAGGTCAAGGACTTCGACCCTACAAAGTACATGGACTTCAAGACAGCAAAGAGAATGGAGAGATTCTCACAGTTCGCCTGCGCAGCTGCCAAGGAAGCCGTTGAGGATGCAGGTCTTAATATGGAGAACGAGAACCCTTACAGAGTAGGCGTTATCGTAAGCTCGGGAATCGGATCCATGCAGGCTAATGAGAGGGAACACACTAAGCTTATGGAAGGCAAGAAGGTGAGCCCTCTTTATATCCCTGTGATGATCGCCAACATGGCTTCCGCTAATATCTCGATCATGTACGGCATGAAGGGCAAGAACGTGGCTATCGTTACGGCCTGCGCTTCAGGTTCACACTCAATAGGAGATGCATTCAGGGCAATAAAGTTCGACGATGCTGACGTAATGGTAGCAGGCGGTTCTGAAGCAGCCATCTGCCCTCTGGGCGTTCAGGGCTTTACCAACATGACAGCACTTTCCACTAACATGGATCCTGACACCTGCTCAAGACCGTTCGACAAGAACAGAGACGGTTTTGTAATCGGCGAGGGTGCCGGTGTCGTAGTTCTCGAGGAGCTCGAGCATGCAAAGGCAAGAGGCGCTCACATCTACGCTGAGGTCGTAGGTTACGGTGCTACAAACGATGCTTTCCACATCACATCACCTGCCGAGGACGGTTCCGGTGCAGGCGAGGCCATGAAGGCTGCAATGAGGGAAGCCGGCATCACACCCGATCAGGTCGAGTACATCAACGCTCACGGAACTTCCACGCACCACAATGACCTTTTCGAGACAAGAGGCATCAAGTATGCATTCGGCGATGCTGCCAAGAAGGTTGCCATCAACTCCACCAAGTCCATGATCGGACACCTCCTCGGAGGCGCGGGCGGAGTCGAGTTCATCGTATGTGTTAAGTCTATACTTGATTCCTATATCCACGTCACATCAGGTCTTACAGAGCCTGACGACGAGTGCGACCTCGACTACACAATGGGCGAGGGCCGCTCGCTTGACATCAACTACGCCATGAGCAACTCTTTGGGCTTCGGCGGACATAATGCTACACTTCTTCTTAAGAAGTACGAAGCATAAGCACCATATCGAAAAGGAGACTTACTACTATGGCTAACTCACTTGATACAAAGGGCATTATGGAGATCATCCCCCACAGACACCCCTTCCTTCTCATCGACAAGGTAGAGGATTATGTTCCGGGCGAGTACTGCGTTGCTATCAAGAACGTAACTTACGATGAGTCATTCTTCAGAGGACACTTCCCCGAGTATCCCATCATGCCGGGCGTTCTGATCGTAGAGGCTCTTGCTCAGACAGGTGCTGTTGCAATCCTTTCACAGGAGGAGTTCAAGGGCAAGATCGCAGTCTTTGCAGGTATCGACAAGTGCAAGTTCAGAAAGCAGGTCACACCCGGTGATACATTAAGACTTGAGACAAAGATCACTCAGGTAAGAGGTCCTATGGGCGTCGGCGAAGCTACCGCAACTGTTGACGGCAAGGTTGCCGTTCAGTGCACTTTGAAGTTCGCGATCATGGTCTGATCAATATAAAGCCTACAAGAATTAATACACAGAGGTTGTCTCAAAAGTGATGTAAGTTCACTGAGAGGCAACCTCTAATTGTTCAAAAATAAATTGTTTCCTGCTCAAAACAGCTACAAAGCACTACAATACCCTCTCAGTGACCAAAAGTGTGACTGGTTGAACGAGTCTGTCAACATTTCAGTCACTACTCGTCAGGCTGAAGAAGATCGATTACTTTGTCTGTCCGCTCGGTGTTTATACCATTGTGGAAGTAAAGTCCGGGAATGGATCTTCAGCCGGATGGGGAAGACTGAAATCTGGAATAGGCTGGCTGAGCCTTGATTTTGTGAAGAGAGTTTAACTGAATAACGAATCGTTATTGAGCCTGCAGGTGTTGGGAGAAATCCTTATGCTTGCAGGCTTTTTACGTTTCCGGAGAAAAACTTGACAAGCTAACGATTTATAGCTACAGTAAGGCTAACTTTCGTTAGCGGAGATTGAGAGGATATCATGTCAACAAAGCAAAGAATACTGGATGAAGCATTAACGCTGTTTGCTGAGTACGGATATAACGGAACCGGCGTAGATCTGATTGCTGAACGTGTCGGCATCAAGGGACCTTCCCTCTATAAGCACTATAAGGGGAAGGAAGAGATTTTAAATGCCCTGATAGATGTGGCGGAGGAACGGTATGAGGAAATGTTTGGGTCTGAAAATAATATCGGAAAGATACCAAAGGACCGGGAAGAGTTTATTAAGGTGACGATGGAAAGAATCTCGTTCACAATGCGGGATCCCATGATTCGCAAGATAAGGATGCTTCTTGTCCAGGAACAGTTCAGGAATGAAAGGATTTCCGAGGTTACTACCAGGCATCAGCTGGACGGGATACAGAGGATGTTTGCAAAGATCATCAAAGGTATGATGGATGAAGGTATCGTTAAGAATGATGATCCGGAGTTGCTTGCGGTAGAACTTACAGCACCGGCTGTTCTGCAGATTGCAAAGTCAGACAGACAGCCGCAATGTGAGG
Source organism: Mageeibacillus sp. UBA6980 (assembly GCA_002450095.1). Taxonomy (GTDB): domain Bacteria; phylum Bacillota; class Clostridia; order Saccharofermentanales; family Saccharofermentanaceae; genus Saccharofermentans. The sequence continues at coordinate 29,157 of DJYK01000007.1, read as the reverse complement.
AAGAATGCATGGAACACATCGAAAAGCATTTACGGCATTTTTGTAAGGTATATATGAAAAAGTGAACAAAAACACGGAGTCATAGGCGACGTGGGAGGACTTGATCATGAATGAATATATTGCGTATTGCGGGCTGGACAGTGTACTGCGATTCTTTATGTCCGATCAGACAGTGTGCGAGAGAAAAACAGATGGAGACCTGTGGTGGCTGTCCGGAAATGAAGTCGTGCGAAAAGGTAGGAGCAATTATAGGGAACAATCCTGATGCACGTGGCAGGCTTGAAAATGCCGGAAGCGTATGATGGCAAATGTAATAACAGGAATAAGAATCCTTGTGAGTGCGGCACTCCTGCTTTGTCCCTACGGAATCTGGGGGGATGAAGAGCAATGGATAGAGTAAGCGGAAAACTGACGATATATTTTGAAGATCCGTTCTGGGTGGGTGTTTTTGAGAGAATTGAAAACAGAAAACTTTCAGTAGCTAAAGTGACATTTGGCGGGGAACCGAAGGATTATGAGGTTTTGGAGTTTATCAATCGGAACTATTATCATCTGCAGTTTAGTCCGGCCGTTAAAACGGTTGTAAAGGATACGAAGAAGAATCCTAAAAGGGCACAGCGTGATGCGAAAAAACAGACATTGGAGACGGGCGTAGGCACTAAATCGCAGCAGGCACTCAAATTACAACAAGAACAGAATAAGCTGGAACGGAAAGTCAGAAGCCGTGAACAAAGGGATGCTGAGAGCCAGCGGCTGTTTGAACTGAAACAGATGAAGAAAAGAGAAAAACATAAAGGACATTGAGGTATGGAAATAAGAGTTGAGAGACTAACTGAAGATAACTTTAATTCCCATTCACTGGATAACTTTGTTAGGCATCAGGTTGTCACGGAGTGCCTAAGAAATGTGGATGGAAACTGGATTCTTCTGCCTGTTTCATTTGTGGAAGAATGGAGTCTTGATAAGTGCAGAGAAGAAGCGTCGGCAATAGCAAATAATCTATATGGGGACATGATAGATTATGGGGCATTTGAAGAGACGGATTTGATAGGATATATCACGATTGGTACGGAAAGATTAGGAACAAAAGGACAGTATGTCCAGCTTGTTACATTTCAAGTATCAGAACCATTCAGGGGTATGGGAGTTGGAAGAAAGCTTTTTGAGACAGCAGCGGGGGTGGCAAAGGGACATGGTGCAAAAAAGCTATACATTTCCGCTCATTCATCAAAAGAATCTCAGGCTGCGTATAAGGCATTGGGATGTGTGCATGCTGAGGAGATAATACCCCGGATTGCAGATGAGGAGCCATTTGATGTACAGATGGAATATGTATTATGAAAGGTGAGAAAGGGACGTATGGATATGAATTATAAGATTGTAGATAAAGCAGTGTATTACCGGAGCGGAGTATTCCGCCATTTTACGGAAGATTGCAAGTGTTCAACTTCTATGACCGCGAGAATAGATGTAACTGATCTGGTGGAGCATTCCGAGCAGACAGGAACTAAATTCTACATCAACTTTCTGTATCTGCTCTCAAAGGTGCTTAACTCGCGTGATGATTACAAAATGGGTTATCTCTGGCAGTCGGAGGAGCTGATCTGCTATGACAGCATAAATCCGATTCAGTATGTTTTTCATGAGGATACGGAAACCTGTACGCCGGTCTACACGACATATTATGAAGACTATGAAGTGTTTTACCGGAATTCTATGAATGATGTGGAGCGCGCAAAGAAAACAAGGGAATACGGGTTGGATATGTTGAATCACCCTAACTGGTTTGACGCATCTTATATTCCATGGATGTCATATGATTCACTGAATGTTGAACTGCCGGACGGTTATTTGCATTTTGCTCCGATCATCAACTGGGGAAAATACCGTGAGGAAAACGGAAGACTTATGATGCCGGTGAGCGTCCGCCTGAATCATGCGATAGCGGATGGATTTCTCGTGGCAAATGTGTACAGGCTGCTGGAGAAGGAAATGATAGTTTTCTGCAATGATGAAAAAAAGCTGTAGTAGAGAAAACCGGAGAGGAGCTTTGCTGATCATGGTCACAAAGGAAATGCTTAAAAATGCGCTGACTCAGATAGAACAGCAATGGGACTTGTTGCAGATACATTCCGCAAACTCCCGAATAAGTGGTTTATGGAAGCAGGGCATCCGCCTGTAAAGGCGTGATCCATACGGGTTATGGGGATTGAACCGGGGCGAACGCAACTGAAAATAGCAAAATAATGAGGATAATGACAGTTAGGAGAAGTGGGATGCATATTGTCAAAGCGGAGGCAAGTCAGGTTGAAAAAATTGTAGATATGTCTATCAGAGCTTTTGAAACAGATGTAAATGTTGGCGGAGCAAAAGGTGATTGTCCGCCCGGATTTGATTCGATAGAATGGCATGAACAAATGGCCAGAGAGGGGCATTTGTATCAGGCAATGATAGAAAAAGATTTGGTAGGAGCTGCCATTGTGTTCCCGGATGAAACACAAAGAAGCGTATATATTGGCAGGATTTTTATTGACAGTGTCTATCATAGGAAGGGTTACGGAATTCGTTTGATGGAATGCATAGAAAAGAATTTCCCATGGGCTGTTGCGTTTAATCTGGATACCCCATGTTGGAATGAACGGACAAATGCTTTTTACCAAAGATTAGGATACTGTATTATAAAGATCGAGGATGGATTTGTCTTTTACCAAAAAAGAAAAAGTGAACCCAATACCATTCAGAATATCACATAAAGCAAACTTCCAGTTTGTGGAGCTAAAAAGCAGATGAGACTACTATTTGAAATAGACAAAAAGGATTATGGTGAATGCACCCGTTCTTTTACGCGGGATTCCGCCAGAAGTATCATTATCAAAAACGGTAAGATCGCCATGATCCACAGCCTGAAGTATGACTACTATAAATTCCCGGGCGGGGGGATCGAACCCGGAGAAAGCAACGTCGATGCACTGATCAGAGAGACAGCCGAAGAAGCAGGCCTGACCGTGATCCCGGATTCTATACGGGAATACGGGTATGTCCACCGTATCCAGAAGAGCATGGTAAAAGAGGACGAGTATTTCATACAGGACAACTATTATTTTCTTTGCAGCGTGGAGGAAGGCGTTAAGCCGCAGAAACTGGATGACTACGAATCGGACGAGCATTTTACTCTGGAGTATGTAATGCCTGAATCCGCCATTCTCAGCAACCGGAACAAAGACCACGGGCCAAAGGATCCGGTAATGATCGAACGGGAGGCACGGGTACTTGAAATGCTGCTTTCTGACGGGCTGATCGAGTGACAACTTCAAATATGTCGGGCTGATAATAAGCAAAACCGAAAGACATTCCGTTTGACTCTACTTTCCGTAGGTACCGTTATCAGAAAAACTTATTTACAATTTGTGCATGGAGGTGAAAACGAATATGAACCAATATGTTACAGGTGCAGTGATTAAGGAACTGCGGGAAAAGAACGGGATGACACAGCTTCAGCTGGCTGAAAAGTTGGGAGTGACTGATAAAAGTATCTCAAAATGGGAAACTTCGAGAGGGCTTCCGGATATTGCCCTGCTGGAGCCTATTGCGGAGGTATTCAGCATATCGGTGACGGAGCTGATATCAGGCAATACCATTCATAATGCGAACATATCGGCAAATATGCTGCGGTCAAAGTTTTATGTCTGCCCGGTCTGTGGGAATGTAATACACAGTATGGGCGAAGCGGCGATTCATTGTCACGGCATCCGGCTTATGCCTTTAGAGGCGGAACAGACAGATGAGCATCATATGATATTCATCGAGCGTGTTGAGGATGAGTATTATGTGCGGATCGACCACAGCATGACAAAGGAGCATTATATTTCTTTTGTTGCGGCGGTTTCATCCGATGATATGCAGATGCGCACGCTCTATCCGGAATGGAATGCTGAAGCAAGATTTAAGATAAGGGGAGTCAGAAGAATCTTCTTTTACTGCAATCGTGATGGCCTGTTTTCGATTGATCCGGTAAAGGGCATTGATGACAAAGAAAAAACCACTTATCGAAGAGCAAACAATTGACATTTCGGATTGAGCTCATAATTATCATGGTACGAGTTGTTATCATTGATAAGATCAGAGATAACAAATTGATAACAATAGTTCAGATCCTCAAGTTTGCCATAATGTGTATAAGCTCTCTGAAGGTATACCTAATGCAACAATTTTGTTGCGGCGGTGACCATCATGACAGCTTCTTTTATTGTTAATTGAATATGAATGATAAATGAGAAAGGCAACTTCTTGCTTTGCATGCGCTTGTTAAAATTAGCTAATAAATTGTATAATAAAATTAGCGAAAGGAGGGGTGGTTATGATCAGCACAACTGCTACTGCAACGGAGATGCAGAATAATTTCGGAAAGTATTTATCTCTTGTTATGGAAGGAAAAGAGATAATAGTTACAAGAAACGGTAAAGAAGTCGGAAGGTTTGTACCTAAGGATGCCGTGGTGACGTATCTTACGGATTCTCTTACGGGGATAATCGGCGAGAATCTTTCTGACACAGTTATTCGGGAAGAAGAATTAAGGGGAAAATATGGTATTACTGATTGATACTAATATTCTCATTGATGTGTTGCAAAATAGAAGTCCCTTTGTTGACGCATCTTCTAAGATCTGGAAGTTTTGTGAGGTCGGCAGAGTAAAGGGATATGTGTCTTCTTTATCCTTTGCCAATATCGTTTACGTCCTGAGACGTCAATTGAATGAAAACGATATCAAGGATGTTCTGACTAAATTGATGTTGATTTTTAATTTTGCAGACATTACGTCAGCCGATCTGGTGAACGCAGCAAACTTAAAGTGGAATGATTATGAAGATGCCATTCAGTATGTTACGGCCAAGAGAATACATGCTGATTATGTTGTTACAAGAAATACTAAGGATTACGCGGGCGGATTAAAGAGCATAACCCCGGAAGAATTGTTAGCGATAATATATAAAACCGTCTATGGAGAAAACTGAAGCCTAATAGTCCTCTTTATAGTATAATTAGACTGATTTACTATGTTCGGAGGACAGGCCATGAAGGTTGTTTTACTGGCAGGCGGTTACGGAACCAGGATATCGGAAGAGAGCGTCTATAGGCCCAAGCCTATGGTCGAGATATGCGGTATGCCGATACTGTGGCATATCATGAAGTATTATTCGACATACGGATTCAATGATTTCATCATCTGCTGCGGTTATAAGCAGTACTTCATCAAGGAGTGGTTCGCGGATTATTATCTGCACACTTCGGATGTTACATTCGACTTCACATCTAATAATAAGATGATCGTCCATAACACTCATACGGAGCCCTGGAAGGTTACTCTTGTTGATACAGGTCTTAATACGATGACCGGAGGAAGGATCAAGAGAGTTAAGGACTTCATAGGAGATGAGCCGTTTATGCTGACATACGGCGACGGCGTAAGTGATGTTGACCTTCATGCTCTTTATGAATTCCATAAGAGTAAGGGTCAGCTTGCGACCATTACTGCAGCGAAGGTCGGTCAGAGATTCGGAATCATCGATATCGCCGATGACGGAACGGTCACAAAGTTCAGAGAGAAGGCCGATCAGGACGGTACGGTCGTAAATGCCGGATTCATGGTCCTCGAGCCCAAGGTTATCGATTATATCGACGGAGATGATGTGCCTTTCGAGAAGGCGCCTCTCGAGAGGATCGCAGCGGAAGGACAGCTCAATGCCTTTATCCACGAGGGCTTCTGGCAGTGCATGGATACGAAGCGCGATAAGGAAATGCTGGAGAAGCTGATAAATGAGGGCAAGGCCCCTTGGATAAAGTGGGAGGACTGATATTTTGATGGATCTTGATTTCTGGAAAGGTAAGAGGGTCTTCCTCACCGGTCACACGGGCTTCAAGGGCTCGTGGATGAGCCGGATACTCGTGACTCACGGAGCGATACTTACCGGGTATTCACTTAATCCTCCGACCGAGCCGAATCTTTTCTCGATCGCCGGACTCGAGGATAAGATGACTTCGGTGATCGGGGATATCAGGGATTACGATTCGCTTAAGAAAGCGTTCGATGAGGCTGATCCCGAGATAGTTATACATATGGCGGCACAGCCTATCGTAAGAGATTCCTATAAGGATCCGAGATATACATACGAGACCAACGTAATGGGAACGGTAAACATCCTCGAGTGCGTAAGAAACTCGGGAAGCGTAAAGTCGTTCCTCAATGTTACGACGGATAAAGTCTATAAGAATAACGAATGGGCATGGGGATACAGGGAGAATGAACCTCTGGACGGATTCGATCCGTACTCGAATTCCAAGTCCTGCAGTGAGCTTGTGACACACAGTTATAAGAACTCGTTCTTTACGGGTGAAGACGCCCCTTCGATATCGACCGCGAGAGCGGGTAACGTAATCGGCGGCGGAGATTTTGCCAATGACAGGATCATACCGGACTGTGTAAGGGCCGCGATGGGTTCGAAAGAGATAGTCGTAAGAAATCCCTATTCCACGAGACCTTATCAGCATGTATTCGAGCCGGTGTTCGCGTACTTGATGATCGCGAGGACTCAGTATGAGGATAAGACGAAGGCCGGTTGGTATAATGTCGGTCCCGACGACTGTGATTGCGTCTGCACGGGCGATATAGTCGATATGTTCATATCATGCTGGGACGGTGTAAAGAGGGTGGATAAAGTCGACCCGAACGCTCCTCATGAGGCTAACTTCCTTAAGCTCGATTCGAGCAAGCTGAAGAATACGTTCGGCTGGGCTCCGGTGTGGCATATAGATGAGGCGATAAGAAGAGTCGTTGAGTGGACAAGAGTATATGAGGCAGGCGGAGATATTCCCGCTGTTATGGATAAACAGATAAACGATTACCTGGCGAAAGGATGATTATAAATGTTTGAGAACATGAATGAGAAGGAAGCAAGACAGAAGATCCTCGATGAGGTTAAGGAATATGCGGATAAGTTTCATGCCGTAAAGCCTTATGCGGAGGGTGACAGGATCCCCTATGCGAGGAGAGTCTACGGGAACGAGGAGATGGTCAATCTCGTAGATGCATCGTTGGAGTTCTGGCTTACGTCCGGAAGATATACCGACGAATTCGAGAAGAAGTTCGCAGAGTACTTAGGAGTTAAGTTCTGTTCGCTCGTAAATTCAGGGTCGTCTGCCAACCTCGGTGCCTTCATGGCTCTGACGAGCCCTCTTCTTAAGGACAGAAGGATCAGAAGAGGCGATGAGGTCATAACCGTAGCGGCGGGCTTCCCCACGACGGTGGCACCTGTTATCCAATACGGTGCGATTCCGGTGTTCGTGGATGTTACGATTCCTCAGTACAACATCGACGTAAGTAAACTCGAAGACGCTTACTCTCCTAAGACGAAAGCGGTCATGATCGCTCACACGCTCGGAAATCCCTTCGATCTTAAGGCTGTAAAGGACTTCTGCGACAGGCATAACCTCTGGCTTATCGAGGATAACTGTGATGCTCTGGGGTCCAAGTACACTATCGACGGGCAGGAGAAGTTCACCGGTACGATCGGCGACATCGGAACATCCTCGTTCTATCCGCCTCACCATATGACGATGGGAGAGGGCGGAGCGATCTATACGAATAACCCTCTTCTTAATAAGTGCATAAGATCTATGAGAGACTGGGGAAGGGACTGCGTATGCCCTTCCGGAATGGATAATTTCTGCGGTCACAGATTCGACGGTCAGTACGGTGAACTTCCGTTCGGCTACGATCACAAGTATGTATATTCTCACTTCGGATATAACCTCAAGGCAACGGATCTTCAGGCTGCCGTAGGATGCGCACAGATCGTAAAATTCCCTTCCTTTGTGGAGAGAAGAAGACATAACTTCGACAGGCTCTATAACGGTCTTAAGGACTGTGAGGATAAACTTATCCTTCCTGTCCCCGCCGAGAATTCAAGGCCTTCGTGGTTCGGTTTTATGATGACGGTCAAGGAAGGCATCGACAGGACCAAGGTCGTAAGATACATCGAAGATCACGGCGTTCAGACAAGAAACCTGTTTGCCGGGAACCTTACGAAGCACCCCTGCTTTGATGAGATGAGACAAAGCGGCGAGGGCTACAGAGTGGTCGGTGAACTGACCAATACGGACCGCATTATGAAAGATACATTCTGGATCGGCGTATATCCCGGCATGACGGATGAGATGATCGACTACATGATCAAGACTATAAAGGAAGCGCTCGAACAATAATGGATAATACTGAACAGGTGATCTCGAGAAACTGGTTTGACCGGTTCGTGCTCTGGTGCATGAACCTTCTGCTCAAGCCGTTCGGAAAGAAACTTGAGGGGAGTGCTGCCGACGGATTTATACAGTTCGTAAGGTTTGCTCTTGTAGGTGTCTCCAATACCGTTATCTCATATCTCATCAATGCTGCGACATTGTTCATCCTCGGAAAATACGGTTTATTTCCCAATACCGATATCTACATCGGTAATACGGTCGCGTTTATCCTGAGCGTCCTCTGGGCCTTCATGATAAGCAATAAGTTCGTGTTTAAGGAAGACGAGAGCAAGGAGAAGCGCGTATGGTGGAAGACTCTGCTCAAGACTTATATTGCTTATGCCTTCACGGGATTAGGTCTTTCCAATCTCATATCTCATCTGGGAGTAAACGTATTTCATATGAGTAAATACATCCCTCCTCTGATTAATCTCGTTGTCGCGGTTCCGATAAACTTCGTTCTCAATAAGTTCTGGGCTTACGGACAAAAGAAAGGAAGTATAAATGAGTCAGAAGATCAGCCTGCTTGACTGTACCTTAAGGGACGGCGGATACGTAAATGACTGGAAGTTCGACCATGACAACATGGTCTCGATCTTTGAGCGTGTGGTCGATGCGGGGACTGATATCATCGAGATCGGCTTTCTTGATGAGCGTAGACCTTTTGATTTTAACAGGAGCATAATGCCCGACACGGACAGTGCGGGTAAGATATACGGAGATCTTGACAGGAAGAACACCAAAGTGTTCGGAATGATAGACTACGGAACCTGCGGTTTGGATCACATAAAGCCCTGTTCCGAGAGTTTCCTCGACGGCATAAGGGTCATCTTCAAGAAGCATTTACGGGAAGAGGCTCTTCAATTCTGCGAAGAGCTCAAAAAACTCGGGTATATCGTATTCGCACAGCTTGTAAGCGTAACGGCTTACACGGATGAAGAGTTAATCGATCTTTGCAATATCGCGAACAGAAGAAAGCCCGATGCGGTATCGATGGTCGATACTTACGGTCTTACGCATCAGAACGATCTGAGGCACATCTTGGAGATCCTCGATAAGAACCTCAACGAGGATATTGCGATCGGCTATCACGGTCACAACAATTTCCAGATGGGGTATGCGAACTGCCAGACGGTACTCGCTTATTCAAAGGAGACACAAAGAGATCTTCTCGTTGACGGAACGCTCTACGGTATGGGCAAGAGTGCCGGTAATGCGCCGATCGAGCTTATAGCGATGCATATGAATAACGAGTACGGCAAGGACTATCAGTTGAGCCAGTACCTCGAAGCCATAGATGCCAATATAATGCAGTTCTATCAGCCTGCAACATGGGGATACAGTCTGTTCTTCTTTATCGCGGCAAGTAACGATTGCCACCCTGATTATGTTAAGCAATTGACGAATAAGCATACGCTATCCATAAAGCAGATGAACGAGCTTCTCGGAAAGCTTCAGGGCGAGAAGAAACTTCTTTACGATAAGGAATATATGGAGAAGCTCTATGTTGAATATCAGGATAAGGACATAAATGACGAATCCTCGATCAGGGCATTATCGGAAAAGCTCAAGGGCAAAACGATACTTGTTACGGGCCCCGGGATGACGATGGAGACCGAGAGCAGCCGGATAAGCGATTTTGTCATGGAGAGAAGACCTGTGATCATATCGATCAACAGAGCCATGAATATGTTCAATCCGGATTATATTTTCCTCACTAACAACAAGCGTTACATCCAGGTGGCGACTTATCTTTCCACGAAGAAGATACCCGTTATCGCGACGTCCAACCTCACGCCTACCGATAAGCCTTTCGAGTATGTCGTAAACATAAGCGAACTTCTCGACAGGTCCTCGGAGTACGCGGACAATTCTCTGATGATGCTCCTTAAGGTCCTGATCAGAAGCGGTGTCAAGGAAGTGAATCTTGCGGGATTCGACGGATACTCGGGGCAGGATGCCAATTACCTCGATGAGGGTAAGGAGTACGACTTCGCCAAGAAGAAAGCAGATTATCTGAACAGCTACATGTCAGGGTTCATTCGTTCTCACCGAGGCGATATCAAGGTGAAATTCCTGACTTCAACAAGGTATGACATAACATGAGCATAAAGTATGAAGCGGTTTTATTTGATGTCGACGGCACTTTGCTCGACACGTCGGAAGGGATAGTAAAGTCCGTCCGCGAGACTATCGAACACTTCGATCTTCCGATGCCGTCTGACGAAGATATCTTAAGATTCATCGGTCCGCCGATAGAGTGGTCGTTCGAGGGCAAATGCGGTGTCACGGGCGATAAGCTTCGCGAAGTTACGGATCATTTCAGGGATATATACAGCAACAGAAATCTTCTGCTTGCAAGGCCCTACGACGGTATATACGAGCTTCTGGACTTTCTTAAGACAAGAAATATCCCGATAGGCATCGCCACATACAAGAAACAGGATTATGCCGAGAAGCTTCTATATGCGATGCACTTCAACGACTATACCGAACACATCTTCGGTTCCGATTACGAAGGGAAGCTCCTTAAGTCCGACATAATCAATCTTTGCATTGATTCACTCGGGGTCAAGGACCACTTCAAAGTCCTGATGGTAGGTGATTCCAAGCATGATGCCAAGGGGGCGGAGGCTGCCGGGGCGTCGTTCGCGGGAGTGTCGTTCGGCTTTGGCTTCGGCAAGTTCGGAGGCGAGGACATAAACGATTATAAATACGTTTTCTATGCGGATCATCCGATGGAGATCGCATCGCTTTGGGAGGAAAAGTAATATGAAGAAAGTAGCTTTGATAATAGCTGATTTTCTTGCCGACAAGGGCGTGACGGATGTCTTTACCGTAACGGGCGGAGGAGCGATGCATCTTAACGATGCGTTCGGACATCATTCCGTACTCAAGTGTACATATAACCACCACGAGCAGGCATGCTCGATCGCTGCGGAAGGATATGCGAGATTAACGGGCAGGATCGCTGCCGTATGCGTAACTTCCGGTCCCGGCGGAACAAATGCGATAACGGGCGTAATGGGAGGATATCTCGATTCAATCCCGATGTTCGTTGTCTCCGGTCAGGTAAAAAGAGAGACTACCGTATGGTCAGTTCCGGAGTTGAAGCTCCGCCAGCTGGGAGATCAGGAGTTCCCGATAGTCGATGCGGTCGGCTGTATGACAAAGTATGCCGTTATGGTGACTGAGCCCGAAGATATCCTCTATCACCTCGAGAAAGCGTGGTTCCTTGCGAACAACGGTCGCAAGGGCCCGGTATGGCTCGATATCCCTCTCGATGTTCAGGCGTCCCCCGTGGATGAGACAAATCTTCGCCGCTTCGAAGGAAGTGATGAGGAGAAGGCTCTGATCTCGTCCGAGAGACCTGTCTATGATGAGGCGTTTACGGAAAAGATCCTGGAGAAGATCCGTGAGGCTAAGCGTCCCGTTATCATCGCAGGTGAAGGCATAAGATTCGCGGGTGTTAAGGATAAGCTCCTTCGAGTTCTCGATATGCTTAAGATCCCGGTCGTTACCGCGTGGAACGCACATGATCTTATAGCGGACGATAATCCTTATTATTCGGGGCGTCCCGGAACCGTCGGAACAAGAGGCGGTAACTTCGTGATGCAGGAAAGCGATCTTATAATCTCATTGGGCTGCAGGCTCAATATCCGTCAGATCAGCTACAACTTCAAGGAGTGGTCACCTGACGCTTACAAGATAATGGTCGATATCGATGAAGCCGAGCTCAATAAGCCTACGATCGATATCGATATGAAGGTGCATGCAGACGTAACGGATGTCCTCGATTCGATCATCGCTTCGGGATTTGACGGCGGAAGGTCTCATGAGGATTGGCTTATGTGGTGCCGTAACGTCGATAAAAAATATCCCGCCTGCATACCTGAGTACGAGAAGAAGACAAGTCCCGTTAATCCGTATGTGTTCATCGACCGCTTCTCATCTTTACTTTCCGATGACGATGCGGTCATCTGCGGAAACGGATCTGCCTGCGTAGTTACATTCCAGGGGATGCACATTAAGAAGGATACGAGGCTGTTTACGAATTCGGGCTGTGCCGCGATGGGATACGGTTTCCCCGCTGCGATAGGCTGTGCGATCGCAAGGAACGGCAAAAGGACGATCTGCATAGACGGTGACGGTTCATTCCAGATGAATATACAGGAGATGCAGACAGTCATCTATAACAGACTGAACCTCAAGATATTCATAATAAATAACAACGGATATCATTCCATAAGACAGACACAAAGTGCGAAGTTCGATCCGCCGCTCGTAGGCGTATGCGACGGCAACGGTCTGTCTTTCCCCGATATGTCGAAGATCGCTCCGGCTTACGGAATGCGATACGTGAAGATAGAAAGCAAGGATGAGATAGAGACTAAGGTCAGGGAAGTACTTACGGGGGACGATCCCGTATTGTGCGAGGTCATCGTTGATGAGACGCAGAACTTCGAACCGAAGTTAAGCAGCAAGGTCCTTCCGGACGGCAGGATCGTGTCTCCGCCGATAGACGATATGTTCCCGTTCCTTGACAGAGAAGAGTTCGAGGCCGTTAAGGCTTCGGTCACGGGAAAAGAGGCTGATGTATGAGCAGAGCTATAGTAACGGGTGCGACGGGAATGCTCGGCGTGGCATTAACGGAGCGGCTTCTTAAGGAAGGTTATGAAGTCATAGCGATAGCGCGTCCCGGTTCGTCGAGGATCATGAATATCCCTGATGACGAGAGGGTAACGGTAGTCGAACTCGATCTTAATGACATAGGTTCTCTGCCCGGTATCCTGAACGAAGCCGGTATCGATTCCGCCGATCTGTTCTTCCACTTCTCGTGGGAGGGTACTCACGGAAGTTCGAGAGATGATGTCGATCTTCAGATGAAGAATATTGAGAATTCGATAGAAGCCGTAAGGGCAGCTTCCAAGATGAAGTGTGAAGTGTTCCTCGGAGCGGGATCTCAGGCCGAATGCGGTCCTCTCGATTACGGCGTTAAGGTGGCGCCGGATACTCCCTGTTTCCCCGTTAACGGCTACGGCATAGGCAAGCTCTGCGCCGGACAGATGACAAGGCTCGAAGCAAACCGGCTTAACATCAGGCATATCTGGTGCAGGATCTTAAGCGTATACGGTCCTTACGACGGAGCGCATACTATGGTAATGAGCGGCATCGGGATGATGATCGAGGGTAAGAAAGCCTCTTATACCAAGGCTGAACAGATGTGGGATTATATCTACTGCAAGGATGCCGCGCGGGCGATGTACCTCGCTGCGGTCAAGGGCCGTGACAAAGCCGTCTATTCCATAGGCTCCGGCAATGTCAGACCTTTGTCGGAGTACATAACAGCGATAAGGGATGCCATAGATCCGTCCCTTCCCATAGGATTTGGTGAGATAGATTACTATCCCGGTCAGGTAATGTACCTTTGTGCCGACACGTCTTCACTTGTCGAAGACACGGGCTTTGTACCGGAATATACATTCGAGAAGGGAATAGAGGAAACGGTCGAGTGGTTCAGAGAGGAGTTCTCCGTATGAAGAAGATAAGCATACTGATCCCATGCTATAACGAGGAAGAGAATGTCGGACCCATGTCCGAGGCTCTGGTCAAGATGTTCGGGGAAGACCTTCCCGAATACGATTACGAGATAGTCTTCATCGATAACGATTCGAGGGATCTTACAAGACCCAAACTCCGTCAGATATGTGAGAGCAATAAGAAGATCAAGGCTATATTCAATGCCAGGAACTTCGGTCAGAATAATTCTCCGTACTACGGTATCCTTCAGACTACGGGAGACTGCACGATCTCCATGGCTTGCGACTTCCAGGATCCGGTGGAGATGATACCGAAGTACGTTCACGAGTGGGAGAAGGGGTATAAGATAGTCGTCGGTGTAAAGACATCGTCCAAAGAGAACGGCTTCGTCTATTTTCTCAGAAGCGTTTACTATAAGCTCATCAAGAAGTTCTCTGATGTTGAACAGATCGAGCACTTTACGGGAGCGGGACTTTACGACAAGAGCTTCGTTGATGTCATGAGAGACCTTAAAGATCCGAAGCCGTTCCTCAGAGGGATAGTCGGGGAATTGGGATTTAAGATCAAGGAGATCCCTTTCGAGCAGCCTCAAAGAAGAGCGGGAAAGACGCATAACAATTTCTACACTCTCTACGATACCGCCATGCTGTCCATCACTTCATACACGAAGGTCGGATTGAGGCTCGCGACTATCGGAGGCGGGATCCTCGCGGTGATAAGCCTGATCGTCGCTCTGGTCTACCTCATCCTTAAGCTTATATACTGGTATGATTTCCCTGCAGGTGTTGCTCCGGTTACCATCGGTATGTTTATATTGGGTTCGATCCAGATATTCTTCATAGGGTTCCTCGGAGAATACATCCTTAACATCAACGAACGCATAATGAACAGACCTCTTGTTATAGAAGAGGAGAGAATAAACTTTGAGAACGAAGATCAGTAAGGAAAAGACATATACCGCCGCAGCCGCGTTCTTCGCGCTCGTACTTATCCTTATAGTCTGTTATTTTCTGAAGGATACGGTGTTGGGCTGTCATGATTCCTTTGCCGACTTTGTATTCGCGAGGATGCACACCTTCCCGGAGTGGTACAGCCACAATCTCGAGTTTAACCTCGCGAGGGGAAGAGTCGGATTCATCTCCGCTCTTGTATTCTGTTTAAGGTACTTTATCTTAAGCACCGGGAATTATACGGCGATCTGGCTTTTACAGCAGATCCCCATCTGGCTTACCGTCGGACTTATCGCATGGGTGACGGCCCGTAAGACGCACCCGGTTTACGGCGTGATGTTCGCCATATTCTTTACGACGTTTCTTCAGATAGATACAAATCACAATCTTATCGACTGCTATCCGTTCGACTTTATGTACGGTATGTTCATAATGGTCTTAGGGCTTTACCTTTACGACGGATGGCTTATGAGGATCGGTACGAAGGGAAGCTTAAAGTATCTTATCGGAAGCGTGATCTGCTACTACGAATCGATGACCGTGTATGAGCCTTTCATAACGGCTTGCCTTATATATGCGCTTATCTCCCTGTACTATGTGCTGAAGGAGCAACAGAGCATAACTTCGGGCATCAAAAGGTTTGTGGCAAGACTTCTTCCGCATGCGACAGTCGCCGTGGTCTTCTTTGTGATCCTCGAACTTCTTAAGATCCACCCGGTCGTTGATACAACGACGGTAACCGCCGTTGATGAATACGGGGATTTTTATGATTTTGCAAATACGTGGAGCGTTTTCTCCGTCTCGCTTTTGCCTTTATCCAATATAGATAATGTCGATATCATATCGAGTTTTACGACTTTGTTCCATGGCAGATTCCTGCCTGTGTTTGCCTTCGGCTCGGCGCTCGGAGCGTTCTTCTCCTGCCTTGCCGTTAAGAATTCCGACCGGATAAAAGAAAACGTCAAGAGTATAGATCTGTCTTTACTTATCCTTGGAGTCAGCGGCCTTCTTTATGCAGTATTCTTTACGGTGCCGCATGCCATGACCGCGAACTATCAGATGTGGGTCAGGGATCTTCACGCAGCAGGATATCTTACGTCCTCGATGTGCTACTTCGGCTGGGCTCTGTTTTTCTCTTGCCTCATATCCATAGTGATCAATTGCTTTGCATACAGAAGAAGAGCCGTGTTTACGGCCTCCTCGCTGACTCTGGCGTTTCTGTTTCTCGCGTGCGCCGAGATAACGATGAATATCAATATGATCTTCAGAGCCCGCGATGCAGTAACAGGTCAGCAGATGTCATACAGAGGACAAGCCTTCTATTCTTTCTTTTCTTCCGATTATGCCGAGAATTATGCTGCGATACAGATATATATGCCGGGATTCTCGGGGCTCCACTTCGATATGGGTTTTGATGACGGGTACGCGGATTTTGAGATGGACAGGGACGTTACCCTGACGAATGATCTGAGGTTTTTCCGTCGTGAGTCGGGCTTTTATGACTTCTCGGGAGAGTTCTTCTATGACGTTAACTGTGATGCCGCTTGGTATACGAGCATAATGAATCCGCAGGACCCGGCGTCTCAATGGGTATCCGGAGGCGACCTTGTCATAGTATCGACAAGGCCCGGGATCTATGAGCTGTCATATGTCGATCCCGATACGGGACAACGGCAGACCGTAAGCGTGCCTATGGGACGCATGGAGGTCTATGCGATCCATAATGATAAGCCCGTAGATACGGATTCGCTGACAATCTCGTTAATATAAGATATAATAGCGATTTGAATGGAGTGTAGTTAATATGAATAATAAAGTTAGAACCTTTGCCGGCGCATTGATCCTGTCGATGATGCTGACGGCCTGTACGGCTAATACCGGAGTAGCAACAGAGACTTCTGTCGATCCTTCATCGTCCGACGTGACAATGCCGACGACAGATCTGTCGAACATGACGCTCGAAGATGTCTACGGAAGCCAGTTCCCTCAGTATCTTAATCATCAGTACTATTTTGAAGGTCAGCCCGTACCGATGACCGAATCGAATTTCTATTTTATAGATACGTATTCCGAACTTACTAAGTATGCAGGTTATTACTATCCCGCTACTTCCGAGGGATTTGTGGACCTCTCTGCCGCGATCGATACGACCGGTATGAGCGAGGAAATGAGCCAATATTCCACTTACGGGGATTTCTTCGTGGCATATTCCGAGCAGATGCTCGAGAGCGCTCTCATCATCAATAAGAAAGCTGCCGATGAAGGAATCACGCTCGATCCCGAGACTTCGGCCCAGATCGATGAGATGATCGCCAATATCGAGACAAACAGCGCTGCTCCTGCAGGCTTGACACTCGATGAGTACCTTTGCCTGTACTACGGCGAAGGAACGACGGCCGAGTCATTAAGACAGACGATCTGTAATTACTATCTTGCGGATCAGTACACTCAGGATTTTATTGACAGCTACGATTTTGATCCTGCCGACATCACGGTCCCGAATGTAAGATATGCTCTGTTCCAGGTCGAGCCCGGAAGTACGGACGAGCAGAGAGCCGAGATGGAAGCGGCTGCGAACGAGATGTTCGAGAGCGCAGGCGGAGACGTTGATATCTTCACCGTCGACGGAGCGATCGCTTTCAGTAACGGTGAGGTAGCAGATTATGGCGAGATCGGCGTCAAGAACGATGGTTCCATTGATCAGACGTTTACGGACTGGGCTTGGGATGAGTCCAGAGAAGAGGGTGATCTCGATCTTATCTATTCGGAGAACTTCGGATACTTTATCGTGGCATATCTCGGCACGACGGAGGTCGATCAGAGCACAAAGGATCAGATCGCAGTTCAGGCTTTAAGCGAGAGCGTAAGCGAGGCCATAGATAATAACGAATATGAATTCTATACCGACACTCCTTATGAGCCGGCACCTACGGTGGCGGCAGATGACTCACAGCTTCCGCAGATCACGGATCCTTCGGCAGCTTCCGTCGAATCATCTTCGCCTATAGGTTCGCTGACCGGTAACAAGGGAATGGATATCCTTCTGATCGTGCTCTCGGTCGTAGGCGCTGTTGCCATATTAGGGCTTGCCGCAGTCGGTATCAATCATCTTACAAAGAATAAAAAGACTTCCGGCGATAAAGCCGACAAACCTTCAGAAACGGAGGAAGAGTAAATGCAGATAACTGAGGAACTGATCGATTATCTTCAGAAACTCGGTCGTATACGTCTCTCGGAAGAGGACAGACAGAAGACCATGAAAGACTTAGGGTCGATCATGGGTTATATCGATAAGCTTAACGAACTCGATACCACAGGCGTCGAGCCCATGAGCCATATATTCGGAAAGACAAATGTATTCCGTGAGGATATTGTAACCAATGCGGATATGAAGGATAAGATAATCGCGAATGCGGCGTCAAAGGACGAGGATACCATACTCGTTCCGAGAACATTCGATTAAGCGGGGAGGCAGAAGATGGATTCAAATGAGATCTTAAAGCTTTCCGCACTCGAACTCGGTAAAGCGATCAAGGAAAAGAAGACGACATCCGAGGAAGCGGTTAAAGCGTACCTCGATGCCATTAAAAGACTCGACGGCAGGCTCAATTCCTACATTACGGTAAGAGAAGAGGCTGTTTCCGAGGCAAGACAGATCGATCAGAAGATCATGAACGGCGAGCTTACCGGTGCTTTCGCAGGCGTTCCGGTTGCCGTCAAGGATAATATGTGTACCGACGGGCTTCTTACGACATGCGGTTCGAAGATGCTCGGTAATTTTGTTCCGCCTTACGATGCTACGGCCGTAAGGAAGATCAAGGAAGAGGGCATGGTCATCCTCGGCAAGACGAATATGGATGAATTCGCCATGGGTTCGACGACGGAGACGAGTTTCTTCGGTCCCACCGTTAACCCTTGGGGAGATAACAGAGTCCCCGGCGGTTCTTCGGGCGGATCTGCTGCTGCCGTAGCGGCAAGGCTTGCACCTATTGCCCTCGGTTCGGATACGGGCGGATCCATAAGACAGCCTGCTTCATTCTGCGGTATAACGGGTCTTAAGCCTACATACGGCAAGGTCAGCAGATACGGCCTCGTGGCATTCGGATCTTCTCTCGATCAGATAGGTCCTATGGGAAGAGACGCTCTTGATATCGCCTATATGCTTAACGTTATAAGCGGCGGTGATCCCAAGGATCAGTCTTCTTCCGAATCTTCGAAGGCGGATCTCGATAAGATAAGAAACTACGATCTTAAGGGCAAGAAGATCGGCCTTCCCGAGCAGTATTTTGCGGATGGTATGGACGAGGATGTCAGAGCCCGCGTCATGGAAGCGGTAAAGCTCTTCGAATCCCAAGGCGCTGCGGTAGAGACATTCCCGATGCCCATTATGGATTATGCGATCCCGACTTACTACATAATCTGCTGCGCAGAGGCGTGCTCGAATCTGTCAAGATATGACGGCATCAAGTACGGCTATGCTCCGGAGGATGCGGAAGATCTCATGGATCTTTATATTAAGTCCAGGAGCGAGGGTTTTGGTCTCGAGGTAAAAAGAAGGATCATGCTCGGAAACTTTGTTCTGTCCTCCGGATACTACGATGCTTACTACAACAAGGCGCTCCAGGCGAAAGCTCTCATCAAGAAGGCTTTCGATGAGGCTTTTGAGAAATACGATGTCGTAATAGGACCTGTTGCTCCCACTCCTGCTCTCAAGGCCGGGGAGAGCCTCTCGGATCCTCTCAAGATGTATCTCGGCGATATCTGCACGGTACTTATCAATATCGTGGGCGTTCCCGCGATATCCGTTCCCTGCGGTTTCACTTCTGACGGACTTCCCGTCGGGATGCAGATAATAGGAAGACACTTTGACGAGGAGACTATCCTCGGATTTACGGCTGCTTATCAGGCTCTTACTTCGGATAAGGCTTATGAGAAGCAGACGGCAGAAGGGATCTAAGGAGGCTTGCAATGAGAGATTATGAGATGGTCATAGGTCTTGAAGTTCATTGTGAGCTCTCGACCGAATCAAAGATATTCTGCGGTTGCTCCACGAAGTTCGGAGGCGCGCCGAATACTCACGTATGTGAGGTCTGTTCCGGAATGCCGGGAACCTTACCTACATTAAACGCGAAGGTCGTCGAGTTTGCCGTTAAGGCAGGACTCGCGCTTAACTGCGACATAACAAGAAACAATAAATTCGACCGTAAGAATTATTTCTATCCGGATCTTCCGAAGGCTTATCAGATATCGCAGCTCTACTGCCCTATCTGCAGGAACGGTCATGTCGATATCAAAACATCTTCGGGTGAGAAGTCCATCGGTATCCATGAGATACATATGGAAGAGGATGCGGGCAAGCTCATTCACGATGAGGCGACCGGGATGACTCGCGTTGACTTTAACCGTTGCGGCGTACCTCTTCTCGAGATCGTATCCGAGCCTGATTTCAGATCGGCCGAGGAAGTTATTGCTTATCTTACGAAGATCAGAGATACCATGCAGTATCTCGGCGTTTCCGACTGCAAGATGCAGGAAGGATCGATGAGAGCCGACGTAAACCTCTCGGTAAGACCCAGAGGGGCATCCGAATTCGGAACGAGGACCGAGATGAAGAACATCGCGTCATTCAAGGCGATCGAACGTGCCATCGAATATGAGAGGGAGAGACAGATCGACCTTATCGAAGAGGGCGGCAAGGTAGTTCAGGAGACAAGAAGATGGGACGATGAGAAGGAATATACCTATGCTATGAGATCCAAGGAGGATGCTCAGGATTATAAGTATTTCCCGGATCCCGACCTCATGCCGGTATTTATATCGGAAGAGTATCTCGAGAGCATCCGCGCGGCTTTGCCCGAACTTGCGGACAAGAAGCGTGAGCGCTATGTAACAGATCTCGGACTTACCGAGTATGATGCGGACATAATCACGGGCGACGTTGCTCTCGTAAAGATATTCGAGCAGGCTGCCGCTAAGTGCGGAAACGCCAAGGATGCGGCGAACTGGATCCTCACGGATCTTCTGAAGCTCTATAACGATGCCGGCATTACTCCGGAGGATAAGTTCTTCAGCGGAGATAAGTTAGGCACGGTCATCAAGATGGTAAGCGACGGTAAGGTCAACCGCAAGAGCGGCAAGAAGATTCTTACGGCCGTATTCGAGAATGATGTCGATCCTGAAGAGTATGCCGATAAGAACGGTCTTGCCCAGGTTTCCGATGCTTCTGCTATCGAACCTGCCATCCGTAAGGTCCTCGATGTCAACCCGAAGGCAGTCGAAGAGTATCTTGCGGGCAACGTAAAGAACATACAGTTCCTGATAGGTCAGTCCATGAGGGAACTTCGCGGTAAAGGAGACCCCAAGATGATCAAGGATCTTCTCGAGAAGTTCCTGTCCGAGATGTCATAAGCATATGAGTAAAACGATAACAGATCTTCTTGTAGTCCTTTTCTTCATACTTGTTAACGCGTTCTTTTCCGGTACGGAAATGGCTGTCGTCTCATTAAACGACACGAAGATGAGAAAGCTAGCCGAGGACGGAGATAAGAATGCAAAGAGAATGCTCAAATTTCTGGATAATCCCGGGACATTTCTCGCTACCATTCAGGTCGGCGTAACTCTCGCTGGATTCCTGTCATCCGCTTTCGCTGCAAGTAATTTCGCAGGCAAACTCGCGCTTCTGGTCGATCCTTCCGGAACGAAGTCATGGCCGGAGCCTCTGTTTACTGTTCTCATCACCGTAGTGCTGGCGTATTTTTCCCTGATCTTCGGAGAGCTCGTGCCTAAGAGGATCGCGCAGAACAATCCCGAGAAATGGGCTTACAGATCTTACAAGATCGTCAGGGGATTCGGGCTTATCACCAAGCCGTTCGTCAAGTTCCTGACGGCTTCCACGAATGTCGTACTGAGGCTCTTCAGGATAGATCCGAACGATAATGACAAGGAAGTTACCGAGGAAGAGATAAGGATGATGGTAGACGTCGGTTCCGAGAGCGGCAACATCGAGGACACCGAGCGTGAGATGATCGATAACGTATTCGAGTTTAACGATAAGGAAGTCTCTGAGGTCATGACGCACAGAAAGAAGATCGTTGCTCTTCCGGATGATGCCTCATACCAGGATGCGTTAAAGATCGCCACAGAAGAGAGATTCTCCAGGATCCCCGTATATAGCGGAACGATCGATAATATCATAGGTATCCTTCATATCAAGGATCTCCTCGGGGTAAACGAGGAGACATATGATCTTTCCGAGATCATGAGAGATCCTCTTATCGCACCCGAGAGCCGCAAGATATCGCTGCTGTTCAATGAGATGAAGAAGGGCGGACTTCAGATGGCGGTCGTCGTTGATGAGTACGGCGGGACCATGGGTATCTGTACGATCGAAGATATTCTCGAAGAGCTCGTCGGATCCATAACGGATGAGTTTGACGAAGAAGAGAAGCTCAACCTCATAAAGCTTTCCAACGGAGACCTCATCGTGTCCGGTGACACAACGCTCTCGGATCTCGAAGGTATACTCGACGTCGAGTTTGAAGAGGACGACTACGATACTATCGCGGGACTTGTCATTCAGAACCTCGACAGGGTTCCCGAACGCGGGGAGAAACCTATAGTTACCTATAAGAATCTGAGTATCAAGGTGCTTCACGTCGAGGATCGCTGGATATCCAAAGTGCTGATCCACATATTGGAGCAGGAGCCTTCATCCGATGAGGAAAAAACCGATGAAGACGATTAACGTTTGCAATACAGAGGGCAAGGACTTATAATAAACTTTGCTTTTTTGAAAAACGCATAAATAAATATATACATATATAAAGGCAGGCTTAAGATATGGCTAAGAATGACAAGAGAGCGGATCAGGGAATAAGGGCAGCTCGTAAGAACAAGGCGATAGTTATAACGGTCATCACCGTTATGGCCCTTATCGCAATAGGATTCTTTGTTTATATCTCCGGTTTCCTGCCTAAGGTCATTACAGGCGTTAAGATCACTAAGACGGTCGACGGCGTAACGCAGACGATCGATAACATTTCCGTTGCCGAGACCAATTACCACTACTATCAGGTATTAAGCTCATACTATAACTACGGGATCATCTCCGGAGATATGGATATGGAGGCCGTTTACGATGAGTCAACCGGCAAGACATATCGTCAGTTCATTCTCGATCAGGCTGCGAATGAGCTTATGAACAGCACGATCGTTAATCAGGAGGCTGAGGCTAACGGATATATTATTCATTCCGGTGCCGGAAGATATGCCGATCTGAGCATCGAGTCGGCAGAGCAGACATCCGCTATGTACGGTTATCCTTCTCTGGAGCAGTACCTTCAGGCTCTCTACGGTAAGGGAATGTCCAGAAGAGTATTGAGAAACTGCCTTGAGAGACAGGCTCTTACACAGGAATACGAGAACTATGTAAGACAGTTCCTTTTCACTGTCTCCGAGGAAGAGCTGAACGCTGCTTACGATGCAAACCCTCTCGCATATCAGAGAGTTGACTTCGATTATTATTTCTTCTCGGGTGAGCTTAACGAGGACGGCACATATGATCTCGGCGAGTCCGTTCAGAATGCCGAGACTGTAGCCGATAATGCAACGGATGCAGATTCATTTGCTGCCGCCGTAGTCGATATCATCGGTGAGGAGACGGCTGAGCTTGCCGGTTTCACCGAAGACAATAATCCCACACACGTTGAAGGTTATACGAATGTATCTGCCGATACGATCACTGAAGGCATGAGCGATTTCCTTTTTGCCGATGAGAGAGTCGAGGGTGATACGACTGTTATCGAGACAGAGCAGGGCGCTTATGTCGTAATGTTCGAGGAGAGAAGAGTAAATGACCAGGATACCGTTACTTACAGAACTCTCACTCTCTATAACGAGGCCGCTTCCGAAGCCGATTCCACACCTGAGAGCATTGCTGCTGCGATGACGGAACTTCAGGCTCGCGCTCAGTCTCTTGTGGCAACACCCATGGATTCGATCGCTTTCGCGGATCTTGTTAAGAATAATTCCGATTCCGTCTCCGAGATCATCATGGGCGGATATAATGAAGGTACTACAGCTTCGAGATTCGAAGCGTCCGATACAAACGTTCTGTCAGACAGAGATACGACTCTTGGTGCATGGCTCTTCGATTCCGCCAGAGTTCACGGCGACACACTGATCCTGCCTTCCGAGGATAATTCCTATGTTACGATCTACTACTTCGAGAATGTCGTTCCCGAGTGGATGTACACCGCCAGAACACAGATCGTAACCGGTATGGTAAACAGCTGGTCTTCCGATATTCTCTCGGACAGCCCTTCTTATGCGATTGCGTACGATCTTTTCAAGTATCTTTCGAATTAAAAAATCAATAAAAATTTCGATTGACAACCCTTGACGACCTGCGTATAATCTTTTAATGCGTCATATTGTGGGGGAAAATTCTGCCCTTACTACTTGACGGGAACGGTTCTTTGTGATAACGGAGAACAGTTTCTTCAGTTAAAAGCCGCATTTGGATGTAAGTCCAAAGCACGTTAAGAGGTGATTTGATAATGGTGCATACCGTCAAACAGGGCAAGACCGAGCGCAAGTCCTATTCCCGAATCAATGAAGTAATTGAAGTTCCAAACCTTATCGAGATCCAGAAGAATTCCTATGACTGGTTTCTTGATGAGGGAATTACCCAGATCTTTCAGGAAGTATCTCCTGTAACGGATTCACAGGGTACCTGGGAGATCTATTTCCTGGGCAAGGAATTCGATCCGACAAACCCCGTATGTGAGCTTGACGATTGTCATGAGAAGGACAGCAACTATGCTGCTCCCCTTAAGATCAAGCTCCGTCTTCGCAATACGGAGACCGGCGAGAGTAAAGAGCAGGATGCGTATGTAGGTGATTTCCCGATAATGACGGATCACGGTACTTTTGTTATCAACGGTGCCGAGAGAGTTATTATTTCCCAGATCGTAAGATCTCCGGGAGCATATTTTGGCCGTGAGGCAGGTAAGAAAGACAGAGACGCAGTTCTCTATACATCCCAGATAATCCCTAACAGAGGTGCATGGCTCGAGCTCGAGGAAGACGAATCCGGAGTTATGAGCGTACGTGTAGACCGTACACGTAAGTTCCCTCTCACCACTCTCCTTCGTGCATTGGGCCTCGAGGAAGATGAGAAGATCATCGACATGTTCGGTGATGAGGAGTGCTTAAGATCCACTCTCGAGAAGGACTCTTCCCGTACAAAGGCTGATGCCCTCGTAACGTTCTATTCCAAGGTACGTCCCGGAGATCCCGCATCCCCCGAGGTTGCAGGAGCACACCTGAACGGATTGTATTTCGATCCCAGGAAGTACGACCTTGCGAGAGTCGGTATATATAAGATTAATAAAAAGCTCGGCGTTTCCGACCGTATCATCGGTCACATCAGTGCCGAGGATGTTGTTACGGATGACGGTGAGGTCCTTGTTAAGGCAGGCGTTAAGTTTACTCCTGCCATCGCAAGAGAAGTTGAGGACGCCGGTATCAGCACCGTTAAGGTTCACCCTGTAAGGAAGGTCGGTGACCTCGAGACAGTTGATGAAGACAGAACCGTTATCGTAGTAGGTAACGGAAGAGTCGACTGCGACAAGTTCATCAGAGCAAGCTTCCCTGCTAAGGAGATCAAGGATTTTGATATCGCCAATACTCCCATCAATGAGAGAGTACGCGTAAGCGTTCTGCGTGAGATCATCGACGATATCAGAGCTAATCACGATAAGAAGGAATACGCTTCCGAGCTCCAGTACGCTCTTGAAGAGAGAAGAAATGAGCTTATGCCGAGATCCCTTGTCATAGATGACATCTACGCCATGGTTTCTTACTATATCGGACTTCGTCACGGTATCGGTACCATCGATGTTATCGACCACCTGGGTAACAGAAGGATCAGATCCGTCGGCGAGCTTCTGCAGAATCAGATGCGTCAGGGAATGGCAAGACTCGAGAAGAACATCCGTGAGAGAATGTCCACTATCGATGAGAATGAATCTGATAAGCTCACGGCCGCTCAGCTTGTAAACACAAGACCTTTGAGTGCCGCATTCCGTGAGTTCTTCGGTTCTTCCCAGTTGTCACAGTTCGGTGATCAGTCCAACCCTCTTGCAGAGCTTACACATAAGAGAAGGCTCTCCGCATTAGGTCCGGGCGGTCTTTCCAGAGACAGAGCTTCATTCGAGGTTCGAGACATCAACTCTTCACACTACGGAAGAATGTGTCCTATCGAGACTCCTGAAGGTCCTAACATCGGACTTATCACTTCACTTGCTACATATGCAAGAGTCAATAAGTACGGATTCATCGAGACTCCTTACAGAAAGTATGATAAGGAGAACGGTGTCGTTACATCTGAAGTAGTCTATATGACTGCCGATGAGGAAGATAATTATACGATCGCACAGGCTAACGAAGAGCTTGACGAGCAGGGAAGATTCGTTCATGACAGGATCGTCTGCAGATACCGTGATGAGTTCCTCCAGTTGAGCCCTTCTCAGGTCGATTACATGGATGTATCGCCTAAGCAGCTTGTATCAGTATCCACGTCACTCATTCCGTTCCTCGGAAACGACGATGCTAACCGTGCTCTCATGGGCTCCAACATGCAGCGTCAGGCAGTTCCGCTCATCAAGCCGGAAGCACCAATCATCGGAACGGGTATGGAGTACCGTGCAGCCAAGGACTCCGGTGTCTGTGCCGTAGCCAAGAACGACGGTGTCGTAAGCTTTGTCGCCGCTGACCTTATCAAGGTTACAAGAGAAGACGGAGTAGAAGATACATATAAACTCAGCAAGTACAGAAGGTCCAACCAGAGTACTTGTATCAACCAGCGCCCGATCGTTTCTATCGGCGAGAAGGTCAAGAAGGGCGACGTAATCGCCGACGGTCCTGCTACCGATAACGGAGAGCTCGCTCTCGGAAGAAACGTTCTCATCGGATTTACCACATGGGAAGGTTATAACTACGAGGACGCCGTTCTCATCAACGAGAGAATCGTAAGGGATGATGTATATACATCCATCCATATCGAAGAGCATGAGTGTGAGGCAAGAGAGACTAAGCTCGGTGCCGAAGAGCTCACAAAGGAAGTACCTAACGTACCTGAGGATGCATTAAGAAATCTCGACGATAACGGTATCATCACGGTAGGTGCCGAAGTTAAGGCCGGTGATATCCTCGTCGGTAAGGTTTCTCCTAAGGGTGAGACCGATCCTACGGCTGAGGAGAGACTGTACCGTGCTATCTTCGGTGACAGAGCAAGAGAAGTAAGAGATACTTCGCTGAAGCTCCCTCACGGTGAATGGGGTGTAGTCGTTAAGGTCGATGTATTCACCAAGGAGAACAATCCTAACCTCAAGACTTCGGTCAACACCATGGTACGTGTATATGTAGCACAGAAGAGAAAGCTTTCCGTCGGTGATAAGATGGCCGGACGTCACGGAAACAAGGGTGTTGTCTCCAGAATTCTTCCTGAAGAGGATATGCCTTATCTTCCTGACGGTACAACGCTCGATATCTGCTTGAACCCTTTGGGTGTTCCTTCCCGAATGAACATCGGTCAGCTCCTCGAGGTTCACCTCGGACGCGCTGCCAAGGCTCTGAACTGGAAGATCGCAACTCCGGTATTCGACGGAGCGAACGAGGCAGATATCATGGATGCTTTCCAGCTTGCAGGTATCGATAAAGACGGTAAGACGGTCCTCTATGACGGACGTACGGGTGAGCCGTTTGATAACAGAGTAACAGTCGGTGTCATGTACTATATGAAGCTGCACCATCTTGTTGACGATAAGATGCACGCACGTTCCATCGGACCTTACTCCATCGTTACACAGCAGCCTCTCGGAGGTAAAGCACAGTTCGGTGGTCAGAGATTCGGAGAGATGGAAGTTTGGGCCCTTGAGGCTTACGGTGCTGCCCATACGCTCCAGGAGATCCTGACTGTTAAGTCGGATGATATCGAAGGTCGTACCAAGACATATGATGCGATCATCAAGGGCAAGAATGTACCTGCCTCCGGTATCCCCGAATCCTTCAACGTTCTTACGAGCGAGCTCAAGGCTCTGGCTCTCGACGTAACACTCTACACAAGTGATAACAAGGAGTTCGATGTAAAGAGCTCTTCCGACGAAGATGATGTTCCTTCAATGGACGAAGAGACAAGAAGGCAGTTTGACGGATCCGGTGTGGTAAGCGATGATATCCTTTCCGATAACTTCGTAGAGGCTAATGAGGATGGATCAATCGTTGAAGGCAGCGATTACGACGATGACGATTCGGATTTTGATGGTTCCGATGACAGCATCTGATAGAAGGAGACCGAAGATAAATGGATAATACAAATCATTTAACTGCAATAGGTATTAAGTTAGCTTCTCCTGAGGTTATCTTAGGATGGTCAAAGGGTGAGGTAAAGAAGCCTGAGACCATTAACTACAGAACACAGAAGCCGGAGACTGATGGTCTTTTCTGTGAGAAGATCTTCGGACCCGTTAAGAGCTGGGAGTGCCATTGCGGTAAGTATAAGAAGATCCGTTATAAGGGAACGCGCTGCGACAGGTGCGGTGTTGATATCACGAAGAATACCGTTCGTCGTGAGAGAATGGGACATATCATTCTCGCCGCTCCGGTGTCACACATCTGGTATTTCAGAGGTGTTCCGAGCCGTATGAGCCTGCTTCTCAATATTCCTCCCAAGGTTCTCGAGAAGGTTCTCTATTATGCGGCATATATCGTTATCGACAAGGGAGACACAGACCTTGTTGAGGGCGAGATCCTGGACGATGCAAAGTTCAGAGAATACCGTAACCAGGGATACAAGTTCGATGCCAGAATGGGTGCCGAGGCTATCAAGATCCTTCTCAGCAGGATCGATATCGATGCCCTCGCGAAGGAACTCGATCAGGAAAGACAGGAAGCAACAGGCCAGAAGAAGGCCAGGATCATCAAGAGACTTGAGGTCGTTGAGGCTTTCAAGAACTCCGGCAATAAGCCTGAATGGATGATCCTCGAGAACCTCCCCGTCCTCCCTCCGGAACTTCGTCCTATGGTTCCTCTCGACGGCGGCCGTTATGCTACATCCGATCTTAACGACCTCTACAGAAGAGTTATAAACAGAAACAACAGATTGAGGAAGCTCCTTGAAATCGGCGCTCCCGATATCATCGTAAGAAACGAGAAGAGAATGCTCCAGGAAGCTGTAGACTCTCTTATCGATAACGGCAGAAGAGGACGTCCCGTAACAGGTTCCACTTCCGCTACAAATAACAGACAGCTCAAGTCTTTGACAGACATGCTTAAGGGTAAGCAGGGACGTTTCAGACAGAACCTCCTCGGT
>DJYK01000018.1 GCA_002450095.1 Mageeibacillus sp. UBA6980 | reverse complement strand
GCTACTTTTGAGACAGCCCCTTTTATTTCCGTTAACTTATATTCATTTTCTTTTGTCTTTGTTTAAACATGTAAATGACAAAGCATTCTTCGGACACGATCTTATGCACTCACCGCATCTTATGCATTCGGCGCTGTTAGGGATCTTACTCGGATCGACATTCATGCCGCACGCCCTCGAACAGGCTCCGCAGTGCACGCAGGCAGATTCGTCAACCTTCATCCTTATAAGACTCGTCTTCTGGAACATCGCGTAGAATGCACCAAGGGGACACAAATATTTACAAAAAGGTCTGTATATAAATATCGATGCAAGAATGCATATGACGAGGATGGACATCTTGAGTATGAAAAGCGCTCCGAGAGAAGGTCTTAACTGATCGTTCAGAAGCACAAGGGGTATACCGCCCTCAAGTGCCCCGACGGGGCAGATAAACTCGCAGAAGAACGGTTTGCCTGTTCCGTATTCCGAACGGTATAGAAGCGGAAGTGCGATAACGAACACCGCCAGCACTACATACTTAAGGTATCTTAACACCTTGTCTACGCGGGCAGGTATCTTGAGCTTCGGTGTAGGGATCTTATAAAGAAGTTCCTGTATAAGGCCGAATATACAAAGCCATCCGCAGACGAATCGTCCGAGGAACAGACCTATCGTCATGAGAAAACCTATCACATAGAAAGGAAACTTCCTCGTCCTTGAATTGAGGACTGCCTGCAAAGCACCGATAGGACAGGCACCCAGAGCGCCCGGACACGAATAACAGTTCATACCGGGTACACAGAAATTCTTAAGAGGACCCTTGTATATTGCAACCCTTCCGCCTGTAAAACCTTTGATGTAGGAATTGGTCAGAACGCCCCAACAGATCTGAATTATCTTACGTAATTTACTGCTCTTCTTACCCAAGGCCGATACACTCCATACAAATAGTTGACGCCTTGTTGAAGACCGTCTTTACTTCTCCGCTTTTTATTCCGAATATAATCATGGAAACGGCTAACAGCAGTGCCGCTATCCACAGAAATCTTCCCGCGGGCGTTTTCTTCATAACATCACACCTTCCGAACTTCATTTCTGATCTTATTATATCTGCAATATGTTAAATAGTATCTGTTAACTTACGATCTTTGAAGGATATTGTCGATATTCCCGATCAAACCCCGCCAAGCCTTAAATCTCGGCAAATCTTTGTTCCAAACCCCCTTATTATTCCCAACTTTTTCAAATCCGTATCTTTACTCCCGTTAACCTTTTATAATGTACAAATGGATAAGGAACAGATAAATAAAATGAACGGTCGACTGGAATCTTTGACCGGACTGATATCTTCGATCAGAAGTAGAATGTCCTCCCTTCCTGAAGGAAATCTTCGCATTCGGAATAACGGAGGCAAGATATACTATTATGCCGACTACGAAGGATACGAGGAGAACAGAAAGACTCCGGTATACGACAGAAAGCTCATAAGAGATCTTGCTCAAAGATCTTATTATAAGAAGCTTATCAGATCCGCACAGAAGGAAAGCAAAGCTATCGAGTATTATCTTCGATACCTCCCCGACAAAACAATCGAAGACATCTACGGAACACTTTCGCAATCGAGACAGGATATCGTAATACCGGTCCGACTTCCGGATAAAGAATATACTGACAAATGGCTATCCGCTCCTTACGAACGCAAGCCTTTCAATGAAGGAGATCCTTACTACTTAACAGAACGAGGCGAACGTGTCAGATCAAAGTCCGAACAGATAATCGCCAACCGTCTGTACGCCAAAGGTATTCCGTACAAATATGAATGCCCGCTGATCATTAACGGGAAGACTATCTATCCCGATTTCACGATACTTAAGATGAGCACACGCGAGACCGTGTATTACGAGCACCTCGGCAAGATGGGAGATGAAGATTATGCCAATAAAGCCGTTTTCCGCATCAATAACTATGTGATCAACGGCATAACGATAGGAAGAAAACTCTTCACCACAATGGAATCCGGAAGAATGCCGCTTGATTTACGTGTTCTCGATAAGATGATCGAGGAAAACTTCCGGTAGGTTCACTCTCGCTCGTAACGTTTCTTCAGATTTACACATTCCGTAACGAGATCAACCTTATTTTCGTAACGTAATTCTCATATACACAATTCCGACACGGAAAGACTGCAATTTCCGTTACGGAATCTAAGAATCGGAAAAAGCGTTACGAGATCCGCTTATATTTCGTGACGGAATCTTAAAATAGTAAAAAACGTTACGAATGAGCCTCCAGGCACAACCTGTACGACTTCAAATTCATTATAACGTCATACAAAAACGCCTGCCCCGGAGGACAGGCGTTTGAATTTCATATATCAGACTTATCAGCCTGCGTTGCAGATGACGGAGAAGTCCTCAGCCTTCAGTGAAGCACCGCCGACGAGACCGCCGTTGATGTCCTTCTGAGCGAAGAGTCCGTTGCAGTTCTTAGCATTGCAGGAACCGCCGTACTGGATCGTCATAGCCTCAGCGCACTTAGGGCAGTAGAGCTCGGCGATAACGCCTCTGATGAATGCGCAAACTTCCTCGGCCTGCTCATCAGTAGCGGTCTTACCTGTGCCGATAGCCCAGATAGGCTCGTAAGCGATAGTGATCTGGCAGAGCTTTGAAGCAGGGATATCCTTGAATGCGCCGACGATCTGGCCCTTGATCCAGTCGAATGTCTCGCCTGCTTCTCTCTGAGCAAGAGACTCACCGCAGCAGATGATAGGTCTTACGCCGTACTTGAGAAGAGCAAGTGCCTTCTTGTTAACTGTCTCGTCTGTCTCAGCGTTGTACTCTCTTCTCTCGGAGTGACCGATGATGCAGTAGTTAACGCCCATCTTAGCAAGCCACAGAGGTGAGATCTCGCCTGTGAATGCACCCTTCTCTTCGAAGTGGCAGTTCTGAGCAGCGATCTTGATGTTGGAATAAGCAGCAGCTTCAACAGCAGCAGCGAGAGCCGTAGCAGGAACGCCGAGAGCGATCTTAGCCTTGGCATCCTTAACGAGGGGCTTCAACTCATTGATAAGCTTAACAGCGTCAGCAGGGATACCGCAGTTCATCTTCCAGTTACCTGCTGCGAAGATCCTTCCGTTCTCCTTATCGGAGAGACAGTCGATACCGGGGAGAACCTTACCCTCGATGTACTCGAGAGAAGCGCCGCCGCCTGTGGAGATATGTGTAACCTTATCTGCGAAGCCGAGCTTCTGGATAGCGGCTGCGGAATCACCGCCGCCGATGATGGAGATAGCATCGGACTCAGCGATCGCCTTAGCGAGAGCCTTGGTACCTACAGCGAACTTATCGAACTCGAATACGCCTGCAGGGCCGTTCCAGATAACTGTCTTAGCTTCCTTAATAGCAGCGGAGAACTTCTCGATTGTCTTAGGTCCGATGTCGAGACCCTCCCATCCGTCAGGGATCTCCATTGTAGGAACTACCTTGGAGTTAGCATCGTTGGAGAAAGCATCAGCAACAACTGTATCCTCAGGAAGGAGGAGCTTAACGCCCTTCTCTTCTGCCTTAGCCATGAGCTCCTTAGCGAGGTCAACCTTATCAGCTTCGAAGAGGGAGTTACCTACTGTACCGCCCATAGCGCCGATAAATGTATAAGCCATACCGCCGCCGATGATGATCGTGTCAGCCTTGTCGAGGAGGTTTGTGATAACACCGATCTTATCGGAAACCTTAGCACCGCCGAGGATAGCAACGAACGGTCTAGCAGGATTATCAAGGGCACCGCCGATAACGTCGATCTCCTTCTGGATGAGGTATCCGCAAGCGGAAGGAAGGAAGTTAGCAAGACCTGCTGTGGAAGCATGAGCTCTGTGAGCGGTACCGAACGCATCATTTACATAGAGGTCAGCCATGGAAGCGAGCTCAGCAGCGAACTTAGGATCGTTCTTTGTCTCTTCTTTGTGGAATCTTACGTTCTCGAGCATGAGGACTTCGCCGTCCTTCA
The DNA here is from genome assembly GCA_002450095.1 of Mageeibacillus sp. UBA6980. Taxonomy (GTDB): domain Bacteria; phylum Bacillota; class Clostridia; order Saccharofermentanales; family Saccharofermentanaceae; genus Saccharofermentans. The sequence goes on along the minus strand of DJYK01000018.1, from coordinate 35,687 downwards.
ATGCAGCAGCCTTAGCCTTTGCATCTTCGCCGATAACGTCAGCAGCGAGTGTAACAGGCTTTCCGAGAAGCTCAGCGAGTCTGTCTGCAGCAGGCTTCATTGAGAACTTAGCCTCAGGTCCGTTCTTCGGACGGCCGAGGTGTGATACGAGGATAACCTTCGCATTATTGTCTACGAGATACTTGATTGTAGGAAGAGCAGCCGTGATACGCTTATCATCCGTGATCGCTCCTGTCTCTTTATCGAGCGGTACGTTAAAGTCAACTCTTACGATGACTCTCTTTCCGCTGACATCCAAGTCTTCAACATTCTTCTTAAGATACTGTGCCATGTTGTCACACTCCTATAATTATTATTAAGCGCCGGGCGCTTCTTTACCGCTAACTATTATATAATGATTCACGCCTTTATAAAAGGTAAAAATCAGGCATTCTTGCCGAGCAATTCAACGACGAGGTGGATCTTATAGACCTTCTGACCGTCGACATAGAACCTGAACAGCTCGCCGTCTTTGCTGTAGATCTCGAATCTTTTACCGTAACTTGTAACAAGGCCCCTCATCGTCGATATCTCGAACACCTGCTTAACGGGCTTTGCAACAGCCTCGAGCGAACGGTCCTTATATTTACGCACGGGTTTTCCGCCCTTATAAGGAATGCCGAGAGTCGCATCGCAGTCAGACCCTTCATAGATGATCTCATCTGAATTGATCGTTACTTTACCGTTTCCGGTCTTGGCAAATGTGAGCTCATCGAATTTCTTATGAAGCTCGGCATCAAGCTCCATTCGGAAACCGCCCTGAGATATCTCCTTCTCGACCTTTTCCTTCTCCCACTCAGTCCACTTATGAAGATCTTCAAAGCTCTTGTCGCTTTCCGATACCGGAGCGAGAAGGCCTGTAGGCAGATACCTTATGGAATTGCCGCATGAACTGCAGCGGATGATGTCGCTTTCCTTTTTCCCTGCCCACTTCATCGTGAATTCCTTCTCACACTTAGGACAGATATAGCCGATGTTCTCCAGACCTCTTGCAAGATCTTTACCTTTATAGATGATGCCTTCGGAACGTGCATAGTCATTCTCGTCGTATTTGATACCGTCGAGTATGAACTTCTGGATCTCATCTGCCGTCATCTCCTTGACCTTGGAGGCAGGAAGTTTATGGGCAAACTCTGACGTGATCTTACCCTTACGGATCGACAGACCATTCCCCCATCTCGGCATCGTAAGATACGCTCCGTGTATGTGCTGGATGTAGATCGCGGCTCCGCCCTTCTTGGCCATCTTCGCTACTCCGTCGTCGAAAGTGATGGTGCTGCCGTCGACAGAACGGGTTGCCTCGGGATAGATGAACAGGACTCCCTTGCGCTTCATTACTTTCATCATGGCCTTTACCGAGATCGTATCAACGACAAACTGTTTCTTGGGAATCGCGCCTCCGAGCTTAAACCAGTGTCCCCACGGTTCTTTCCTGAATACGAACTCACCCGTTACGAAGTTTCCGGGGCGCCCTCTTGTGAGCTTGCTCGTTACCATCGGGTCGAGATACGACTGGTGATTCGCGATAACGATGATCGGCCCTTCCTCCTTGAGATAATCCTGATCAGGCTTTACTTTGATCCTTGTAAACCAGGCGATCAAAGTTACGAGGATATTCTCGCCAATAGAGTGGTACCAGAAGTTGCTCGGTACACATCCGATATCGTATTCATGAGCCTTTTTGGCCATCTGAATTGCCTCCCGTAATAATAGATTTTCAATATTATAACAAAGTGATAATTGCAAATCGGTCTTAAATGAACGATTATTATAATACATGTTTTTATGATATACAGGAACATCCGGAGGAAAATCACGTGTTATCGATACTGACAGACAACAATCCGATTGCTGCCATTTTGGATATAATCATCTCGGGAGCGTGCTTTATGACGTTCTTTAGAAAATGCGGGCTCAAGTGGTGGCAGGCATGGATTCCCTGCATCAAATCTTACTGTGTCGGTCTTTGTGCTCACAGGGAGAAGGAAGGCCGCATTCTCTTTCTTCTTGAAGCGTTCATCTACATTATGCTGATCCTGACCCTCTGTCCGCTTCCCGATACAGTATTAGCCGTGCTCGCACTTATCACCATGGTACTCGTGATAATAGAGATCATCCAGGTGATAAGAGTGTACAGCGGATTGTGCGAAGTATTTAAAAGGAAAAAGACATGGATATTGTCCTGGCTTCTGTTCTCCTCACTTACAGCCTTGATCTGGGGACTTTCATCCAAGTTTACACCGTCGGCGGCCGCTACCGATAAGGACAAAGAGGCCGACATCTCCGGTATCGAAGCCGATAAGGAAGCAGAAGGTCTTACGGTTAATATCGAGAAGAGAACAGCCCATCAGGCATTCTCGACCAATACTCTTCTTAAGGACATCCACATGATCATACCCAAAGGGCATATGGTCCTTCTGCTCGGCGGCTCCGGCGCGGGCAAGACCACATACCTCAATGCAGTAACGGGATATGAGAAAGCAGATGCGATCATAACTTTGGACAGCATCAACATCTATAAGGAATACGACCAGATCAAATATGAGTTAGGCTTCGTTCCGCAGCAGGAGCTCATGAGGGGCAACGACACGGTCATCAAGACGTTGACCGATGCTGCGAACATCAGACTTCCCGCTTCAATGTCGCATGAAGAAAAGAAGCAGCGGGTCATGGACGTTCTCGAATCATTCGGATTATCCATGCTTCAGAACACCGCGGTCGAGAAGCTGTCCGGCGGACAGAAGAAGCGTCTGTCGATCTCGATAGAATATATTTCCGATCCGAGCCTGTTCATCCTCGACGAACCCGACTCCGGACTCGACGGTGTAGTTGCGCGAAGCCTTTTCGAGAAGCTCCGCGAGATAGCGGATCATGGTAAGATCGTAATAGTAATAACGCACACTCCCGACCGCGTTATCGACCTGTTTGATGACGTCATAGTTCTGGCCAAAGACTCCTCACGCACAGGAAGGCTCGCTTACTACGGTCCTGTTGATACGGCCCGCAGGTACTTTGCCAGAGGCAACATGGAGGCGATACTGCGCACCATCAACCAGAAGGAGGAAGGCGGAGAAGGCCGTGCAGACGAATATGTATCTTCTTACTCGCGTGTTGCAAGGCTTGTTGACGAAGGCAAGACATTTGATGATGCAGTAGATGAAGTACTGGCTTCTAAGAACAAGGAGGCAGCCGATGAATAAGGAACATAAGGACATAAGACGTAAAGGAAGGATATACCAGACCGGGATCTACCTCGGCAAATTCTTCAGGATGTTCATAAACCAGAGCGACTGGAAAGTAATGCCGATGGCTGCGATCATCGCAGGTCTCGTCGGAATGGTTATGCATGCTACTCTCTTCAAATACATGGAGGGTACGCTGATGGGGTCATTCGCCTTATCCTGCATATGCGTGTGGAACGGCTTTTTTAACTCGATACAAGTCGTATGCAGAGAGCGCGCGATCATCAAGCGTGAACACAGAAGCGGACTTCATATCACCTCCTACATCCTGGCTCATGCGATATATCAGGCTTTCCTCTGTCTGCTTCAGACCATTATCACGTTGTTTATTCTTCAGAAGATGGGAGTATTATTCCCTGCTTCCGGAATAGTCTTCTCAAATATCTACATCGATCTCGGCGTCACGGTATTCCTCTCGATCTTCGCCGCGGACATGCTGAGCCTTCTCATATCGTCCTTTGTCCGCAACACTACGACGGCTATGACGGTAATGCCGTTCCTCCTGATCTTCCAGTTGGTCTTCTCGGGCGGCTTCTTCACACTTCCCGAGAGCGTTAAGCCTTTGACCAATATCACCATAACAAAATGGAGCCTTACGGCCGCTTGTGCTCAGGGAAGATATAACGATCTGCCCATGGTCTCGATCTGGAACAGCATGAAGAAGATGTCCAATGCCACCGTTACCACAGGGGAGATCAAACAGATCATGATGTCATCCTCCGATATCTCTTCCGATCCGGATATGCTTATCGTGATGGCCTCCTTGCCGGATGACAAGGTAGTCACCTTCGGCGATCTAATATCACAGATCGAGCAGCAACCCGGTGCGAGAGAAGACCTTATGAAAAGAAGCGGCGAGTTAAACCAGGAAGAAAAATATGCTTCTACAAGAGAAAACGTCACCTCCTGCTGGAGCACGCTCGCGATACACATCCTGATCTACATGGGGGCGGCAATGATATCGTTGGAATTCATCGATAAGGACAAACGTTAAGAAAAAGTAATACAAACGTTAACAGTTTAATTGAAAATCGCCTCCAAATTATATATTATTACGTGCGTAATTTTATATTTGGAGGCTTTTTATGGGCGAGAATAAATGGATACGTGCTGCAATCCCTGCGCTTTTGCTGCACTGCAGTATCGGTACGGTTTACTGCTGGGGTACATTCTCAAAAGAGATCGCAGCATACATAGGTCAAGAGAACAGCGCTGTTCAGTGGGCATTCTCATTTGCCATCTTCTTCCTCGGCATGTCCGCCGCTTTCTTAGGCGATGTAGTTGAGAAGGATATCAAGAAGTCTTCCCTCATCGCGACTATCTGCTTCACCGCAGGTATGGTCGGAACAGGTGCCGCTATCCTTCTTAAGTCACTGCCTCTTATCTACCTGTTCTACGGATGCATAATGGGTATCGGACTCGGTACAGGTTATCTGTCACCCGTTAAAACACTCATGCTGTGGTTCAAGGATCGTAAGGGTCTCGCTACGGGTCTTGCTGTTGCAGGCTTCGGTCTTGCAAAGGCAATCGCAACGCCTGTCATGCAGTTCTTCCTTGACAAGTTCGACAACAACCCTGCTTACATGTTCTTCATCATGGGCGGTATCTACTGCGTAATGATGTTCGTCGGACACCTCCTTCTTAAGAAGCCCGAAGGCTGGGTCGAGTCTCACGAGAAAGGCGGCATCAAGGAGTTCTTCGCTACACTCGGAAAGAACTTCAAGTTCTCTTTCTCCAACAAGACGTTCATCGGAATCTGGATCATGTTCTACATCAACATCCACTGCGGTCTTGCACTCATCTCCCAGGAGAAAGCAATATTCAGCACCATAGGTCTCCCTCTTGCAACAGCAGCCACATTAGGCTCGGTAACAGCCATCGCAAATGCCGCAGGCCGTCTTGGATTCTCTGCTTGGGCTGATACATTCAAGGACAGAAACACGATTTACAAGCTGATCTTCATTCTCTCCATCGCACTTACCGGTGCTACGATCCTTACAAAGGGTATCGAGAGTAAGATCGTCGTTCTCTGTGTCGCTCTCCTCATCATGGTAAACGCAGGATACGGCGGAGGCTTCTCCAATGTTCCTACGCTCCTTTCCGACCACTTCGGTATGAAATCCATCTCTGCTGTTCACGGCATGTGTCTCTCGGCATGGGCTATCGCAGGTCTTACGGGTAACCAGATGGCTACATACATCGTTGAGCATACAGGCGCGATCGATCCTGAGACAGGTCTTAATCCGGTAGGATACCAGAATGTGCTTTACGCTACATGCGCTTTATACATTGTTGCCCTTATCGTCTGCTTCGTGCTTGTAAAGGCTCCTAAGAAGGAAGAAGCAAAGGCCTGATACGGCAAGCGCAGACACGACGTCGACGACTGAGTGCTGCTTAACAAACATCGTAGATAGAGTTATCAGAACCGCCATTGCATATGAAGCGATGGCGGTTATTTTATGGCTCCTGCGCCAGAGCACACGGCCAAATGATACACCGCATGCGAAGGAATTAAAGACATGAATACTCGGCAGTACGTTCGTAGGCGTGTCGATATTATGAAGATACTCGACCATCCACACGAAGATACTGTCCGTGCTACTTTCCACACGAAGGTTAAGACCATTCGGGAAGACAAAGCTCACGACTATAAAAAGCGACATACCGATTATAAGATTCCACGCCATTGCGAAGAATTCCTTCTTGTCCTTGAAGAACACATAGATAATTGCGGCAAGCATAAACGGGAACCATAGAAAGTAAGGGATGATGAACTCCGGTATGAACGGAATCTTATCATCAAACGGGATGTTGATTATCGTTACATCACTTACAGTTCTCTCAGCCAGGAAAAAGAACACGAGGTATATCGGAAGGTAAAGGATAAACTGCCAATACTTAAATCTTTCTTTCATGCGTAACAATATACCACATAAAACAAAAGACGGTACCACCCGGGTACCGCCTTCTTTCATATTGATCTGCACCATCACTCCTGAGGCACTTCCACCTTGACTTTGGTATCGTCTGCCATCGGTCCGCCGTCGAGGATCTTGATCTCATCACCTTCAGCGTCAACGAGTGCTATCCTGCCCGATTTGATCACGCCGTCAAGAAGCGCCTCGGAGAAATTATCCTCTACCATAGACTGGATGACTCTCTTAAGAGGTCTTGCTCCGTACTGCGGATCATATCCCTTCTTGGCAAGAAGCGCTTTGGCAGCATCCGTAAGGCGTACCTCGATACCTATGTCTGCAATCCTCTTGCTGACCTGAGATACAAGGATATCCACGATCTTTATGAGCGAATCCCTGCCGAGCATCCTGAAGAAGATGATCTCATCGACACGGTTTATGAATTCCGGAGAGAAGGTCTTGCGAAGTTCTTCAAGAACGGTTTTCTTGGCATCATCGTAAGACTTTCCGCCATAGAGCTTCTCTCTTGAAGCCTCATCGTGATCCGAATCATCATCTGCCATATCAAATCCGATACGTCTTCCGGCATCACCGGTCAACATACGCGCACCGATATTACTCGTCATGATGATGATCGTATTCTTAAAGTCAACGACTCTGCCTTTACCGTCGGTAAGTCTTCCGTCATCGAGGACCTGGAGCATCGAGTTGAACACCTCGGGGTGCGCCTTCTCGATCTCATCAAACAGAACAACCGAATACGGATGACGTCTTACTTTCTCGGTAAGCTGACCGCCCTCATCGTATCCGACATATCCCGGAGGAGAACCGATGAGCTTACTTACGTCATGCTTCTCCATATACTCTGACATATCGATACGGACAAGCGAATTCTCGTTACCGAACATGACCTCAGCCAAAGCCTTGGCAAGCTCCGTCTTACCTACACCGGTTGTACCTAAGAATATGAATGAACCGGAAGGCTTCGTCGGATCCTTAAGACCGAGGCGTGACCTTCTTATTGCCTTGGCGATAGAGGTAACGGCCTCATCCTGACCGACGACTCTCTTCTTCAATTCATCTTCAAGAGTACGGAGCTTCTCTGCATCCGTCTCGGTGATCTTGGATACCGGAATACCTGACCACTGCGAGAGAACATCCGCTATGTCGTCAACACTGAGAGTACCTGTAAATCCGTCCTTATCCGAACCGGAGCCGTTGCTTCCGAGCTCAGTTTTGATCTTCATCTCTTCATCTCTGTAGGCGGCCGCCTTCTCGTATTCCATATTGTCGACAGCCTGTTTCTTCAGTGAAGCCAGCTCTTTAAGGCGGGTATTTAACTCTTCCTTCTTAGAAGTCTCCGCGAAGTTGATCCTCTTACGGGCTGCGGCCTCATCTATAAGATCAATGGCTTTATCCGGAAGGAATCTGTCTGAAACATATCTTGATGACAGGATCACTGCCTGCTCGATCGCATCATCGGGGATATGGATCTTGTGATGCTCCTCATACTTCGGACGAAGTCCCTTAAGGATCTCGATGGCTTCCGTCTGAGACGGCTCATCTACGAGAACCTTCTGGAAACGGCGCTCCAGAGCGGAATCCTTCTCGATATATTTACTGTATTCGTCAAGTGTCGTAGCACCTATGATCTGAAGCTCGTTTCGAGTCAGCATCGGCTTCATGATATTGGCGGCATCCAAAGAACCGCTTTCGCCTCCTCCGCCGGCTCCTATGAGCGTATGGATCTCATCTATGAAGAGGATGATATCGGGATCCGATGAAGCTTCCTCGAGGACATTCTTTATCCTCTCCTCGAAGTCACCCCTGTACTTGGAGCCTGCTATCAGAGAACCCATATCGATGCTGTAAACGGTCTTGCCCTTGATGATGTCAGGTACATTCCCCTGTGAGATAGCAAGTGCAAGTCCTTCCGCAATTGCGGTCTTGCCGACACCGGGATCTCCTACGAGACAAGGATTGTTCTTAGTTCTTCTCGCAAGGATCTGCATAACGCGGTTGATCTCTTTCTGTCTTCCGATAACGGGATCGATCTTCCCTTCGGAAGCCATCACCGTAAGGTTCTTACCGAACTTCTCGAGCGTCTTATTTCCCGGCTTCCCCTTTTTGCCGCGACCGCCCTTGCCTAAGTTATCGTCCGATTCGAAAAAGTCGTCGCTGTCGGCGTCATCAGCCTGCAATGAATCCCTCAAGTCATCCTGGATACCTTTAATATCCGCACCAGCTCTCATAAGAAGTTCATATCCCGTATAGCTCTTATTGACCGTTAGCATAAAGAGCATGTGCTCCGGCCTTATAAGTCCGTTCTCACCGAATCTTCTGGAGATCTCGGATGTCTCTGCCAAGAATCTGCGGCACTCCTGTCTAAAGCATCTGATACTGTCGTCTATCTCATATGCGGAAGGCTCTGTGTCGGCTGCAGAGACGTCAAATCCGAGAAGAGAAGCCAACGTATCGATCGTTACTCCGTTTCTTTCAAGAGCATCAGAAGCAGCCCCCGGAACGGCACACAGACCTGCAAGGATATATTCGGTTGAGAACAGCTGATTGCCCGTCGTTTGAGCAAATCTCTTTGCCATTATGATCACATGTGATGCAGTCTCTGTAAGTTTCATTATGTCTCACCTTCCTTCATAATTTCTCGGATCATAGAAGCCCTTGCCGCGGATATCTTCTCCTTAAGCCTTGCTCCCTTTGTATTGGAATCTTTGTAATTACGTCTGACTCTCTGCGTCAGTTTATTTATCATTGACCAATTGACCTTAGCATCCGATACATCTATATAATCCTGTCCGAGCCTTAACCAGTTAATAAGTGTAAGTGCCTCGGCAGTCTCGATGCGCCTTGCATATTTCAATGTTGCATAGGCCCTGTAATACTGGTCTTCAACGACCGCCTTCTTCTTGCTGCAGATATTCTTACGGCATGAACTCTCGAGCTTGACGATATCCGTCTGGACCTTCTGCGCACGGGATATGAGATCTCTCTCCGTTATGCCGAGTGTAGCAACATTCGTAAGTATATAGATTCCGCTCTCGCGAAGTCCGTCGTGATGATTCATCGGCATCATCTGCCAGTCGAATTTCTCTATCCGCTTCGCCAGAACCTGAACCGCACCTTCTGTACTCTCGATTCCCGGAATGGCAAGTGTCATTATAAACTGCACTCCGGTTCCGACCGACTTTATCTGCGAAGTCAGGAATCCGTACTTATCGGTATAAGCTATATCCATGCACTGTTCGAACTTAACGGCGAGATCATCTGCCCTCTTATAGGCTTCCGCGACATTACTTCCGGGCACCATCGATACAATGCTTATGTGATCGGTGCTGTTGATCACAACGCCGAGCCCCTCCTGCTTACTCAGAAGGAAACCTGTCTTGGCATTGGAATTGAGAAATACGGTCCCCGCAAAGAACTGATCATAGAGATCTGCTCTTGCTACCTCATCGAGCTCGTCGGTCCTTACAAAGTTCAGATCCATCTTACCGGCTGCACTTCGTACAATATTGAGGACATTATCTCTGTCGGCATCGCTCATTCTCGGAGGGAAAGGGTAACCTTTGATGTTACGGTTGATAACTACCTTGGTCGACAATACGATATCGGTATTCAATCCTTCATTCTCATACCACATTACTCATTTCCTCCTTTCCTTGACTTGAGCTCATCCCTTAAAGTTGCTGCCAATTCGTAATCCTCTGCTTTTACGGCCTTTTGCATTCCTTCTTCGAGCATATCGTCCGGGACCGTACCGAGGTCCGCTTTTCTGAGTTTCTCCAAAAGATCTGTTTTCTCTTCCTTTGAAGGCTGTTTGACCTCTGTATCCGTTACGATATCAGTCTGTTCAGCAGGCTTTCTTCCGAGGTATTCACTGCTTCCCTGTCGTTTAAGGATATGCTTCATTATGCTCTCGTTAAATGTGTTGTAGCACTCTATGCATCCGAGCTGTCCGCCGGATTCAACATCCTTAAGTGTGGTACCGCATCTCGGACATCTGATCTTGGCATTCGCAAAATCAAGTTCACTCCCCTGTGCAAAAACTCCCGGGATCTCTCCAAGGGACGGAAATGCCTGTTCAAAGAAAGCATTCTGCCTTCTTATCACATCATCTACCCTTAATTCCCTCGCACAATTCTCACACAAAAGAACCCCGTTGATCCTTACAAACGAGTTGCCTATCTGTGTTCCGCATCTTGAACATCTCATAGAGATTCTCCTTTCACCTTATCAACAATCCGGCAAGAGCATTCTTGAATATGTCCGCTCTGACCTGCGATCTTATATCCGTATCTACTTTGGAAAGTGCTCTGTCAGACACAGCCGACATTATCGAAGTTGCTTCCCTCGTATTGACGGCATTCGATTCTGCTGCATTGACCAATAACGTCTTCGCCTCCTGTTGGGACAGACTGTCTCCGACCGAATCTATTACAGCCCTTATGTACTCATCCGGCCCGACCGGCTTGATCTGGGTTATAGTGATCTGTCCGCCTCCGCCTCTTCTGCTCTCGACTATATAACCATTACCGGTAGAGAACCTCGTCGAGAGGACGTAAGTGACCTGAGAAGGGACACAGTTAGCCTGTTCGGCCAGCATACTTCTGCTGATGGTCGCACTACCGTTATTCTCTTCAATGAGTTCTTTGATCATTGCTTCAATGACATCAACCAGTCTTGCCATCTTTGTCCCTCCTTTGACTTTGACTTTCTTTGACAATAAGATTATCACTCATATAACGCAATAAGTCAATATGTTTTTGACCTTTTTTGACTTTCGCGTTAAAAATTCTCTATTACTCCCCTCGAAAAGCTTTTTTGTGGTCAACATATAGAGAATATCAGTATACAAAAAAGCCCGGCCGGAGCCGGGCTCAGATCATCATTTATGATAGAGTTTTTTGGTCGCATATACCGGTTCGCAGGTAATATTGACACCTAATTTCCTGAATACATTCTCATCGACACTCGACAACATCGTTGTTGAATGGGCATCCGCGTTCTTGAGATTGCTCAATTGCTGCATTGCCAACTCCGCGACCGGATTGGTCGTAGCGGAAATAGACAGAGCGATCAAAGTCTCATCCGTATGCAAACGGGGATTGTGATTGCCCATGTGATTGACTTTAAGATCCTGTATAGGCTCGATAACATTCGGTGAGATGAGGGGGATCGAATGATCGATACCCGCTAATACCTTAAGAGCATTTAATACCGCAGCAGAAGAGGGACCCAATAAGTCTGTCGTCTTACCCGTGACCATCCTTCCGTCGGATAACTCGATCGCCACGGCGGGACCCTCTGTCTGATCCGCCCTTACAAGAGCCGCACTGACACACCTTCTGTCAGCCACATCGATTCCGGATTTATTGATCAGTAATTCTATCTTATTTACATCGGATCCGTCGGATAACCCCTGCTTAACCGCACATTTCGCCTGATAGTAGCGTCTTATGATCTCCTGCTTCGATGCCTCTTTGCAAGCGTCATCGTCAACTATGGCAAAGCCCGCCATATTAACGCCCATATCCGTGGGACTCTTGTAGGGAGATTCACCGTATATCTTCTCGAATATCGCATTCACGACAGGGAATATCTCTACATCACGGTTATAATTGACCGCGGTCTCACCATACGCTTCGAGGTGAAAGGGGTCGATCATGTTAACATCGGAAAGATCTGCCGTCGCCGCTTCATACGCTATATTGACGGGGTGCGCAAGCGGGATGCTCCAGATAGGGAATGTCTCGAACTTGGCATATCCAGCCTTGATGCCCCTCTTATTCTCGTGATAAAGCTGAGACAGGCATGTTGCCATCTTGCCGGATCCCGGACCCGGGGCCGTTACGACAACAAGTGAATGCGTTGTCTCGATATAATCATTCTTTCCGTAACCCTCGTCACTTACGATGACCGGAATATTGGAAGGATACCCTTCGATAGGATAATGCTTATATACCTTAACTCCCAACTGACGAAGTCTCTTCTCGAATTTCTCTGCAAGAGTCTGTCCTCTGTACTGCGTGATGCAGACGCTTCCTACGCAAAGTCCGAACTCGGTAAAAGCATCTATAAGCCTTAATACGTCCTGATCATATGTGATCCCGAGGTCGCCTCTTCTCTTGCTCTTCTCGATGGCATCGGCATTGATCGCGATGATTATCTCGACGTCCTCCTGCAGCTTCAGGAGCATCTTGATCTTGCTGTCAGGCTCGAATCCCGGCAAAACCCTTGATGCGTGATGATCATCAAAGAGCTTCCCTCCGAACTCGAGATAGAGCTTTCCTCCGAATTTCTCTATTCTCTCTCTGATATGCTTACTCTGAAGCTCAGCGTACTTCTCGCTGTCAAATCCGACCTTAAACATCTGCCTTTACACCTCTCATTACGATTACCTTGTGTCCTTCGGGCTTGCCGTTAAGCTCAAGCTCGGACCCTGCACTCTCCACGCGATCGAAAAGCTTTATGAACTCATCCACAGTTCCGATCTCGTCATAACCGAAGCCCTCGCCTCTGTAGTGCATCGGGATGGTGATCTTCGGAGCGATCTTGTCCACATACTCCTTAGCCTGCTTGGCATCGATGGTATAGAAGCCTCCGACAGGGATCATCAGGACATCACAGCCCTTGATCTTCTCTAAGTCTTCGTCTTCGAGATCGCATCCGATATCACCCATGTGGACCAGACGCAGTCCGTCCACGTCGACAATTATAACATTGTTAAAGCCTCTGAGAGCACCTTTTTTATCATCGTGAAAAGTCTCTATAAAACTGACCATGAAAGGAGTGTCCGCGCGGGTGACCGCAAGCTTAACTTCACTTAATCCGAAGTGGTCGCCGTGCTTATGGGAAGACAGCACCTGGTTGGCATTCTCCTTCAAAGGAGCGTAGCCCGGCACCGATCCCGCCTTATACGGATCGATGATCATAGCGAACCCGTTCTTCTCGAACTTAAAGCACGAGTGACCAAGGTAAGTAATCTTCATGGAAGGTCCTCCCCTCGCGTAAAGCTATACTACAAAAGATTATAACCTAAGAAGGAATGAAAACACACAACCAGAAGATCAATCTTAGGGCGCCGTAGTAGGAGCAGCCGCCGATACACCGGTAGCAGAAGCAAAGCATAAAACTACATTCTCGCGCGTATAAACAGCCTGGGAGTTACGTACGACAGAAACATCACACAGAACAAACGCGGGCACATTGCCAAGGCTGTCCGTCGTGTACTGCAGCCCATGAAAATTGAGCTCTACCATATAATCCCCATACATAGCGAAAGGAAGCGGATTCGTAAAATCATAATACTTGGTAGGATTGACTCTTCCGCTCGCATTCGGATCCATCTCAAAGTACCCGTAATGTACATACCCTGCGTTGGTATTGCGGAACTCCGGGTCTCCTGCCGGATCAAACATCCTATAGACCGCCCTGCTGGCAGCGGATCCGCCAGTACCCGTCTGAGGCTCCCCGTCAGATCCGAGAGCCGTCTGTTCTGCTTCATAAACAGCATTATAGGCATTGAACGCGTCATCTCTTAGCGAATAATCTGACGCTATCGTCTCGCAGTGATCGTAATTACGTCTAATAACAAGGACAGGTCCATCCTCATCAACGAGTGGAGCTGTCGTGATCGTATAAGCCGTAGTAATAGAGGGCGAGATCCAGACATCGTCATGTGCACTTATATATGTACGCGCACACTCGGCACGAAGAGAACCTATGACATTATCGGCCACCATCTGCGCACGGCTTGTCTCGTTAACATAGGTGTAGATCCTGGATACAGGATAGATAAGCATTATACACGCGCTCGCGAAAAGCATGGTCAAAGCCATCGCCACAACCAGCTCTACAAGAGTCATAGCTCTCTTTGTAAATACGTTGCCTCTCATCCTTCTCATAGCAGCTGCCTACTTAATCATCTCATAGAAAGCGTATGTATAAGGCTGACCATCGACATTAACCGTAATGGATTCAACCTTAATGCGGTCATTAAAAACTCCTGTTATCTGAGCATAGGAATCGTCTCTTTGTCCGGAAGCAAGCCGCGTCTGGAAATCAAGCATAGCAAGATCTGCATTCTTGCGGTTCTCATTAGCCCTTGCCTCAGTTCTTGTCGCGAAAGCAATACCCTGAGAGAACGTGACCATAATGATAGAAAGCAGTGTAAATGCTACGAGAACTTCTACTATAGTCTCTCCGGAATTATCACGAAGTATACCGATTGTCTTTCTTATGCGCCTCATAATATCTGCCTCGTGTAATTAGTCGAGTTTCCGGTCCTGCTGTAGTATGCAGAATACATATAAGTCGCCTGACCAACCTTAGCTTCGACATTCACAATATATCCGGTCTGTCCCGAAGGAATAACCGTAACAGTAACATTTGCATTAGGAAGCTTGGAAGGATTGTTGTTTAAGATTACCGTCCCGCTATTGTTGGTATAATTCGTAAGCACGATTACCTTCTGTTGAATAAGATCATCTATCGTCGTACCCATACTAGTCGCAAGCATATACGCCTGATCCTGATTATACTGCTTATCAGAAGATGCCAGCAGCGAACTTGTTACCATGCGAAGAATAATGACAGCCGTAATAACCAGGATCGCGATTATGGTAACGAGCACGATACTGGTGCCTTCGTTGCCGCGAAGGATCGCCGTCAAATGGGATAAATAATTTGTCTTGCCTTTTTTTCTCATAGTACCCCTCATTATGGTCTTATGTAAATTGTAACCCCTCGAGCCTTACACTTCAATTAACTCAGAGTTACGTTCTGTGAACAATCGGTCAAAAGTCCGTTAACAAAAATAGATAAAAAAACCGGGGCAAATGCCCCGGTCGGTATCTAGTCTGAAGCAAACTTCAAGGATTAGAAGTGTTTGATTAGCTAAATGTTACAGCAACGGGTGTTCCGGAAGGCTGAGTTACGGATGATCCAACCTGAACATCAGCGAGAGCGTCAGTAGCTGACGTTTCATCTGAGCCCCAAGCGGTGCACCCATACTTGTAAGCATAGAATGCCCCACCGTCTTCAAACTGTACAGTCAACTCTGTAACTATTCCATCAGCGACTTTTGCTGTAATAGCCTGAATGTTGGGAATTCCAACAAGATCCTCAACATCATCTATATCCATTGAATATGTTATGCTGCTGAGATCGGCGGCTGTGCCATAATCCTCAGTTGCAAGAGCCTGAACTGCTGTAAGAACGGATGCTGCTGTCTGGAAATCCTTCTCCTTACGAGCCCTGTCAATATATCCTGTCAATGCCGGAACGAGCATTGCTGCCAAGATGGCGAGGATAACGAGAACTACGATAAGCTCAACTAATGTGAAACCTTTCTTTGATGACTTGTTAATCTTCTTCATTGTAATTTCCTCCTTCATTTTTATAAGTAAGAGTTTGTTTATCAACCGATCAATTAAGTTTGATTCGTTGTTATGAGTGAACTATAAACCACGCCAAGCCTTATTTCAAGAGACTTGAGACCGAATTAACAACGCTTTAACATTCTGTTTACCAAAGCCCGAGTTTTGTTGCCAAAAAGTAAACTCACAATGCTTTTGTTAACGAGCAATCGGCATGCCCCGCCTTTCGATTTGGTGCGGGGTCGGAGAGAGCAGGTTATTAATGCATACACATATGTTAAAGAGGATAAGAGGCATATAATATATGTGAATGGTGCTGCAAGGTGCGGCACAACGGAAATAGGACGACTGATGGAAGATTTCTTCTGCACGGATCCG
Organism: Mageeibacillus sp. UBA6980; assembly: GCA_002450095.1. Taxonomy (GTDB): domain Bacteria; phylum Bacillota; class Clostridia; order Saccharofermentanales; family Saccharofermentanaceae; genus Saccharofermentans. The sequence continues at coordinate 19,718 of DJYK01000018.1, read as the reverse complement.
GATAAGATCAATTATCCTCAGTTACGGGAGAGGTTCAAATATTTGAAGGAAAATAATAAGGGGGTTAATGAGATGATGACTATTGAAGAAGAGGTCATGTTAGAAGGTGCTGAAAAATCAAGGATAGAGATTGCATTGAAATTGATTAGACAAAACAGAATTACTTACAAAGAAATTGCGGATGTAACAGGTCTTTCGCTTGAGAAAGTCACGGAACTCGCCAAGAATGAAGTGAAGGCCGGTTGATGCTCTTCAATAATCGAATCCGAGGATAAAAAGAATCATGTCTCCGAACAGCGATGCTGCTCCGAGGCCGAATGCAAGGAACGGTACAAGCTTCAGTTTTGCAGAAGCTCCCGCTTTCTTCGTTAACAGGAGATACATCCCGTAAAACCCGGAGATAAACATGCCTGCAAACGCTCCGAGGAGCGTGTACTTCCATCCCAGGAACAAGCCTGCTGCTGCCATGAGCTTTATATCGCCTCCGCCGAATGCACCTTTTATCAGAAGCGACATAAGAAGCATAGGAAGCGAGATGCATACCACTCCGATAAGGCGCGATATAAGCCCCTGTATGGAAAACCCTTCTACAGCAAGAAAGTGGACTACGCCAAGGGCTGCGATTGCCATGACCAGAAGATCCGGAACGATCCCCGCATTAATATCTGCACTTGCGCATGCGACGAGCAAAAGCAGCAAAAGTGCCGCGAACAGCCCTTCTACAGTGAACCCGCATATATAAAAGGCAGAAAACAAAGCAACCGCCGCGAAGATGTAAAACACCGGCGACGGTATGCTCTTAAGATCGTTTATTAGTTTGGAAGATGACTTGCCCGCGTCAGTCGTCATTGTAGGCTACACGCTCAAGTTCTTCCATAGATGTGATACCCTGCTGCACAAGAATCTCGGCTGCCATTCTCAGAGTCTTCATGCCCTGGTTCTTGATAGCATACTGCTTCATCTCTTCTGCCTCGACGCCTTCTGCGATCATCTTACGCATAGTCTTATCAACCACAAGCACCTCGTGGATAGCTGTACGGCCAAGATAACCGGAATTATGGCACTGACCACATCCTGCCCCCTTCTTTGCACCGGGAATATCGTGCCCTAAGAACTCGATCTGTCTTGGTGAGAGTGGCTCGGGCTTGGCACAGTAAGGGCAGACCTTACGCATAAGTCTTTGCGCTACTACTCCTACGAGAGCGGACGAGAGCATGTAGGGCTCAGCTCCGATATCGATAAGTCTGACAATGGTCGAAGCGGCATCGTTCGTGTGAAGTGTCGACAGAACCAAGTGGCCCGTTACGGCGGCTCTGATAGAGATGGAAGCCGTCTCCGCATCTCGCGTCTCACCTACCATGATTACGTCAGGATCCTGACGCATGAGAGCTCTTAGACCCACCTCGAAAGTAAGACCTGCCGTAGGATGAACCTGAACCTGATTAAGTCTCGGCAGATTCTTCTCTACAGGATCCTCGATGGTACTGATATTGATTGGCTTCTGCGACAAAGAGCCAAGTGCGTTATAAAGTGTCGTCGACTTACCGGAACCCGTAGGACCTGTGATGTAGATAAGACCGTTAGGTGACATGAGCATCTTCGTGAACTTGTCGAAGCACTCCTGCGTCATACCGAATGTCTGGTTATTGTCGATAGTGACAGCCGACATGATAAGTCTCATAACGACCTTCTCGCCGAATACTGTCGGAATTACGTTAACACGGACGTTAACGATCTGACCCTGGATCCTTACACGGAAGTGACCATCCTGAGGGATACGTCTCTCAGCGATATCCATGTCACCCATGATCTTGATTCTGGCTACAAGCGAGTCCTGAACATTCTTCTGCAAAGTAATGTAATCGAGAAGCGTACCGTCGATACGCATTCTTACCATAACGTTAGTCTCGAACGGCTCGATGTGGATATCTGATGCATTATCCTGGAACGCCTTATCAAGCAGTGAGTTAACGAGATTGATAATAGGTGCATCATCCGCACCGGCTGATGTATCGATAACGAGTTCGTCAACATTGATGCCTGCCGTATTTGCATTAGCGTGTTCAGCTGCCTGACGGGCCTTGATTCCGGCATACTGGTAGTTAATGGCCTCTTTAAGAGGGACCTCCTGCGCAAGAACCGTAACGACCGGCATACCGATCGTCTGCCTGATATCCTCTATCGCATAGAGATTAAGAGGATCGTTGACCGCGAGGATTACCGAGCCGCTCTCCTGCCCGATAGGGAGCATTACATACTGCTCAGCAAGCTGCTTAGGGATAAGCTGAACCGTCTCTACGTCGATAGGATAAGCGGTGATATCGATAAGCTGAATATCAAGTCTGTCGGCAAGAGCTGACAGCATCTGAACTTCGGTAACGTAACCCAAGTCAAGGAGAACCTGTCCGATTCTCTTTCCGCCGGATTCCTTCTGAATTCCAAGAGCTTCCTTAAGTTGATCTTCGGTGATATAGCCCGCCGAGACCATCAGGTCTCCTATACGAATCTTAGAATTATCTGCCATATATCAACCCTCCGCTCCTGCAGCCTGTACCGCATCGGAAACCAGTGATGCATAGTCTGCCACATCCGCCATGTACAAACGGACATTTACCTGAAGTCTTACGTAATCAGGCTGAACCAGCTCTACCGTGCCCGACTCCTCATTAGCACGCTCTACAGGATCTACAGGCAGCCATGAGAAGCCCGTGATCCTTAATGAATGCTTGCTGCAAAGATCGTCGATCAGCGCCTGACAAGCAGATTCGGAGCCCGTCATGACGAGAGTCAGATCAGCTGCATATACGCCTGAATTCTGTGTTGCAGTTGCTACATCGCGTGCCTGGTTATAAGGCACGAACAAACTCACCACCTGTGTGGACTCAGCCTGGTTATCAGTTCCATCAACAGCAGCTCCGGGCGCCGGCGTGGTCAGCACGGGATCCGGTTCAGGCGTAGGTGCAGGTGTCATATTAGCCTGATCTAGTGCCGCCTGCGAATAAAGATACGGAGTCTCATCTACGGGTGTTCCCTGCATAGATATATAAAGATCTTCCGGGAACAGACCGAAGCTTAATACATAGTTTGTAGCCATGTGGTCGAGCCGGGAACTTGTCATGACATCGTAGTAATCATCCGTCGAATCCGCCAGATCGGAAGTGACTCTGCCAAATACCGCTTCAGCACTCGTAAGGCTCATAACCTTGCCTCTGCTCTGAGCTTCAACGATCCTTGCCTGCTCGATATCGTCAGATAAAGATCTGATACTCATTATGGTCGGCCTTATCGCATACCAGCAGAATACGAATACTATGCCTACAAAGAGGACAACTGCGATGGTGACTTTATCCTTGTTGCTCAGGTTAGTCTCTATCTTAGCCATATCAGTTCACCTCCCCTTCAGTCTCGGAAACCACATCGGCTTCTGCTGCAGGCTCCGCGCCCGCGAGGGTGCAAACAACATTGATCTGCCACAGCGACTCGTTATCCGCATTGGTTACAAGGTTATATCCTGTGTAATCCACGCTGTAGAAAATGTCTAACGCCATCAAGTCAGAGATAAACATGTTAATGTCATCAACGATAGGTGATGACGCCGTTATGCTGAATACGCCCGTGGTAGCACTGTAAGTGTTGAATCCGACGTCAACATCGTGTGCAGCGGCTGCCATCAGGATCTTCGCGTTGACGGAAGAGTCCGGCTTGGGATATGAGTCGATATCTTCATTAAGAAGATCTGCTCCGCCCTGGATCGTTCCTATCTCACCCATGTTCTCGTACATGGCATCGTATTCCGCGACCTGAGCTATAACAGTAGGATCGTTATTATAATCGTTGAGCTTCTTAAGCTCCGCCTGCTTGTTAGCTTTGTATATAGTTAAGACTACGAAAGCTATCACCACTACAGCTATTATGCCTGCGAAAGGCAGTATAAGCTTCTTTATGAATCCTGCGCCCTCCGCCTTTGTATTACTCTGCTTGGAAGCCTTGAGGATCGGGAGTTTCTCGTCGATCTTGCGAAGGCCTGCTATAGGGTAGACATAGAACGGGAATGCAGACGGGCCGTCAGCGATCGAGGTTCCGTTAGGCGGAGTTACGACAGAGATGTCGATCTCGCTGTCCATATTAAGGACATCGTTGGCAAGCGAGCTTACATGAGGCTGGCTGATACCGGCAAACATAACATCCTTAAGGGCACCCTCCAGGTGCTGCGCCGAGATGAACTGTCTTATAGACGATATCGAAGTATAGATCTCACGCGCGAACTCAGGAGTGCCGGGCTGTGAGAAAACACGCGATGTGGAATCGTAGTTGAACTTTCCTTCAGCAAAGAAGATAGTAACCAGTGAATTACCGTCAAGGATCATATAGATGACAGTCTTGCCGGCCGCAGCTTTGGCAAAGAATTCTGTAGCAAGCTGAACACCATTGTGCATAGACTTAAGCTTAAGTCCTGCCTTCTCGAAGATATCAACATAAGTCTTAACAAAGTCGGATTCAGCCGTCTCATAAATGATCTTCGAAGTCTTAGACTTATTATCCTTACCTATCAGATACCAGCCCGTTACCGGGTGAGTAAACCTTCCATATTCAGCATCAGCCGTTGCTCTTGCGATGAAGTCTGTCGTCTTCTTATCGGACTGAATCGGAGCATCGATACGGTTTGCTCGAAGCTGCGGGCTGTTCAGTATAAGTACTACCTCCGACTTGGGAAGCTTGTACTGCTGCCATGTGGACTTGATAGTCTCGATGACAAGATCCTGATCCATGACAACGCCATTCAAGACGGCACCTTCAGGGAGCGGAGCTGAATAAAGCTTGGATGCTTTAACGCCGTTGCCTACAGAGGAACCTACGGCTATCTGGATGTTTGTATTCGACAGAAATACTACTTCAGACATCTATTTGTTCTTCCTTTCTTTACGATCCTGCACCGATCGTAGAATAAGAGCCGTATATCGGCTGAATAATTGCGATCATAATGAATCCGACAGCTACCGCCATGATGACGATCATTACAGGCTCGATCAAAGCTGTGAGCTTCATAAGAGCCTGATCGGAATAGAAATCAAGGTCATTGGCAACCGACTCGAGCATCGAACCAAGCATACCAGTCTCCTCACCGACCTTGATCGTGGAAGACAGCTTGTTAACGAATCCATCGACATCCTGCAAAGCCATAGACATGGGAGCTCCTCCGAGGACCTGTCTCTCGACTTCGTCGAACTGCTTTTCGATGTATTTGTTACCGATAGTACCTTTCGATATCTGGATGCAGCTGTAGATCGGGATACCGGAAGAGTAAAGCGAGCTCATAGTACGTGCAAATCTCGCAGAGTAGATGACCTTCATGAGGCTTCCCCACTTGCCCTTGGTCTTGATGAGGTCGAAGTAGTACGCGACTGCCGGGATCTTCATTACCATCTTGCCGAAGATAACTACGAGCAGAACGATAACACCGAGTATGTACCACTTTGTCTTAACAAAATTCGACATCGCCATAAGTATTCGTGTTGCCACGGGAAGTGACGGCAAAGTCGAGAACATCTCCTCGAACTGAGGGAGAACGTATCCAAATAAGATGAGCAATACGACAACAATAAGTCCGCTTAATATCTTAGGATAAGTAAGAGAACTCTTGGCCTTAGCTTCGAGCTGAGCTTCCTTAGTGTACTGGTCGGCAAGTCTTAAACATGTCGTATCGAGAGTACCTGAAGTCTCTGCCGCACGGATCATGAAAATTAACAGCGGCGGGAATGCAGGCTCCAATTCCTCCATAGCATTCGAGAGCGCCACACCCTGAACGACACGGTCACGCAGTCTTATATAAAGCTGTCTCTCGTAAGGCGAGATAGACTCATCGTTAGCAACGATCTCGATAGCCTTAACGAGAGTGACACCCGCTTTGACCAAAGTTCCAAGCTGACGGCACAGATCGGCAAGCTTCGTCTTCTTCAAAGCCTTAAGTGCCATCTGCTTGACGACAGGATTCGCCTCGAGAAGGAGCATTCCGGAGTCGTGGAAACGTCTCTGAAGATCTACTTCATCGGAAGCTTCGGCTTTGCCCTTAACGATCTTACCGTTCTTGTCTTGAGCCCGATATCTATATTCCGGCATCCAATAACCCTTCCCTTTCCTTACTGTGCTTCAAACCTTAATATCTCGAAGGAGTAGTAAATGTGAAAGTCGCCTTCTACTCCCAAAGATATTCCGTCTCTGGCTCCTGTATCAGTATAGATAACCCTGTAAAAACCCTTTCTATACTCGAACTGTAGTGGTAAATTTGACTCGTCATCCCATGAGTAGAGAATAACTTCACCGTCACGGGTCGAGATCTCCGCCAGTCTCTGCGCAGCTCCATCGATCATTCCGTCTGCGCTGTACTGGTCGTAGATCGAAGTCATACTTCCGTAGTACTCTGTACCAACGATTCGAAGTGCACGTCTGACATCACGGGCTTCCTTGAAGGCCTGTCTGGCGCCGGCATCTATGATCGCCCAGCTTGCCAGAATGAAGACAGCAATGAACGTTACGAGCGTGATTATCACGATCCGAAGAATGTCCATTACGGCGCTACGCCTATAGAACTGCGTGCCCTCTACGTGCACGTTCCCGTTTGTATTATTCTCTGCCACCTTCATCCCCTCCGACCATCTGCACCAACAAGGTACAATACGGCATGAAAGCATTTATATGATATTAATATAAGATTGCCGTTTATGAGTGTCAAATAAATTTATTGTTAAAAACATGTCTTTAATGTTACGTAAAAACTGACCCGGATGAAAACTCCGGGTCAGTTAGTCTATGGATTTGTCCGCTGTTAATCTTCTGTCCAGCCTGCGTACAACGTGATCGGTTCGCTTACCGGAGTCGAGAAGTCGAACGGTGTTGTACATGCTTCGTCTGTATACCAGCCGCTGAATGTGTAACCGTCCTTGGTCGGTTCAGCTGGCTGTGTAACTACACCTCCGACCGCTGTCTGAGAATCAACTGCAGAGCCGCCCATCGAGTTGAAGGTGACGACCGGATTCCAGTTAGCGAAGATAGTACGATCATCATAAAGTTGAGATGCGAAGTTAAATGGATCGCCAGTACACGAAGCATCAGTATACCAGTTCTCGAACACATATCCGGGACGCGTAGGATCGGCGGGACGAGCAGGGGCAGTACCATAATCAACCTGCCGAGGTTCGAGTATGGAAGCTCCCTCGCCTGTTACGAAGGTGAGCGTGCGGTATGCTACCCATCTGGCATAGAGAGTAATGTTGCCGGTAACGGGAGTTCTGAAGTCATATTGCTTATCCTCAGCATACGAATTGTCCGTATACCACCCTCTGAAGAAGTATCCATCTTGGTTAGGATCTGCAGGCTCGACTGCACACCGGCCTTCTCTTACCGGCTGTGACTCTACCGCAGAACCTGACCCGGTGCTAAAGGTTACAGTAAATTCATTGTAGATAACATACGATGAATTAATTGTACCCTCATAGTTTCCTGTTCCATCGATAACTATCGGCTTCTCACCGGCACTGGTAATATCCGCAGGATATGTCACGGTGTAATCTGTACCCTCAGTAAGTGTTCTGCCTCCAACAGTCACAGTAATAGCTGCAGGCGTGATAGGATCGCCCGTGGAAACATATTCTGCAGGTTCTGGTTCTATAACTACGGTCCCTGAGCTTATGCTAGCACGTGTAATCTCAAAGCTTACGACCTTATCAACCGGAGCATCGTAATCTGTGGTAGCTGTAATATGAGCAACCATATAATAGTCACCAGCATTTGCCGTAGTTATATCAACCTCAGTACTGGGATCCGTCGGATCCGTGTAATATGTATACTCGACTGTTCCGAATCTTGCAGCACCTGTAGGTGTGCTCATGTTACCGCCCCAAGTCCAGTCTGATATGGCAGGATCTGTGGTCCAAGCGTTTGTAGCCCGTGCGATGGAGAAATGAACTATCTTCTGATCTCTGTAACTACCGATACCGGTAATGATGACGGAAGCCGTATTATCACCTGCGCGGATGTTATCTGCATACGAGATCTCATAGTCAGTACCCAATACGAGCTGTCTGCCATCTTGTCTTACTACAGCCTCCGGCTTCAACACCTCGCCGGTATAAACAAGATCCGAAGCATTGATCAGTTCTACCTGAGCCTGGGAAATGTCTCTTCCAAGGATCGTGAACGTAACCGTATGTTCCGCTATGCCATGGTAGTTACCGATACCGTTCACTGTAACAACTACATCACCGATATTAATGTTATCGGGATCATAAGTGAAGTAATAGTCTTCGTTATATACAAGTGTCTTTCCTGCAAGAGTTACAGTAATATCCGGAAGTATAGGTGCACCGGTATATTCTTCCTCAGCACGGTTAAGAACAACCTGAGCAGAAGATATATCAGCAGATACGATAGTAAATGTCTTAGCTATAACGCCCGTATAATTACCCCTGCCGGCGATCTGAACTATCGCAGTGCCGATCTTATCGTTATCTCTGTAGCCCAGGACAAAGTCTGTACCATATACAAGAGGCACACCCTCAACTACAACGGTAATATTCTCCTCAAGAGTTACACCGCCTCTTCTGTAAGGGAACTGATCCGGATGCTCGCTGTCGCCGGAATCGATCGTAACCTCGGCATTAATGATCGATGTGCCTCCGGGCTCACCAAGCGACCAGTCACCATAGTGCTCATTGTTAATAACGCCTCTTAATTCGAACGTTCCAGGCAGCGAGCTGTCGAACGGATGCGCAGTATGATTTGCGCCATTTCTGATTTGTCCTGCTGTCGCCCAGTTAATACCGGTCTGAGGATCTCCCTCGCGTCCGATAAGATTGACCATTCCCTCATTAATGACTGACAGAGCATAGTTCTTATCATCGGTTCCCATCGTCATATTCGTACTGATCACACCTGCGAATGCTCCTGCATTCGTAGATCCTATGACGCGTCCTGCGCTGTAGGAGTTCGTGATCTTGCCCTTGTCCGCATTGCCAACAAAGCCACCGATATTCTCACCGCTTCCAAGTACAGATGCAGTCGAATAGCAATTATCAATAGATGTGTTAGACGAATCACCGGAGATCATTCCGACAAATCCGCCAACATTGTTAACACCGGTGATATTTCCCTCTCCTGTGATGAACTGGCCCTGGAATGTATGGCCGCCAACATAGGAATTTGTAATCTTGCCTTTCGGCATGTATCCTACAAAACCACCCGTGCAGGAGTTGCCGGAACATGTAGAGGTAACGATAGATGTAGTACTGCAAGAATCGATAGTTCCATCCTGTGTGTATCCGATGAAGCCACCGGCACTGGAATTAACACCAGAGGCAGCAACAGAGCCTGTGACTCTTGAGCATCTTATGTAGCCTGCAGTCATTCTTCCTGCGAAGCCACCAATGCCTACTCCTGAACCATCTCCGGATACAGCAGCATTAGCATAGATATACGTAGTGTTCTTGGAGTAATTGCGCTCAGTAGTCATTCCTCTGCCGATCCAAATGCCTGCCACACCACCGACGTTAGAATTAGCGGAATATACCATTACAGGCGTAGCAGCGTTATTAGTTGCAACGACCTGAACTCTCGTAGAATCACTCATCTCTGCGGTGAATCTTCCGAAAGCACCGCCGACGCCACCGTCTGCCAGAGCTAAGCCCGCTGCAGGTTCTGTTCCGCCTGCATATATTCTGGATAAAGGATCTACATTTACTGTTATGTGTATTTTAAGGCGTGCATCAAGATTATTGCCAGTACCTGAGTTTACAAATCCAATCGCTCCGCCACAGTCATAACAGATAGGACTATATGTTACAGAATTATCTCCAGGCAACGGATTGCCATAGACATCTCCAACATTCGAGTGACCACGTAAAGTCACAGTAATACTACCCGTGTTGAACCACCCATAGTTAAAACTTCCAAGTGCTCCGCCAACCTGTGTTCGACCTATAACATTAGAATCAGTCAAAGTAACATTTATATTGGCGTAAAGTTCCTTGTTTTTGCTCTCATAGTTGTTCTGACTGTCAAGGCGGCCCATAAAACCACCAACCTCACTACCAGAACTGTAAACAACTCTTACATTGTTAACATCAAAAGTTGTCGGGTTGCTGGTATTGGTCTCATTACCTATACCACCATGACCACCATAACCTGCACCGATCCAACCACCTATACAGTTGCCGCCATTAGTCGATACAACACAAAGTTGAGGTCCACCTTCAGCTGAGATATTCTGTACATAAACATTTTGCTGGAAATTAGGCTCACCTATCTGCCCTATTATTCCTCCTATAGTACTGCCTCTTGCGGCAACAAGAACTGCGTTACCATAAGTCTGACGAGGACAGCTATAAGTATTATCAGCATTCGGATAATCTACTTGTACAACTCCACCTGTTCCTCTCAAATAGACTCCCGGCGTACGATCAGCAGAATAAGTCTTACCATCCTGTCCTCGTCCAAGACGACCATCGACGAAATGACCAACTACTCCACCAACAGTAGCTGACGAATTGGGATCATCGGGACCTGTGTTCGCTACATCAAACAACGTACTTGAATTAATTACAGCCTCAGCTCTAACAACGGCGGCAGATACATAATTTTTGTCAGGTCCCCATTTGTTGCCTATCTGACCAATTGCACCGCCAATTCTATATGCTCCCTCAAGAGCATTATCAGCAGAAATTGTCGCTTGAACAAAATCTATCTTCCCCCAATAGGATTCTTTGAGGATGTCGCCTCCTCCTTGTCCTGACTTAGCAGATGCAAAACCTATAGCGCCACCCACCCGGTTAACACCAACAACACTTGAGGTTCCAGTAATCTCAGAAACAACACTACGTATGTTACAGAGGGATAGACCTAAGGCTCCACCGACATTATCGGTTCCTCTTACCTCAGCATTACCCTGTATCGTTGCAGAGATATAATCAATCCATTTTCCTTTCTTATCAGAATCGCAGTAGCCGATAGCACCACCTACGCAGTTGCCGGTTCCGGTTACATGTCCACTAATTACAGCGGTAACTCGTGAGATAGATGAGGTGTTATATCCGATTGCTCCTCCTGCACTAGCAACTATCGCGGTAACACTAGGACCTTCATCGGTATAGGTGATGCTTTCTCCAGTAGCCAGGATCGAGCCGGATCCGTTGACTGTAGTATTAACGATATCAAGAGCAGCCTCGTTATAGCCTATCGCACCGCCAACATTTATCTGGCCGGAGATGGTCCCTGACATAGAAGTCAACTCAAGCTTTCCGTTATAGCTCAAGTTCCTTCCAATGATGCCGCCGATATTACGTCCAACGGATGTGACATTGGAATAACCTAAGTTAACTGTAATCTGATATGCACCTGTAGTGTTCGCTACACCTCCATCAAAGAAGCCTACTGCGCCACCGACATTCGCATCTTTGCCTGCACCTATAGTTGCATTTATATTCCAAGCATCGACACCAAAGTTAACCGTCACTGACGATGTAACAGTGGATGAGTCAGTATAATTGGCAAACTTAGTATTATTGACACGGCCGACGGCTCCGCCAACGTTATTATTGCCCGATATAACTGAAGCATTCGCAGAATACCCTGCAGAAGCAACACTTATATGTCCTCCGAATTCCGCGTTGTTGGAATTGATGACACCTATTGCACCACCAACGTCCTTGCCTGCAGCTGTAATCCTGGATTCACCATTAAGCACCATGTTCAGATCGACCATGATCCTGACGTTTGATGAGTCATTCCAAAGGAGAGCGTTAGGATCATTAGAATTGTTATTCGATGATCTTAAAACACCTAAAGCACCGCCGACATAGTTATGTCCACTAATGTTTACGACGAGCTTATTAGTCGCACTCTGATCAGGTGCTGTGACATGCGCAGAATTAATTTTGTTTGCTCTTAGAACGCCGGCAACACCGCCAATGCCATCATTTCCGCTAACGGTAAGTGTAGGCGCCGAACTGTCTCCGACAAGCTCGACTCTTATATTATTCCCGGTTCCTTCGATCCTGATGTCACCACAAACACCGCCAACAATAGACGCGCCGTTACTGATAACTTCAGAATTACCCCTTACGACAGTTCTGACATTAGAATCATCTCTGGCATTAAGAAGTCTTCCGACTGCACCGCCAACGAAGCGGATGCCATATACTCTGGCGTTGGCTTCCAAAGTCGACTGTATGGTGCCATAGTTGGAATACGTATTACGTCCTATAGCACCACCGACAAAGTCAGCACTTCCCTGGACAAGACCTGAGTTAACTGCATAGATGCGGCCATAGACCGTAGGAGAGTTACCAACAGTTCCGCCTACGTGATAAACACCGGTAATAGTACCTCTGTTGACAGCGCGGATAACAGAATTAGCAGGAATCTGCATATTGTCATCGGAATCTTTGTTCCCCATGCCACCAATAGCACCGCCTGTGCCATTACCATTATCAATATTCCTGCCGGTTCCGATGATACGGGAAGATGCCTCATTAATAACATTGATCCTGAAATCTATGTTGGCAGCTCCACTTGAAACACCGCCGATAGCACCGCCGGTGCCCTGACCATTGTTATTACCTCTCGATACGATAGTTCCGGAATTGACACCGTTAATAGCGATCGTACGACCGATCTTTGAACTATTGATATGTCCGATAGCACCACCGGTAGCAAGAGGTCCTTTATTGTCAGCAAAATATCCAATCCTGCCACCCTGGTTGTTAAAGTCAATGTATATGTTGTTGCTGGAGTCATAATCCCTTCCGATTACGCCTCCACAATAGATATTACGGGATGTATCATTAACGATAACGCTGCCTGCGTTGCTAAGCCTGATGCTGGACGTGCCTGCAGGGACACCATTCATAAATCCTACAGCACCACCTGCCGCAGGCTCCTCGGTCTCATTATCGGAATTGAACGTGCCCAGCATATAGACGAGAGAATTAGCACTAAGATTAACATCTATCTGGAAATTATTAGTATTAACGGCGGAGAAAACGCCATTCTCAGGGGTAGTAGAATAAGTAAACGGATTGCCAGCATCATAAGTCAGCGAAGCATTCTGTAGCTGACCTATAACTGCACCTGCATTATTGTTCGCGATGATAACACTGGACATATGGGCCGATCCAAGTGCGGTATTGTTATAAATAGGAAGTGTATAGTCCGCAGCAGGAGTTGTTGTCGCATTAACAAGCAGCCTTGCTCCGATATTAGCGGTGCTCAAACCAACAACACCACCTACGTTGTCTCTGCCTACTACAGCAAATCTTCCGTTGATCTCGATGGAGCCTGCGAGACTGCTCTCGTTCTTACCAATTATTCCGCCTGTCGCGATCTTATTAACACCCGCATAGATGTTCCAATACCTGTTGGCCATAACGACCGGATTGCTCATTACGATGGAGCCATCTGCCTGACCAACAGTACCTGTATTGAGACCTACCAGTCCGCCTACCGGTCTGTCATAGTCCTCAAGATCTCCATTACCACCCTGCTGGGAAGTTACTGAAACACTGTTGATAAATATTTTATCTGTAAGATCATTTCCACCATCAGCAAGATTAGCCATAACCAGGTTAAGGTTATTGGTGTGAATATCTATGATCGTACCGTTATTCTTACAGATAAGACCATATCCTTCATCTCCTTCATCTGTTCCTTCATCTCCTTCATCTGTGCCACGAACGAATGAAGCACGCCTCATCTGGACATTATTGATCGAATAATAACCATTTCCGGACAACTTGGGCATAGCCATCAGCGTCTGATTGGTGTTAAGAACACCCAAAGCAGGGAACGAAACGACGCAGACAGCACCGTCCTTAACAGGAGAATGGTAACCGCTGGTCGTGAATACTTTTACTTCACTTAAAGGAAGCAGACCGCTCTCATTAATATACCAGTTCAGATCGCGAACGATCATATAACGTGCGGTCTTGCTGCTTGGTATCCAACGAATGTTATACAAGTGTCTGTATGAAGTAAGCACCGCATCTCCGCCCTCGGAAGTCCACTTCGTTCCCGAGATTGTCGTAGCGGATGAGACATCTTCACTGTCTAAATAAGTAAGATCACCAAAGAATGTATTTACAACGCACTTACCTGTAACTGTCTCACCTGTAACCGGATGATCGAAGTCTTCCTGATCGTTGTCAGCCGCTCCGGGGAAAACATTGTAGCAGAATGAAGTATTTCCTGCATAAACACCAAGACCTGTGTAGTAGACAGGATCATCTATCGCTCTTGCTGCATAAGTCTTTGCTATGTTACGGCACTCGGCCGACTCGACAGAATGGAATACACCTTCCTGATCGGTATAGCTGGCTTTACCCTTTAATGAAGCGATAATGTTAGTAGGAGTATCCCCAAAAAGTCTTCTGATGCCATATCCATTCGTCTCTGAATCGTAGGTACGATCCATGATGCAGTCAAGAGACAGACGGTACTCATAGTAAACACCGGGATCCTCTCCATTGGGCGCCGTAGGACAACCCGTTCTTCCATCACCCTGAACACGGGTAACAGTGATAGGGAAAGTCATTGGATTTTCCGAAGCAGTGCCAACTTTAACCTGTACCGTAATGAATCCGGTACGGGAAGTTCTTGTAATATCATAGGTATTTACATGCTCGTTAACTATCTGAGTAGCACCGGCCATGCTGTTAAATCTGAGATTTCTAAGGGAAGCGTCATCGATCGTAATAACAACATCGCCTTGTGTACCAGCATTGCCAATGCCTGAATCAGACAATGTGATCGTCAGTTGTTCATCGTGATCATCATGGTTTGTGCCATTTCCGTCCTCATCAAAGATAGCCCACGAAACATCGAGAGTCTCACCATTACGCATATTGAACAGATAACCAACCGCCTGGGCAGTCCGATCATCTGTAGGTCCTGCTATATGACCATCTAGTTTATAGACCTGAGACTGGGGAAGAAATACCGATGCGATTTGAGGCTTGATGGAAGCTTCGGTTCCATTGAAATAACCTACGAAACTAGTCTGATATCTGTATACCGAATCTCGGACAGGAAGACCGTCTGCTGTTGACTGTTCATTCGTACAGACATCATCCCAGCCTTGACCTCCTGTGGGAGAATTCTGCAAACTATAGAACGCGGATACAACTCTCGCAGAGTAATACGGACTGTTAACTGCATAAGTGGCACTAACATCCAACTCGACTGTGATGGTGCCCCGGAATATCGTCATATCATAGAAATACGGCGCCAGAAGGCTGTGGAGCTCCTGACTCTCGGTAGAAGAACTGGATCCGGGATTAAACGTCAGTGATATCGTCTTGTTAACGGACTCATTCGACTGATCAAGTCCGGTTGTAGAGATCTGCGATATGACATATGTTCCGTCATTGGTCTTAAGTGTGCGGATCCACGCATCGATCGTTCCGCTCGACACTTTATCTGACAGAGCAGTCTGTGCAGTCTGGTAAACAGTAATTGCATGCTCAGTGTTAGTATCGAATCTTGAATGTCTGATATATCCTACCGCACTACCGACACCTATCGCTGCCAGGATCGCGAGGATCGTGAGGACGACGATGAGCTCGACCAAAGTAAAGCCGCGGCGCGCGCGTCTGCATATAACAGAATCAGCTCTTGATCTTACTAACCTCATTTCTCCCCCTGATCGTGTCCGCGCAGACAAATACCCACGCTAAGACACATTATTCTATTATTAACTTCACTATAAGACCCGCCCACCCCTCAGTCAAATAAAATTATTGTTAAAAAAATGACCAAAGTATTACGCGCAACGGGCTTTTCGACGTGCTCCGGGCAAGTTTCTTACTCTCCTCGGCTCATCTGGAAGGCTCCACTTAGACCTGGAGGGTAACAGAGCATAGATTTACCCTCCCAAGCCCGGGCAGAGCCTTCTACTCGAGCCTAAGAGGGTAACAAATCCCACAAATACGGGCAACTAACCCTTACGCGTTGATCTCCTCGTCACCGCTGGCAGAAGACACGTCCTTGAGAGCCGTGTCAGGTCTCGCCTTAAGTGCCGGCAGGTTCCAGAAGCCTCCGATCGCCTCTATAACCATGGATATACCGACGAGGATCATGATGGCGCGGCTCGCGGAGAAAGGGTTAAGGAGCGTTATTATGCCCAAAACTACTGCAGCAACACCGACAATAAGGGATATCCACCACAGGTTTCTGATATATCTGATGATAAAAAGAGACTGGAATATATGATCTACTCCAATTATGAGGATTATGACACCGAAGATTATGTTAAACAGATTGAGCATGGTCTCGGGCTTGATAATAAGGTATACCCCGAGTATTGCCGTGAGGACTCCGGAGACGATGGCAGGGACGTCAACAAACCCTTTGCGCTTGGCTATAATAAATATCGCTATCTCGAACGCACCAAAGGCAAGTATGGCTGCGGCTACTACTCTTGTGAGGATAACGGCCGCCGCATCAGGCCAGACTATAAAAGCAATTCCCGCGATAAGCAACAGAATGCTCGCGAACAACATATGTCTTCTAATCGATTTGATTCTGTCAGGATTCATCCGGCACCTCCACAGATTTTTTATCACAAGAAATGCTATTGTTCAAGTTTTACAACAGTTCCCGAAGCGCCGTCAACCTCTACTCTGTCTCCCGTTTTAAGCAACATTGTGGCATTCCCGCACCCGACCACGGCAGGGATTCCGAATTCTCTTGCGACTATCGCCGCATGCGACAAAGGAGCTCCTATATCCGTAACTATTGCCGCGACCTTGGAAAACACGGGCGTCCACCCGATATTCGTTGCCGTGGTGACGAGTATGTCTCCTTCTTCGATCTCCCCTATCCTGTCTATATCCGTTATTACGCGCACCGTGCCCCTTACCTTGCCTTCAGCCCCGGCAAATCCCCTGATATCGGCACCCTCAGCCGCGCTCGCGGTTAAGTCGGCACAGTAAAAATCACTCCTCCTGCCCGGGGTATCGATCCACACTTGGGGATCAAACCTGCCCATAACGACATTCGGGAACGGCGGATAATCAAGGTATTCGGCATAAGAAGCCTTACGGTCCGCTATATAGGCCCACTTAGCCTTGTCACCCCTTAACCCGTCGAAAAGCTCGTCAATCATGAGCATAAAGACATCATCACCCAAGCCGTTTAACTCCCCGGCTTTAAGGATAAACTCACGGAAAACACAGAAGACGTAAACCCCTTTGCTCCTTATTTCCTCGCGGAAGGCATTGGCCCGTGCATACTTATCTATCATCTTCCTTATCGCTTTGATCTTGTTCGGATAAAGTCTTCCGCACTCCTCCAAAGCCTCCTCATAAGCCTTGTTCTGCGTATCGAGCATCGCGTAAAGGTCGGCATCTGACGACATGCGTATCAGATCATTCGGGAAGTTCGGATCCTCATACGGACGGGGCGCCATCAATTCCATCTCATCGGGACACCTGTGACCGCACTGCCTTTTATACTCCTCTGCGCTTAACCTTCCCGCTTTAACATCCTCGAGAAGCAGCATAGGCTTCATACTCTCGACTATCCCCAGGCAGCCGCCCAACAGCCTGTCCGCCATCCTGTCGCCGGTTATCTTCTGTATATAAGGCTTCGCCTTAAACAAAGTAACCAGCTTTGTCCCGCTCTCGGCCAATATCGAAGCAAGACCGTCTTTGACGGATGGCAGCATCTGCTCCTCCCAATATGACAGCAAAGCCCCGTTATCTTTGATAGTCCTGATCTTGTCGATCATCTGCCTTGAAATATCTGGCAATTTACGAACCATCTCGTGCTTCTGCTTTTTGGAAAGCTTGCATTTTTCTTTGGGGAACAGAAGGACTTTTATGGTTTTATAGAACTCCTTCTTATCAAATGGCGACAAGGGAACTTCAAGGTCATCCGGTATGGCTCCGGCCAGGCTCTTTACGTTGTTAAACGCCTTTTCCCCGGATATTCCGAAAGCAGCCTGTATTGAGCACATAACCGATATGTTCATATACGCCTGACCGCATATGTTATCAAGCCAGTCAGGTAAACCGAGCATCCTATTGATCTTCTCGAGCACGCTGAATGTCATTGGAGATATCGGCTTCATGAATATCTCCCCTACATTTGTCTTGGTCAAAAGCTTATATCCCGATCTCGTACCGTTAATTTTATAATTTCTGATATCCAGCCTCTTAAGCGTCGTTATCGGCCTGGCCTGCAATATATAGACTTTACCTTCGCTTACTGCCCACTCGATATCCATGGGTTTCTTATAAAGCCGCCTGATCTC
Organism: Mageeibacillus sp. UBA6980; assembly: GCA_002450095.1. Classification (GTDB taxonomy): domain Bacteria; phylum Bacillota; class Clostridia; order Saccharofermentanales; family Saccharofermentanaceae; genus Saccharofermentans. The sequence goes on along the minus strand of DJYK01000018.1, from coordinate 1,420 downwards.
GTTACAGTATTTGCCTAAGGTCTTGGCATATTTTGTAAGTTCGCTGTTGCCTTTATATTCCAGGCTTATCGCATCTATCGTAAAGACTTCCGCGTTCGACTCCCCGGATACGAGCTGCTCGCCTTCGCCTTTTACGAAATTTCCGATCAGTTTATCGTCTTTACCCGTAATCACATCAGAAGTAAACACAACTCCTGCAAATTCAGGCTTTACAAAGCGCTCGATAACTACGGCAACACCGTCCCGACTATCAGAATAGGCCTTGATCCGCTCGCTTCCTGCCGATTCCAGAACCTTATTGATCGCAGACTCTACATCTTCAACCTTTACGTCGGTTATCGTCTCATACTGCCCGGCGAAAGACTCATTATCCCCGTCCTCGTTTATCGCAGACGATCTTACCGCATAGGTATATTTATTATCCAGCCGGTCTATATCTGATCGGCTGATGCTGTCCCCCGCCAATAAGACATACCCCTCCGGTATCCTTATTCTTGTATGGGTAAGCATATAATTCAAGGACTTAGCCTTACCGCCTGCCAGTTCTATTACATTATCGGGGATTTTGTTAAGTTGATAGATCATACGCTTAATAACAGATCGACCCTCATATCGATATAGTGCTTCAAAACTTCCGGGTTTTCCAAATCTATTCCATAATCGGCTTTGATATCATCCTTACGACAAATGATAAGTTGCATCATCGTTGACAACTCATATGCGATCAATAGACACTCTTCATCCGTCTTCTGCCCGTTATAATGCTGCTTAACATATTTATAGCTGAATTGCTTTTGCCCCAGATCTCTTTTAAACAACACAAACGGCGTTATGGCTTTGGTAAATTTATGGTTATTTATCAGTATATTTGCGACTATATAGTGTAATTGCTTTAATATATCTATAGGCGGCATATTAGAATTAATAATGCTGTCTGCTTCTTTGTTATTCAGAAAACTCAAATACTGCTTTTGGAATGTATTGTATATAAGGTTTTCCCTTGAGCCGAAGCAGTAATTTACCATAGCCGGCCTGACATCCGCCTTGGCAGCGATCTGCCTTGTAGTAACAGACAACGGGTCATCTGACTTCTCCATCAGATCAAATGTCGCATCGATCAATTTATCCTTGGTGATCTGTAATTTCTCTTCTTTCTTCATATAAACATCCTATTATTGAACGTGTTCAATAATAGGATAACACCCGTCCCGCCTTTTGTCCATCACCCGGATCGCCCTCCAACGTACCAAATCCATAAAACCGACAAAAAGGTACGTTAAAATCGGGTTCTCAACGTACCAAACTTGCAATAATCGAGAAATAGTACGTAAATTTGCAATTTTTTACGTACCAAAATTCCCAATAACGGAAAAAGGTACGTTAAAAAGGCCAAATCATGAAGTGGTAACGTAAAAGTAGA
>DJYK01000022.1 GCA_002450095.1 Mageeibacillus sp. UBA6980 | reverse complement strand
ACAAATTAATAATACGAGGAAAATCTAAAGAAATGGTTATATAATTAATAATATGTTTACGAAGAAAACAATGATCATCATCGGATCTGTATTGATAGCGCTCATCGCCGTATTGAGCATAGTGTTAGCTGTTATGAATAATAAAAACGATAAAACAACAGAATCTTCCCTTACCTTACCGACAGAAGTTATGGAGAACACCTCATATTCGCAGGAGGAAGATTTACAAGGGGCTTCAACGATCGAATCTGCTGTTTCTGCCGCTTCTTCCGAGGCTGCCGTTGAATCTTCGACGGGAACCGCCTCAACATCTTCACTCGGATCTGACACAAGCGAGCTTTCGAGCACTTCCGAGAGCACCGGGGCTACGGTAAGTGTTACAAACACTCCCACACCGACCAACTCTCCTTCTGCACCGAGTCAGAATCCTTCCGGAAACGATCAGGGAACGTCTGCTACAGAAGCGCAGGAGATCCCGATCGCGATAGGAACACCTACACCCGGACCTCAGGTAGCAACACCGACACCTGTTCCCGCCTCGACCGACACGGGAAACGGCGATGCTATCGAGTTGCCTTTCGCACCGGCATAACTTAATCTATCATGATCAATCTGTCGTAGGCGACTTTTGCCGCATCGATATCCATGTTGCATTGAAGCTTATAGAACTCGACTCTGCTCATAAATACGTTAATAAGATCCAGAGTCTTTGCCAAAGCGGTCTTGTCAGACGGGTGATATACCTGTCCCAAAACTTTCGGAAAGGCGTCACTCGCTCTCATCTTTTCTATTCTGTTCTCATCTGACCTTTCAAGGAGACATACAGCCTTCAGAGGTACCGCGATCTTATTCGAGAGGCGGTGTTTGCCGTCGTAAGGCGTGCCGTAAACAGTAACTACATCAGAGATCTTGATCAGAGGCTTATCGTCATTTACCATGACCGCCCTGTCTCCGAGATACTGTCGCCAAAGCGCAGCATGAGTTGACTTTCCTGTACCGGAAGGCGCCGCGAAAGCAAATGCTTTCCCGTCTACCGCAATAACGGAACCGTGAAAGAGAAATGTATCGTATAACGGCATCTTCTCACAGATCTTACGGTAAACCGCGAGTTCCTCGTAGTATCCGTCCGTAAAAGTCTTTATCTCGTCTCTTGATCTCTCGAACTCGATATCTCCCGCATCTGTCGTTACGACAAAATCGGGTTCATCTTCTGATATGTAGTCTTTACAGTATAAGTGTACGGTATTGAATATCGAATTGACTTCAACAGTCTTATCCGCAAACTGATAGTTACCGGTTATCATGCGGTAACTATCTTGCTTGCGTTCTCAAGACCTCTTCTTATAACTGCCTCTTCCCTCATCTTGTACTTTAAGATCTTACCTGCGGCGTTCATAGGGAAAGAATCAACGAAGTCAACGTATCTCGGGACCTTATGCTTAGCCATATGAGTTCTGACATAATCCTTGATCTCATCCTCCGAAGCTTCTGCACCGGGCTTCAAGATAACGCAGGCCATGATCTCCTCTCCGTAATCGGCATCGGGAACACCGATTACCTGTACGTCCTGGATCTTATCGTTGGTGTAAAGGAAGTCCTCGATCTCCTTAGGATAGATATTCTCACCGCCACGGATGATCATATCCTTGATCCTGCCCGTGATCTTGTAGTAACCGTCTTCAGGTCTTCTCATGGCGAGGTCGCCCGAGTGGAGCCAGCCGTCTTCATCGATGGCGGCCGCAGTTGCTTCAGGCATCTTATAGTAGCCTTTCATGATGTTATATCCTCTGGCGCAGAACTCACCGGCTACACCGTCAGGCAATTCCTCTCCTGTCTCGGGATCTACGATCTTAGTCTCGACGCCGAAGATGGAAGGGCCTACAGTATTAACTCTCTGTTCGATCGTATCTGTAGTCTTACTCATTGTAGTAGCGGGAGATGCTTCAGTCTGACCGTATGTGATAACGATCTCAGGCATATGCATCTTCTCGATAACCTCTTCCATAGTCTTGATGGGACAAGGAGATCCGGCCATGATACCGGTTCTCATGTGGGAGAAGTCGGTCTTAGAGAAGTTCTCGTGACCGAGCATAGCGATGAACATAGTGGGAACACCATGGAAACAAGTGATCTTCTCCTGATTGATGCAGTTAAGTCCCTTACGGGGTGAGAATGCCGTTATAGGTGACATTGTAACGCCGTGTGTAACGGACGCCGTCATCGCAAGTACCATACCGAAGCAGTGGAACATCGGAACCTGAATCATCATCTTGTCGTAAGTGGACAGATCCATGCAGTCTCCGATAGCCTTACCGTTGTTTACTACATTGTAGTGAGTAAGCATAACTCCCTTAGGGAATCCCGTAGTTCCCGAAGTGTACTGCATGTTGCAGACATCGTGCTTATCGACGGTGCGGCGTACCTTCTCTACTTCGCTGTAGGGAACCGCCTCACCTATCTTATTCAGATCATCCCAATGGAAGCATCCGGGAACGCGCGATTCACAGGTAATGACATTCTTAAGTACCGGAAGCCTTGCAGATTTAAGTTCACCGGGCTTACTGTCCTTAAGCTCGGGACAGATCTCATTGATGATCTGAAGATAATCCGAATCCTTGAACTTATCGATCAACACGAGAGTCGAGGTATCCGACTGTCTTAAAAGATACTCGATCTCATGGATCTTATATGCGGTATTAACTGTTACGAGCACGCATCCGATCTTGGTTGCAGCCCAGAACGTAAGATACCACTGAGGAACGTTTGTAGCCCAGATAGCGATGTGATCACCTTTCTTACATCCCATAGCAAGGAATGCACGTGCAACGTTATCGACATCATCTCTGAATTCCGTATATGTTCTCGTGTAATCGAGCTCCGTATATCTGAAAGCATACTGATTCGGGAACAGTTCGCAGATCTTATCAAGGACATCCGGGAATGTAAGATCTATAAGTGTCTCCTTAGGCCAAGGATAATAACCTGTTCCTCTCTTGTCCATCTGCAGAGACTGTACGCCGTGGCTCTTGTACTGCTCCATATAACCTGCAAAGTGAGGTACAACGATACCGGCATCGAGAAGATCTCTTGCCCATCTGTATACCCACTCGAGTGAAACATAACCCATGTAATTGATGGATTCCAAAGCCTCGAACATTTCTTTCAAAGGCATAGAACCCGTACCCATGAGCTTATATGTGACCTTGCCGTCCTCCATAACGGAGTCTTTGACATGAACGTGCTTAATGTAGTCACCCAATGTATCTACGGTCTGCTTTGGAGACTCGTCGAAGAATCTGTAAGGGTGATGCATATCCCAGAGAGCGGCGACCTTGGGGCTTCCGATCTTATCGAGAACGCTCTTGAGTCTTCTCGTATCGGCATAAACACCGTTCGTCTCAAGAAGGAGCGTAACGTTGTATTTCTCTGCAACGGGAACGAGCTCCTTCATGGTCTTTATAACGACCTCATCGTCGACTTCCTTGGAAGGAGCGGGATCGCGGTCTCCGAGAACTCTTATAAAACGCGCACCAAGCTTTGATGCGAGTTCACAGTAAGCGATTATCTCTTCTTCCGCCTGCTTTCTCGTATTAACATCATTAACAGGCTCGCCTGACGACAGACAGGGGATCTCGAGCTTTAGCTCCTTTAGCTTTGCAACCGTCTTCGGTAGCTGCTCTTCCTTAAAAGGAGGCGCCTTGACCGAGAAGATATCATTACCGAGACCTCTGATCTCGATACCGTCGAAATTGAAGTCCTTAGCCATGGAATAGATGTCCTGCCAGGAGAAATTAGGACAAGCAAGAGTTGAAAAGCAAGTAAGCATAGATTAACCCTTTCTAATAAAAAAGCATATTAGGTATTTTAATATTTGAATCTATGCGTGTAAATTCACAATGAACAATAAAAATTAGCGATATATATCTAAGGCAGATCCGTCATTTTAGGTCAAATTGCATATCTTCGGGCGGTTCTATGCCAAGTGTCCCCATCACTCTGACACCCATATCGTATACCATCTTGAGTGCCTGCTCCTTCGGCATCTTGAAATTATCGAAGATCATCATGACAGCCAATCCGTGCGTATAGATAACGATATCCTGTATCGCCCGTCTGAGCTCATCCGCAGGCACCCGGTACTCTTTGGCGATGATCTCATAAGCATCCTTATCAAACTGATGAGAAAAGATAGTCCCGTTCCCGGTCACACTCTCACCTATCGTCTTTTCAGGATTATCCACATTGAGAAAACGGAATACATTCGGGTGATCGCACGCTATTGAAATGTAGTGAACTCCCGATATAAAGAATGCTTCAAATGCAGGCTTATCCGCCATCTTCGAGGGAAGATCCGCATACAGCTTTTCACCGGCATAGAAATAGAGTTCCTTCTTAAGCGCCGTCATGCTTCCGAAGTGCCAGGAGACAGGTTGCGTGGAACATTGAAGCTTTGCAGCGATGGATTTAATGGCAACGGCTTCGATACCGCCCTCATCGAGCAGTTCGTATGCCGCATGAAGTATCATCTGTTTATCGATCCTTGTCTTACGTCCCATATGGTCTTAAATCCAGCGGCTCCTTGCACCCTAAACTATCTCTCGCGATCTTATTAAACATGATCTTTCCGACCGTATTAAATATTATACCCAGAAACACTCTCATATGAGGCGGAAAAGTCTCGGGACCTGCAAAAGCTTTACACTCTTCACCGAAGAAGTTCCCTTCCTTACCATAGATTTCCCCCATTCTTTGGTAAGGTCCGGTAACCATATCCTGTTTCTTACCTTCGAAGAATCTTATACTGAAGTTATCGCCTTTCACGAGTGTGCCCCTGTATTCACACCCCAGATTACGGCTTAGCATCTCAAGGTATTCCTCACCGCATCTTAATTGCGAAGCTTCGGCAAATCCGCCCTGGATAATAAATGCGATATCAGCGTCATTCTTTCTCGGTGTAACAGTCTCAAGAAATTCAAGTAAGAGTCCCGGGATATTCTCGACATAAAGAGGGATAGCCATAAGGATATTCTCGGCCTCGCTAAACGCCTTTCTTATTGAATCCCACTGTTTCCTGTCAGAGACCTCGTACTGTTCAAAAGTATTTCCTTCCGACACCAATCCGTCAGTAAACTTCTTCAATATCTTATCCGTGTTACTGTATTTTTTTACTCTCGGGCTGCCGTTAATTATCAGGACATGCATGCTGCCGCCTCCTTTACTTCTTCCTTGCCGTAAACACCCAGCGAATCACTCTCGAAATTAAGAGCACATCTTACAGACCACTTCTTAAGATAGTCCATATCCGCTTCACCCGTTACGATAAGTCCGATATCAGTACGCTTCTTGTAGCGGGATACATGCCTCATCTGGTCACCCTTAAACTTCAGATACATGGTAGCGATAGGCAGTATCCTGTCGAAGATATTCTTTCCTTTATGATCGATGAATCCCAATGCCGTATCCGATATCACCCATAGCTGATCGGCTTTGATGATCTTCTTCAGGATCTCCTCATAATCGTCCTTAACAGAGCATATGCCCGGAGTCTTAAGCCAACAGTAATTACAGCCTATGCACGGTCCAATCTTAAGCGCAGCGGCTTCGATGATCTCATATTCCGTTCCCTTATCCTGCAGCATCTCATCTATCTTCCCTGTTACGGAAGTGTCTGTCGTTGTATTGACCACAAGAACCATATCGACTTTCCTCTCATAATATAAATTCGTTTATATAAACACGTTTATATTATATCATCACCACCAGTTTGTCAACAAGACACACTTCACCGAATGTTCAAACACCCCTAAAAACACTTGTTATCTGAATCTTAAAGGTTCGGAAAGCATTTATAAGTTGCTGTGACTGAAATGTTGACCAAATCATTCGATC
>DJYK01000025.1 GCA_002450095.1 Mageeibacillus sp. UBA6980 | reverse complement strand
AAGAATGTTGCAGCAGGAGCAAACCCCATTATCTTAAGAAAGGGTATCTCCAGCGCAGTCGAGACTGCAGTAAATCAGATACTTGAGAATGCCAAGAAGGTTGACGGTTCCAAGGATATCGCTCGTGTAGGTGCCATCTCCGCAGGCGACGAGGAAGTCGGACAGCTTATCTGTGAGGCTATGGAGAAGGTTTCTGCTGACGGTGTAATTACTGTTGAAGAGTCCAAGTCCATGAAGACCGAGCTCGATGTTGTTGAAGGTATGCAGTTCGATAAGGGTTATATCTCACCTTATATGGTAACTGATACGGATAAGATGGAAGCGGTTCTCGATGATCCTTACATCCTTATTACCGATAAGAAGATCTCCAACATTCAGGACATCCTTCCCGTACTCGAGCCCATTGCTCAGTCCGGCAAGAAGCTTCTCATCATTGCCGAAGACGTTGAGGGCGATGCTATTACTACATTGATTCTCAATAAGTTGCGCGGCACATTCACATGTATTGCCGTTAAGGCTCCCGGATACGGTGACAGAAGGAAGGAAATGCTTCAGGATATTGCTATCCTTACAGGCGGTCAGGTTATCACTTCCGATCTCGGTCTTGAGCTTAAGGAGACTACTCTTGAGCAGCTCGGTACAGCTCATCAGGTAAAGGTTACCAAGGAGAACACTATCATTGTTGACGGTGCCGGAAGCAAGGAAGATATCAAGGGCAGAGCAGATCAGATCCGTAAGGCTATCGAAGAATCCACATCTGATTTTGATAAGGAAAAGCTCCATGAAAGACTTGCAAAGCTTTCAGGAGGCGTAGCAGTTATCAAGGTCGGTGCCGCTACAGAGACTGAAATGAAGGAGAAGAAGCTCCGCATTGAAGATGCTCTTAACGCTACAAAGGCAGCAGTTGAAGAGGGTATCGTTCCCGGCGGCGGAACGGCATATATCAATGCGATCCCCGCTGTTAAGGCTCTCCTCGACGGTGCAGACGGTGACGTTAAGACTGGTATTTCCATCGTTATCAGAGCTCTTGAAGAGCCTGTTCGTCAGATCGCTGCCAATGCAGGTCTTGACGGAAGCGTTATTGCCGAGAAGATCAAGAATTCCGAGAACGGTGTCGGATTCGATGCTCTCAATAACAAATATGTTGATATGTTCGAAGCGGGTATCGTTGATCCTGCAAAGGTTACAAGATCAGCATTGCAGAATGCGGCTTCAGTATCTGCTACGCTTCTTACGACAGAGGCTCTTGTTACTGATATTCCCGAACCGGAGCCTGCGGCACCTGCTGCTCCCATGTATTAATAGAAAGTAAAGATCATAAGCGGCCATGCATAATGCACGGCCGCTTTCCTCTTTAAGGAAACGTATGGAAGATTTTTTTTATGAGAATAATGTAAAAAGGGATCATGGAAAGATGGGAAAAGTTTTTCCCGTTGTTTCCATTATCTCTTTAGTTATATTTCTTGTATTCTTTAACGGTGTGCCTATCCTGTTCGGATATAACATCATCTACTTTACCGGAATGATCTCATTCGGTCTTTGTTATCTGGAATACCGTCTTATCAAGAATCTTGATGTCGAGTATCAGATAGAGATCACAAACGACAGAGTCGAGATGTCTAAGGTAACCAACAAGAAGAAGATAGATATGTTGGCGGATTTCTCGATCAAAGAATGTGAGTACATAGGACCTGTTTCGTCCGACAGATTTGAAGAAGATCTTCAAAAATCTGATTTCTCACTGAACTGTACATCAAAACGAGACTGGGTAACTTGTAATGATCTTTGGTATTTTTATCTGACACAGGATAAAACACCTTTTATAATCATCTTTGAATTTGATGAACAGATGTATACGGTTTTCAGAAGATATAACCCCAGAGGTACAAAGGTAATCAATGGCTGATCATTCTGATGTTGAATTCTATACCAAGAGTACGGATTGCGGTACAGACAGTCGTCTGGCTCCATATGTACTTTTATCTGCTTTGCAGGAAACTGCAGATAAAGGCGCAGCCGATACGGGATGGGGAAGAGACGATATCGGAAGATATAATTGCTGCTGGATCGTGCTTCGATACAAAATAGAGATCCTGAGGCTTCCTTCGTGGCGTGAAAACTATAAAGTAAGAACCTGGACGTGCGGTAACAGAAAACTTTTCTTTGACAGAGAGTTTGAAGTCTTTGATCAGGAAGGGGATGTTATAGGAAAGGCAAGTTCTGTCTGGATCCTTGCCGATAAAGATACACACAGTCCCGTTTTTCCTTCAAAACTGTCTGATCTGCCTCAGTCGATGAAGCAGTCCGACAGACTGGTTTTCGGTGATTCATGTCCTAAACTTAAGGCTCCTTCCGATCCTTCCGGGAATGCCCCCGTCATTACCAAATATGCCGATTATTCGGAATTGGACCACAATCATCATGTTAATAATACCAGGTATCTTGCCTGGATATATGACGCTCTGTTCAAGGCCGGATATGACATTCTAAGGATAAACGAGATCAATATAAACTACCTTTCTGAGGTAAAAAGCACTCAAAAGGTTGACATTTTTATCAAAGAAAATGAAGGATCTGTTTTGATATACGGCATAAGGGATGATAATACTTATGTGTTTATTTCGGAAATAAAGTTTTGTGTTTAGTACTGTTTGTTATAAAATATACCTTAATGTGCAATTTTCTAGGAGGCACTTATGATTGAGATTAACAACCTGGTAAAGAGATATGGCGACATCAAAGCGGTCAACGGTATTTCTTTTACGGTTAATGACGGCGAGGTCTTGGGCTTTCTGGGACCGAACGGTGCCGGTAAATCCACGACCATGAATATCATAACCGGGTATCTTTCTTCCACTTCCGGTACCGTAAAAGTTAACGGGCATGATATTCTCGAGGAACCGGAAGAGGCAAAGAAGTGCATAGGTTATCTTCCTGAGCAACCGCCTTTGTATTTTGATATGACAGTTCTTGAGTATCTTACCTTTATTTGCGACCTTAAGAAGGTCCCGAAGAAAGATCGTAAAGAGCAGTTAGCGACGATACTGTCGATGATCAAGCTTACCGATATGACCGACAGACTTATCGGCAACCTTTCCAAAGGTTATAAGCAGAGAGTAGGTATAGCCCAGGCTCTTGTCGGTAATCCCGATATTCTTATCCTTGACGAACCTACGGTAGGTCTTGACCCTAATCAGATCCTTGAGATACGTAAGCTTATAAGAAAACTCGCAGATAAGCATACAGTAATCTTAAGCTCTCATATTCTGTCTGAGATACAGGCAGTCTGCGACCGCGTAGTTATCATCAATCAGGGTAAGGTCGCCGCTATCGACACGATCACCGATCTGTCGAGCAAGTTAAGCGGATCTACCAAGCTCTCTTTGTCCTTTAAAGGACCTTCCAAAGAGGTTATCAATAAGCTTCGTGCGATCCCCGGAGTTTCAAATGTTGTTTCAGTCGTTTCAAACGAGGATTCTTCGATCCATCAGGTAGAGATCACGGCAGACAATGACTCTAAGAGTGATGTCCGCTCATCGATCTTCTATGTCTTAAGCAAGGGCGGATGGCCTATGCTTGAATTCAGATCGATGAATCCTTCGTTGGAGGAAGTATTCCTCTCGATCACATCTGTCTGATATATGGAGGGTTAAGTATAAATGTCAGCTGTTTATAAAAGAGAATTGTTTTCATACTTCAGATCTCCGGTCGGGTACATTGCTCTTGCTCTGTTCTCATTCCTGTCCGGTTTTCTGTTCATAAATCAGTTCAGCAACGGTGCGGTGAATATCTCTACCGAGATCATGTCACTTACGTCTTTCTTTGTCGTGATCATTCCCGTTATTACAATGGGATTGTTCTCCGAAGATAAGAAGAGGGGAACAGAGGTGTTGTTCTATACAAACCCCGTTTCGATGTTCGATGTTGTAATCGGTAAGTTCCTTGCCGCCATTACTCTGATCGCCATACTGTTTCTCAATGTGATATTCCACATGATCGTTACGGCTTTCTCAGGCGGTGTAGTCAATATCGGTTCCTGGGGTTCGGTCATAGTATTCTTCTGCCTTGCAGTTCTGTTTACGTCAATCGGCATTCTGGCCTCTGCGATCACTGACACACAGATAATCTCCGCGATCATAAGCTTCGTGGCGATACTTGTAATCCAGCTGCTTCAGACTATAAGCACACTGGTATCTTCTGCGATCTCTTCGTTATTATCTTCTTCGATCCTTGCTTTGGATCCCGAGAAGGTAAACACGATCAGCAATAATGTTGCGTCAGCGATCAACTGGTTAAGTCCCTTTTCTAAGACTCAGGATTTCCGTTATGGAGTTTTCTCCATCGCTCCGCTCGTATTCTGTTTATCGATGGCTCTTGTTTTCCTGTTCCTGACATACAGAATACTCGAGAAGAAGCGCTGGTCGCAGAATTAATTCACAGGTGGTTCAGATGAGTAAAGAAAATCAAAATTCAAAAAAGACGGATTCTTCCGAGATGAAAGCAAAGACCGACGTTCGTGCGGGCAAACTTAAACTGTTCTCAATAAGCTCTTTTATAATCTTTCTCGTTATTGTTCTGGCGATCAATATCATATTCGGTTTAAAGATCAATAATACGAGCTTAGGTGACTATCTTACATTTGATATGACGGCCACGGGACAGAATTCGGTATCAAGCGTTACCGTAGATTATCTTCATTCTCTGCCTGCGGATACTCATATCCGTATAGTCGGACTTATGGATAAACCTACAAATCTTAAGGACACTCCTTATGAGTATATCGTTCCTTTGCTTGATGATTATGTTGCAGTTTCCGAGGGACGTATTACCGTAGAATACATTAATCCCACTAAGTATCCTTCGATCATAAGCGAACTTGATCCCGAAGGCGTATATGACCTTGCAAATACTACGGGATATGTTATCTATAATAACGGCAGGATCATAAAGATCAATCCCGTTGACTGCTTTACTTATGATGCCGAGTATCTTCAGTACGGTTATTATATGCCGACATCTAATATCGTCGAGCAGAAGATCACAAGCGCTATCGTTAACCTCACACAAGGATTTACATACAAGGCTTATTTTGTAAGCGGGTTAGGAGAGGGTTCACATGACCAGCTTTCCAATATGCTCGCATCGATGAGCATCGAGAGCGAAGATATCATGGCAAGCGACAGTTTTACAATTCCTTCGGATTGCAGTCTTCTTATAATGAACGGTATCAATTCCGATATTACGGACAGTATGATAGAGGCTATTACGTCATATCTGTCTTCCGGGGGAAAGATGATAGTTGCCGTTAATTATTACAATACTAACGTCAACGAATCATTCACCAAACTCAATACCCTCCTTGCTAATTACAATCTCAGGATCGGTAATTCTCTCGTAGTCGAGAATAATCCCGGCTATCAGATCAACAGCGATCCTTATAACACTCTGGTCGATGTTACGGATCAGTTTACCGATTACGCGACAGCCGGGACGGTCCTTCGCAGCTCTTTTGCCAGACCGATAACGGAAGCCGATACTCCTTATACATATATTCAGACTTCTCCTATCATAACGACATCGACTTCGAGCAGTATCGGAATGCTGGATAGTTCTACCGGAACTATCATCCAATCCGTTAACCTTGAACAGTATAATGTAGGTATGTATTCAACATTTACCGGTACTCCGACACCTCCCGATGTCTATGTGTTCGGTACTTTGACTTTCACATCAGATGAATACATCAGTAATTTCGGATTTAATGATGCGAACGTTGTATTAACGCGTAATATCATCAGAAAAATGCTTGCTGCCAATGACAGCGTATTCGTGGAAGGAAAGATGCTTTCCGACTATTCTATCGATACGACCAAGGTTAACAGTAATACTGTCACTGTGATGACTTTTGTTACTGTAGCCATAATTCCTTTGGCTTTTGTTGCTGCAGGCGTTATTGTATATAACAAGAGAAAGAATCTGTAATCTATGAAATCTTTAAAGAACCTGATAATACCTTTTATTATAATGGTTGTTCTTGCCGGAATAGCTATCGGTGTTATTGTTGCAAACTCCAAGACTTCTTCCGAGCCTTCCGACAGTCTGACGACATCTACTGATGTTCTTGTGACGCCGATCAATCTGATCTCTTCGATCGAAGTTATCAACAAAGACGGTACGGGGATCGGCTTTCAGGGGTCTCCGGATGAGACCGGGAATATGATCTGGACGCTGATGGACGAGTACACAACGGATGTTCCGCTTAATAACAATGCGATTTCATCATGGGTATACGTTCTTTCAAATTTTTCCTCCAGCGGAACGTTGGGAAATGCATCTGAGCTTTCTCTGTCTGAATACGGATTGGATGAACCTGTCTATACGATCGTTATTACGGGTTTTGACGGGACTGTCAATCGTGTGTTTGTAGGAAACAAGACTGCTGACGGAAGTAATTGCTACTTTATGCTAGAAGGTGACGATAATGTTTATACTATTGTTACCGCGAAGTATACATATTGCGGATTCCAGCTTATTGATTTCCTTGAGACTGTTTCTTTCGGTATTGACTATGCATCGCTTTCAACCGTTGAATTCAAGCGTGATTCCGACGGTATCGATCTTGTTGCTTCCTGTGCTTTGTACGAGACGGGTGACCCGGTATTTACCGCGATTTCTCCTTTCCAAATCGAATGCAGTCCTTACTTTGTATCATTCATAGATTCGGTCGTAAAGCTTGAGATCGCTTCATTTGTCGACATTCCGGAAGAGAGTCTGTCCGACTACGGTCTTGACGATCCTTCATATGAATTTATATTTACAATGAATGACGGCAGGATCATCAATGTCTCATTGTCGTCTTCGATCGGTGGTTTCTATTATGGTACGAGCAATATCGTTGACGGATATTTCAAGGTAAGTGAGATGCAGATCAACGGACTTGATACACAGCTCATGATGATGCTTGGTAACTATCTCGTATATTATCCTGCCACGGATATCTCCGAGATTACGGGTTCGTATAACGGTGATACCTTTACATACGATATCGAGACGGAAGGTTCTATCTCGGACGATGATGCCACTGCTGATCTTAACGGAAGAGATGCGAAAGTATTCACATCATCCGGAAGGTCTTATGCGGCAATACTTTATGAATCGTTGATAACGATATCCGTTTCAGATGTTGACGCGGAAGCCGATCCGGAATTTGATCCTGAGATCGAATTTGTATATAAAACAAAATCGTATGAGACCTATACGTTGTCATTTGTTCAGAGGGATAATAATTCATATTATGTTTTTCTGAATGGCGAATATACATATTTTGTAGTTCCTACAAGAGAATTGTTTAATGACAGCGGAACTGATACATTTAATTATGGAGCGTGGACCGCATATGAACTTGCAAGACAGGCTATTGATAATCAAGTTGCGGGCATCTACGATATTCCTTCCGAGGAATAACGAATAATATGAGTAAAGAAAGCAAACAACGAAGCATAGATACTAATCTCCGTTATACTATTATCGGTTTTGCAGTCTTGCTCTTAATCGCCGTTGTTTTACTGGTCCTTGTCTCTAAGAACGAAGTCGAGAGCCGCGGTGCCGATCAGTTTGTCAGATTGTCAGGGCAGACAGGGTTCTCCTGCGAGTATGCAGAGGCACAGAAGCTTTATGCATTCGGAGAGGGAGTCCTTAAAGTAACAAAGGAAAGAGTTGCTTACCTGACTTTGTCGGGGAATGAAGTGTTCAGCACCAACGTCTCGTATAACAACCCTCAGTGCTATATATGCAATAACAGATGTGTTGTATTCGATAATGACGGCTACGGTTTTGTTGTTCTTAATACCGATAAGGTCTTATACGATAAGCCTACGGAGAATAAGATACAGTCTGCCGTGCTTTCCGATAACGGTCTATGTGCGGTTATAACCGACAGCCCGGATGCTTACGGTGAGGTTATCCTGTATGATTCTGACGGAGTGCAGATATCAAGATGGTCATCTTATAACTCCGGTTATCCCGTATGCGGTGCTTTTTCCGGCGATGAGAAGTACTTTGCTCTTACTACGCTCAACACTACGGGCGCAGTATTTAAGCCTTATGTCAGGATATTCAGTCTGAATTATGAAACAAGCTCCATAACCGCTTCGGATTACGCTGTTTTCACGATTGACGATACCGAGATCATGTCTTATGCGGGATACATTGATTCCAAGCTGTTTGCTTTCTGTGCCGACAGGATATACACGGTTTCCGGGAATGCCCTTGTTCCTTTATCCGAATCGTTCGGCACTATCAATTATGCAAGGATAGTCGACGATGTTATTTTCGTTGTATATTCGGACGGCGTTAATCAGTTGAATAAACTTAAGATCTTAAGTGCAAACGGGGAGACGATATATGATTCCGAAGTAGGTTCGGATGTTAATGCGATCACATCGAATTCCAATATGTATGCTCTTTCCGTTGATGACAGAATACTTGTTTTTAACTCAAACGGAGATGTTTTATCTGATATTTCGGTGGATGAGGATATAATAAGGATAGGATTTACAGGAAATAACCGTCTTGTCGTCGTTTCCACCGGCGGCGTTCATACGGTCGATTATTGATAATGAGGGTTTATGGAAACTGAAGTTAAACTTGCTTTTAGAAGTAAAGAAGAATTAATGGCTGTGATCAAGGCAGAATGGTTTGCCGATTATTGCATGGATGTGGGGGATAAAGTCCCTATTAAGCTGACGAATACATATTACGACACCAAAGACAAAGCGCTGCTTGCCAAAGGAACCTCAGTCAGAGTCAGATTTTATGAAGAAGAGGAAGGTTCACATTACGAGCATACAGTCAAATACGGAGGTTCTGTTGTAAACGGACTTCATCAAAGATACGAATGGAATATTGACGCAGATTCGGCTGAAGTCGATCTGAACCAGTTCAGGCACAGTGCCGTACAGGGAGACGATGATCCTGAAGAGATACTTGATGATGCTCTCGGCGATGTTAAGAGCGAAGATCTTATCCCGATCTGTTCCACATACTGCGAGAGGACGATCTATACATTCGGATTCGGTGACTCGATTATGGAGGCCTGTTTTGACGTCGGAACAATAAGTGCTGCAGGTAAGACCGAATCTATATGCGAACTCGAACTGGAGCTCGAATCCGGTGATGTGGTCGATCTTAAGGAAATGGCTCAATTTCTGGTAGATAACACTAGCGCCACACCTTATGATAAGAGTAAGTACATGAGGGCTATAGCACTTCTTAACAATTCTGATGAACAGTGATTATGATGTCATAATTATCGGCGGAGGCGCATCGGGATTGATGTGTGCCTCAAAACTTAACAAGATCGATCCTTCGATCAGGGTCTTGATCCTCGAGAAGAACAGTAAACCCGGACGTAAACTCCTTGCTACCGGAAACGGGAGATGTAATTTTACCAATCTTAAAATCTTCTCTTCTTACTATAATACCGATGATACCAAGAAGCTTTCGAAGATCCTTTATTCTTATGATGCCAAGAAGATCATTGACTATTTCGATAAGGATCTGGGCGTAGTTCCCGCATATAAGGATGATCTTGTTTATCCTATAACATATCAGAGCAAGACTGTAGTCGATGCATTATGCTCCTCTTTGAGCGCTTCCAAGTTTATTTACGATACCGAAGTAACATCTGTCGTAAAAAAAGACATGAAATATGTCGTTAACGGTATCTATAGCGCTTTTTATGTAGTCATCGCTTGCGGCGGCGTTTCCCTGCCTCAGTCCGGCAGCGACGGATCGTTATATCCGGTCTTGAGATCTTTTTCAGGTCCTGACAGTTTTGAAAGACTCGTTCCGTCCCTTGTATCCTTAAGATCCCCGGATAAAGATATTAAGAAGCTTTCGGGGATAAGGCAGGAATGCGAAGTTCATATGGATTCGCGAAGCGAGAAAGGGGAGATACTGTTTACTGACAACGGTGTATCCGGTATCTGCGTGATGCAATTGTCGGGTATGTATAACCGTGCTGTATCTTCCGGGAAAAAGATCGGTTCGCTTTATATTGATCTGATCCCTTCTATGAACGAGAAACAAAAACTTGATAAAGTGAGATCTCTTATAAGATCTTTTCCGAACAGAAGCAAGGCTGATGCGATATCAGGGCTAATAAAGAAACCGTTGGCCGAATGCATAGTCGCCCGTTCAGATAACACTGCGGAAGATATAGCGAGACTTATCGGAAGATTCGAGATTCGTATCTGCGGAAGCAACGGTTTTGAGAATGCTCAGGTTACATCAGGCGGTCTTAAGCTTCATAATGTTACCGACGGTCTTGAGCTTAAATCCTGCCACGGATTATTCGTTTGCGGCGAAGTCTTAAATGTAGACGGTATATGCGGCGGTTTCAATCTTCATTGGGCATGGGCTTCTGCTATGACGGTTGCAGATGCGATCGCCGATGAATTCGAGGAAGTCTGAAATGATCAAAGAGTTATCATTTACTCCTGATGAGATAGGCAACGAAGAAGATATTGTCGGTCTTCTGTCATTACGTTCTCATATTGATAAAAATGTTCTTCGGATACAAAGATCATATATCGATGCCAGACGAAAGCCCGATGTAAAGATCTGTTACAGGGTAACAGATGAGATTCGTCCTGATCCTTCGACAACAGCATTGATCCATAAAGGTAAAGTTTTTAAGTCCGATATACGACCTGTGATAGTCGGATTCGGTCCTGCCGGTATGTTCGCAGGCCTTGTGCTTGCCGAATACGGTCTTAACCCGATAATCATCGAGAAAGGTAAGGATGTGGATTCGAGGACAAGGGATGTCGATGCATATAAGAAAGACGGTGTTATAGATCCGTCTTCCAATATTCAGTTCGGAGAAGGCGGAGCCGGTACTTTTTCTGACGGCAAGCTCAACACCAGCGTGTCTTCCGAGTATAAAGCCTATATCGACAGTGTGTTTATCAGGCACGGTGCCCCTGATGATATCAGTTACGATTCTCATCCTCACGTTGGCACCGATAATCTCGTTAATGTAGTTAAGGGGATAAGGGAACAGATAATCGGACTTGGCGGTGAGGTCCGTTTTGAAGAAGAATTAAAGTCGATAGACCTTCAGCCTTACAGGCGGGATAGTCTTAAATCCGTTACAACGGATAAGAACTGCTATGTTACTGACAAGCTGATATTAGCCGTCGGCAACAGCAGCCGTGTTTTTATAAAAGACAACGTAAACTTGCTCGGTATTACTTCCAAACCTTTCTCGATCGGTGTGCGTATCGAACACTTAAGACACGATATAGATATGGCGATGTACGGTTTTGATACAGCCCGATACAGGAATATCACGGCTGCCAATTATAAACATGCCGTTGATACGTCCAATGGGAATAAGCTCTATACATTCTGTATGTGTCCTGGCGGAGAAGTAGTTCCTTCGGCATCGTTTGAGAATGCGATCTGCACAAACGGAATGAGCTACAGAAGCCGTGACGGCGTGAATTCCAATTCGGCTTTGCTTATTCCTTATGATCCGTCAAGATTTTCTGAAGACCCGTTATACGGGATGCTTTATCAGGACATGCTGGAAATGAATGCTTATAAGATCGCAGGTTCGAATTCTTATGCGCCGTTTATGACATTCGGAGATCTGTTAAAGGGCAGATACGGAAGTCTTCCTTCTTCGGTCTTACCGACATACAAGCCGGGCGTCAAAGCCTGCGACTTGAGAGAGCTTTTACCTTCTTACATGACAGATACTCTGACTGAAGGGATAGCATTGATGGGCAGAAAGATCAAAGGATTTGATTCTGAAAGCGCCGTTATGACGGCTGTCGAGACCAGATCTTCTTCGCCCGTGAGGATACCGCGTGATAAGGAAAGCCTGGAGTCGGTTTACGTTAAAGGTCTGTATCCGGCAGGCGAAGGCGCGGGATATGCAGGAGGCATAATGAGCAGTGCCATTGACGGCATAAAATGTGCTAATCGGCTGGCTCAAAGTATGTTATTATAACTTCTAGGTTTTTATAAGGAGATTTACTATGGAATCTGTTAAGAATACAGCGGTCATATCAGTAATCGGTAAGGACCGTGTAGGTATTATCGCCGGCGTTTCGGCATTGCTTTCTGAAAACAACATTAATATCAACGATATCTCACAGACGATCATGGATGATATCTTTACAATGATCATGATGGTTGACCTTAAAGATAATGAGATCGAGAATTCCGACATTAAAGAGAAACTCAATAAACTCGGGGATGAACTCGGGGTTGCCATAACGATACAGCATACAGATCTTTTCAACAGGATGCATAGAATATGATCACGGATTTTGAAGTATTGGAAACTATGAAGATGTTCAATGAACAGCATTTGGACATCAGAACAATAACAATGGGCATATCACTTATGGATTGCGCGGCAACTTCAGTCGAAGAGAGCTGCGATAAGATCTACGACAAGATCACAAGATATGCAGGTAAACTCGTTGAAACGGGTGAGGCGATCAGTAAGAAATACGGTGTGCCGATCATTCATAAGAGAATATCCGTCACTCCTATATCCATCGTTGCCGCTGCATGTAATACTGCTGATTACACGCCATTTGCCAAAGTCCTCGATAAAGCGGCGAAGGCTTGCGGAGTTAATTTTGTAGGCGGTTTTTCCGCTTTGGTTCAAAAAGGTTATACAAACTCCGATATGAAGCTTATTAATTCGATTCCCGAGGCTCTCGCTTCCACCGAATTCGTATGTTCTTCCGTAAATCTTGCTTCTACAAGGACAGGTATCAATATGGATGCCGTCGCCGATATGGGAAGGATCATCAAAAAGACGGCTGAATTAACTGCCGATAAGGATGCACTCGGATGTGCAAAGTTGGTAGTATTTGCAAATGCACCTGAAGATAATCCTTTCATGGCAGGTGCATTCTTAGGCCCAGGCGAGCCTGAATGTGTTATAAATGTCGGTATTTCAGGTCCCGGCGTTGTGAAGCATGCTTTGGAATCTGTTAAAGGCGCCGACTTAGGTACTGTTGCCGAGACGATCAAGAAAGCCGCTTTCAAGATAACGAGAGTAGGTGAGCTTGTTGCCAGAGAAGCATCGGAGAGGCTCCATGTTCCTTTCGGAATAATCGATCTGTCTCTCGCACCGACACCGGCCGTCGGAGATTCGGTTGCACGCCTTCTTGAGGAATTCGGTCTTGAAACATGCGGAACATGGGGCACGACAGCCGCACTTGCAATGCTTAATGATGCCGTGAAGAAGGGCGGAATAATGGCTTCCTCTTATGTTGGCGGCCTCTCGGGCGCTTTTATACCTGTATCTGAGGATGAAGGAATGATCGCTGCGGCTGCATCTGGTTCGTTAAGACTCGAGAAGCTTGAAGCAATGACTTGCGTTTGCTCTGTAGGACTTGACATGATCGCCATTCCGGGAGATACATCTGCCGAGACTATCTCCGGTATCATCGCTGATGAGATGGCTTTGGGAACTTTCAATAACAAGACTACTGCAGTGAGACTTATTCCCGTTCCCGGAAAGACTGTAGGAGATGAAGTACAGTTTGGAGGCCTTTTGGGTTATGCTCCCATCATGGAGGTTAATAAGGCTTCTTGTGCTGATTTCATTCACCGCGGAGGCAGGATACCGGCACCCATACACAGCATGAGAAACTGATATGGTTAAGATTCCTGACAAAATCAGGAAAGTCCTGGATTTTTTTGGTAACAATTTTTCAGGAACTACAATTGCTCTTTCTATTCCGTCTGTCATCGGAAGTATGATCTATGCTTCATTGACGGCGATAGCAGCCGTAATAAGCCGTTCTCTATGGCTTGGTTTTATGACCTTCTTCTATGTGATCATGGTCTTGATGAGTCTTACAGTGCTTGGAAATGCCGGAAGATCTCTTTTCTCGCGCAGAAAAAGATATACACCGGAAGAGAACTATAAGCGTTTTTGTTACAGGCTTATAGTCTTTGATATTGTCTTCGGCATAACGGTCTTATTCTTCCATTTTTACGGTTTGCATAAGGAGTATCCGGGCTATACGATATATATAACCGCAGTATATGTCTTCGTAAAAGTGTACTTTGCGGTCCTGAATCTGTTTAAGGCTCACAGATCCAGATCGCTTACGGCTCTGTCATTACGTCAGATAAACGCCGTAAAAGCGATAGTCTCGCTTCTTATTTTGCAAAATGCGCTGTTGTCAAGATTTGGAAATCCTCATAAAGATTTTACAAGAAATTTTAATTCTGTTTCAGGAGCGGCCTCTTTTTTGTTTATACTGTTAATGGGGCTTATAGGTCTCATCAGAGTCAAGAAAAGGAGGACTTCATAATGCCGGACTTTTACGAACTACCTGAAAAACCCGATAAGGCGGAGCTCAAAGAGCGTTTAAGAATAAGAAGAGATGAATTATTCTCAAAGCAGATGATCATTAAGGAGAAGAAGATCCCTGTTCTCATATTGATCGAAGGTTGGGGAACTTCCGGCAAGGGCACCCTGATTTCAAATATCATTAAGAATATCGATCCCAGATTCTTTAAGGTCTGTAACATCAATAAGAGGACTTCAGAGGAGCAAAGATATCCGTTTCTTAAGAAGTATTTTGATCTTATCCCCGAACAGGGCAAAATCAGTCTGTTTGACGGCGGATACATGAGCGAGATAGCTCATCTTAAAGTAAGCGGCGACTTAACTGATTCTGATTATGAGGAGAAGGTCAGAAGCATCAATGTCTTTGAAAGGCAGCTGGTTGAAGACGGCTATCTCGTTATAAAATTCTTTATTCATATCTCCAAGAAAGAGCAGAAGGAGAGAATAGATGCTCTTATTTCCGATAAGAATACCAAATGGAGGATAAGTTCTCACGATGAGAGCCAGAATAAGCACTATAAGGATTATCTGGAAGCGTACAGATCGTTCATCGATGAGACGAATAATCCTTTTGCACCATGGTATGTCATCGACGGAAGCTCTGAGAACTGGGCTCAGCTTCAGGCTTTAGATATCATAAATGAAGCATTGGATACGGCGTTTTCAAATTCCGAGATAAGCTTCCCGGTGCTGCAGAATGCTTTCCCGCTTAAGAAAGTGCCTAAGCTGTCATCGATAAGTCTTAAGGATAAGACCATAACCGAAGAAGAATACGATAAGAGGTTAGATGAGCTTCAGAACAGGCTGCACGAACTGCATAACGTTTTGTACCGTAAGAAAATACCGGTAATAATCGCTTATGAAGGATGGGATGCAGCAGGTAAGGGCGGAAATATCAAAAGGATAGCCGCATCTTTGGACCCGAGAGGATATGAGGTTCATCCGATTGCAAGTCCCGAACCTCACGAGAAGGCGAGGCATTTTCTGTGGAGATTCTGGACAAGACTTCCCAAAGACGGACATATTGCCATATTCGACAGGACATGGTACGGACGAGTTATGGTGGAGAGAATAGAAGGCTTCTGCTCTGAGAACGACTGGAAGCGGGCATATAACGAGATAAACGAGTTCGAGAAGGAGCTTGTCGATTGGGGCGCAGTAGTTATCAAGTTCTGGGTGCAGATCGATAAGGACACTCAGCTTCAAAGATTCACCGAGAGGCAGAATACCCCGGAAAAGCAGTGGAAGATCACTGATGAGGACTGGAGGAACCGTGAGAAATGGGATCTTTATGAATCTGCCATCGATGAGATGATCAAGAAGACATCTACTACTTTTGCACCTTGGCATGTGCTCGAATCAGTAGATAAAAAATATGCAAGAATAAAAGCTCTTGAGACAGTGATCGAGAGTATTGAAAGGAAATTAAAGTAATGTGGTTTGAAGAATCAGTATTTTATCAGATCTATCCGTTAGGCTTTTGCGGTGCGCCTTTTGAGAACGACGGCGTTCCTTCTTCGAGGATCCTCAAGGTCATCGACTGGATCCCTCACATCAAGAAATTAGGCTGCAACGCTATCTATTTTTCTCCCGTGTTCGAATCTGACACACACGGTTACAACACCAGAGATTACGGTCTGATCGATACGCGCCTCGGCACTAACGATGACTTCAAGAAGGTAGTTGACGCTCTTCATAAGGAAGGAATCAAAGTCGTGCTTGACGGTGTGTTCAATCATGTAGGCAGAGGTTTCTGGGCTTTCCGTGACGTTCAGGAGAAGAAGTGGGACTCGCCTTATAAGGATTGGTTCCATCTGTCTTTTGACGGTAACTCGAACTATAACGACGGCTTCTGGTATGAAGGCTGGGAAGGTAACTACGATCTTGTTAAGCTTAATCTTCGTAATCCTGCTGTAGTTGATCATATCCTCGATAAGGTTAACTACTGGATCGATTTCTTCGATATAGACGGCTTAAGACTTGATGTTGCATATTGCCTCGATCATGAGTTCCTACGTCGTCTCCGTGAGTTTACGGACGGCAAGAAGGCTGAATTCTTCCTTCTTGGTGAAGTTCTGCACGGTGAATACGGAAGAATGCTTAACGATATGCATCTTCATTCTCTTACAAACTATCAGTGCTATAAGGGGATCTATTCGGCATTTAATTCCGCCAATATGTTCGAGATCATACATTCTTTGTTGAGGCTGTTCGGTCCCGAGGACTGGACTGTGGCAAGAGGATCGCATCTTCTGTCCTTTGCGGATAATCACGATGTAACACGTGTCGCATCTATAATTAATGATCCCGAGCTTCTGCCTCTTGTCTATACGATGGTATTCGGTATGCCGGGAATCCCCTGTGTTTATTACGGCTCGGAGTGGGGCGCAAAGGCGCGTAAGGAAGAAGGAGATCCCGCTCTTCGCGCATGCTTTGATAAACCTGAGTGGAATGATCTTACCGATCATATCTCGAGACTTGCCGAAGCCAAGAAGAATACAAAGGCCTTGAATTACGGCGGAATGAAGTCGGTTGTACTTACAAATAAGCAGTGCATCTTCGAGCGCAACTGCGGCGATCAGAGAGTGTTGGTAGCGATCAATATGGATTCTGAACCGTATACGGCTCACTTTGATGCAGGCTGCGGTCAGGCTGAGGAGTTGATCTCAGGCAAGATCCATGACTTCGGCGGCGGATCAACACTCGCTCCTAAGTCATCTGAAATCTGGCTTATGGAAAGATAATACTCTTTGTATTTACAATCAGCGATCCGATTATCAGAGCCTCTAATTGCTCTATATCGATAGTATAGGGATCTATATTTCTGAAGAAGATGATATCTCTCAATTCGGTAAATCCGTGCATGAGATATTGTCTTTTTCTTTGCTCTGACTTCGTATAATAATCCTGAACATCGATGGCGCCATCAAGTTCTATTGCTATCGGTTTGTCCATTTCCGGAGCATAAAACGTCACATCAGGATACAGCGTTGTGAATTTATCTATTTTGATCTCTATTTCAACTTTATAATCATATCCGAAGCGGTCCAGAGTTTTACAAAGTATTAGTTCATTCTTTGATCTTAGTTGCTGACCGTGATAATCGATAATGTTCTTATTAGGGAATGAATTACAATTACAGTCTGCTTCCCGATAAAACTTTGCAGTAAGCGGAGAATCAGAGTTTCTTCTCAAAGGAAAAGTCAGATTTCTCGGAGAGGATTTATATATCGCATTCCAATCATTCATAAGCATATTTATAGTATTCTCTATTTCCAATGCCTCTTTGACCAACCGGCAGAATAATTGACCGTCCTTAGATGATAGATTAAGAATCCTTTTGTTCCTCGGTGTTATATTAGTATCATTCGGATCATACGTTACATAAACAACAGAATGGTTTCTGTGGGTTCCGAAGTATCCGTGAGGGAGCCTGTTCCATCGGTCTCTATAGAATGCTATCAGCAACTCATGATGTTCTCTGTTCACTATGATCATATCCCTATTTTATAGAGTTACTGTTTGGGATTGGGCGACAATTGAGAACAATTTTCGACAAAAATCGACAAATGAGAACGTCTCTACTTTTCCCCGTAAAGCGTGAAAAGTAGAGACGTCAGGTAGATACATCAGTCACAATGTATCTACTAATAAGCGATAATGCTTAGAAGTAGATACAATTATAGATACAAGTTTACTGGTTATCGAGATATCTCTTTACCGTGTCAGGAGCGGGTCCGCCGGTAAGAGTACGCTTGTTTACGCATGTCTCAAGGGAAATCGCATCGTAAACATCTTCTTCGATAAGGTCCGAGAACTGTTTGAACTGCTCGATTGAGAGTTTCTCGAGCGTAGTGTTGTTCTCTATGCAGTAGTGAACGAGCTTACCGGAGATCGCGTGAGTCTCACGGAAGGGAATGCCTTTCCTTACAAGATAGTCTGCAAGATCCGTAGCGTTTGTAAATCCGCCGAGTGCTGCGGCTTCCATGTTGTCCTTTCTGATTGTCATGGTCTTCATCATGCCGGTGAAGGGGGGGAGCACGCCCTTGATAGTATCGATCACGTCGAAAAGCGACTCCTGAACTTCCTGCATATCTTTGTTATATGTCAACGGCAACCCCTTCATGATAACAAGAAGTGAGATAAGATCGCCGTAAACTCGTCCGGTCTTACCGCGCGTCAACTCTGCAACGTCCGGATTCTTCTTCTGAGGCATCATGGAGGAGCCTGTAGAATAAGCGTCATCGAGCTCGTAGAACTTAAATTCCTGGGAAGCATAGAGGATGATCTCCTCTGACATACGGGAGAGGTGCATCATTAGGATTGATATAGAAGAAGCAAACTCTATAGCGAAATCACGATCGGCAACGCCGTCCAACGAACACATGGTAACGCCGTTCATCCCGAGTTCATCTGCAACGGACTCGCGGTCAAGAGGATAAGTAGTTCCTGCAAGTGCACCGGAGCCCAAAGGAGAGACGTTGGCGCGGGAAGCCGCTGCTTCGATCCTGTCGCGGTCACGCTTGAACATCTCGATATAAGCCGTAAGGTAATGAGCGTAGGTGATAGGTTGTGCGCGCTGTAAGTGCGTATATCCGGGC
Organism: Mageeibacillus sp. UBA6980; assembly: GCA_002450095.1. Classification (GTDB taxonomy): domain Bacteria; phylum Bacillota; class Clostridia; order Saccharofermentanales; family Saccharofermentanaceae; genus Saccharofermentans. The sequence continues at coordinate 28,556 of DJYK01000025.1, read as the reverse complement.
ATATATGTTGTAATATGTTCCTTAGCCATATCAGTTATCGTCTCGATGAGTTCATCAAGAAGTTCGATAACATCCAAAGCCTCGTCAACGAGATAGAGCCTCTGATCAAGGGCTACCTGATCGTTTCTTGATCTGCCTGTATGAAGGCGCTTACCGGCATCGCCGATTCGATTGGTAAGTTCTTCTTCGATAAACATATGGATGTCTTCTGCATCGGAATCGAATGTGAGTTTTCCGGATTCGATATCAGCCTTTATAGATAAAAGTCCCTCTCTGATGTCATCAGCATCCTTTTGACTGATTATGCCCTGACGAGCAAGCATCGCGGAATGAGCGACGGATCCTTCTATATCCTGCGCATACATTCTCGAGTCGAAGGGAAGAGAAGAGTTATAGTCGTTAACTGTCTTATCGGTAGCTTTCTCGAAGCGTCCTGCCCACATTTTCTTTGCCATATCATTTACTCCTTAATATAGTCAGGATCTATCCTGACAAGTTCGGTCAGCGCTTTGTTTCTGTAATTCAAGTCTTCACGAAGTGTGAATCCCATCGATTCCCAGAATCTGTTGCCGCCTTCATTCTTTTTAAACGCCACAAGAAGCACTTTGTTTATGTCTTCTGCCTTAAGAGAATCAAGTGCGAGTTCAACCAATTTCTTGCCGATTCCCAATCTCCTGTAATCGGGAGATACACATGCGTGCTGTATGATTCCGCGCCTGCCGTCGTGCCCACATAATATAACACCTACAACCTTTTCATCACAAGTTGCTACAAAGGATGTGGAGGGATTACGCTTCAGATATTTGTCGATTCCTCCCAGAGAGTCATCTTTATCGTTCAGACCATTACCGCATTTAAGCCAAAGATTATAACACTGCTGATAATCAGCAATGGTCATCAACCTGTATTCGATCATATTTCAATCCTCCGGGATATAGATCAATTCCTTGCATGTCCAGTCCTCGCCTAAGCAGGAGTAATTCTCTGTTACGCCGGAATCTTTGAAGCCTGCATTAAGATAGCAGTACAGGGCAGAAGGGTTATTATCGAATACTCCGATAGTTACTTTGGTTGCTTTCATATAAGTAACCGCATAATCTAAAGCCATCTTTATCATCTTCTTGCCAAGACCCTGACCGCGTCTGCTGTCATCCACGATAACGTACCCAAGTCTTACAGTATTGATATCATTCTTATCGGGATAACGGATATTAAAGTGTCCGATCAATCCTGACTCGTCGTAAGCAACAAAATGAAAAATGTCGTCGTTATAGGCGAGTTTTTCATACTGTTCGATCAGGTCATTACCTGTTATAGGATATGATTCAAATCTGTCCGCGCACCAGTAGCGGAAGATCCTCTCATTCTTTATCCAGGATATGACCGTATCAGCATCACATTTTTTGAAGGGTCTTAACCTCATGGTAATTCTCCTTAAACATAAAACGGCTGTCTCAATCATGAGGCAGCCGCTGTTCCTAATCAAACTTAAAGAAGAAATCAGAGAAGACCGTTTTTCTTCTTCATCTGAGCAACGACCTTCATAGGGAGACCGAAGCAGTTGATGAATCCGCCCGCATCAGCCTGATTATATACATCCTCAGCCTCAAATGTTGCAATCTCTTCATCGTAGAGAGAGTAAGGTGACTTAGCGCCTGCAGGAGTGCAGTTACCCTTGTAAAGCTTCATCTTGACTTCACCGGTTACAACCTTCTGTGTCTCATCAACGAAAGCGGAGAGAGCCTCGCGGAGAGGGTGGAACCATTGACCGTAGTAAACGAGCTCTGCAAACTTCTGAGCTACGAGATCCTTGTAGTGGAGTGTATCTCTCTCGAGAGTGAGGAGCTCGAGCTCTCTGTGCGCTGCATACATGAGTGTTCCGCCGGGAGTCTCATAAACGCCACGGCTCTTCATGCCGACGAGACGGTTCTCAACGAGATCTGCGATACCAACGCCGTTAGCACCTGCAACCTTATTGCAGTACTTGAGCATCTCGACAGGGGAGAGCTTCTGACCGTCAACTTCAACGGGAATACCGTTCTCGAACTTGAATGTTACATAAGTAGGAGTGTCGGGTGCCTTCTCGGGTGAGACCATGAGTTCGAGGATCTTATCGAGGTCAGGCTCGTTAGCGGGATCCTCGAGATCCATACCCTCGTGAGAAAGGTGCCAGAGATTCTCATCCTTACTGTAATTATTCTCCTTGGTAACAGGTACCGGGATACCTCTTGCCTCGGCATAATCAACTTCTTCGGACCTTGACTTGATGTCCCAGACTCTCCAGGGAGCGAGGATCTTCATCTCAGGAGCAAGAGCCTTGATCGTAAGCTCGAATCTTACCTGGTCATTACCTTTACCTGTAGCACCGTGAACGATTGTTGTGCAGCCTTCCTTGCGTGCGATCTCAACCATCTTCTTAGCGATAACAGGTCTTGCGAAAGAAGTACCGAGGAGATACTTGCCCTCGTAAACTGCATTAGCTTTAAGTGTAGGGTAGATGTAATCTGTGATGAACTCCTCAGAGATATCCTCTACATAGCACTTGGAAGCTCCGCACTTAAGAGCCTTTTCCTTAAGGAACTCCTCATCAACACCGATTCCGACTTCACCGGCCATAGCGATAACTTCGCAGTCATAGTTCTCAAGAAGCCAGGGGATGATGATGGATGTATCAAGTCCGCCTGAGTATGCAAGTAAGAATTTTTCTTTAGCCATAAGGCACCTCCGATTAATTAAAATGCATCGTAATGAATATTTATGCAAACTTTTGTATAAACCTACATCATAATACTCTTGTGACTATTATCCGTCAATGACAAATTTATATGATTATTGATAAAAATAAAGCCCCGGTTCATATAATGAACAAGGGCTTTGGTGCGGATGGCGGGACTTGAACCCGCACGGTATTGCTACCACTAGCACCTGAAGCTAGCGCGTCTGCCAATTCCACCACATCCGCGAATCAGCCTAACGATATTACATTAAATCCTTTTTAAAATCAACTTAACCGATCATTCGTTCATATTATTAATGTTATAATTAATATGGAGGTCTGAATGTATAAGCGTTTTACTTCAATGATTTTGATCCTTACGGTCTTTATATCCGGTATTTTTTCCGGTTGTAATGTTGAAGAGGAATCCTTTCCCGATCTGGATTTGAGATTTGATGTATCGGAATCCGAGACTGCTGAACAGGAGGATATCATAACTGATCATTCGGATTTTCATGAGCTGACGGTTGCTTTACCCGTAAGCGACGAGACAGCAGGACTTCTGATGAAACTGTTCTATGCCAAGAACAATGATCTGTTTCCTTCGGATATGACGGGGGCGGATATCAGCATAGAGTATTTAAACGCCATTAACACTCCTTGGGTAATCAACTCGATCTATACTGCTTCAACAGGTGAGACGGAAGATACATTGAATGAGTTGACCGGCAGCGGGATCTTTCCCGATGTTTTCCTTGCCGGCGATATGAATGAACTTATTGATTCCGATATGGTCATTTCTCTCGATAATTATCTGTCAGGCGATCAGATCTCATCTTATTCAGTCTATATGAATGAATTGGAAGCACTTGAGTATTCGGGTTCTCATTATGGTCTGCCTTTTTATTCCACTGTTTATATCTTGGCAGGAAACAGGGATTTTGTTCCCGAATCGGGTATTCCGTCATATGTAATGAGCCCTGAAGAACTTATCGATTATATTGAACAGATCCCGTCCTATGCGGAAGACGGTACATATATTACGGTATTTTATGACGCTTTAAGCCTGAGTCCTTTTCTCGGAGAAGATTTTTCTTCCGCTCTGATAAATGAAGGTTTGTCTTCGGTTTCCGATAATTACGGAGCAGATCCCAGGGTATCCAGAACCTGCGGAATGTGGCTTATGGAGTCTTATGAGTTTGATACATGGAATTACTATTATCCGGAAGGTCTGTACTTTACTATGCTTCCTACGGAGCGGGTGCAGTCTGTTGTCTATCCCATATGCGTCAGTTCGACCTGTTCCGATCCTGAATTCGCGGCGTCTTTCGCGTCCTTTGTCTGCTTCGATCCCGACGCCCAAATGCTTCTTCGAAGACTTGAACCTTTAAGAGGTTTTATGCCGCCGGTATCGACCGGAGGAGTTTGGGATGAGATGGCATCGGATGAATACTTCGGTACGCAGTCCATGCTCTATGAACAGTATATGGCCAATGCCGTATACAATGTGGCGGAGAATTCATAATGAGTGTGATCAGAAGAGTACGTATCCATGATGCTTCAAAAGTCAAGACTCTGACGGGTCTTAACTTGGTGTCATCTGCGGAAGACCTGATCAGAAATAACGACATATTGTCCGATGAACGCTTTATCTGCCTTTGTTTCTGCAGATTTAACGGGACTCATTCCGTTAATATGCATTTTGCAGGAAGTCCCGATCGTGATTTTATTGATTCGTTGATAACATATCTTCTTTTCGAGAAGGGCTTTTATAAATTAAGTGTCACTATACCTGTCACGGAAAGCCAAGTCGAGGAGAATCTGTTGAGAAGCGGTTTTGTTCAGGAGGCTCTGCTTCATGAGGAGTTGTATGTTAACGATTCTTTTATGGATGCAGGTCTTTTCTATATCACATTACCGATGTATAAGAAATACGGGGTAGGATTCATACCTTTTCAAAGGGGAGTTATATCTATATCGGGCGGAGTCGATTATGTTGATGAGATCTCCTTTCTTAAGTTCTCGGCGGCTCCGAAGAATAAGATCCTTCAAAGATATGCCGATCACAGCGGCTTTATCGATCAGGGCATTATGAAGCCCAGAGGAGATGAGTGCTACAAGGATTATGTCGAGGCAGACCTTCCCGCGGAAGTTATGAGAGCCATAAAGCAGATAAGAGAATACCTTATCAAGGAGAGGGAGTCGTTCGATATAAACGTCAGACTCCCTGCTACTTCGGAATTCAGGGAAAAGGTATGGGAGTGCCTTAAGAAGATCCCTTACGGCTGCACGAGAAGCTATGAGGACATTGCGCTTGACCTGACAGGCGGAGACTATAAGAAAGCGTTGAAACTTACAAGGGCTGTAGGAAGGGCCTGTTCAGAGAACCCGGTACCGATAATCATCCCGTGTCACAGAGTAATCGGCAAGGACGGCAAACTGGTCGGGTTTAAGGACGGGGTTGAGTTCAAGGATTTCCTGTTGACTCACGAACTGTTTGCAGCGCTGCCTTTGGCTTAATACATTAATAAGGAGTTTACATGGCAAAACACGATAAGATCGAGATAGGCGCATCAGCTATCCTTAATCCGGTACCGGTCGTTATGGTATCCTGTGCGGGAAAGGATCCTTCCAAAGAAGATCAAAGACCTAATATCATCACGATAGCCTGGGCAGGGACCGTCAATTCGGAACCTCCCATCGTATCCGTTTCCATAAGGAAATCGAGGCATTCGCATGCTCTTATAAGTGATACGGGGGAATTTGTCGTCAACCTTGTCAACAAACAATTATGCAGATCCTGCGATCTTTGCGGCGTAAAGAGTGGAAGGGATATAGACAAGTTTGATAAGTGCGGGCTTACAGCCGTAAAAGCCGAAGGGTTGGAATATGCTTATGCCGTTAAGGAAGCACCTGTATCATTGTCATGCAAGGTGTTATCGGTTACCTCTCTGCCGTCACATGATGTGTTTACTGCCGAAGTGGTCAAAGTTACGGCAGATTCATATCTTCTTGATGACAACGGAAGGCTTTGTCTTGATAATGCCAATCTGGTAGCCTATAACCATGGTGAGTATTTTCTTCTGGGTAAGAAGCTCGGATTCTTCGGCTATTCGGTCGCAAGTGAAGAAATAATCAAGAAAAGGATGGGGTGAATCGATGGAGTTTGTCGACATTAAAAAATTGTATGAGAGCAAGTTCATTACAAGATATAACGTAAGTTATAAGACATCGGAAGGCAAGATCAAGGATTATGAGATAGTAAGCAGATCCCGCGACATCAAGTCATTTGAAGATCTTAAGAACAATAAGACCGATGCGGTCGTCCTTATCATTCATGATAAAGAGGGAAACAGCATTCTTTTGAATAAAGAGTTCAGGATGGCTGTCGGTGATTATGCGTTAAATTTCCCCGCAGGGCTTATCGATCCCGGGGAGGATTATGAGACGGCGGCAAGAAGAGAGCTTTGGGAAGAGACGGGCTTGAACCTTATCTCGATTACCGATGTTTGGCCCGTAAGCTACAGTGCGGTCGGCATCATGAATGAGAAATCCGTTGTAGTAGTCGGCGTTGCCGAAGGTGAATTTGCACCTTCCACATCTGCGGAAGAGGAAATAGAAGCTTCATGGTACACCAAGGAACAGTTGCGTGAACTTCTTAAGACTAATGAGCATTTTGCCTCAAGGACTCAGGCGTACTGCTGGGCTTGGGCTCACAGCAAAGGGTTTGATGCATGCTGATAAAAAGTAACGAGATTGCAAGACGTATAAAAGATAACGAGGATAATCTGTTCCTTTTGTACGGGGAAGAGGACTATGTTATCGGCAGGCATATTCAGTCGATCAAGAAGAAATATCTCGACCCCGGTTTCATACAGATGGACTCCGTTAAGTTGGATTTCGGCGGTCGTGGAATTAACCTCGATACACTGGTTGAGAATATGGAGTTGCCTTCGTGGGCTTCCAAGAAGAGGATCGTTGAGGTCGTAAATTTCACATTTGACAAGAACTCTGTCGATAAACTGCCCGATATCCTTAAAAGTATTCCGCAGGGCACCGTTCTTATAATGGTCACCGATAAGATCGATAAGAGAAAAAAGAAACTCTATGATGCTTTCTTAAAGAACGGTATCGTCTGCGAGATCAATTACTATACGACTGACGAGCTTTTGAAGATGATAAACGATTATTTCAAGGCTTTAAAGATCAGTATCAGTCCCGATGTCAGTAAGAGCATAATAAGCAGATATAACTGCTCGATGAGACTCATAGGGTCGGCTCTTCGCAGTCTGTCGCTGTATTGCCAGGCAGTCGATGATTCCGTAATAGATATGGATATTGTCGAGGAACTGTGTATTCCCGATATAAATGCCAACATCTTCTGGATGATGGATTCGGTCGGTAAGGGAGAAGCTGATAAGGCCTTGGTCCAGCTTGATAATCTCATCAAACTGAAAGAGCCGCTTCCTCATATCAGGTTTATGATCGGAAGACATTTCAGAGAATTGATATGCGCCAAGGAGTTGATGAACTCGCGCGAGCTTATCAGGCGTACGGGCATAAGGGATTTTGCCGCAGACAAACTCATAAGTCAGGCCCGCCGTTTCTCGATGGAGCGGCTTCTGGCTCTTTATAAACTTACATACGAGAATGATAAAGATCTCAAACACGGAAAAGTTGACGAGAGAGCTTCGCTCGAGACTTTCATTGTTCTTGCATCAGGTAAATAATTGCCTTAAAATATCGAAGTTAATAATAAATGGAGGGCTTTTATGTCTAAAATTGCTATGAAGACGCCGCTTGTTGAGATGGACGGCGATGAAATGACAAGAGTTATATGGAAGTTGATAAAAGATATAGTTATACTTCCTTTTGTTGACCTTAAGACAGAGTATTATGATCTCGGACTTCCCAACAGAGATGCCACTAACGATCAGGTTACCATCGATTCCGCTAACAGGACAAAGGAACTCGGTGTTGCCGTTAAGTGCGCTACAATAACACCTAATGCTCAGAGAATGACGGAATATAATCTTCACGAGATGTGGAAGAGCCCTAACGGAACTATAAGAGCGATGCTCGACGGAACTGTCTTCAGAGCGCCTATTCTGGTAAAGGGTATCAATCCGTTTGTATCCTGCTGGAAGAAGCCTATTACTATCGCAAGACATGCATACGGGGATGTTTACAGAAATTCCGAGATAAGAGTTGACGGTCCTTCAAAGGCTGAACTCGTTGTAACTTATCCCGACGGCAGAGAAGAGAAGAAGACCATTTTCGAGTTTAAAGGTCCCGGCGTTATTCAGGGCATGCACAATACGGATAAGTCTATCGAAGCGTTCGCACGTTCATGCTTCATGTATGCTCTCGATGTAAAGCAGAGCTTATGGTTTGCGACTAAGGATACCATTTCCAAGACTTACGATCACAGATTCAAGGATATCTTTGCCGAGATCTATGAGAATGAGTTTAAGGCAAAGTTCGAGGAGGCGGGAATCGAGTACTTCTACACATTGATCGATGATGCTGTTGCAAGGATCATGAGATCTGAAGGCGGTATCGTCTGGGCTTGTAAGAATTACGACGGAGACGTTATGTCCGATATGCTCGCATCTGCCTGCGGTTCTCTTGCTATGATGTCTTCCGTTCTTGTTTCACCTGACGGCGTTTACGAATATGAAGCGGCTCACGGAACGGTTACCAGACACTACTATAAGTATCTTAAGGGAGAGGCTACATCCACGAATCCCATGGCTACGATCTTTGCATGGTCCGGAGCGTTAAGAAAGCGCGGCGAGTTGGATCAGCTTCCTGATCTTGTAGATTTTGCAGACAGACTTGAGAAAGCATCTGTCGAGACCATCGAATCAGGAACGATAACGGGAGATCTTAAGAATCTTATTGATGTTCCCGAGAAAAATGTAGTTAATACTGAGGATTTCCTCAAAGCAATAGCTTCAAGACTTTAATTAAGGAGAAAAGAAATGACATATTACGAGACATGGATTGACCGTTCTGAAAACGTTAAGGATCAGAACACTTATACACAGTACATCAATGCTTACTATGTAATGGAAAAGAACGCTTATGACCTTATTCTCAAGGCATATCCCGACAACAGCGAGTATACTTCCGGCAAGGCATCCGAGCTTGCAACGAAACTCGGTTTCAATAAGGATACAATGGATATCTTTGTAGGTTTCCTTGACGGCATCAAGTCTTCGCTTAATAACGAGATTGATGTTGAAAGTGTTGATGACGATACCGATATTTCTCTTGATATCGATTATGAGAAGCTCTACTACAATATGAGAGATGCAAAGGCTTCATGGTTGTTTAAGCTTCCTTCTTGGAAGAATGTTCTTGATGAGTCCAAGACAGCCGAGATCTCCAGAGCATATAGAGAAGCCAACATCGCTCATTCCAATAAAGTAGGAAGAAATGATCCCTGTCCCTGCGGTTCGGGAAAGAAATATAAGAATTGCTGCGGAAAAAAAGTAAGCTAAAGAAAAATGCGGAAACTGCTCACAAATAAGCGGTTCTTGACGATCGTATCTTTATTGATAATCCTGGCTGTTATCGTTCTCGGTTCGCTTCCCGGCAGTCCTCTTAATGCTGTGCTCAAGCCTGTCGGTGCGATAGTAAGTCCTATCCAGAAACTTGTAAAGAGCACCGGTAATTCAATTTCCGCTTTCTATTCTGCTTTGACTGACGGAATTGCCATTCGTAACGAGAATGAGCAGTTGAGAGCCGAGATCGCCGAACTTCAATATCAGCTTAATCAGAATGAAGAAGCGGCTATCAGATATGAGGAGCTCCAAGAGGCTTTTCATATCAGGGAAGTCTTCAGTAACTACGATATCTTCGGGGCTTCGGTACTCTCGAGAGAATCAGATGAGTGGTTTTCGGTAATCCGTGCGGGAGTGGGTAACTCTGACGGAATATATCTTGAACCCGGTCAGTCTTTTGCTGTTGTCGACGTAAGGATGAATCTTGTCGGCCGAGTCATCGACATCAATGAGGATGATTCCGATATCCTTATGCTTTTGCACGAGGGCTTTCAGGTAAGCGGCAAGGTCAATGCCGTTAACGGAGCAACCTTTATCATCACCGGTGATGCTTCTTTGAAACAGCAGGGGCTGTGCCTGGTTACAGGGATCGATCCCGATACCGTACCTTCAATAGGTGATGAGATAGTCACTTCAGGCGACGGCGGTCTTTTCCCTCAGGGAATACCGATCGGTGTTATCGAATCTGTAGATACTTCAAACGAATTGAATATCACTGCTACACTGCGGCCGTATTCTGATATCTCGGATATTAACGATATCTTTATAATGGTCCCTTACGAAGAAGAAACCCGGGAACAGACTTATGAAACGACATCAGCAGATACGTAAATTCCTGGTTTACGCCTTATATCTTCTACTGTTTACGACGGTGCAGGTTACTTTCCCCGGAAAGCCGTCCTTTTACGGACTTCATCCGGATATTATGTTTGTGCTCGTGGTCTTGTGCTCGTATATGTTCGGTTACTACGACGGGATCGTTCTCGGAGCGCTTACAGGAATAATCCGGGATTATTTCTCGGCGCCTTCGGTCACGGGGCTTGACGGCACGGTAACAAACGCCGTCGGTATAGGTCTGTTCGTAATGGTTGCAGCCGCCGCGTTCGGTTCCGCTTTCTTTACTGTCAGGATAGAGCGTAATTTTATAATGGCCGTATTGAGTGTCGTTGTCGCAACTTTGCTGTATAAATGCCTTGGCCATCTTATAATATTCATATGGTCCAATATAGTTTCCGGTCTGTCATATAATATGGAGTTTTCCCAGATAGTATTCAGATCGGTCCTTCCTCAGGTTCTTCTTAATCTTATAGCTTCAGTTCCCGTATACTTACTGTTAAGATTCTTGGGCCCGTACGATAAAGGTGTTAATCCCGTTCTTATAGACGAGAAGAGGAAAGGAGAAGATCTGTGGCTGACAATGTAAATGACAGAAAACAGGAATCGATATTCTCTTCCGTTATCGAACTTATAAGAAACAGATATTTTATTCTCGGTCTTATCTTCTGCGTGTTCGGAGCGATCATCCTGTATATGACAGCGGCTTTGCAGTTCTCGGGTTATCAGAGGACGATCTCAGCATCGTCTGAAGGTGTTTCTCGTCAATATACGGTTACGGCTCCGAGAGGAGACATAATCGATGCGAACGGCATTGTTCTCGCTACTTCCCAGGAAGTTAACACTATCATGATCTCGAATGCTTATCTGGATAACAACGCCCTTAATTCAATGTGCCTCGAACTCTCATATCTGTTCGATCAGTACAACTGCATAAGCGAATCCGAACTGGATGAATACTTTGCGACCGAGCCTTTCAGATTCCTTAAAGACGAAGAGAGCATCAGACTCTGGCAGACCGATCATAATCTTTTTAATCTCGACGATTATTCAGAAGGGATTATAGTCACTTATTCCGATAATTACGTAAAGACGGACCCGCAGGTATTCTTTCTTTATCTTCGTCAGAAGTTTGAGATCGATGCATCTTATAACGAAGATGAGGCCTACAGGATCATCAGGATCAGATTTCAGATATTTAAGGATAACTGGTCATTTCAGACGGGAACTCCCGTTGAGATCGCTACTAACGTTCCCGATGAGTTAGTTACTATACTTAATGAGCAGAATTACCATTATATGGGAATAATCACGACCAAGACATACAGAAGGACATATACTCCTCAGGCTCAGTTATCCAGCCATGTTGTCGGATATGTAGGCCGTATCTCGCAGGAATCTCTTGCTTCACTTTCTTCATACGGCTACTCGAACAATGACCTGGTAGGTCAGTCAGGCGTCGAGTCCCAGATGGAACGTTATCTGCATGGAAGTTCCGGTATTTCCACTTATAATACATGGACAACTGAAGGACAGGAGGGAGTGTTCTTTCCGTCAGATTACGGAATGCCGGCTCAAAGAGGGGCGACCGTGCAGCTTACGATAGATACGGACCTTCAAAGGGTAGGTATCGAAGCGCTTAAGACTTATATCGAAGACGCCATGAATGCCGAGATAATCGAGCAGACAGGCTATAAGACGGCCAATGCGGGAGCGTTTGTCGTAATGAATGTTAATTCCGGAGCGGTCCTGGCGATGGGATCATATCCCAACTTTGATCCTAATGACTTTGTTCTCTCTATGTACGGCGATGAAAGGGCGGAGGAGCAGCTTCAGTATTATCTCGGACTCGGTGAATATGAAGATATAACCGCCGAAGACATGCCCTTGTGGAACAGAGCGATCATGTCGCAGTATGCGCCAGGATCAACATTTAAGATGTGTACGGCTCTTGCGGCTCTTGAGAACGGTGTGATCTCCCCGGGATCCACCTGGTATTCGTGCGATTCTCCTATCGATATCGGCGGATGGACGTTCCGCTGTCTCGAGTTCGCAAGCGGAGGTCACGGACCTCTGGATCTGAACGCTGCGATGGCAACATCCTGCAATATCTATTTTATGAGACTCGGTGTAGATACCGGTATCGATAATATCGATGCGATGGGTGAGAGAATGGGTCTCGGCGAGTACACGGGTATCGATCTTCCGGGTGAGATCAGAGGCATACGTGCCAGCCGTGAGACCAAGATAATGCTCCACGAGTATGAATACGACAGGACCTGGTTCCCGGCAGATACCGCTCAATCGGCGATCGGTCAGTTCGACAACTGCTTTACGATCATGCAGCTTTGCCGTTATACCGCAGGTATTGCAACAAACAGACTTGTTACTCCATATGTAATCGATAATGTTACAACGTCAGACGGTACCGTTCTTTATGAGGGACAGACTCAATCCGTTCCTCTTAATATCAGTGAACCCAATATCGAAGCCGTAAGATATGCGATGAGATGCGTTGTTACCGGTACATCCACATGGCCCGGAACTGCCCAGGATATATTCTCGAATTTCCCGGTGGATGTTGTATGTAAGACCGGAACGGCCGAGACAGGATACGAGGAAATACGAAAGGAGTATAGTAACGGTCTGTTCGTCTGTTACGCACCTGCAGAGGATCCCGAGATCGCTATCGCTCTTGTTGTAGAGAGAGGTGAGTGGGGAGCTTCAACAGCCGTTATCGCTCAGAAACTCCTGTCTGCTTATTTTGATGTTGCACCGTCAAGAGCCGATCAGATGCTCGATCAGATCCCGTTGACCGGAGATGATCTTGACGCGCTTAATCCGATGCAGACTGTCGAAGCCGAATAAGCCGCATTTACAACATATTAACAATAAATATTGCCTTTCGACTCAAGATTTTATACAATATATATAATTTTTAATGGAGGAATTTCTGTATGAAGATTGTTCTGATGGCTGATAACCGTAAAACAGAGCTTCTTGTAAATTTCTGCATTGCATACAAAACTTTTCTTACAAAGCATCAGTTGATCTCAGTTTACAGCACTGCGAAGTATCTTAAGACCGCAGTGGGAATTGATGTTTCCGGTTTAAATGTTGATTATATGGGAGGGATAGAGCAGTTAGCTTCCCGTGCGGAATTCAATGAGATCGACTGTGTTATCTATCTTCGTGATGCCGAATCCGAGTCTGAGGTTGCTGCTTCTGATCTTTTGAAGACCTGTGATTCCAATAATATCCCTTATGCGACCAATCTTGCTACGGCAGAGATCTTGATAATCGCTATCGGTAACGGTGATCTCGATTACAGAGACTGGATAAAGGATACTAAGGGCTCCTGATGAAGATCACTGTTATTCCTTATGGCCCGCTGTCATCGAATATGTATTTGATCCGGTCTGATGCCGGTATTTTCATTATTGATCCGTCGGTATTCCCGAATAAACTTAAAAAGTACGATATTCCTTCGACTATAGACGGTTTTCTTATTACTCACGTTCATTTTGACCATATATATGCCATTAACGACTGGCTTAAGATCTATCCCGGGACTCCTGTCTATGCTCCGGCCGGCGAATTCGAAGCATTTAAGGATCCCGAGCTCAATGCGTCATCTTTCTTTATCGAAGAATGCACTTATGATATCGAATTAACCGATGTTATGAGTTTAAACCGACCGAACCTTCAGGTCCTTAAGACCCCGGGGCATTCCAAGGACGGCGTATCATTTCTTTTTGAAGATAACGAGCAGTTGATACTGTTCTCCGGAGATACTCTTTTTGCAGGTTCCTGCGGAAGGACCGATCTTCCGGGCGGAAACAGGGAAGCTCTGATGTCTTCTCTTCGTTTGCTCGGTGATCTTGATCCTTCCACCGTTGTCTATCCCGGACATGGTCCTTCAACGACTATCAAAGACGAGTCGAGATTCAATCCGTTCTTTAATTTATAATGCCTTTATGTTATATTTGCTTAGTTAAAGCAGTATACAAGGAGGCTTATTATGAGCGATCTTCGGGAAAGTCTTAATCAAACCCGTGAAGAATTCGAGAGCAAGATCAAGCAGATACAAAGTCTTGCCGATATCGAGAAATTAAGGGTCGAATATTTTGGTAAAAAGGGTAAACTCACCGGTGTTCTCCGCGGAATGGGTTCTTTGAAGCCCGAAGAAAGACCGGAAGCAGGACGTATGGTAAATGAAGTCCGTGCGAAGATGGAATCCGCTTTTGCTCAGAGCCAGGCAAAGATGAAAGAACTCGAGAACGCTTATAAGTTTAAGAAGGAAGTAATCGACGTTACTTTGCCTACTCATTATGAAGGTTCCGGTGCGAGGCATCCTCTTAACAACGCCATTAATGAGATCTGCGATATATTCTTAGGCTTAGGCTACAGCATCGGCGAAGGTCCTGAAGTCGAATACGACAAGTATAATTTCGAGCTTCTGCGCATTCCCAAAGGTCATCCCGCAAGAGATACACAGGATACGTTCTATATAAGCGATAATATCCTTCTTCGTACTCAGACATCGGGTATGCAGATAAGGATCATGGAGGAACTTACCAAGAACGGCGGAAAGCCTCCGATCAAGGTAGTCTGCCCCGGCAAGGTCTACAGACAGGATACCCTTGATGCGACGCATTCTCCGGTCTTCCATCAGATTGAAGGTCTTGTCGTAGACAAGGGAGTTACAATGGGAGATCTCGTAGGTTCTCTTCGTCTGTTTGCCAAGAAGCTCTTCGGTGAGAAGACAGAGATAAGATTAAGACCTCATCACTTTCCTTTCACGGAGCCTTCTGTTGAGGTAGACCTGACCTGTTGGAAGTGCGGGGGCTGCGGATGTAACGTATGTAAGGGTGAAGGCTGGATCGAGGTTCTCGGTGCCGGTATGGTGCACCCTGAGGTCCTCGAGAACTGCGGGATCGATTCGTCGGTTTACAGCGGTTTTGCTTTCGGTATCGGTGTCGAAAGAACTGCTATGGGAAGATACGGTATCGATGACATCCGTCTTCTTTATGAGAACGATGTGCGTTTCTTAAAGCAGTTCAAGTAAGTTAGGAGATTAATATATGAAAGCACCTGTAATTTGGTTAAAGGATTTTACCGATATTGATGTAAGTCCCAAAGAACTGGCTGATAAGATGACTTTGTCCGGTTCCAAGGTAGAAGAGATCATCGATTACAAACTTTCTGGGGTTTATGCCGCTAAGATAGTAAGTGTAGAAGACCATCCGGATTCCGATCACCTCCATGTACTGAAGGTTGATTTCGGTTCCGATGAATTAGGTCATGAGGTTCAGATAGTCTGCGGCGCCCCCAACGTATATGAGGGAATGATCTGTCCTGTAGCGGCGGTAGGTGCCGTACTTCCGGAGATCACCATCAAGAAAGGAAAACTGAGAGGTGTTGAAAGCTTCGGAATGTGCTGTTCCGGAGAGGAACTCGGACCTGTCGCCGAAGGAAAGCCCGGTGCCGATGTCTACGGACTGTGGGATCTGAGTCTTCTTGATAATCCTCCTGCCGTAGGAACCGATCTGAGAGAGTACTTCAACATCGATGCTCTTGTAACTATCGATTATGAGATAACATCTAACAGACCAGATTGCTTCTCTATCGAAGGTCTCGGAAGAGAAGCCGCAGTTACATTGGGCAAGGAGTTTAAGCCCGTTGTTCCCGTATTGAAGCAGGAAGGTGCACTTGATACGTCTGACGTTGCTAAAGTCGAGATCGAAGCGCCCGATCTTTGTTATCGTTATTGCGCGAGAACAGTCGAGGATGTAAAGATAGGTCCTTCGCCTTCTTGGATGGTTGAGAGATTAAGTGCCGCAGGTATGAGATCCATCAACAATATCGTTGATATTACAAACTATGTATGCCTTGAATTGGGTCAGCCCATGCATGCATTCGATCTTGAGTATCTTAAGAATAATCACATCATCGTAAGAACTGCAAAAGACGGTGAGAAGACCGTTACTTTGGATGGCAACGAGCATATCCTCGATAATGATACGCTTGTTATCGCTGATGAGGAGAAGGTCTGTGCTATCGCAGGTGTAATGGGCGGTGAGAACTCTGAAGTCCTTGATACAACGACCAGCATCCTGTTCGAGTCTGCGACATTTAATGCCGTAAGCGTAAGAAAGACGGCTATCAAGAACGGACTTCGTACGGAAGCTTCTTCGAGATATGAGAAAGGTCTTGACCCCGAGAATGCCAAGAGAGCTTTGGACCGCGCCTGCGAACTCGTTGAGATGCTCGGCTGCGGTAAAGTCAGCAAGGGATATATTGATGTTTATCCTACAAAGCGCGCTGTTAAGCATATAGAATTCCGTCCTGACTGGGTCAATTCATTCATCGGTATCAATGCTTCTCCCGATTTTATGAGGAAGACCCTTAATGATCTCGGATGCGAGATCATTACAGAAGACGGAAAGGATATGATCGTACCTCCCACATATCGTCCCGATCTTGAAGGGGAGGCAGATATAGCGGAAGAGATCGCAAGATTCTTCGGTTATAACAACATCGAACCTACCTTGCTTTCCGGTAAAGAGACTACCTTAGGCGGAAGGACACGCGAGCAGTCACTTGCCGAGAAGATCAGAAACACGTTGGTTTCCTGCGGATTCTATGAGGCGATCACTTATTCTTTTGAAAGTCCCGCTGACCTGGATCTTCTTAAGAGAAGTTCTGACGATCCATTGAGAAGACAGGTAAAGATATCAAATCCTTTGGGTGACGATTCCTCTGTAATGAGATCCACTATGCTTCCTTCGATGTTAAGGATCGCTTCGAGAAACCTTAACAGGGGTGTTATTTCCGCCAAAGTATTCGAGCTTGCTTATATCTATATCCCGGATGAGGATCCTTCAAAGCTTCCTGAGGAAAGACCTATGGTAAGCGGTTTCTATTACGATATTGGTGACAGCGCTTCTATCTTCTATCATGTAAGAGGCATAATCGAAGAGCTGGGTAAGGTCCTTGATATAAGATCCTTATCTTTTGAGCCTCTCACCGATGATCCTTCCTTCCATCCCGGAAGAACAGCAAAGATCCTTATTAATAATAAGGTTTGCGGTGTTATCGGGATCATCCATCCGGAAGTTGCCGATGCATTCGACGGTCCTCAGAAAGCCTGCTTCTTTGAATTTGAAGCCAATGCTTTCATTAAGGCGGCTAAGACAGAGAGGGTATATAAGCAGATCCCGAGATTCCCGGGTATCTCTCGTGATATTGCCATTGTTGTCGATAAGAATACTGCAGTCGGAGATATCATCAAGACGTGCAGATCTTCCGGCGGAAAGCTTCTTAAGCAGGTCGAGTTCTTTGATGTCTATGAAGATGCCAAACTCGGTGAGAATAAGAAGTCCGTTGCTGTCTCACTTGTTTACAGAGATGACAACAAGACTCTTACCGATGCAGACATAGTTGATTCTTACAATGCCATCATTGCCAAACTCGAGAAGGAGTATGACGCTCACTTGAGATAAGCTTTGTCGAAAATTGTCGATAATTGTTATCAATTGTCGGAAAAAAACGGATAAAACCCCTGTATTCTATTATTACTAAGGAATACGGGGGTATTTATATGAGCACTTTGGAAACATCTGTCGTGTTTTCGGCCGTTTTGCTCGTTTTGACCGGCTTGATAGTTCTGCCGGCAAGATTATGTGCAGATTCGGTTGAGGATATTAACGTCGCCATTGCGGACATTTGTTATTCGGATCAGGAGGCTTTATCACCGGAAAGGATCAATACCTTTCTGTCGGGGATATCTGATAATTACCGGATAATATACGGAACGATAAGCGGAGGTCTGCAGGATGAAGGCGAATAAGAGGGGAACTACAACACTGTTTCTCGCGATAATCCTGTCCGCTTTGATTCTCGTTGAGACAACTTATATTGCTTACGTTGCGGATCTTGACAGGAGATTAACGTATACCAGAGCTCTTAAGGAACAGACTGAGATATATCTTTCAAGTTATGACAGACAGTTGTTCAGAACTTACGGGATCTATGCATTTGATTCCTCATCTCTTGATTCTACGGTGTTTAACAGCATCCTTGAAGCTAACGGATATGATCGCGGTGACGTTCTTTATGTAAGCGGAATGTACAGTATCGATACGGAAGTAATAAGACGATCCGTTGCATTATATTATTCGTACAGAGCATCAGGTATAGTCTTCCAAAGATTCTCGCGTGTGATAATGCCTTTGCTTATACAATTGGATGAATACGGAGTTCTCGATAAGCTCAATGACTTTCTTTCGAGTCCCGCAGCCGGAACGATAAGCCGTATTCTCGACGGGGGCGAACAGATAGTCGGTGTTATATCTTCTGTCTGTGATACCTTGGGTATAGATACATCTTCATTTATAGATCTGTTCTCTGGACTCGGAGCGATCCGTAATAATTCCGTTGATATCGGAAACGGATTCGATCCTTCCGACTTAAGATTCATCTTTGATTTTATAGACTTTAACCAAGACTTAAACGAGACAGTTGCGGAGTTTAACAGTAATCCTGTCAGTATGCATATCTGCCTTGCAGATTATGCAGGTAATAACTTCGATACCGTAATGAATGATGATGTATCGATCAACGGTACATCTTTTGATTCATTCCATGAAGATAACAGAAGCGATACGGAATATATCCTTACGGGTCTTGAAGGTTTGGCCGGCTGTGCCCTTACTGATTTCTATATCTTCGGTGTCCTGTTTTTAAGGAGTCTTATAGTAAATCTTACCGATCCCGGCAAAGCTGATATGATCATGGCTTTATCAGATGTTCTTTGTGCCGTTATATCCGCGCTTACGGAGGGAATAGTTACTCTGCCGCCCGAAGTGTATCGGGTAATAATCACTCTTCTTATCTCAGAGATCGATGCCATGACCGACCTGATAAGTGTATTAAGGGGAGAACGGATCACGTTTATTGATACGGGATCGGCTGATGTCCTGTCAATGGGGTACAGGGATTTTCTGTCTGTTTTTATGTTCCTTGTCCCGGATGACCTGATACTTACAAGGATACAGAATGTACTTGATACGGATTTCCCGTCTTACATAACCGCGATAGATGTGGAGACCGACTACGCGAATACAACATTAAGTTACGAGGGGTGTTATGAAATATACAGATAAAAAAGGAACCGTATCCATAGAGACTGCAATATCTTTCTCGATACTTCTTATTTTTATTACGGCGATCATATCGGTTACCGCATTTTTAAGAACGGATATTCTGATGCAGCGGGCCGTTTCACAAAGTTGTGAAGACGTATCACGATTCATGCCTTTTTCCGTCCTTGCTTCCGATTCGATATCTACGCTTGTAAATGCATTGCCGAATGAATGCGGTGATAACGACACGTTCGAGCGGGTGGGGGTTCTGGTTGCCGGAGCGGACGAATTGACCGGCGGTTCTTTAAGAGCAGGGCTTCTCAACCTGATGCTCGGAAGAAGATTTACCGATGACATTGCCGCAAACTACGTTGAGTATAACGGATCCTCATTATGGGCTCCTTCGAGTATATATGCGGATTTTGATATCGAAGACTTCTATATCAGCGTATATGTCAATTACAGCATAAACACTTTGATCGGACCTGTAAGCCGTGATATTGTCTCTGCGATTCCGTTCTACGGGAATTTTGAATTGTTTTTGTCCGGGCAGGAACCTGTTCAGGATGATAATGATATCTGGCATCAGAATAATTTTGACAGAGGAAGATATTTTCAGGAAAGATACGGAGCGAATCTTCCGTCTACTTTTCCTTCCATTGATTATGATGACGGTAACGGTCATATAGGATCTATTGTCAGCATAGATCTTAACAGACCGACATATTCGTCCCCGGATGCCTGCGCGGGAAGGGTGATTGAGCAGATCGACCAATTATCATCGTTTAATGGTGCAGATGTAACGATTAACGGATCAAGATATGCAGTTAACGGGGATTCGATCAACAGAAGAGACCTGATAGTTGTCATTCCCGAAGACTCCCCGGAGGTGAACAGACAGACTGTTAATGCTTTATCGGGATATGCTTCATCTATGGGGGTGAACCTTATAATCGAGGAATACGGGTCAAGTTTGTAGAGTAAAAGATTTGTTTTAAAAGGTAAGTTAGGTTATTATTGTATGGATTATTTTAGAAAGGTGTGTCCATTAGCGATGAACAGCAACGTTAGAAGACCTTCGATCGGCGTTACGTCCGTAAGCAGCAGCATAGATGGCAACGAGACCATCGGCGATGTTTTGCGTAAAGCCAGGAAGGAACTAATCTTCAAACGGATAAGTGTCGTATTGCTGCTGCTTGTTATCGCAGCGTTGATTGTTTATCTGTTTGTAAGCGGTTACATAGGTGACCTTGTTGATGCTTCACTTACGCTTTTTGAATGACGATGGAATTCGATACTGAAGAAAGAAAGGCTTTGGACAGCCTTTATAAGGCGATTTTGACTCTTAAGACATCTGAAGAGCTTCATTCATTCTTCATTGATCTTTGTTCGCGTAACGAATTATGTTCCATGCTTCACAGATGGCAGATCCTGGAACTCATCGATAAAGGAATGAGTTATGAAGAGATAATAAGGGAATTAGCGCCTGAGAATGCAAATGAAGACAAGACAGAACGTAAAGGTAAGGGGAGAAGTGACACAAAAGTCAGTTCCACTACCATTTCAAGAGTAAAAGCATGCTATAACAATCCCGACGGAGGATACAGGACCGCCCTCGGAAGACTTAAAGGAGATAGTTAATAATGGGTTTAGAGGCAATTTTCGGTACGCACAGCGATCATGAGATCAAGAAGATCGAACCTATCAAGAAGAAAGTACTTGCTCTTGATGAAGAATACTCGAAGCTTTCTGATGCCGAACTGCGTGCAAAGACGGATGAATTTAAAGCCAGATTAAGTGATGGCGAGAAACTGGATGATATCCTGCCTGAAGCGTTCGCTACAGTAAGAGAAGCAGCGTGGAGAGTTTTGGGTCTTAAGCCTTATCCGGTCCAGATTATCGGC
This sequence comes from Mageeibacillus sp. UBA6980, assembly GCA_002450095.1. Classification (GTDB taxonomy): domain Bacteria; phylum Bacillota; class Clostridia; order Saccharofermentanales; family Saccharofermentanaceae; genus Saccharofermentans. Next base: position 7,387 of record DJYK01000025.1, on the reverse strand, counting down.
GGTATCGTTCTTCATCAGGGAAGAATCGCCGAGATGAAGACGGGTGAAGGTAAGACTCTCGTTGCTACTATGCCTGTTTACCTTAATGCTCTTACCGGTAAGGGAGTTCATGTAGTAACCGTAAATGATTATCTTGCAAAACGTGACTCCGAATGGATGGGTAAGGTCTATAAATTCTTAGGTCTTACTGTAGGACTTATCATCCACGATATTCCGAACAAGGACAGAAAGGGCATGTATGCCTGCGATATCGTTTACGGAACCAATAATGAATTCGGTTTTGACTATCTTCGTGATAACATGGTCGTCTCGAAGGATCAGTTGGTTCAGCGTGAATTGAATTATGCTATCGTCGACGAGGTTGACTCTATCCTTATCGATGAGGCGAGAACGCCTCTTATAATTTCCGGAAGAGGTGAAGCGTCCTCGGATCTTTATAAGAAAGCGGATGATTTTGTCCGCACATTGAAGCCTTACACCGTAGTAGAGACGGATGACAAGGTTGATATGGATGAGATCGTCGGTGATGCCGACTACGTTATCGACGAGAAGGCAAAGACTTCGGTCATCACTGCGAACGGTATCAAAAAAGCCGAGAGATTCTTTAATATCGAAGATCTTTCCGATCCTTCCAACTTCGATCTTCAACACTATATCAACAATGCTTTGAAGGCTCACGGTAACTTCCATAAAGACGAACAGTATATCGTTACGGATGAGGGCGAAGTCGTTATCGTAGATGATTTCACCGGCCGTCTGATGCCCGGCAGAAGATACAGCGACGGTCTTCACCAGTCCATCGAGGCGAAGGAAGGCGTAAAGGTCGCTAACGAGAACAAGACTCTTGCTACTATCACTTTCCAGAACTTCTTCCGTATGTACGATAAGCTCTCCGGAATGACCGGTACTGCTTATACTGAGGAAGCGGAATTCAGACAGATCTATAATCTCGACGTTATTCAGATCCCTACCAATAAGAAGATTCAGAGGATCGATGAGAACGATGCAGTATTCAAGACTCAGAAAGGCAAGTATCATGCCGTTCTTAAGACTGTCATCGAGATACATAAGACCGGACAGCCGGTCCTCGTCGGTACCGTAAACGTTGATAAATCAGAGTATCTTGATAAACTGTTCCGTAAAGCTGGCATTCAGGCAAATGTGTTGAACGCCAAGAACCACAGACGAGAGGCGGAGATCGTTGCTCAGGCGGGAAGAAAGAATGCCGTTACTATTGCCACCAATATGGCGGGACGTGGTACGGATATCCTGCTCGGCGGTAACCCTGAGTTCCTTGTTAAGCAGGAAATGAGAAAACTCGGCTATGATGAGGATATGATCGAAGCCTCCACCGCTCATAATGAGACAGATGACGAGACAATACTCGAAGCGCGTAAAAAGTATGCCGAGCTCTATGAGAAGAAGTCTATGGAGATCAAGCCTGAAGCGGATGAAGTAAGAGAACTCGGCGGTCTGTTCATTGTTGGTACGGAAAGACACGAATCAAGACGAATCGATAATCAGCTCAAGGGACGTGCAGGTCGTCAGGGTGACCCCGGACGCACAAAGTTCTTCCTCGCTCTTGACGATGATCTTCTCAGGATATTCGGCGGTGACAGAGTCAACAGTCTTTATAACACTTTGGGTGTTGACGAGACCATGGAGATCCAGAACGGTATGCTTACCAAGCTCATCGACAGCTCGCAGAAGAAACTCGAGGCAGTACACTTCGGCGCACGTAAGAACGTTCTCGAATATGATGACGTTATGAATATCCAGCGTACGATCACTTATGAGCAGCGCCGTAAGGTCATCGACGGTGAGGATATGCATGAGACTCTGCTTAAGATGCTCGAGAAAGTCTCCGACAGACAGGTATCGGCCTTCGCCAACGACGGCAAGATATCTACTTCTGACAGATATTCTCTCGGCGCTAAACTTGCCGAGATCTTCGGAGATCTTCCCATCATTCTTGATATCAAGGATGAGAACAAGGAGATCCCTTCTTCGTCTGAACTTATCGAAGAGATCAATAAACAGGCCAAGGAAAGCCTTGAGATCAAGGAAGCTTCCGTTGGTAAGGAGATCTTCAGACAGACTGAGCGTTCCATACTTCTTATGACTGTTGATACAAAGTGGATGGATCATATCGATGCCATGGATCAGCTCCAGACTTCCATAAGAATGAGATCAGTAGGTCAGCATGATCCTGTCGTTGAGTATAAGCTCGAAGGCGGAGAGATGTTCGAAGAGATGAATGAAGCAATACAGAATGATGCTGTTAAGCTTCTTATGAGAGGAAGATTTGAAGTAAGAAATGCTGCTCCTTCCTCCGATCAGTCTGCTGACTCTTCCAAAGAGAAGGCCCCTGAACCCGCCATGTTCTCTCCTATGGCTTCCGCTGCTGCTAAAGCGACTGCTTCACAAAGAACGATTCCTTCTCAGGCGAAGCAGGTTCAGGGAGCGGCCCAGAGTTCTAAGACTTTGGAACCCGTAAAGAGAGATAAGAGCAAAGTCGGAAGAAATGACCCGTGCCCATGCGGATCAGGCAAGAAATATAAGAATTGTTGCGGTAAGAATTCATGATCAAATCTGTATCTGAGACAACAGCCGCAGTTAAAGAGGCGGCAGCTTATATAAAAACTCGTATAGAAGACGGGCAGATCCCTAAGATCTGTATTGTATTGGGTTCAGGTCTTGCCCCTTTGGCCGATGAGTGTATAGATCCGATCTCCATATCATATGCCGATATTCCGGGATTTCCTGTTTCAACGGTTCCGGGGCATGCGGGCAAGCTTCTGATCGGAACCCTTGAAGGCAAAAGAGTATTCATGATGTCCGGAAGATTCCATTCATATGAAGGATACGATACATCTTTATGCTCCTTATATGTAAGAGTTATGTATGTTCTTGGTGTCAGAACAATCTATCTTACCAATGCTGCAGGCGGTATCGCCGACGGCATGGAGCCTTCGGATCTTATGATCGTTACGGATCATCTCTCTTTCTTCTGCGATTCTCCTTTAAGAGGACCTAATCTCGATGAATTCGGGGAAAGATTCCCCGATCAGTCACATGTATATGATCCTGAATATATAAGCATTCTTGAATCCATCGGCAAGCAGGAAGGGATAAGACTTCATAAAGGCGTATATGCCTACTCCAAGGGCCCTCAGTATGAGACTCCCTCAGAGATAAAGGCTTTAAAGATACTCGGCGCAGGTGCAGTCGGTATGTCGACTGTTCCCGAAGCCATAATAGCTTCACACTGCGGAATGAGGATCGCTGCTGTTTCCTGTATCTCTAATCTTGCGGCAGGAATATCGGATAAGGCATTAAGTCATAAGGAAGTTATGGATAATGCAGCGAAGTCATCATCCGACAGTTGCAAACTTGCAAAACTTTTTATTAAAGCAATATGAGGTATCAACTATGAGTAATTACGATATCAAGGATATCAATCTTGCAGATTACGGTCAGGAAAAGATCGATTGGGCATACAGAAACATGCCTGTTCTCCGTGCGATCGAAGCCGAGCTTATAGAAGAACAGCCTTTCAAGGGTTTGAAGATCGCTGTCAGCGTTCATGTTGAAGCCAAGACAGCCTGCCTTGCCAGAGCGCTTATGAGGGGAGGAGCAGAAGTTGCTCTGACCGGATGCAACCCTTTATCCACGCAGGATGATGTTGCCGCTGCGCTTGTTAAGAATGCCGGTATGAGCGTATATACGATACACGGAGATTCGGATGAAGAGTATATCAATCATCTTAGGATGGCGCTCTCGTTCGGTCCCGACATCGTTATCGATGACGGCGGTGACTTTGCCATGCTCCTTCATTCGGAACTTAAAAGTCTTACGAAGGACCTCATCGGCGGATGTGAGGAAACCACTACCGGCGTACACAGACTCAATATCCTCGAGAGGGAAGGTAAGCTCTTATATCCTGTAATTGCGGTCAATGATGCAAGATGTAAGCATCTTTTTGACAACAGATACGGGACCGGACAATCCGTATGGACAGCGATCATGGCTACAACTAATCTTATCGTGGCAGGAAAGACGGTTGTTGTTGCAGGTTACGGAATGTGCGGCAGGGGAGTCGCGATGAGAGCTAAAGGCCTCGGAGCGAAAGTCATCGTAACAGAGATCGATCCCGTTAAGGCATGCGAAGCATTGATGGAAGGCTATGAAGTAATGACGATGGATCAGGCCGCCGATAAAGGCGATCTGTTCATTACCGTTACAGGATGTAAGGATGTCATTACATCAGAACATTTTGCCAAGATGAAGGACGGTGCGATCTGCTGCAATGCCGGTCACTTCGATTGTGAAGTCAACGTTAAGCATTTATCTGAAATGGCCGTATCGTCAAAGGAGCTCCGTAAGAATGTAATCGGATACGAACTTAAGAACGGACATACGGTATCGATCATAGCAGAAGGAAGACTTGTTAATCTTGCGGCAGGCGACGGTCATGCCGTAGAGATCATGGATATGAGTTTTGCTTTGCAGGCTCAGTCTGCAAGATATATCGCAAGGAACGGTAAAAACCTTGATAAGAAAGTATATATGGCTCCCGATGAGATCGATAACAGAGTTGCGCAGATTCTGTTAAATACTCACGACATCAGTATCGACAAACTTACGCCTGAACAGGAAAAGTATGTCAATTCATGGGATTTTTAATGCTTGACACAAAAGTGCTTAATGAGTATTCTTTTTAAGCACAAGTCATGCCAATGTGGCTCAGGGGTAGAGCAATTCACTCGTAATGAATAGGTCGTGGGTTCGATTCCCACCATTGGCTCCACCGTTAGGGGTTGTGGCGGAATGGCAGACGCAGCAGACTCAAAATCTGCCGACCATAAATCGTGTGGGTTCAAGTCCCACCAGCCCCACCATTTACTAAAGCACTTGTCGATCAAGTGCTTTTTTAATACCAAGAGATTATGCCTGATAAGATCAGATCCGATTTCAATTACAGTATCGCTTTTATGAAGGCTGTCTTCAGCTTTTGTGTTATCTGTGCCCATTACTATATAAGTCAAGATCCGGGATTCTATCCGTCGGCGGCCCTTAGCAGGATGGCCGGAGCGGCTGCCCCCGTATTCTTTATCATCTCTATATTTCTGACTTTTAACAAGCTTAAGGAAAAAGACCCTTCATTACTCGGAAAGAGAGTATGGAGACTTTATTATCCTCAGTTTGTCTGGGGTATTCTGTATTTTATCGTGTATACGATAATCGGAATGATACTTAATAAGATCCGGATCAATAATGATTTTTATATCCTGTTTACAAAGAAAGACCTTATGTGGCAGGTCCTGACCGGATCCGACAGGTATCTTTGTCCGCAATTCTGGTTTCAGTTTGATCTTATAGTATTTACCGTATTGTTTTGGCTTATTATCAGAGCAACTGAAAAACATGCTTTGAAGATACTTATGATTCTCGGGGTAATGGCTTTGATACTTCAGTATTCGGGGTTAAATTACCGGATGTTCTGCAGACTTGAATATGAATTGTGGTATCCGATAGGAAGGCTTATGGAGATACTTCCTTTTTGTGTTGCGGGTGCCGTGTTAACCTCTTGGAATCTATTAAGGATCATCCGTGCCTATCGGATCAGGTCACTGATCATATCATTATGCACATTGATATTTGCGATTCTTTGTCCCTTTATTCCCGAATTACGTTACGGATTCGATTACGGCGGAATCAGGCTGATACTTTATTCTGTTTCAGTATTTACTCTGGTATTATCGATACCATTTGACAAGATGAATGAACCGTTAAAAAAATGTCTGAGATTTCTTTCGAAGTACAGTTTCGGTGTCTTTTGCATTCATATGGGTATCGGAAGGATATGGGAGTGTATTATCTGCAAGGTGACAGGGTGGAGCACGGGAACTGTTGCGGAATGTCTTCTGATATATCTCATAAGCCTTATTGCAGCGTGGCTTATATCCCTGATCCCGACAAGATCTTCTCGTTCGCTCGTAACATGAAATGATTTTTGTTTGCTTTCATTTCCGATCGTTATAAATAAATATGAGTTAGTTTTGATTAATTAGATTCATTCTCATGAAAATTTAATAGAAAAAAACGACAATAAAAGCTATAATGGCATTTAGTGATTATTAAGCAAAGGAGTTTTATCATGGCAAACATTGATTTAACAAAGTATGGCATCAAAGACGTCAAGGAAATCATCTACAATCCTTCTTACGAGAAGCTCTTTGAAGATGAGATGGATCCTTCTCTCGAAGGTTATGACAAGGGTCAGTTGACAGAGCTTGGTGCTGTTAACGTAATGACAGGTATCTATACCGGTCGTTCTCCTAAAGATAAGTTCATCGTTATGGATGATAAGTCCAAGGACACAGTATGGTGGACAACACCTGAATATCCGAACGACAACCATCCTGCTTCTCAGGAAGCTTGGGATGCTTGTAAGAAGCTCGCAGTTAATGAGCTCTCCGGCAAGAAGCTCTACGTTGTAGACGGTTTCTGCGGTGCTAACAAGGATACAAGAATGGCAGTAAGATTCATCATGGAAGTTGCTTGGCAGGCACACTTCGTAAGAAACATGTTCATCCAGCCTACAGCTGAGGAAGAAGCTTCTTTCGAGCCTAACTTCATCGTTTACACAGCTTCCAAGGCTAAGGTTGAAAACTTCAAGGAGCTCGGTCTCAACTCCGAGACAGCAGTTCTCTTCAACGTTACATCACGTGAGCAGGTTATCCTCAACACATGGTACGGCGGTGAGATGAAGAAGGGTATGTTCTCCATGCAGAACTACTTCCTGCCCCTTAACGGTATGGCTTCCATGCACTGCTCCGCTAACACAGATATGGAAGGTAAGCACACAGCTATCTTCTTCGGTCTTTCCGGTACAGGTAAGACAACACTTTCCACAGATCCTAAGAGACTTCTCATCGGTGATGACGAGCACGGCTGGGATGACAACGGCGTATTCAACCTCGAGGGCGGATGCTATGCTAAGGTTATCAACCTCTCCAAGGAGAACGAGCCTGACATCTACAACGCCATCAAGAGAAATGCTCTCCTCGAGAACGTAACTGTTGATGCTGAAGGCAAGATTGATTTCGCTGATAAGTCCGTTACTGAGAACACTCGTGTTTCTTATCCTATCGATCATATCGAGAAGATCGTCAAGAACGTTAACAAGATCTCTTCCGGCCCTGCTGCTGAGAACGTAATCTTCCTTTCCGCAGACGCTTTCGGCGTATTGCCTCCTGTTTCCATCCTCACACCTGAGCAGACACAGTACTACTTCCTCTCCGGATTTACTGCTAAGCTCGCAGGTACAGAGCGTGGAATCACAGAGCCTACACCTACATTCTCTGCTTGCTTCGGTCAGGCA
>DJYK01000017.1 GCA_002450095.1 Mageeibacillus sp. UBA6980 | reverse complement strand
ACACTGATGAAGGGTGATAAGGTTATCAACAGATGCCATGAACGCACCAATTCGTCTCTGCTCAATTGTACAAGGAAGATAGATGGGTGTTTTCTTTCCACTATCAATTGTATATGTGCCAACCGTTCCAATTCCGGCTGAATCATGTATAAATGACTGTATATGGCAACCGATAAATGAATAATAAAAGAACTCTCCGTTGATCTGATTGTTATTTTGGAACCAAATGACATTACCGTCCTTAAAATACAAAGGATCCGTATTACGCACTAAATACGGGACTCCTATAGTTCCTACGCCCGTTACGAGCAAATCATCAACTGCTACTTTTCCAGATATAGAACTGTATTCATCGTATTTCTCCTGAGAGATATATAGGTAGTCACTAGGTTCTTCTCCCTTAGCGGTCGCTACAATATCACGAGCTCTTAAAAAACGCACACCTTCATCTGTCCAATCTGACTGATGAATACGCTTTACAGAGGTAATATTCATGATGTCTCCAAGCTTACGCTGTTCCCAAGGGTCAGTAAATCCAGCAAATCTCACTTCTGGAATTTCACTTCCATCACGAGGAAACATCTTTTCAAGCATTGATTTTTTGATATTTTTCAGTTTCTCAAGCTTACGCTGATGAAGGGTGATAAGGTTGTCGAGGTTATCAAAATATTTGCCAAGTAGTTTTTGTTCTTCAAGTGTTGGCAATGGAATCTCTATTTCCATGACTTTATTTTTTGAAATATTGTATCTTGATATACCTTGCGCCAAAAAGACAATTTTCTTTCTGACGGTATCTGATCTGAGAGCATATGCCATAAAATATGGATCTATGTTGATGGAAGGTCTATATCCAAAACAGAAACTGTTTAAGTAAGTATTCTCGGTGCTTTCAAGCCATACGCAAGACATTCCTACCTCTTCGGGTGTTTCAGAAGATGTTGTGAAAAATACATCTCCATACTGTACACTGTTTTGTGATTTATCAATCTCAACAGCCTCAACCTTTTCTTTATCAGCAATTGGATTTGAAAATACATTTATGTATGTAACAAATCTCGCCTCACCATGCCCGAAGTCTTCTTTTGTTTTTCCAGACAATCCAGTATATGTTTCTCCACACTTGCCAAGCTTACGCTGTTCCCAAGTGTCAGAAAAACCTTCAAATCTGATATTAGGACTTAATTCATTACTCGCCATATTAAAGTCCCCCTAACAGCTTTTTCAGTTCTGCAAGACCTTGCATATCAAACTCATTTCCAGTTAGTTGGTCGATCATGGCAGACAATTCTTTTTCTGTCTCATTAATTCGATCCTCAACTTCCGCAAATGTGGTGTCATACTTACTTGATAACTTATCCAACTTAGATATGAAATCTCCAATAATACTATCTGGAAGTTGAGCCAGGCTGTTCATCATGGGTACTATCCACTTTTCTTCCAACAATTCCATTACCTGTGCATCGCTAAGCTCCTCGATGACACGCTTCGTTTCCATGTGAAGTGATGCTGATAATTCCTTTATGCTCTTCTTAAGCTTCTTCTCTTCCTCATTCTTGGCGAAAACATCTTTAAGAATCACTATAATTTCAGGTTCAACTTCCTGAGCCTTAATTGCTCTCTTCACCTCTGCCCATACAAAAGCAGTCTTGTCATCATTAACAAAATTCTTTTCTTTCTCTTCTTCAGGCAGTTCCTCCAGAGCTTCCTCGTACCTTGAAGTAATCTCAATGAGTCTATCTTCTGCAGCACGAAGCACATCTGCCTTTTCAGAGAGATATTTTTCCTGTACTAGTTCAAACGGAATGACATGACCAATCCATCCATCCTGAACTTCATGTTCTTTGCCATCCTTTTTCTTAACGATCATGTTAGGATCAACTTGTTTGCATACTTGGAAACCTTCAGTCTGGATTATCTCGAGATCAACAGCAACCTTACTCCAACTATTATCTAATATCTGATATGCACCGTATGAATCAACAAGCGGAACATCTCTCAAGCGCTCAAATATATTCTCACTAAGGACAGACTCTTCCTTCGATATATTGATACTTTCAATCGAAGATAATAACCGCTCTTTGAGGTATCCGTCAAAACTATCAAACGCCTGTACATATCTGCTTATAAACGCTTGAACCGAAGGGTACTCTTTGACAGTTTTGTGAACATCTGTATCAACAAGTGATGCATAAGAGTCATTTATCTTTGTGAACAACGCATCTTTTAATCCCGGGAAAGCATCCCAATACTCATTAAGTTCATTTATCTCTTTGAATGGAATACCTCCAAACATAGAAGCATATATATCCCAACTCTCTGTTTTTTCCGAAGAATCAACGTAGCGAGGAATATTAAGATTATACTCATTGGCTCTAATCTCATCACGGGATACAACACGCGAGAACTTATCGATGCTGATTCTCTTGGTAACTACATCTGTGATTCTTTTAATATCGGAAGCACGAAGCTTATTGTTTTTTCCGACTTTCTCAAAACCCTTGGATGCATCAACTATCAGCACATCAGTATTCTCACGCTTCTGTTTAAGCACCATGATGATCGTGGGAATACCAGTTCCAAAGAAGATGTTTGCAGGTAAACCGATAACTGCATCAATATGATTATTCTCGATAAGATTCTTTCGGATCTCGCCTTCTTCGCCACCTCTAAATAAGACACCGTGAGGAAGAACGATAGTCATGATGCCATCGCTTTTAATATGAAAAAGATCATGAAGAAGGAAAGCGTAGTCCGCCTTACCTTTAGGAGCCAAGCCAAATCGTGCATATCTCGGATCTGATTCTTTATCGGCAGGATTCCAATTCTGCGAATATGGTGGATTGGATACAACAGCATCTACATACAAAGGCTCATAAGTGCCATTAGGATCACTTTCTTCAAAGTACGGCCAATCTTCTTCAAGTGTATCGCCGTTTCTTGTGACAATATTATCAGGAAGGATACCGCGCATTACAAGATTCATACGTGTAAGATTATAGGTATTCTCCTTTAGCTCTTGGGCATAGTACTTAATCTTATTGCTATCCCCCATGTGCTTAGCTATTGACCTACCAATGTTAATCAGGAGCGAACCTGATCCGCTCGTCGGATCATATATTTTTATCTCAGGTCTATTCTTAAGATGATCTGCTACGATCTCAGACATGAGAAGGGATACTTCGTGAGGTGTGTAGAACTCGCCGGCCTTTTTTCCTGCATTTGCTGCGAAATTTGAAATCAGGTATTCATATATAAAACCAAGGACATCATAATCTTGCTTACCATCCATCGGAATATCTTTGATTAGATATATCAAATCACTGATAGCCTTGGTCTGTGAGTTAGAACTATCTCCCAATTTGGACAGACCGGTTTCAAGTGTTGCAAAGATACCTGAGAACACTTTTTTGTGAGATGAATTAATCAGGCGATTAAATGCATTGATTGCATCTCTAACATCAGCGACATTGAAGTCACTTCCTTTTTGTAGCCAAGTTGAGAATAAGTTATCATAACTGATAAAATATCCGATATTCTTCTGAACATTCTCAACGATATCAGAATCTTCTTCGCTTACAGTATCAATGTCATCTTTGGTATATCCGATACTGGTTAAATACTTAACTTCTTTATCCGATAGAAATTTGTAAAATATGAATCCTAGTATATAGTCTTTATACTCATTTGCCTCGATCTTGGAGCGCATCTTATTTGCGGATTCCCATATTTTATTGGCAAGTTGTTGCTTGTTCATAGCCGGCACCTCTTATTCTATCGTTGATCACAGTTAAGTCGTTTGACTCATCCATAATTATTCTACTCCCCTCATACACCCATAATTGGGACAATTCTACAATACCGTGAAATAATAGGGTTCTTAAAGTCAATGAATAGTCAAAATCACTTGCACCGTATACTTTCAATTATATTATTTGTAATGATTGGTTCAATACTAGAAATCATATTATCGCCTTTCAATGTCCTACTCGTAAATAACAAAAACTCACATCTTCTGACAAGAATCATAAATTCTGCCCATTCGATTTAGACACTTTTCTATTTTTCCGGATTCCAGATATAAGCGCAAATGAAAACCTCACCCAGGACCACGAACCTTTAGGGTGAGGTAAAAACAAATCACTCAGAAGGCAACCGTCTTTGCAGACCGTGCTTCTGTTTTTATTATAGCACCTTATATGTATAATTCCATATAAAACATAGTAAAGAGCGCTTTATAAGTCTTGGCATCAACCGACAAATATTGTCGATTTTTTGCAGGTGATTTGTCGTTAAAATTACCCATATAATCTAATCGGCATGGTCTGCTTAATGGGCGGTTGCCTTCTGAGTACTACTTGGGAAAGGAGGGCTGTGGATATGACAGATTTTGAGATCTTATCTCTTGTTATTTCCATCCTCAGCATGGGAATAGGGATAGTCACTGTTCTATTGAAACTATTTGCCTTTCTGGACTCCAGATATAAGCGCAAATGAAAACCTCACCCAGGACAGCAAACCTTTAGGGTGAGGTAAACACATCACTCAGAAGGCAACCGTCTTTGCAGACCGTGCTTCTGTATTTATTATAGCACCTTATATGTATAATTCCATAACACGTAAACACCTATTTATATTCACTTATTGACACGGACAATATGTTCTGCGACTATTGCGTTAAGAATGGTTGCAATTTGAAGATTTCCAAGAGGTAGATATGTATACAGAAGAAGACGTGAAGGTACTTAAGAAACTATCGGATAAGATACATACACAGAGCATTATTTGGATCATAATATCCGTGTTCCAGATAATTAGCATCGCAGGCATAATCGTTGGAATTTACAATCTTATCGTTAGCATACACAACATCGATTATTCCAAAAAGATCCTTCAGTATCCGGTAGGGATCTACAAGAGCTTTGAGCCTATTACAAGTTATATCGTCGTCCTTCTTATTAATCTGTTCTTCGGGGCATTCATTGGAATAATCGGTTCTTTATACGATATATTCGGTGTCAGAAACTACGTCTTGAACCATAAGGAGGAATTCGACAGGATAGAATCCGCTTACTATAAGCCGGTCAACTGACAAGTCTGTTTATCCCCTGTTGAAGTCTTATCCTCTCGTCCTTGAAATGCCCTCCGGGGTTAAGAACGAATGCAGCATCTATTCCCTTGGACACATAGTGCTCATAAAGGATCCTTGTGTTCTCTTCGACTTTGCTCATTATTGGATTCTTGGTCTTCGCTTCCTTGTCCCCGAGCGACAGGTATATACGAGGCGAGGAACACCTAAGCTCATTTTCTATCGCATATTCTCTGAACCCGGGATACCACAGCGATCCCGAACACGAACAGGCACCGTCAAAGCAGTCTGCATTATAAAGAGAATACAATGAGAATAGTCCCGCAAGAGAGTACCCTGCAATGTATGTCTTCTCAGGAATCAGACCATACTCTCTCTTTGCTTGGGGAATCAGCTCTTCAGTAAGGACCTTAAGGTAAGAGTCTGCACCGCCGTCAAAATCCGCTTCCCCCTTAAATACCGCCTCAGCCTTCCAAGGTGACATATCCTTATTCCAATCAACGCCATGAACTACCATTAGATTGCAGTCGGGACAATCCAAATCTAACGGCTCATCGCCGAATGTATTAACAACAACTAACGGCAATTCATCGGCCATTATTCTTACTTTAATGCTGTACATACGATTTTTCCTTTCCGATTATAGACACATAACCACTCACATGTAGTTTAAGCAACAGATACCACCTGTATTGTTCATTGGTCTTCGATGTGTGTTGTTGTTAAATCGACTTAACAAGATTCGGAGGTTTATATGATGAAAGAGTTTCGACTGACAAAAGGTTATATTTTACGTGATATATGCTTACGTGATCTGACGTTTATTACGGGAAAGATCAAGCCATCTGATATCAGTTCATATCTTGATAAGAATCTCGCCAGATCAACAAGAGGCGTCAAACCTAATGTATGAAAATAAGGGGAAGATTCCCCTTATTTTAAACTGCCAGATTCTTCACAGTCTCGATAGGAAGATCTGTGTATGCTGCAATGTCGCTTATAGGGATCTTTCCGCTCGATAGCATCTTTCTGGCTGTCTCCAGCTTACTGTCCAAAGATCCCTTCTCGATTCCCTGTTCAATTCCCTTCTCGATTCCTTGCTCAATCCCCTTCTCGATTCCCTTTTGAATTCCCTTCTCTATTCCAAACTCATATACTTCATCAAATACGTCCATTGTCTTTTCCTCCCTGAATTTTCCTTTGCCTGCCTTAACCACTCTCGCCAATTCTTTATAGTGCATCTTATCCGTATCGTTCTGGTTCAAGTCTTCTATCAGTTCCTTTAACGGATGCTCACCTTTAAATGAGCAATTCAGTATTATTATCATTGAACCGTCCTCGAACGGTATATTGTCTTCTGTTTTCCTCGTTATCCTATATATCGCTTTTCCCTTCTTCAGTATATCATCTGAGCATATGAATATCACTATACTGTCTTTAAGATCCTTGAAATCCTCTCCGTGCTTTAACCCTTTCCTCGCATCAAGTATCGATGCGTGATATCTCGCTCTTTTACGTATGTTGTCGTTAGTCTTCTGGATCTCGATATCGTACATCTCCCCGGTCTTCTCATTCCTCGCAAATGTATCTATACATATATTGCGTCGCGGCTCGTTCATTATATCGTCCTGAATACTCAGATCGATGATCTTAAGATCAGGCTGATCCAGTATTAACTGCAAGATCAACTCTATCGCTTCGCTTTGTTCAGGCATACACGTTATATAGAACCTGTCGTCCATCAGACACGCCTGCTCTATTCGATGTCGATACGCTCTTTCTATAATCTCCGGATCGATATTATCCCTGTATTCCTTATAATCCATTGAGCAATAATCCTCCTTTATGAAGTACGTCTCATGGCCATGAGGATTATTACTATAGTCTATCTGATTCTGCCCTTCTTTTTTCCGACAATTGAGAACAATTCTCGACAAAAAAACGACAAACAGGTCCGCATTACGGACCTGTCAACTGATTCTCTTTAACCTGCAATTATGTGAACTCGCGGAACAAGTCGTCGTACATTATCGTTGCGGTATCGAGGCCGAGCAAGGTCTGTTCCCATGATCCCTCTGAATACTCACCGTACCATGGAGCGGATTCGATGGTGACTATGGCATTGTCTTCAAAGTCTTGCCGTGCCGCGTTATACTCGTCTTCAGTTATCTCGACACCGTTAAGTGTGTATGTGATATTGTATACTTCGTTATCCCAGTCTATGATCTCTTCTCTTTGCTCGTAGTTCTCGATCAGGACGAGCTCATTACCCTGAACTTCATAGCGGTTGTAATCTGATATGAATAACTCGAGGTCTCCGGTCGAACTGAAGGTCACTACGGATCCGTCCTGCAAAAGAACGACATCAGTGAAAGTTCCTGCACCGGCAAAGACAACCGCATTAGGAATGCAGAGCATCTCAACCGCCTCACCTTCTTCCTGATCGTATGTGTATATACGCATCGTTGCCGACACATAGTATCCTTCTTCAATCGTAATGCCCGATCCGTTCTCTTCATCCGCTGCGTAGAGGATAAAGAGTTCGGGAATGCCGTCTGATGTTATATCGATATACGAGCAGGAAGGATAACCCGAACCTTCCATATCTTCCACCATATGCATATATCGGTCGTATTCGTTCATTATCTGAAGATATGCTTCCTCCTCGGAAAGCACACTTGTCTCGATAACAGTTTCCGTCTCCTCCGTCTGTTCGGTATGTGTTTTGCCAAAAGAAAAATCGTCGTCATCTTCATCGGCTTCTCTTACTCTTCGAGTCTGTCCCAAACATCCCGACAAACATAATGATGCAATGAGAATAAGTGTTATGGGAAGAAGTCTTCTTTGTTTCATGATGCACCTCTTTCGTAAGATCTGATCAGAGCGGCTTTACCGAGAATATGTTCTTGATGTCGTCCTCCCCCATCTCATATGAGATCTCAAATCTCGGTGCGATGACGGAAGGAAGAGTTATGTACTTGGTCCTGATCCTGGTGTTTATGGCTCCGTACGGGGTGTTAACAACGCCGACGGTATTCTTTGATGTATCGAAAATCAATTCAGAAGTGTACTCGCCGGAGCGTTTTACCGTCGCGATCCCGCTTTCCTTATCCATCCTGATCTCATAGAAAGAAAACTCTTTATCGCCCTCGTGGAGCTGCTTCCACTTGATAAGAAGCGCAGTCGGAGAATCGTCGTAGATACCGGTAGTCACCAGAGGCTTATCGTAAGTGCCGGAAGTTATCTCCAGTTTTCTTAACACAGGAACTCCTTAACATCGTATTTATCTACCTGTACTCTTCTCGTGCCCTTGGGAAGTCCGCTCCCGAGAAAAGGTGCCGCGACCTGCTCGAAAAGCATAGGATCGTCACTTGTGTAGAAATGCCTTGTCGTGTTCTTTCCGTCAGATAAGATGTCTTCCGACTTAAGTATATCTTTTACCACGCTTGCAACTGCGATGCCGGAATTAATAAGGGTGACATCGGGTCCCATGACTTTGCTTATCGTAGATGCCAGAAGGGGATAGTGCGTGCATGCAAGGACTACCGTATCAACGCCGGCTTCCTTTAAAGGGGCAAGATATCTTTGGGCCGTGAGCCTCGTGACTTCATCGTCCCACCAGCCCTCTTCCGCAAGGGATACAAATAACGGACAGGCCTGTGATACGACCTTCAGATCAGGAATATCCTTACCGAACTTACGGACTGCTGATTCATAGACTCCGGAACTGATCGTCGCACGCGTCGCTATTATTCCGATCCTTCCGTTACGAGTCGATTCGACTGCAGCCTTGGCCCCCGGATTTACAACTTCTACCACAGGAACATCGCATACCTTCGACAGAGCCTCGTATGCATGCGTGCTCGCCGTATTGCAGGCTATAACGATCATCTTTACGTCCTGCTCTTTAAGGAAACTCATGTCCTGAAGAGAGTACTTGATTATCGTGTCGTGTGACTTTGTGCCGTAAGGCGCTCTTCCGTCGTCACCGAAGTATATGGTGCTCTCTCCGGGAACAGCTGATATGATCTCACGAAGTACCGTAAGACCTCCAATACCGGAATCGAAGACGCCTATAGCTCTGTTGTCAGCCATCAGAAATCCACCTCATATCTGGGCTCTATCGAGAACTTCTTGCCGGACAGTTCGTAGTGCCTGTTATCTTTAGATATTCTACCGAACATCAAGGTGGTTGACCACAGTTGCTGGTGATGTATCTTGCCTCCGTCTTTTCCCCGGAACATGAGGTTGACCTGATTTCTTCCGTAGTTGCCGTCACCTAATATCGGGTAACCTAAGTGTGCAAACTGCGCTCTTATCTGATGTGTCCTGCCGGTCACGAGTTCGCACTCGATCTCGGAGATACCGTCATGGTAATCGAGAACTCTGTATCTTGTTGATATCGGAAGGTCACCTTCCTGCTTTACATCGTGGATATAGACCTGTCCTGAAGAGGTCTTCTCCAGGTATGCCGACACCTCACTCATTATCGCTTCATCTGATGCGATAACCGGAGTTCCGAGAGCCTGAGGGATCTTGCCGACGACAAGACATCTGTATCTTTTGGTGACTTTATCTTCCTTAAAAAGCTTCACGGCATCTTCAAGATAATCTTTGTTCTTTGCGATCATGAGGATACCGCCGGTATTCATGTCTATCCGGTGCACGAGTTCGGCATCCTTATTGCCCGACGTCTCACGCACTATATCGATAAGATTCGATCCGGTCGTCTTACCGCTGTGAACGGCAAGACCCTGCCTTTTATTCACTATGAGCATCCCGTCAGTCTGGGCGACGATGGAGTAATCCTTGCGCGAATCCGTTTTCTTCTCCGCCTTAACGTCAAACAGGGAATCCGGAAGCCACACCTGAACTTCCTGCCCTTCAACAACCTTGATGTCAGAAGACACCTTCTTACCGTCGATCCTTATATCCTTATGCTTTAAGGCTTTATAGAGATCTGCTTTATTAAGAGACGGAAACGCCACTACGCATGCCTTAACGACATGCTCACCGCTCATGTGCCTGTCTACCGTAAACTGTCTCATCAGCTCTTAAGAAGGTTAATTCCGAACATGGACAACACGCCCATGATGATGCCTGCGAGGACGACACCGCACATTACGGCTGCGGTACTCTTTTTGAAATCCAGATCCAGGATACTTGCCGCCAGAGTCCCGGTCCAGGCTCCTGTTCCGGGAAGAGGAATCCCGACGAAAAGCATCAGTGCGATATAAGCGCCCTTCTTGCCCGCGAGGAGCTTCTGTCCTCCCTTATGGCCTTTCTCAAGGCAGAAAGTGAAGAACTTACCGATATACTTCTTATCTTTCCCCCACTCTAACACCTTGCGTGCGAAGAAGAATATTACCGGAACCGGAAGCATATTTCCGACGATACAGATCGCATAAGCGAGAACAGGATTAACGCCGGTCGCGAGAGCTATCGGAATGCCTCCCCTGATCTCGATCAGAGGGACCATAGATATAAGAAATGCGATAAGGCACTTTTTCCACATATTATTATCTCCTTAGGATTTACGGGTTTAATTGTCGCACAACGGAACAGGGTTTACAAATCACCGGTGTCTTTATCACTTATCCAGCTTTTGTGGTAGTGCTTCTTTCTGTACTCCTCCGGCGTCTGTCCGGTCTGTTTCTTGAACACCTGTATAAAGTGACTTTGCGATGAAAACCCGAGATAGTTTGCTATCTGAAGACTTGTATCGTCCAGATGGCGGAGCATATTCTCCGCGATCTCGATCTTACTGTCTCTTATGTACTCGCTTATGGATTTTCCCATTTCTTTCTTAAAGAGCTTACTCAGATAGCTTGAATTAACGGACAGTGAATTGGCGATCTGCTCAACAGTAAGCGGTTCCTGAACATGAGCCCTTATATAGTCTATTGCAAGCACCACGTAACGCGAGACTACTTTATTCTTCGTAAGATCTCTCATCCTCAGGCAGTAGGTCATGCTGATCTCATCGCAAAGCGCCCAGACCTCTTCGATCGTTATAGAACGATCTATCCTGATAATATAGATATCGCTCAACGAATAGCTCTCCGCTATATCGAGTCCGGCTTCAATGCAGAACCTCGAGATAAGAGCGGTCATAATGATCGCATGATATTTCTCATTCGTAAGCTTATCCTTTGACAGGATCCCCTTACGACCGTTAACCGACTGCCCTTTATTCTTATTTCGCTGTTCGGAATAGATCTTAAGCGCTTCGACATCACCTGCCGAGATCATGCCGTAAAACTTGATCTCGTTGTTATAAGCGGTCCTCCTTATGTCGTTATCGCGCTCGGACAGGAGTCTCTTCTCGAGTTCTTGCTCAACACCCATCAGTCGATTACCCGAACCTCGGTAATAACAGGCTGATCCTCAGGAGCAACACCGCCGTTGGTATCTGTATTAACGGTGTTCGCACATATCTCGTCGACAACCTCCATCCCGTCGGTAACATGACCGAAGGCTGCATAATCGCCGTCTAAAGATAACGTATCCTCTTGCATAATGAAGAACTGTGAGGATGCCGAATTATAATCGTAGCCGTTTCTTGCCATAGATATAACGCCTCTTACATGGGATATATCATTCGGGACACCGTTGTTTGCGAACTCACCGTAGATCGTCTCGTCAGATCCGCCCATTCCGGTCCCTTCGGGATCTCCACCCTGTATCATAAAGCCGTCCATAATCCTGTGAAATGTAAGTCCGTCGTAGAATCCCGAACTTGCAAGGTTGATGAAATTATTAACGGTCAAGGGAGCCGTATCAGCATCGAGCTCAACACTTATCGTACCGTAGTCCTGAACATCGATCTCAACATGGTGAAGGCCTCTTGGAAGACCTTCGATCATCGCCGCATATTCGGTATTCTGCTCTATCTGTCTTGATTCCATTGCCCTGCGCTGATCTTCGGGAGACTCATATCTTATGCATCCTGCAAGCATGATCGCCGTAACGGAAGATGCGGCTGCAATTGTAATGATCTTTTTAAGTAATGTCATAATAATCCCTCTGGTTTTTAAAATCTTAAATGAATATATCAAATATACTGTCAAAAATACAGAATTCTCCTTATAAAAGGAGAACTCCGTATATCATCAGTATCCGAGACAGCTTTTTATTCTTTAAACTGCCAGACTTCTAATCGTTTCTCTCTATTACCCGATAGGGTTCGATGTAGTATTCATTAAGGTTAAGATCGAGACCGTGAGGAATACTGATTATCGCTCTCGGACAATCGTCAAATGCCCACTGTCCGATCTCTGTTACCGAATCCGGAATATATACATATGCCAGCTCATCACCATAGTCAAATGCGCAATCGCCAATGAATGTCAGACCTTCAGGCAGATATATATACTCGAGATCCTCACAGGTGTTAAAGCCGTAACTCTCGATTCTTGTGACGGTATCAGGCAATATGACCTGAGTAATGATATCGCAGTCCACAAAGCAGTTGCTTCCGATCGTATCGATCGTGCAATCATCAGAGAAGACAACATTTCTGAATCCGTTGCATCCGTAGGGAAGCGTTACGGTTCCGGAACCCGAGATGGTTATCGTTCCGTCTCTTGTTATCTCATAAGTCGCATTATCACCGCAGGAACCTGTCTCAGGTCTTCCGTGAATGGTATCTGCGTCACAGATCTTATGAGTGTTTGAGAACACTTCAAGGGGAAGAAGATAATATGAGTAAGTAGGCTCTCCTTCATTTCTTACTCCGGTATTGTAGGAATCTCCGGTGAAACTGTTACTGCAGTCCCACGTAGGATCCACATGGTACCATGTACCGTCAAGGCATACACAGGCCCAGGCGTGATTAGGTCCCTCATCTTCTAATAATTCATCACTCATTACCAGATCCGTGGAATCGGCACCGATACCGAACGATACGGCAGCAGGAACACCTGATGCACGGCACAGAGCGGTAAATGTGTTTCCGAGACCTTCACATATGGCTATCTTACGAAGAAGCAGCGTAGCAGCATCATCCTGATAAGCCGTATAAGGATCATCAGTCTGAATGTAGTCGTATGCGAATTCATTGATCATATAATCATAGATCGCATATACCTTAGCCCAATCATCTCTGCAACCGGATGTGATCTCAGAAGCTATCGTCTGAACTATCTCGGAATCGCATTCAACGTCGTTCTGAGGCTGAAGACATTCTTCGAGAGATTGCTCGTCAGTCCACAACTCACTGCATCTTTCGACGTTAAAGTCATAGCAGGTGGATTCCACAAATACGAGATTGCCGTCTGCTTTCTTGGTGATCGCGATATCGGAGTAGACGAACGGGATATCATCAGCAGTGACATGGAAATCTATAAAGTAGACCTGATCGACCTCGAGATCAGAAGCGGCATTCCAGGAGAAGTCAGTGTTACCGAATCCGGTCGATTCGATATTACGGGAATCGCTCCTTACGTTGACACGAATATTGGAACCGCAGTCAGTCGTAACGCCTATCTCTCCGCCCGACAACGAAAGAACAGTAGTTCCTCCTGTCTTGGATCTGAATGTGATCGATGAATAATCCGCATAGTAGTTCTGGATATTAAGACTGCTTACCGTAACATTCGGATCGAGTCCCTCGATCATGGATCCCTTAGCCTCACTGTTTACTGCAGCGGCAACAGGCACAGATATCATATTTACCGCTAAAGCCGCCGTTGCCGCACAAGAAACCAAACTTCTGATACTAAACATATCTATCCTCACTTTATCTTTCCGGCTGCTGCGATTGCCTGATCGTAATCAGCTTCTTCTGTAGAACCGTCCATTCTGTACTTAAGCTCGACTATCCCCTCGCCGGCTCTTCTTCCGACTGTAACGCGAAGCGGAATACCGAGAAGATCGGCATCCTTGAACTTGACGCCCGGGCGCTCATTTCTGTCATCGATAAGGGTCTCGTAACCGGCATCGATATAACCGTTATAAAGCTTCTCGGAAAGAGCCATTATCTCTTCATCATTGGTCTTGGTAGGAATAACGATGACCTTATAAGGAGCGGCTATCGCAGGCCACTTGATCCCGTCCTCGTCATTGTACTGCTCGATAATGGCGGCGATGGTCCTCGATACGCCGATACCGTAGCATCCCATTACCATCGAGTGTTCCTTGCCTTCCTTATCGAGGTAGATACAGCCCAATGAATCGGAATACTTGGTTCCGAGCTTGAAGATGTGACCGACCTCAACTCCTCTTGCCATACCGAGAGGCTTACCGCACTTAGGGCAGAGGTCACCGGACTTAACGTTCTTGATATCCTTGACGATATCGGGTGTAAAGTCCCTTCCGACATTTACGTTCTTAAAATGATAGTCCGTCTCACAAGCACCGACCACAAAATTCTTAAGCAGAGCCACTTCGGTATCCATAACGATCTCGATCTTCTCCTTAAGTCCGACGGGGCCTGCAAATCCGACCTTGGCACCGGTTATCCGCTCTACGTCCTCGAAGGAAGCGAGATCCATCTCGGTGGCATCGTAGATATTGCCGAGCTTGGTCTCATTGATATCCCTGTCGCCTCTTACCATCGCGGCAACGATCTTGCCGTCGATGTTGTAGAGGATCGTCTTAACGAACTTATCGGCAGTTGTATTCATGAAACCGATAAGATCCTCTATAGTCTTAACGTCAGGGGTGTGGATCTTCTCGATCGGAAGCTCGGCTGCCGTATCCGCTTCGCCTTCTTTGCAGGAAGCCTTCTCCTCGTTTGCAGCGTATCCGCATGCATCGCAGAAGCAGATGGCATCCTCACCGATAGGACTCTTGACCATGAACTCCTGGGAACCGGAACCGCCCATCGCGCCGGAATCCGCATCGACTACCGTATAGTCGAGACCTAATCTGTCAAAGATTCTTCTGTAGGCGTCGTACATAATCTTGTAGGACTTATCGAGACCTTCCTCGTCAACGTCAAAAGAATATGCATCCTTCATTACGAACTCGCGGGATCTGATGACACCGAACCTGGGTCTCTTCTCATCTCTGTATTTATGCTGTATCTGGTAAAGCGTAACAGGCAGGTTCTTATAAGATCTGAAAGTGTCTCTGACTGCTTCCGTAAAAGGCTCCTCATGAGTAGGACCTAAGCAGAAAGGCCTTCCTCCCCGGTCGTTCATCCTGAACATCTCGGGACCGAACTTCTCCCATCTTCCGGATGCCTGATAAGCCTCGGCGGGAAGGAGCGCCGGCATTATAAGCTCCTGAGCGCCCGCCCTGTCCATCTCCTCGCGGATGACCTTCTCGACATTCTTATAAACCTTGAATCCCATCGGCATATAAGCATATATACCCGAACTCATCTTGCGGATAAGTCCCGCTCTCATCATCAACTTATGTGAAGGGATCTCGGCATCAGCCGGAACCTCTCTTTGCGTAGCGAAAAACAGATTAGATACTCTCATTACCTGACAAAGCTCTCCTATTTATTTAATAAAAATATATTATAAAGTGCATATACCGATTTTTCAACGGCGCTTACGGGAGCCGAGACTCACATGGCTCGCATTGGTAAGGATCATCGGACGCCTTCTGGTCTTCTCAAAAAGAAAATCCCTTAAGGCATTGCGGAACGCCCTTGTTGTTATCTTCGCTTCGATCGTCTCGCCCTTTCTTGCACCCGATGACAGCATTGTTGCGACTTTGCTCATCAGGGCATCATGCATCTCATCTTTCTCATCATCAACGACAAACCCGATAGAATCTACAACAGGCGCACAGGCGAGTTCACCTGAAGTGTCGTCTATCGTAAGGGATATGACAACGCATCCGTCGTCTCCAAGATGCATCCTGTCACTCATCACGTGATCGTCCCTCACAGTTGCAGAAGAACCGTCGATGAGAATGGCCTGAGCCGGAACTTCGGAATTAACTTCGGCAGTCTTGCCGTCAGTCTCGAATACGTCTCCGTTACGAAGAACAAAAATATCCTCCGGATCCATCCCGAGGCTCTGTGCGAGCTGGGCATGCCTTATGAGCATTCTGTACTCGCCGTGAACAGGGATAAAGTACTTCGGCTTAAGGAGCGTATGAAGAAGTCTTATCTCATTTCTGTATGCATGTCCGGAAACATGTACTTCCGCCAGGGACTCGTATATGACCTCCGCCCCGCGCTTGAGGAGCTCATCAATGAGCTTGTATATCGATTTCTCATTTCCGGGGATCGGATGAGCGGAGATTATGACGGTATCTCCTTCCCTGATCTCGACTTCTTTATGGGAAGCAAATGCCATCCTCGACAGAGAGCTCGTAGGTTCTGCCTGCGAACCTGTCGTAAGGACTACTATCTCATCGTCAGGGTATTTATTGATCGATCCGATATCGATAAGAGTATCGGGATCCATTTCGATGTAACCCAGCGAATTGGCGATATTGAAAACATTGATCATCGACCGTCCTGACAGGCACACATGCCTGCCGTTCATCTCGGCAGCCGTAAAGATCTGCTGCATCCTGTGAACGTGACTCGAGAACGTGGCGACAATTATCCTGCCTTCCGCCTTCTTGAATATATTCTGGAAAGCCTCGCCGACATCCTTCTCGGACGGAGAGGATCCTTCCTTCTCAACGTTTGTGCTCTCACAAAGGAAACACAAAACGCCCTCGTGTCCGAGCTCGCCGAAACGCTGCAGATCGATCACTTTGCCGTTGATCGGCGTATAGTCGATCTTAAAGTCTCCCGAATGCACGATCACGCCCACAGGAGTCCTGATAGCCAGGGCGTAGCTGTCCGCAATGCTGTGGTTCACACGCACGAACTCAGCCTGGAATGAATTGCCGAGTCTTATCCTGTCACCGTTACGGCAGGCATTAAGACCTATACCCTTTAAGCTGACACCGTGATCTTCGAGCTTATGTCTTACAAGCTCTACCGTCAGCTTACCGCCGTATATGGGACACTTGAATTCTCTAAGGAAATACGGCAGAGCACCGATATGATCCTCATGTCCGTGCGTAAGGAGTATTCCCTTGAGCTTATAGGCGTTATCACGCACATAGGTATAGTCCTGAATAACGCAGTCGACACCCGGAGTATCTTCACCTCCGAAAGCCATGCCGACATCGATGATGATCATGTCATCGCCGTACTCGATCGCGGTCATATTCTTACCGATCTCGAGAAGTCCTCCGAGAGGTATGATCTTAAGTTTTCTCTTCTGCTTCTTCTTAGGTTTCTCCTGCTTTACGCTCTTGGATACTTCCGTCTTAGAAGCACTCTTTGTTGTCTTGGATTTTGTTTTCTTTTTTGTCTGTTCTTTGAGTTTATCACCCATTATTATTTCCTCATCTCTGAATAGATATTGCTTTTATCAACCGACAATATACACTTCGCAGTCCGTAACCTGATGGCTGCCGTTAGCATAAAGATCGAGATGGTTTCCGTTAACACCCGGACCTCTATCCTCGACCGTATAGTAGCCGTCTCCTCCGAGAGGATCGTTAGGAATATAAAGCACTGTACCGGAAGGGAAGATATCCCAGTCAGCCGCAACCGTCCTTCCCTCCGAACATGTAGTGCCTGTAGCAGTGGTCGTACTCCAGGATCCGTCACTTAACTGCTGAGGACCATAGAACGTAATATGGCAGGTTCCGTAGTATGTCATTCCGGAAGTATCTGCCGATCCCGCGGTTGCTCCCTCATTATTGACGGGAGTAGTAGGTCTGGGGGCAGTGGTAGCGGCAGAAGTCGTCTGAGCGGCGGTTGTCTGGGCTGCAGTTGCAGCGGTTGTGGCGATAGGCTCCTCCTGCGTAAGGCTTATGAGCACATAATTGCCGCTGTATGTACGGTACCAGCCGGATGCAGTGCGTCCGGTTACGTCGATCCCCTCACCCGTATGGATAACTCTTACAACATCGTAACCGGTACCCGGGCCGGTCCGGAGATTGATCTCGCTCGAGGCATAGACGGCTGTGTAGAATTCTTCAACGGCATTGGGATCGGTAGTTGCAACAGTTGTTTCCTGTTCGGTCGGCTGAGTCTCCTCCGACGGTTCAACCGGTTCAGTCTCGGCTTCGGAAGTTTCAGCCAACAACGGAACGAGTTCGGAAGGTTCCGTCTCATCCGGTGTCTCTGATACGGACGCCTCTGTTTCCGAGGCGGCTGACACAGAAGTCTCTGACTCGGCAGCTTCCAATAAGACATCAGCCTGAGCATTACGTCTTGCGCGGTCTTCCCTTGCTCTGGAATCGAGAAGAGTATATATGCCCATTACTACCAAAAGGCTCAATACAACTACCGCGGCAATACTTGCACCCATCCGGATCTTGTCGCGTGTTAAACTGTCTTTCAATGTCGAATCAACGAATCGCATCGGTATATTGTACCACAGAAGTATGAACTGACCGTTAAGGACCTCTTAAGAACTTAATCCGGGCTCCTTCGTCACTTAATACGGCGGGGCCTCAGAACAGAAGACCCCGCCGCGGTAAAGGCTGTATCATGACTTCTTGCCGATGATGGAGGAAACGGCAGTCAGAAGATCACCGGAAGAACCGATGTTGATGTTGCCGACGTTCTCGCAGATACGCTCGACGTATTCAAGTTCCTTAAGCTTATAGAGAGTGGGGTTCTCTTCCATAAGCTTAGCCGTATTGAGCAATGACCTTGTGGAAGCAACTTCTTCACGTCTTGTGATGACGTTGGCCTCAGCCTTCTTCTGGGCAACGAGGACAGTATTCATAATGTCCCTGATGGACCCCGGGAGGATAATGTCCTTGACACCTGCATCGACAACCTCAATAAAGAACTCGCGGCATTTTTCTTTCATCTTATCAAAGACAAAGCCGGTGATGCCGTCCTTATCTTCAATAAGCTCGTCGAGCTTTCTTCTGCCGACGATCTCTCTTAAAGCGAGCTGAGCAATCCTGTACATTTGGTCTTCGTAGTTTTTCACGGAAGTTACAAGACCAATCGCATCGATGATCTTGTAGTTCAAGACGAATGTCACCCTTACGGGAACCTTATCGACAGTCATTACTTCCTGGCCAAGGATGGTCATGGGGGTAAGTCTCATATCGATGGTATCAATAACAACGTCCTTATCGGTATTCCAGAAGAAGTAGTCACCGGAGTCGATGACGCCATCTATCTTTCCGTCGATGTAGAGAACACCCTTCTTGTTCTCCTGAACGCTATACCTTCTGTAAAGATCGGGATCGATCTTGTCAAAAAGTTCAGTAGGGAAATCCGGTGCGACTTTTGTGGTAACATCGAAGACCTTGAACTCATTAGTTCCCGCCTTCTTGGAGAAAGCGTGCGTACCGGGGGTGAGCACACCCTCAAAGATACCGTTAAGGTATCTTAAAGCGAGCCTGCCCTGACCGACCTTAACGACATCAAAAAATAAATCCGCTTCCGGTCTTACGACAAGAGAATCGATATCGATGGCAGAAGGTGTGATCTCCTCCCTGATATCAAATATCTCAGCTGTCTTGCCGCCCATAAGAATATACTTACCGGCATCCATCACCTTGACGAACCTGCCGTTATTGAACATTAAACCTGTCTGTCTTTCGTTTACGATAATCTTTCTCATTTTCCTTTATCTCCTTGATACATAATTAATATCCGACAGATTAAGTCATCCGTATGGCCGGGACCGGCCAAAGTCTTAAGTGCACGATCATCAAGGCGGATGCATATCAATATCATTGGCCTTAACTGTCTTCTTACACGGTATCCGATATCGGACTAAGGTCCTGACCGGATGACTTATTGTTATTTAAGGTAAAAAATCCTCTTGATCTTCTTACTTCGGATTCGAACCGATTCAAAAAGGTTTTGAGCCTAATCTTTTACCGCGCTTGTCCCGATACCCGGAATACACCGAAGAACTCTTCGTGTACCGCTGTGACGCAAGTGCCTGTTTTGCAAATCACAGGTATCACCGACCTGCATTGATAATCTATCAACAGGAAGACTTATTATCACGGAAAAAAAGTTGCGAACTTAATCTGTTCCTTATCTCATTTACTGCCGAAGACGGTTTTGTAACTTTGATCATCGGCCCGAACGACATTATTCGTATTATCAACTCCGTCTCGTCATCACGATCGTATTTAATTCTGACCAGATATCTTTTATCGTCCTGCTTTATAACTTCTTTCTCGAAATGGGCAAAACCGAACATAACGCGCTCGAGAGCGTTTCTCAAATCGATGAGCTCGAACTCGATCAGCCGATTGCTCTGAAAGCGGGCTTCGGGCAATTGCAAATCCTCTTCTGAGGGCGTAACGCTTATGATCTTATTCATATTTATAACGGTATTGCCCCTGCGGCTGACGCCGAGGGCTCTGAATTTATCGTCTTTGGAAGAATACTCTATGATATCCGGACGGAAGACGACTGTCTTGGTCCTGCCGCTTCTTGCCGGCACCTTAACACATATCGTTCGTCCTTCGCGGACGGCTTCGAGAACAGCCTTAAAATGCGCGCGGTAAACGGGATCGGAATAATCATCACCGTCAAGATATCTGTCAAAATAATCGATATCCTCGGGATAAAACAACGGGGGAACATCGTCGAGCTCTTCAATAGGCTCGCCGAACAATCTGTAACGCGGATCCAAAGAAACAGCCTTAAGCCACATCTTCTGTATCGAGGTCAACGGCATTGAAGGATCATGCGATATCGGAGTGGAACCGTCCTTACGGATCAGCATGAATTCCTCATTTCTGAGACTGTTTATAAGGCTCGCCGAACTCTCGGCAAATCCCTTTTTACGGATCACTTCCTCCATCTCACTTAAGGAGGGGGCGTGATCCAATGCGATCCTTAATATCCCGGCGACGCAGTTATAATATGCTCCGTATAGTTCACTGTACAGCATATAGTCTTCCCATTTCCCTTATGTCGTCCATGAAACGCTGCTCCAGCTTCTTGTCCGACATCTGAAGCGTTACGATCCTCCCTATAAAGGTCCGAAGCCAGGGGAACATCTCGGTCAGATCGTACACATCCGCTTCAAACCGTATAAGCCCGTCACGTACAACCGTCACTTTACCGTTCCTTCGTTCGCGCATAAGCCTTTGAGGAATGAACTTCTCATATTCTTCGTATCTTATCTCAAGCAGGATATGCTGCTTTCTTCCGCCTGCTACTACACCCCAGATAAAAGGCTCCATCGACTCAAGTTGTCTTACGGCCCTTTCGCGATCCATAACTTCATCCGAAGGCTTTATCCCGGTTATCCTGTCGATACGGGTTGACGTGATACGGTTCCTGTTTAATGACCTTCCCATAAGATATTCACGCCCGTTTTGAGTGCTCACCTTGATCTTAAGAGGAAGGACCGTGTCAGTTATCTCTTTATTATTTTTACTTGTGTAACTAATCCTTACAGCCATGTTCTGCCGCATTGCAATGAATATGCTAAGAAGCACGTCGCTGTCGAGCACATCGGTAAGATAGTGATGTTTGATCCTTATGAACCTGCATGACTCTTCATTCTTATCGTCTATAAATGAACCTATGACTCCCAAAGGAGCGGTCTCGGAAAAGAACCGGGTGATCTCGGGATTTGCAGGAGGTATACTCTTGCCTTTAAGATACAATACCCTCTTCCCGCTCTTCTTCTCGGTAACGATACCTTCGCTTATGTATTCCTTAAGCTTCTTCCTTACCGTAGACTCATCGAAGATGCGAGGTTCCGTAAATCCTTCGGAATAATCAGACAGAGCATCCATTACGGAACTTAACGGCAATCCCTCGTCTTCATTTAAGATATCCATAAGGATAAAATGAAGCGTTATGTCCCCCGCCGTAAAGCTCTTACTCTTCCATGTCCTGAAAAGAGGGTTAGCCTCATTCTGCCTGCTGTCGATGGAAATAAAAACTATCTTACCGTCCGGAGTATTCCTGAAGCACATATACTCGTCAAGCCATGAACCGATCCTCCGCCTCGTATCGTCATAAGTCCTTAAACTCTTCGCATCGTAATCCGAGCGGCTTCTGAATCCGTAAAGGTAAAAATCCCTAAGGTATTTTCTTACATTCTCATAGTTTTTGATCAGTTCACTGTACGGCATAATCGGATTATAGATTTTTGTTAATTGATTGTCACATCATAGACAACATTGAAATATCACTCGTGAATATAATCGGTGTATGGCTAATGAGGAATTCAACATCAGACAAAAGAGAAAAGATGACAGACTGCATAAAGGTGCAGTCTATATTATCTGTGCCATGATACTGGTCCTCACGGTCCTTCTCGATATCTATTTCATTTCCGAGCTTATAGGCTGAAATTACTTCCTGAACGTATTGGTTATGTACGGCAATGCTTTGAGCTTGCTCGTAACGCGTTCAAGCTGTTCTCTGTTCCGGAAGACCGCCGTTACGACAAACTCCGTATATGAACCGCCTGATATCTTTTTCGGCTGCTTTATATCCTTTATATCGACATGCTCGTCACTGAATATCGCGGAAACATCCGCAAAAAGCAAAGTCAGAGAACACTCCTGAGCAATCAGCACGATATTGGACATAAAACCGTAAGTCTTACCCTCCTTGCTGTCTGCCCATGCTGCATTGATAAGGCGCTCGAACTTACGCTTATCCTTATCGGAACGGTCCTTTACCGCCTTTATATGTGCGATATTGGGGCACGTCGCTTTATGTACGGTTACTCCGTTGCTCTGCGTTACGTATCCGATGATATCCTCGCCCGGTATCGGATTACAGCAATTGGCAATACGCACCAGGGGATGAACGAGTCCTTCGATGATGATCCCGTCCTCGACCATCTTGATGCCCTTCTTACCGGACACATGTTTGTCGGGATTCTGAGGCACTTTATTAACGTCACCCTTACCGAGTTCTTCGGGGAGGTTCTTGGGATTATAGTAGACTATCTGTCCGTCGGAAGCAGTCCTGTAGCCCATATCGAGACGTTCTTCTTCGCTTAAGGTCTTGATGTACTCGTCACGAAGCCTGCCGAACACCTTACCGACCTGAATGGAACCATACCCTATGGCTGCATACAGATCATCTACCGTATTGCAGCTGAATCTGTCGAGAACGTTCTTTACGTTATCGATTATCATGAGCTGCGAACTCGTAAAGCCGTTCTTATCCATCTCTCTTTCAAGGAGCTTCTTGCCTTCCGCGATATTCTCATCCCTGTCGAGCTTTTTGAACCAGGCATTGATCTTGGATCTTGCCGATGCCGTCTTAACGATCTTGACCCAGTCCCTGGAAGGTCCTTTGATCTTATCGGATGCCATGATCTCGACTTCATCTCCGGATTTAAGAACATAAGAAAGCGGAACTATCCTGCCGTTGACCTTTGCTCCGTGCATATGATTACCGATGCCGCTGTGAATGGCATAAGCAAAATCGATCGGACATGAACCGGAAGGAAGCCTGATGATCTTACCCTTGGGAGTAAATACAAACACCTCATTAGGGATGATATTGTTCTTAAGGAGTTCCATGAAATCCAAAGGATCATCCGAATCCTTCTGTGCATCGAGGAACTGCCTTATCCACTTGATCCTCTCATCGTATGCGTCTTCCTTAAACGCCTTGGAATTACCGGCTTCCTTATAATGCCAATGCGCGGCAATACCGTATTCGGCCTCGATATGCATACTGTATGTTCTGATCTGAACCTCGAAAGTCGTCTCGCCGAAGCTCTTGCCGCCGTGACGCTTTACGGTCGTGTGCAAAGACTGGTAACCGTTCTCCTTCGGATTCGCTATATAGTCCTTAAACCTTCCGGGCAACGGCACATACATCGTGTGTACTATACCGAGCGCTTTGTAGCAGTCGGCTATGGAATCCACGACGATCCTGCACGCGAACATATCGTAGATATGATTAATGTCATCGTGCTTGTTATCGTTCAACTTCTTATAAATGCTGTAAAAATGCTTCGGTCGTCCGTCGACATCGTAATGCTCCATGCCCTCGTCCTCGAGCTTATCCGATATTTCGGAGATAACATGAGCCATAAAGGCTTCTCTCTCGGAGCGCTTCGAGGAAATAAGGCCGACGAGCTTATAGTAGCTGTCATTATCAAGATAACGAAGACAAAGATCCTCGAGTTCCCACTTGATCTTGAACACGCCGAATTTCTCTGCGAAAGGAGCGTAAATATCGAGCGTCTCCCTTGCCTTCTCCACCTGCTTCTCGGGTGTCTGGTACTGCATCGTACGCATATTATGAAGCCTGTCGGCGAGCTTGATAAGGATAACTCTCGGATCGTGAGTCATCGCGATGAGCATCTTACGGGTATTCTGAGCCTGCATCTCGACCTTAGAATGAGACGAGATCTTGTTGAGCTTCGTTACGCCTTCAACAAGGAGCGTGATGGTCGAGCCGAAAAGCGTATTAAGCATCTCCGAATCCGCCGAAGTGTCCTCAATGGTGTCATGAAGAAGAGCCGCAGCAAGGGACTCGGCATCAACTTCAAGCTCGGCAAGTATCTCCGCAGTCGCTATCGGATGAACGATATAGAGTTCTCCGTTCTTCCTCTTTTGGTTACGGTGAGCCTTATAGGCAAAAATAAACGCTTTATTGATTAGCTCCTGCTCGCTGCTTATACGATCCGCCGACAGACGGGCGCGCGAAGCATAAGACGTGAACATGTCCATAACACCGTCAAACTTCTCCTGAATAAAATCAGGGATTTCCGGCACTATATCGGTATCAAGAAGATACTCTCTCTCATCCATGTTTTTCAGGTCGTCATCCATATGAAAGAAGCCTCATATACACTTCTGATCTCTTAAGATCCGTCTTGCCTTCCGTCTTCAGAAATCTGAAACAGACTCTTTGAGAAGATAATACACCTAATTTGATCAATTTTGCTTCCGCAAACACCTCCAAAGCTCTTGCCACCTTAAAAGGATTAACATTTACACCGGACTGACCCGAGACCAGTCTTGCAAGCAAAGGAAGATCCGCATAGCTCGTCTCACCCTTACACTCGTTCTTAATGATCTGATAACAGGCAAGATAATCAACCTTGGAAGGGATCAGACTCTCTTTTGCCGTTGTCTTGGCAAGCTTGGCTATCTGATCGAGTTCCATGCCGTTCTTATAAAGATCCTCGGCTATATCCGGCTTTTGCCACAGGAAACCCTTATCGGCATCGAGCTTAATATCCTCAAGATACAAACTTATCGTCGTCTTGCCCCTGTATGTATACTCATTGATCGTATAGGCAATGGATATCACATCACCGGGCTTTATGAGCTTCGAGTACAATCCCATGCCGAAGCCTACCGCGGATACCGTCTTATCGGAATCGCCGTCAGCTTTCGCGAGATCTAATCTGATATGAGCACCCTCGGTCATGTCGTTGATCGCCGTTACAACGAGGCCGTCGGTCTCAAATACCGGCTTCCTGTTGCCTATGCCGTAAGGCTTAAACTTACAGATCGCGTTATAAGTATCGAAGTTTATTATGTCAAAATCGAGTTTGGCCGTTATCTCGAGGACATCATCATTCTCCCCGGAAGACTCAAGACTTACGGCATCCGCTTCGAGCGCTTTCATAAAGTCGATAAGGCCATCCTTACGGATCGTCACTCCGGCCGCTTTCTTATGTCCGCCGAAGTTGATGATCTTATCGCTTATCCTCCCCAATGCGGCAAACAGATCATAATCTCCGTATGCACGGCCGGATCCCTTAATAAGCCCGGGTTCTATGGGATCGGAAGTAAAGACTATGGCAGATCTTCTGTAGGCTGAGGCAAGTCTTCCGGCAACGATGCCGAGAACTCCCTGATGCCAGTCCGAAGAATAAGCGACTATCGGACCTTTGGTATTTGCAAGGCTCCATTCGTCGGGTCTTCTCTCGTCATCAACCTGACGAGTCGCCTCTTCATATACACGGGCTTCTATCTGCTTGCGCTCTTCATTCTGCTGTCCCAGCTTAACGGCGGCTTCATAAGCTTTATCCTCATCATCCTCAAGGAAAAGATCCAATGCCGATGAAGAATCGTATAATCTTCCCGCCGCATTGACCCTGGGGACAAAATTGAAGGAGATGAACGTCTCATCCAGCTTGCGGGAAGCGGACTTCTCCAAAATGAGATTGTTCATCACTCTTATTCCCGGATTCACGGGATCTCTCATACTTATAAAAGCCTTCTTAACGATGGTCCTGTTCTCATCGACCACACTTACCAGGTCTGCTATGGTAGCGATTCCGGAAAGCTCGATGGCCTGTCGCCAGACATCGCCGTTTACCGGGAATCTTCTGTCGGTACCCATAGCCTGAACGATCTTAAGGGCGACACCCGCTCCGCACAGATCTATGAACGGATAGGTATTGTCCTTGCGCTTGGCGCAAATGACCGCATCCGCATCAGGAAGCTCTTCCTGTACATTGTGGTGGTCGGAAACGATGACCTTGATCCCCCGTGAGCGAAGCTCGGCCACGGTATCTATATTGGTAATCCCGCAGTCGACGGTTATGACGAGATAGGGATTGATGTCATATACATCATCAAGGATATTCTTCGTAAGCCCGTAGCCGTGCTCTTCCCTGTTCGGAACAATATAGGAGACATCACAGCCGTGGCTTCTGAAGTACCTCACGAGTATCGATGTAGCCGTAACGCCGTCGCAGTCGTAATCCCCGTAGACCAGGATCTTCTTATGGCCGGCCATCGCCTCACAGATAAGATCGACCGCTTTGTGCATATCATTATAAAGAAACGGATCATACAGTTCCGCTCCCTTATCATTAAGAAAATCTTCCCGCTTCTGAATCGTATCTATACCGTTCTTGTTCAGAAGTGCTTCAAATAAGGACTCAGTGCTCACGAACGTATCGTCAAAAGCACTGCGCCACTTCTGCGTAGTAAGCAACATATCTATAATCTCTTTTGTATTTATTTGGGATTATTGTAGCATAAAAACAACTCCCGGAAAAACTCCGGGAGTTGTCATTTTTACTTTACAAACAGGAAGTTATCAGTGCTTTCTCTTACGAGCAGCCTCAGACTTCTTCTTACGGCGTACAGAGGGCTTCTCATAGTGCTCTCTCTTACGAACCTCAGCAAGTACACCGGATCTTGCGCAGGAGCGCTTGAAACGACGAAGTGCACTGTCGAGGGACTCGCCTTCTTTTACTCTGATCTCTGACATCTCTTCATCCCCCCTCTCGTGCGCGGATTGTTAAAAATAACTTGCTTATTATAATCTCTGTTTTAAAAATCGTCAAACTGATCGTCTGATCTTCGGTTCAAGTCTTGGAAACTATCTCTATTCCTACCGTCATTTTGGATCTTTGCCCGAACATCTCGGTCTCGACTATACACTGCCTTTTATGCCTGTCGATCCGCCTTATCAGACCCTCCAGTCCCTTAAGCGGTCCGTCGGTAACAGTGATCTTATCGCCCTCGATAATACCGTAAGACATCCGGGTAACATGCTCTTCGTCGCCTAATTTCCTCATAAGTTCTTCTTCAGCGGGGCTTAACGTCAGAATATCGCGGTCCGCACGAAGCAGCTTTGTCATGCCCTCTACCTTCTTAAGCTCGCTATACAGGGCAACAGGATCATCAGTTATAAGAAAAACATATCCCGGGAACAAAGAGCAGCGTTCATCCCTCCATACTCCGGCATATTTACGTCTCCTGATCCTTTGGGGAACAAAAGTCTCCTTAAGGATACTCTCATCGATATACTTGATGCACGCACGGCGCATCTTCTCTTCTTTGCCGGTATAGACCTGAATTACACACCACATAGCTGTTATTCTAACAAAACAAAGAGACTTATGTCACCTTAAGCGGTATAATGCGTAAGGTAAAAAATAAATATAAGAGGTTTGTTATGAAAAAATCAGGATTATTAAGTATCTTGGCCGCTTCCGTCTTGGCCTTGTCAGTTCTTGGCGGATGTGTAAAAAAGGATGACGTCACCGTTCGTGTCGGATCTTTATCAGGTCCTACTACCATCGGCATAATCAATCTCATGAACGATAACAGTGCGAAGGAAGATCCGGGATATGAATTTACAATGTCCACTCAGCCTGACGAGATAGCCGCTGCTCTTAATTCGGGAAGCCTTGATATCGCGCTAATCCCCGCTAACCTCGCATCTATCCTCTACAACAGGACTGAAGGAGCTATCGCGGTGATCGATATCAATACTTACGGCGTACTTTACTGCTTAAGCACCGATCCGTCGATCACATCCGTTGCCGATCTTTCCGGAAAGACCGTTATAACGACAGGTCAGGGAGCAACTCCCGAATATGCAATGAATTACCTGCTCGAGCAGAACGGAGTAACCGACTGCACACTCGACTTCAAGACCGAAGGAGCAGAAGTAATAGCGTCTTTGCAGGAAAATCCCGATCAGATCGCCGTTCTTCCTCAGCCTGCGGCCACTGCAGCGATGATGCAGGTCGAAGGGCTTCAGATCAATTTCTCTCTTGATGAAGAGTGGACCAACGTAACTTCCGATTCAAGGCTTGTTACAGGTGTAACCGTCGCCAGAAGAGAGTTTATCGATCAGCATCCCGACGAAGTTTCCGAATTCCTCATCGAGCACCACAACAGCGTGATCGCTGCCAATACCGACATCGAAGGAACCGCTCAGCTTGTAGTGGATCAGGGTATTGTCGGAGCGGTTCCCGTAGCCGTGACCGCTATCCCTCTTTGTAATATCGTATGCGTAACAGGTGATCCTTTGCGCTCAGACCTTGAAGGATATCTTCAGACTCTTTACGATGCCAATCCCGAAGCCATCGGCGGAGCAATGCCCGGAGACGACTTCTATTACGCAGGATAAATTGAAGAGGCCTGTCATAAGAAAAGCGCTATATGTATTATTCTGGCTTGTCTTATGGCAGGTGCTTTCTTTAATTGTCGATAACAATATCCTTCTTGCAGGTCCTTACGAGTCGATCAAAGCACTTTTGGTTCTCGGCGGAACGGCAGACTTCTGGCTGTCGGTCCTTTATTCACTTCTTAAGATTACCCTGGGATTTTTAATAGGACTTACGCTCGGATCGATACTCGCGGCGATCTCATACCGCTTTAAGTTCATCCGCGAATTTCTGTCACCTCCGGTGTCGGTCATTAAATCCATCCCCGTTGCTTCATTCGTGATCCTTGTCATTATCTGGGCGGGAGCCCCGTCGCTTGCGACAGTCATAAGTGCACTCGTTGTTTTCCCGATGGTCTATCTCAATGTCCTGTCCGGACTCGACACAACGCCGGGGTCTCTTATCGAGATGGCCGGATTATTCAGATTCAGATTAACCGACAGGATCCGTTACATCTATCTTCCCGCGATAAGATCTCATCTTCTCGGAGCAGTAACGATCAGTTCGGGAATGGCGTTCAAGAGCGGAATCGCAGCCGAAGTCATCGGAAGACCTCTGCACTCCATAGGAAGCGGTCTTTATCTGTCGAAGATAAGTCTTGCGACCGATGATCTGTTCGCGTGGACCTTTCTTGCCGTTATACTGTCATATCTGTTCGAGAAAGTAATAACCTGCATCATCAGGAGGTTGATAGCCGAATGAAGATAATCCTTTCCGACATTACCAAGATATATGAAGGTCGTGACGTTATCAAAGACTTCTCATATACGTTCGATAACAAATCCCCTACAGTCATCAAAGGTCCCTCGGGCATCGGCAAGACAACACTTATAAGGATTATCGAGGGCTTGATCAAGCCTGATTCCGGGTCAGTCGCATTCGAAGGGTTCCCGAGGGGAGGCATGAGATTCTCTCCCGTATTCCAGGATACGAGACTCATAGGCGGGATCGATGCAGTAAAGAATATCAGACTTGCAGCCCCCGCGATAAGTGAAGATCAGATCATACGTGAGCTCTCCTCACTCATACCCGAAGATGATATACATAAGAAAGCACGTGACTTATCGGGCGGAACGGCAAGACGCGTTGAGATCGTTCGCGCGATTCTTTCGCCCTCTGACATCGTTATCATGGACGAACCGTTTACGGGTCTTGATAACGACAATATCAATAAAGTATGCGATTACATAAGGTCGTCTGTATCAGACAGGATCTTCATCGCCTCTTCCCACCTTAATGTACTGGAGTCGTTTTGCACTGCGGTCGAACTGCCTTGACTAAGCTTTGACGCATAACAAACAAAAAGCTGTCTCAAACACGAGACAGCTTCTTATTGATCTGATTAACCCCGGATGAAGATCACTCTTCGCTCTTATCTTCCGCCTTCTCCTCTTCGGGAGCAGCGTCCTCTGAAGCCTGCTCAGCCTCTTCCTCCTTGGCTTCTTCAAGCTGTGCTTCAGCCTTCTCAAAATCTGTCTTAGGCTCCTTGGAGGAGTCCTCATCAAACTTGCTTCCGCACTTGAAGCAGAAACCATACTCGAGGCTGTTCTCGGTACCGCAGTTAGGGCACTTCTTCAGACCTCTCTCGAAAAGGATCTTAAGCTTGAAATCCTCGATCTCATTACTGAGCCTTGTGATAGCTTCGCAACGGGTATTAATATCCTTGGTATTATCTACCTTCATATCTTTATACTGATCATAATAGAGCTTTCCGATCTCATCATAATACTTACGGATCGACGTTGTGCGGTCATCGATAGCCTTCTGATAGCCTGAAATGACCTTTGCTTTGGGATCAAATAATGCCATATCTATAACCTCCGATACTTTCTTATCAACAACGTCATTATACATTATTTTTCGTTGATTATTCAGAGGATTTGATACTTTTACAGTAAATTAATATTTTTATCTTTATAATTAAATCAGGATGAAAATAGTAATCCTTAGAACCTTACAGGAAGGATGTGATTTCATGAAGATCACTACACAGGGCAAGGGCATCAGAATCGGAGAGAGACTCGAGAATAAGATCTCCGACAAGATGAGGAAATTCGACAAGTACTTTGGTGAAGAAGGATCGTTCAATATCCGTATAAGACCCGAAGGAAGCAAGATGGTTGTCGAGATCACGATGAAGCTCGACAACAAGATCTATAGAGCTGAGGCTCGCGATGAAGAGATACTCACGGCAGTTGACAGAGCGATCGATAAGCTTGAATCCCAGATAAGACGCAATAAGACCAAGTTCCTCAAGAAGAAGAAGGAATATCCGCAGATCGCCAATTATCTCGAGGATGATAATGCTTCTGACTTCGATTATGAGGTTGAAGCTCCGGAAGAGTCCAAGATTACGCGTCACAAGACATTCGAGCTTCGTCCCATGACATCTGAGGATGCGATCCTCCAGATGGAGATGTTGGGACATAACTTCCTTGTATATCTCGATGCTGATACAGATTCCGTATGTGTAGTATATAAGAGGAACGACGGAGACTACGGTCTTCTCGAACCCAAGTATTGATAAAACTTTTGTATCATAAGAAGAGCCGCCCTCGGGCGGCTCTTTTCAATTATTGTACGGCTTTGATTATCTGATCGATCACTTCACAGGCCATCATACCTCCGACGGTCACACCGCAGGCCGTACAGGCAATACACGAGATCAGGATAACGGCTCCTACGATCGTACACACCAAACATATAATGAATCCCGCAGTCCTTATCCCCTCCGTATTTCCGGCCTTCTTTGCCTGAATGGACAGGACAAGTCCGATGATCCCGAGCACGAGCGAGATGACGGAAGAATAACCTCCAAGCCATGCTACAACACCGATTATACCCAGGATGAGACTTATGACCGCTTTATTATGTGCATTCTGTTCCATCTGTAATTCCTCCCTTTTCCATGTTTAATAGATTATAACACTCAAAAAGTATTTATAAAAAAGTCTCCCGGCATAAACCGGGAGACTCGTAAATACTTTGTTAAGTCGGGGATTATCCGAGCTCTGCGAAGTACTTGATTGTTCTTACCATCTGAGATGTGTAAGAATTCTCGTTGTCGTACCAAG
>DJYK01000035.1 GCA_002450095.1 Mageeibacillus sp. UBA6980 | reverse complement strand
GACAAACCTCTGGTGTACCAGTTGGCCTGCCAAGGCCACAGCTGGGTAGCTATGTTTGGATTGGATAAACGCTGAAAGCATCTAAGTGTGAAGCCAACTTCAAGATGAGATTTCCCTCTTTTTGGTAAGGGCACTGGAAGACCACCAGTTGATAGGCCGGGTGTGTAAGTGCAGAAATGTATTCAGCTGACCGGTACTAATGCCCGAGGACTTGACCACAAGTTATGTTCAATGTCTTATACATTCAAAACACAGTCTTTATTTAGCTCTTATGCAGTCCTGAGGGTACAAACCTTCAACCATACCGGTGGTTATTACCGCGAGGCCACACCTGTTCCCATTCCGAACACAGAAGTTAAGCTCGCGTGTGCCGACAATACTTGGCTGGCGACGGCCCGGGAAGATAGGTTGCTGCCGGTTTATATGAAGCCTTCTGCGCTAAACGCAGAAGGCTTCTTCTATTTAACGTATATTTTGTAATTTCTTTTAAATACATTTGCCCTAAAAATATATTATTGTTATCATTATTTGTAATATTTCATTTTTCTTTGGAGATGGATCATCATGGCAAAAATTCTTATCGTTGACGATGAACCTCAGATAGTATCATCTGTCTCGGATGTTCTTGTAAGCTTCGGATTCGAGGCGATCTCTTCCACAGATTCCCAGGAAGGATTCAAGATGGCACAGGAGAAGTCTCCTGATCTTATCATCCTTGATTGGATGATGCCTAATTATACCGGTATCCAGTTCACGGAAGATCTGAGGAAGGCAGGCTATGATATTCCTATCCTTTTCCTTACTGCGAAGGGTGAACTTAATGTTTATGAGATCGAGGCCTTAAGACGCGGCGCAGACGATTATATGCCGAAGCCTTTTGATCCCGCTCTTCTCATAGAGAGAGTTAAGGTCCTTCTTAAGAGATCTTCCCGTGCGGGAGGCGACAGTAAATCAGAGAATACCAAGCATACTTATTGCGACGGTGAGCTCGTTATCGATTATGATGCTATGCAGGTCCTCGTAAACGGAGAGAGCTGCGATCTTACCTCCAATGAGTTTAAGCTCGTTCAGTATCTTGAGCAGAATGCCGGACGCGTATGCACGAGAGACGAGCTTTTGTCCAAAGTATGGAATTATGCCTTCTCCGGTGATGTCCGTACGGTAGATGTTACCGTAAGAAGGACCAGAAAGAAGATCGAACCGAATCAGCCTAACTATAAGTATATTCTGACCAGACGCGGTTCGGGTTACTATTTCCCGAAGGAATTTGATTGAGAGTAGTTTAAGATGATCGCATTTATCACATCGCATTTCGCGCTGTGTGTAGTCGGTGTATGTATCCTGGTGTTTGCAGGACTCGCCGTCGGCTATATTGTCGGAAATAATGTCTATAATCATCACGCAGACGAACAGCTGAACAAGACGATCGAGAAGCTCGAGTATCAGGGAAGGATCAGTTCTTCGATCATTGATAATGTCGGGCTCGGAGTTATTACCTACGATGCCGGCGGGATCGTCTATCACAACAGGACTATAGAAATAATGGACGGTTTTCTCAAAGAGGAATCCGTGCCGCAGACGATGGAAGCGTTCCTCGACAGATTCGAGAACGGCAATCACCTTAAATCCGACTATCTTCTGAATTCCGAGAATACCGATACAGCCATCAGAGTCAATTACTCTACGGACAAAAAGATATTCGAGATAAAGATCCTTCATAAGATCTATGAGAACGGGAAACTCGATATTGTTATCGTTGATGATATTACCCAGATCAAGGATGACGAGAGAAGGCAGAAGGATCTTGCCGCCAATGTATCTCACGAGTTGAAGACTCCTTTGACGGTTATCCGCGCATCAGAGCTGTTTATCAAGAATATTACTCCCGATAATATGCCTTCTTATGAAGAGATAAAGAAGTGGGGCACAAGGGTCATCACGAATGCGGTAAGAATGCAGGATATCGTTCAGGACTTCCTTACATTGTCTATGTGTCAGGATATCGTTCCGATGACTATCGTGGATATCGGAAGCATCATTAACAGAGCGGTTGCTACGGTAGCCGAGTATCCCGGAAGAGACAAGGTTGAGATAGTAACACCGGAGAATATGTATTATCCGCTGGTATTCGGTAACGAGAACCTTGTAATGAGAGTGGTCATCAACCTTCTTACTAATGCGATCAAATACATATCCTACGAGGGCAAAACAGAAGCGAACCATGTAGAGATATCGGTATCCGCGGTAGGCGACCGCATAGGTATCGAAGTATCCGATAACGGAAGAGGAGTTCCGGAGAAGGACGTGGATTATCTTTTCGAGAGGTTCTTCAGAGTCGATAATTCCGGCTCAAGAGAGGCCGGCGGTTCCGGTATAGGTCTTGCCATCGTCAAGGACATAGTGGATATGCACGAGGGCTCCATAAGCGTCAGCACCGAGCTTTTCCACGGATCGTCATTTACCGTTCTTCTTCCGGTCGCAGGATCCGTATTCGAGAGCGTTTATGAAGATGCCAAGACAGGTATCGTAAGCGAGAAGAATTATTTCAAGAATGCCGCGGATTTCATGGCCGTACAGGCTGTGGAAGCCGCCCGTTCAATGGGATATGAGGACGTCGAGAGCATAGCGGACGAATACGAGAGCATTCCCGCAGGACAGAAGCAGCTTAAGGAACAGAAACTTACCGAGCTTCTCAAGGCGTTCGGGGATGAGCGTTACACCGATCTTGTCGATGAACTGACCTTCATAGAGCCGGATATGCTTGATGACGCCGTTTCCGCGATAGAAGATAACGACTTTGACAGCGTCGAAGATACAGAGGAGGAAGCCTCTGATACCGCTGATGTTAATGAAGATCAGGCGGCCTCTGAAGAAGAGATCGCGGAGCAGACCGAGGAAGAAATACCGGATGAGCCCGAACCGAAAGAGCATGTAGAGACCGAAGAGGAAAGAGCGGCAAGAGAAGATCGTGAGAGAAGGGAAGAGGCAAAAGCGATCCTGACTCAGCAGATACTTCCGAGAGCGGTTCCCGTCAAGGTAAAGGTCAGCGAGGAGAGTTCACCGGAGACTTTTGACCGTAAGTCTGCCGTAACCGTTCATCCTGAAGAGACCCAAGTTCGTAAAACGGCTCCTCGAAAGAAGAGAAAAGGCAGTCTTTTCCTTGACTTGACACCTGAGACCGAAGATAATAGTGAGGCTGAAATCAAGTCTGCCGTAAGGCAGGTTCTTGACGAGACGGAAGGTAAATAATTTGGATTCGTATTCATATAAGATAAAGGGCGGTATCCCGCTCAAAGGTGATGTTAATATCAGCGGAAGCAAGAATGCCGTATTGGGTATCCTTGCAGCGGCAATGATGATAGACGGAACATGTACTCTGGAGAATGTTCCGGATATCTCAGATGTACATGTAATGGTTAAGATATGTGAGTCTCTGGGTGCAAAGATAGAGACCGAGATAGCTCCCGAAGGATCCGTTACGCTTCATATCGACCCGAGCGGCATCAATACGCCCAAGGCTACTAATCCCGATGTTTCCAAGATAAGGGCATCCTACTATCTTCTCGGTGCTCTCCTCGGAAGATGCGGAGAGGCATCCCTTCGTATGCCGGGCGGATGCGACTTCGGACAGCGTCCCATAGATCTTCACCTTAAAGCCTTCAAGCAGATGGGAGCAAAAGGTGCAGACTACAGGAATATCAACGGCGGAGTCATATCCTTACATGCAAATCCCTTAAGAGGAGCCAAGATATTCCTTGATATAGTAAGCGTGGGTGCGACGATAAATGTTATGCTGGCGGCGTGTAAGGCTCAGGGCAATACGACAATAGTCAATGCCGCGAAGGAGCCTCATATCGTTGATGTCGCGAACTTCCTTAATGCGATGGGTGCGAGGATCAGAGGTGCGGGTACGGATACGATCAATATAGCGGGTGTACCTCATCTTCCCGGAAACT
This sequence comes from Mageeibacillus sp. UBA6980, assembly GCA_002450095.1. GTDB lineage: Bacteria > Bacillota > Clostridia > Saccharofermentanales > Saccharofermentanaceae > Saccharofermentans. Next base: position 37,191 of record DJYK01000035.1, on the reverse strand, counting down.
TTACATATTCGATCATTCCGGATCAGATCGAGACCGGTACATACATGATCGCCGCAGCGGTAACGGGCGGAGATGTTACGATACATAACATAATCCCTACGCATATGGATCCTCTGTCATCGAAGATGCGTGAGATGGGTTACATAATCGAAGAGGGAGACGATTATTTAAGAGTTTATAAGGATCCCGAAGAAGAGATATGGGGAACTAACGTTAAGACTGCTCCGTATCCCGGTTTTCCTACGGATCTTCAGCCTCAGACCGTTGTTCTTCTCTGTCTTTCAAAGGGGCAGAGCAAGATGGATGAGGATGTCTGGGAGAACAGATATCAGTATATTCCCGAGCTCATAAGGATGGGCGCCAATATAAACATTTTCGATCATATAGCGCTCGTTAACGGTATTGATAAGTTCACGAGCGCTGATGTCAAGGCACCGGATCTTCGTGCGGGTGCGGCACTGGTATGCGCTGCGCTGGCTGCAGACGGTGTTACGTATATAGACGAGGCCAGAAGAATCGACAGAGGCTACGAGAAGATCGTCGATAAGTTAAGGTCTTTGGGAGCGGATATCGAGATAGCCGAGAGCAGAGGCATATTCGAGGATACGGAAGCCTGATGGAGATCATACCGTTATTCTCGGGAAGCAGCGGCAATGCAACGCTGGTGCGTGCAGGCGGAACAAATATCCTGATAGATGCCGGCAGAAACTGCAAGTGGATCGTCAATTCCCTTCTTGAAGTCGGAACGGATCCGTCTGACATAGATGCCGTATTGATCACGCATTCTCATGTTGATCACGTCAGCGGTCTTGATGTCTTTATCCGTAAGTATCCCACAACGCTCTATGCGACGGAACAGACATTCAGGGGTATGAGATATCGCTTTACAAAGCCGCATGAGTCAACTCCCGATATTGTTATCGTCCCCGGGAAAGAATTTGAAGTTGCTCCGGGAGTCAAAGTGACTTCCGTAAGTACTCCCCACGATGCGGCTGGATCTTGCTGTTACAGGATAAACTTCGAAGGAAGATCGTGCATGATCGCGACGGATCTCGGATATATGACAGAAGATATAGAGCATTTTGCAACGGGCGTTGATGCCATGCTCATCGAATCCAATTATGACAGAAGGATGCTCGTTTACGGTGACTACCCGGAAGATCTTAAAGTGCGTATCGCGGGAGACGGCGGACACTTAAGCAACGACGATTGTGCAAGGGCAGTCAAGTTTTTTATCGATAACGGCACAAGAAGATTCATATTAGGACATCTGTCTGAAAACAACAATACTCCGGACAGGGCTCATAAGACCGTCTGCGATTATCTTGCCGGGTTCGATCTGTTCCCGGGAAATGATTATGAATTAAGCATTGCCGACAGGTATTCCCCCTCCAAATCAGTGGAGTTCTGATATGAAGATCACTCTGGTCTGTCCCGGAAAGATACGCGAGAAGTGGCTTACTGAAGGGTGCAGGGAATATGTGAAGCGCCTTTCGAAGTATGCGGATACCGAGATAATCGAGGTGGAAGCAAGTCCCGATAACATTCCCGTTGAACGCGCTTTACAAAAGGAAGGTGAGCTTATCCTGTCGAAGATAAAGCCGACAGATGCGGTCTGGGCGATCGATCTGCACGGTAAGGAGATGACAAGCGAGCAGATCAGCCGTGAGCTTATATCATCCATTGAGAAAGGCGGCGGAAGGCTTACGATAGCAATAGGCGGAAGCAACGGGATATCTTCCGAAGTGACATCGAGAGCAAACTTAAGACTTTGTCTCGGGCAGCACACGATGACACACACGATGACGAGACTTATAATATTAGAACAGATATACAGAGGCTTTAAGATATATAAAGGCGAGAATTATCATAAATGATCTTGGGAGAAGGATAATGGCTAAGATAGGCATTGATCTCGGTACTACCAACAGCTTGGCGGTGGTGTATAAGGACGGACAGATCATAAGGATCAAGAACTCGCTTGATTCTTATATAACGCCTTCCGCCGTGAGCATCGATGATGACGGGAAGATCCTTGTCGGTGAGGCGGCGAGAGATCGCCTTATCTCGCATCCCGACGGATCCGCATCAGAGTTCAAGCGCAATATGGGGCTCGGTACCTCCGTAGATCTTAAGGGTACGCGGTATACTCCCGAAGAATTGTCGTCACTTATTCTAAAGAAGATCAAGGCGGACTGCGAAGCATTCTTAGGAGAGCCCGTAGAAGAAGCGATCATCAGTGTTCCCGCATACTTCGACGATAATGCAAGACGGGCGACGAGAGTCGCGGCCGATCTGTCCGGGCTTAAAGTCGAGAGGCTCATCAACGAGCCTTCTGCTGCGGCACTTGCCTTTCTGAGCAGGACCGGGTACGAGGACGGAACCTATATGGTGATCGACTTCGGAGGCGGAACTCTCGATGTCTCGGTCGTTGATGTATTCGACAACATAATTGAGATCCTCGCGGTTGCAGGCAATAACAGGCTCGGCGGCAAGGATTTTAACGAAGCGATCGTGAAGGACTTCTGCAAGAAGAATGATATCGATCAGGATACACTTTCGTTTGTTGACAAAGCGATCATATACAGGGCAGCAGAACGGGTGAAGATCGAACTTACGGATACACCGATGGTAATGATGGAGATCCCGCTCGATAAGAATAAATATATGCTCACTTTGAATGTGCCGGAGCTTATAAAGATGAGCAGGCAAATCTTTGAAGGAGTTAGGGAACCCGTAAGAAAGGCTGTACATGACAGCCGCAAGAAACTTCAGGACATCGACAGAGTGATACTTGTCGGAGGTTCCTGCAGGATGCCTACGGTAAGGGAGTTCATAAAAAGGATAACCGGGATCGAGCCGGATACTTCGGTAGATCCCGAGACTGCGATAGCAGAAGGCGCGGCTATTTATGCGGCGATGAAGAATAAGGATCTTAAGGATATCGTTCTTACGGATATATGCCCTTTTACTCTCGGTATTGCCGTTAATAACGACATACTTAACGACGGATCGTTGATGATGAGTTCTATAATACCCAGGAACAGTACGCTGCCGTCTTCGATAACGAGAAGTTACAGTGCCGCGTCCGATAATCAGAAGGAGATCAGGATACAGATCTATCAGGGAGAGAATATCGATCCCGATAAGAATCTGTTTCTCGGGGAGCTTAAGATCGAATGCCCGCCGACAAGGTTAAGGGATAAGATCTGCGATGTTAAGCTGACTTATGATATCAACGGAATACTGATCGCAGATGTCATCACGACGGACGGAAATATTTCCACCAAGGCTTTGAGGAGCAATAATAACGTTCTCACGCAGGAACAGGTTGAGACGATGAGGACGAAGATGGAAGAGGCGATACTCGTATCTCCCGAGGACGAGAAATACCGCGCTCTTATTGCAAGGGCGGAACGCGTATATGAGGAGTCTTATGATGAGCAGCGTGGACTTATAACAGGTTTTCTTATGGCTTTTAAGGCTCAGCTTACAAGGCGCGATCCGATAAAAGTCAAAGAAACATACAAGGCCCTGTCCGATCTTCTCGATAAGCTGGAGTACTGATATGGAGATATTCTGGGATGTACTCGGCATCGCTCCGACTACCGATACCAAAAAGATAAGAAAGGCATACTCGGCACTTGTAAAGGTGCATAATCCCGAAGATGATGAGGAGGCCTTCCGGAAGATAAACCAGGCTTACAGGGCAGCGATGAAGTTCGCGGCCAATTTTGCTTCTCTTAATGTATCCGATGATCAGATCATCATAACAGACAGAAGGGAAGACGGATCTTTCGGCGTGAAGTTCATTAATGAGGACGGAACGCCTAAGATGCTGCCGCCGTTTCCGGGAACGGTCGCTCCTTCACCTTCAAGAGAGCCTGCCGGCCTCGAGGATGAGGCCGAGGAAGAACCGGAGTTTGATTTTGGCGACATAGATCTGTCGGTCGTAAAGGATTACACACCATCCGAGATAGAGAAGATGGCGGGGTTTATCACGCTCGCTCCGGGTATAGCCGTTCCTGACGGCAAGACAGGGAGGAAGATAAAAAGGTTTGTTGACGATAATGACCTTCTGAAGTGCCTCGGAACCCCGGTTTCTTCCGATAATCTTGAAGGAGGCAGGGAAGATGCGCTCTATACGGCTTCACTGATCATAGGGGATCCGGAAATGACGGGGCAAAAGCAATTGTGGCGCGTCTTTTTCCTCTCTCCCCAGGTTACTTCGCTCGCGACGGATCTTGTGTTTTATACAAAACTCGAAAAGCTTATCAATGATGCCAAACTGATACCGGATATTATGTTGGCGATCACGGATGCGTCACCTATGCATCCGAGGTTCTATGTTAAGACAGGGAATCCTCAAAAACCTGTCTGCATCGCGGATTTTATCTCGCGGGTGCCGTTCCGCTTCGAACCCGGGAAATACCCGAAGCTTGATTCGCTGATGAAAGACGAAGATCCAGGGGAGTATGTAGCGCTCGGTGACATCCTAAGCAAGCTCCCGGTAAATCTTTACGGTATACTTATGCCTTCGCTTCATCCGATGACAAAGGAGTCGATAGCCGATGCGGCATATGCATTCGGTTATATCGTAAGTTCCGATCAGTGTAAGGAGTTAAAGGGCAACAGGCTTATGTGGAAGATGTTCTTCAAAGGGGATCTCATTACACCGATAATCAGAAATCATGATCTTCATATAGCCATTCAGGGGCAGACCTTAAAGCATAAGGTTCCGCTTAATGTACTTAAACTGATCCGTAATGAGGTTAAGAAGAATATACGGGTTAAGATCCAAAAGAAGAAAGAGGATAAAGACTGGTATTATCTTATGTTCCCGTCATATCCCGTTTCTGCGCAGAGTAAACGCAATGTAATGAATACTAAGCTCAGTAAGGAACAATCCGTCATTTATATTATCATCATGATCATCTTCTTTTTGCTTATGATCGCTAATATGTATAACTTAATGAGAGGTTGACAACGGATATATGCCTTTGTATAATCAGCAGGTACTTTAGTGCTTTAGTGTGCTAAAGTGACAGGGAAAGGAACTGATACATATGAACAATGCTAAATTTTATACGGCAGACGGTTTTACGGACACATTGCCCGGTATCTGTGCTTTTAAGAAGAAGACAGAGCAGGAGTTAAGAGAGTTATACAGACTTCACGGGTACAAGGAGATCGAGACTCCGGGTATCGAGTACCTCGATATCTACAGCCGTCCGGGATTTGTGCCGGAGCAGAACCTGTATAAGATGACGGACCAGAAGGGAAGGCTTCTCGCGTTAAGATATGACGGTACGATCCCTGCTGCCAGATATGCTGCGAACATCAAGGACTTTACGCCGGAGGCGCTTCCCATAAGGATAAGCTACATAGAGAATATGTTCAGATTCGCTGATTCCGGAGGCGGCAAGCAGAATGAATTCACGCAGGCCGGTGTCGAGCTCATGGGAGCCGAAGGCTCTGATGCCGATGCCGAGGTTATCGCTCTCGCGATCAGATCCGTATTAAGTACCGGTATCACCGATCTTCAGATCTCGATAGGACAGGTCAAGCTCTATGACGGCATCGCCAGACAGGTCGGACTCGATGAAGAGAGTAAGACCGCGATAGGCCGGGCTATAAACAGCCGTGATACGGTAACGATCGAGAAGACATGCGACAGGCTCGGTGTGTCGGATGATGACAGGAAGCTTCTGTTGATGCTTCCCGATGCCCAGGGCACATATGACATCATCGATGCTTTCAGGCAGAAGGTAAAAGATGAGGAAGCACTGACGGCGCTTGATAATCTTCAGAATATCTTAGACTGCCTCGACGAGCAGGGATATCTTAAATACGTATCGGTGGACTCGGGCCTTATGGGAGGCTCTGTCGACTACTATACGGGTGTTATATTTAAAGGATATACATATGAAGTCGGTTTCCCCATCGTAAGCGGCGGGCGTTACGACAATACGGTCGCGGTGTTTGGCCGTCCGATGGAGTGCGTCGGCTTCTCGCTGTCGCTGACGCTGACTCTAACAGCGCTGATGCGTCAGGGGGTCACGATGGAAGACAAGCCTGCAGATGCGATCGTAGGCTTTAAGAAGGGGTGCCGTGTTCAGGCATATGCGGTAGTCGAGAAGCTTCGTGAGGATGGTCTGTCGGCGATACTCGATACGACCGGAATGGGCAGTGAAGAATTAAGTGATTATGCGAATAAACAGGGGATCGAGAGTGCCGTGTTTGTTGACGGGGAGGATGAATGATGCTGACGATAGCTTTATCAAAGGGAAGGCTCGCCGAGAAGGCGATAGAGCTCCTCGAGAAAGCGGGATACGATTGTACTGCCGCGAAAGAAGAGTCCAGAAAACTCATTCTCGAGGATGAGAAAGCGGGATTGAGGTTTATAATGGCCAAGCCCGCGGACGTTCCGACATACGTGGAGTACGGCGCGGCTGACATCGGCTTTGTAGGTAAGGATACGCTCCTTGAAGAGGGGAGAGACCTGTATGAGGTAGCCGACTTAGGCTTCGGCAAGTGCAGGATGTGCGTTGCAGGTCCCGTAAGCCTTAAAGACGGAAAGCTCGACCTCATCCCGAACAAGAGGATCGCAACGAAATACCCGAATATCACGAGGTCTTATTTCGAGGGAGTAAAAAAGGAGAGCGTTGAGATAATCAAGCTGAACGGTTCGATCGAACTTGCCCCCCTCATAGGACTTTCAGACTGTATCGTGGATATAGTGGAGTCGGGAAGGACTCTGAAAGAGAACGGGCTTGATGTTATCGAGACCGTGGCCGATATCTCCGCGAGAGTTGTCGTAAACCGCGTATCGATGAAGATGAAATCCGATCAGATAAAGCCTATGATAGAGAAGATCAAAGAACAGGTGGCGCTTTTATGAAATGCAGATTTGTTAAGGGTACGGTAGAGAATCTTAAGGACACATGTAATGAACTCGGTGCCAGGGGCAAGATGGACTTAGGTCCGGTCATTACAACCGTTCAGGGGGTAATAGATGATATAAGGACGAGGGGCGATGAAGCGGTCCTCGAATACACGAGAAAGTTTGATAAGGCTGAGCTTACGCCCGCTTCGATGAAGGTTACGAGTGAAGAGATTAAGGCAGCATATGCTTCTTTGGAAGAAGAGGATCCCGAACTTCTTCGCGTGATGAAGAAGGCCGCCTCGAACATCAAGGTATTCCATGAGAGGCAGAGGGAAGAAGGCTTCATGATGGATACAGCCAAAGGCTCTAAGATAGGTGTCCGCGTAAGGCCGATCACCGTCGCCGGAGTCTATGTTCCGGGAGGTACGGCTCCGCTTCCTTCTACCGTGCTTATGGATGTTATCCCCGCTTCCGTAGCCGGAGTACCGAGGATCGTATTCTGTACGCCTCCGAGGGCTGACGGTTCCGTTGCTCCGGTCATCCTCGCAGCGGCTGATATTGCAGGCGCGACTGAGATATATAAGGTCGGAGGAGCCCAGGCTATCGCAGCCATGGCTTACGGTACGGCAACGATCCCGAGGGTCGATAAGATCTGCGGTCCCGGAAATATCTATGTGAACACCGCGAAGAGGCTTGTATTCGGTCAGGTCGATATAGATATGTTCGCCGGACCTTCTGAGGTTATAATCATAGCCGACAAATCTTCCGATCCCGAATATGTGGCTGCTGATATGCTCGCCCAGGCCGAGCATGATAAACTGGCTTCTGCCATAGTCCTTGCCGTAGGCGAGGATCTGGCGAGGAAGATATGGGAGGCTGCTGACAGAAGGTCTGAGAAGGCCGAGAGGAAAGAACAGCTTCAGGGATCCATGGAAAACTACAGTTCGGTAATATGGGTCGATTCCGTAGAGACGGCGGTCGCTTTCTCGGAAGAACTTGCTCCCGAGCACCTCGAACTTTGTGTGGAAGATCCCGAGAAAACGCTTCAAAGCATCAATAACGCCGGAGCGGTCTTCCTCGGAAACTACTCACCGGAGCCTCTGGGAGATTACTTCGCAGGACCTAACCACACTCTTCCTACAAGCGGTACCGCGAGGTTTTTCTCGCCTCTTAATACCGGAGACTTCTATAAGAAGATGAGCGTTATAAATTACAATGAAGAATCGTTAAGAGAGGTTTATCAGGATGTGGCAAAGTTTGCAAGAAGCGAAGGGTTGACCTGTCATGCCGCATCGATAGAATCCAGATTCGAGGACTGAGAAATGAGTAAATTCTGGAACAAGAAGATAAATGAGATAGAACCCTATGTCGCGGGCGAGCAGCCCAAGAAGGGTCAGAAGGTCATTAAACTTAACACTAATGAGAATCCTTATCCGCCGTCACCGATGGCGAGGGTCATCCTTCGTACTTTTGATGTTAATGAGTTAAGGCTCTATCCCGATACAAATGCATCGGATCTTCTCGAATCGGTCGCTTCCGTCGAGGGGGTAAAGCCTTCGCAGGTCTTTGCCGGCAACGGTTCCGATGAGGTCCTGTCTTTGTGCTTCCAGACTTTCTTCGAGAAAGAGAACAATACGGCTCTGCCTGTATTGACGCCTGAATACAGCTACAGCTTCTATCCTGTATTCGAGAAGTTTTACGATATAAGATCCTTGAAGATTCCGCTTCGCGAAGACTTAAGACTTGATGCCGACGATTATGTCGGTGTTCCGAACTGCGGTATCTGCATAGCAAACCCGAATGCACCGACTTCCCGTTCGATAACCAATGATGATATAAGGAAGATATGCAAGGCGAATCCCGAATCCGCAGTCATCATCGACGAAGCGTATGCCGAGTTTAAGGATCCGTATGAGACCGCAGTAAGTCTTCTTGATGAATGTCCGAATCTTTGTGTTGTACGAACGGCTTCGAAGTCGTACAGCCTCGCAGGACTTCGCGTAGGATATGCGATCGCTTCCGAAGAGCTTATCGAAGGCCTCAAAAGAGCAAGGGATTCCTTCAATTCATATCCCGTGGACAGACTTGCCCAGCAGATCGCCGCGGCGTCCGTAAGAGACGTTAAGTATCACAGGGAATGCATCAACAGGATAATAGAGACGAGAAAGTATACTGAAGACGAGTTGAGAAAGCTCGGATTCTCGCTTCCGAAGTCTTCAGCGAATTTTGTTTTCGCAAGGCCCTGTGAAGGGATCGATGCGCAGACTCTGTATAAAAATCTGCGCGCGAAGGGTATACTTGTAAGGTATTTTGACGCCGAGGGGATAAACGACAGGCTGCGTATAACGATAGGTACCAAAGAGCAGATGGAAGAGTTCATCGAAGCGGTAAAGCAGGAGGTAAACAATGCCAAGAACAGCTGAGGTAAAAAGAAAGACCGGGGAAACCGATATCAGCATCTTTGTAGATCTTGACGGTAAGGGTGAGAATGAGATCGATACGGGCATAGGCTTTTTTGATCACATGCTCACCGCATTGTCGAAGCACTCCGGGATAGATATTAGGATCTCCTGCAAGGGCGACCTCGAGGTCGATGCACATCACTCTGTCGAAGATACCGGCATCGCCTTGGGTGAGGCCGTAAAGACGGCTTTGGGCGATAAGATCGGCATACGCCGTTACGGCAGTGCGAGGATCCCTATGGACGAAGCGCTCGGTGAAGCGGTGATCGATATCAGCGCGAGACCGTTTATCGTGTATAATTGTTCTTTCAAAGGTGATATGATGGGCGCTATGGATACGCAGCTCGTCGAGGAGTTCATGAGGTCTTTTGCTTATAACGCAGGCATCACTCTCCACATCGGCTGCCCTTACGGGACCAATGATCACCACAAGGCGGAAGCGATGTTTAAGGCACTCGCGAGAGCCTTAAGAGAGGCAACAGAGATCGATCCGAGATTTGAAGGACAGGTCATCTCTACAAAAGGAAGCTTATAATTAAACGGAGGATATAAAAATGCTTATTAAGGATACTGATTTTATCGATAAGCCGATACTTGCAAAAGGAAAGGTAAGAAACATCTACGATCTCGGCGACAGCCTTCTTCTCATCGTAACGGACAGGATCTCCGCTTTTGACGTTGTTTTTGATGAGCTGATCCCGGACAAGGGTAAGGTTCTCTCGTCCATTTCCGCATTCTGGTTTGATTTTACCAAGGACATCATTCCCAATCATGTCATCACAACGGATGTATCGAAGTATCCTCAGGGATTCGACAAGTATAAAGAAGAGCTCGAAGGAAGATCCATGCTCGTCAAGAAGGCGAAGATGCTTCCCGCCGAGTGCATCGTCAGAGGATATCTTGAAGGTTCCGCTTTGAAGGAATACAAGAAGTCCGGAACCGTCGGCGGCATCAAGATGCCCGAGGGAATGGTACAGGGCGATAAGCTTCCCGAGCCTTTGTTCACTCCTTCCACAAAGGAGGAGAGCGGTCATGATATCAACATTACATATGAACAGCTCGTTGACCTGATCGGCGAAGAGGATGCCAAGGCATTGAAGGATGCTTCATTGGCTCTTTATAAGAAGGTATCCGAGTTTGCTCTTACGAAGGGACTCATCCTTGCAGATACGAAGTTCGAGTTCGGTAAGATCGACGGCGTCCTTACAGTCTGCGATGAGATGTTCACACCTGATTCCTCGAGATTCTGGGATGCGGAGGATTATGAGCCCGGACACGCTCAGAAGAGCTTCGACAAGCAGTTCTTAAGAGAATGGCTTGAGACTCTCGACTGGGATAAGACGTATCCTGCTCCGACTCTTCCCGAGGAGATCATCAGCAAGACGGCCGAGAAGTACCGCGAGTGCTATTCAAGACTTACCGGTAAGGAAATCTGACATTAAGTGATAGCGATAGTTGATTATAAGATGGGCAATCTTGCCTCCGTTCGCAAGGCCCTCGAATACATTCACCGCGAATGCAGGATTACCGACGATCCTGACTTCATAAGGAATTCAGATGCTCTGATTCTTCCCGGAGTAGGCGCGTATGCCCCTGCCATGGAAGCGCTTCGTGCAAAAGGCCTTGATTCTGTCGTTAAAGATTTTGCTTCTTCCGGAAAGCCGGTGCTCGGGATCTGCCTCGGGATGCAGCTTATGCTGGACGAGTCAGAAGAGGGAGCATCCGAGAGCGGAAATATCAAAGGCTTAGGTCTTATTCCCGGAAGCGTAAAGAAGTTTCCTTCGGATAAGACTGTCGATCAGGGACTCAAGGTTCCGCAGATTGGCTGGAATAAGCTTACGGATGTCACCGGAAGTCTACTTCGTGAAGAAGACTACGTATACTTCGTACACTCGTTCTACTGCGATCCGAAGGATCCGAAGGATGCGGCCGCATATACGACATACGGGATAAAGTACGCTTGCGCTCTGGAGAAGGACAATATCTTCGCGACGCAGTTCCATCCCGAGAAGAGCGGAGAAGCGGGGCTTCAGATACTCGAGAGATTCTCCGGGAGGATAAGAAAATGATAATACTTCCTGCTGTAGATCTTCTGGGCGGAAAGTGTGTCCGCCTTCTTAAAGGGGACTATAACAAGGTAACTGTCTATAATGACGACCCGTTGTCACAGGCGTATGAGTTTAAGGAAGCGGGAGCGGAATGGATTCACGTAGTCGATCTCGACGCCGCAAAGTCCGGTGTTCCTACCAACCACGAGATCATAAGACAGATCGCTGAGAAGACCGGCCTTAAGGTCGATACGGGCGGCGGAATCCGCAATATGGATACACTAAGAAGATGGATCGAAGACTACGGTGTATCGAGGTGCGTTCTGGGTACGGCTGCCGTTAAGGACAGGGCATTCACGGAAAAGGCCGTCGAGATGTATGAAGAGAAGATCGCGATCGGCATCGATGCCAAGGACGGCGAGGTTGCGGTCGACGGCTGGACTGAAGGTTCGGGTATAGATGCGGTTGAATTCGGTCTGCTCATGAGATCGATCGGTGCGAAGACCATCGTGTTTACGGATATAGCAAGAGACGGTATGCTCACGGGGCCCGCCACGGAATCCACACGGAATATGGTTGATAAGACCGGGCTTGATGTCATTGCCTCCGGAGGTATCGGAAGCAATGAAGATGTTATGGAGATAAGAACCTCGGGCTGCGCCGGCGTAATAGTCGGTAAGGCCATATACGAAGGAAAGGTAGATCTTAAGGCATGCTTACAAAACGTATAATCCCGTGTCTTGATGTAAAGGACGGAAGAGTCGTTAAGGGGATCAACTTTGTATCGTTAAGAGATGCGGGCGATCCTGTCGAGTGTGCCAAGCAGTATAATCTGTCCGGTGCAGACGAACTCGTATTCCTTGATATCACGGCGACTCTCGAGGCCCGTGATACCGTCATCGATATGGTCGAGCGTGTGGCGAATGAGATCTTTATACCCTTTACGGTCGGAGGCGGCATACGCACCGTCGAAGATATAAGGGCGATCTTAAATGCCGGAGCGGATAAGGTATCGTTGAATTCCGCAGCCGTTAAAGATCCTTCGTTTGTTAAAAGAGCGTCGGAGATCTTCGGTGCGCAGTGCATAGTGGTTGCCATTGACGTAAAAAGACGCGAAGGGCAGGAGGATGAGTTCCCGTCAGGCTGGGAGGTAGTGATCGCCGGTGGAACAAAGCCTACCGGCATAGATGCGCTTTGGTGGGCCAAAGAGGTCGTATCCTTAGGCGCGGGTGAGATACTTCTTACTTCCATGGATAAGGACGGTACCAAGTCCGGCTTTGACAATAAGATCACGTCGATGATCGCCGATGCCGTTCCGGTGCCGGTAATCGCGTCGGGCGGTGCAGGATCGATGGAAGATTTTTATGACGGGATCATCGAAGGTCACGCAGACGCGGTCCTGGCCGCTTCGCTGTTTCATTTCGGAGAGATAAAGATATCCGATCTTAAGGATTATCTCGACGGAAGAGGGATCCCGGTAAGGCGGATCCCCGAGACGCTTAACATGTGGGCTCACATGAAGAAGAATTCCGACGGGATGGTAGCAGTCGTTGCCCAGGATGCCGTTAACAACGAAGTCCTTATGGTAGCCTATATGAACTATGAGGCATTCCGTCTCACGTGTGAGACAGGATACATGCATTACTATTCAAGGTCGAGGAACACGCTTTGGAAGAAGGGTGAGACCTCGGGACATATACAGAAAGTCGTATCTTGTTCGGTAGACTGCGACAGGGACACGCTCCTATATAAGATAGAGCAGACCGGCGCCGCCTGTCACACAGGGAACAGGACATGTTTTTATACCCCGCTCGAGAAGTGGGATCTGGATAAGAAAGAATAATTCGGAGGAAAGCAGAATGAGTATCTTAAATGAATTGTATGATGTGGTCTTGGGAAGGCAGAATGATCCCCAGGAGGGTTCATATACCAATTACCTTCTTGAGTCAGGCACGGAGAAGATCGCCAAGAAGGTCGGAGAAGAGGCCGTAGAGACTGCGATCGCCGCCGCCAAGGGATCGAAGACAGAGGTTGTCGAGGAGATCTCGGACGTGATCTATCACCTTCTTGTATTGATGGTAGATATGGGAATTACCCCCGATGACATCGAGAAAGAGCTTCGTGACAGAAGATAATAAATGCACTTGTAAAAATGCTCGAATTATGCGTTGACATAAGTTTAATGCCCGTGTTACAATTGTCGAGCAAAAAAGCCGTAAGGTCTTTTTTTATTGTGTAGAAAAATGGAGGAGCTGGTATATGGCTAAGGCTGATGTAAGAGATAAGCTCACACTCGCTTGTGAAGAGTGCAAGAGAAGAAATTATCAGACCTATAAGAATAAGAAGAATACTACCGAGAGACTTGAGCTCAAGAAGTATTGTCCTTTCTGCCGTAAGCATACGGTACACAAGGAGACCAAGTGATGGCTGACAAGTCAAAGAAGAATGTTTTCCAGAAGATAGCACAGGTCTTTACGGAAGTCCGTCAGGAACTTAAGAAGTCCGTATGGCCTGACAGGAAGAAGCTCAGGAATACTTCGGCGGTCGTTCTCGCTGTTATTTTGTTCTTCGCTATCTTCCTTAGCTTCATTTCGTTGGGCGGAAGATGGGTTCTTGATAAAGTGAATTTCTATGACGAGGTTGAGCCTACGGCTACAGTTGCTACCGAAGTAACTGCCGCTACAGAGGCAACGACTGCTCCGGCAGTCGAGACGACCGAAGTTGTCGAGAATACTGTCGAGACTACTAGCGAAGAATCCGTTGCTGAAAGTGAGGGGTAATATGGCTGAAGATAAGAAAGCCAAGTGGTACGTCATTCACACATACTCCGGATACGAGAACAAGGTTAAGACCCTGCTCGAGAAAACTATAGCCAACAGAGGAATGCAGGATGTCATTCAGGATATCTATATTCCCACAGAGGACATAATCGAGATCAAGGACGGAAAGAAGAAGCCTATCAAGCGTAAGAAATACCCCGGGTATGTTCTTATCAAACTTGTCAGCGGATTCGATACGCTCGGAAGAGACGAAGAGCCTTCTGCAGGCGACAAGGAGCTCTGGTATCTCATCAGAAACACCAGAGGAGTTACGGGTTTTGTATCCACAAACCCCAATAAGCCGCTTCCTATCACGGAGCAGGAGCTTATGGCGATGGGTATCGAGACCGATTGGGTTCCTGAGGTCAACTATGAGGTCGGAAGCACGATACGTGTTCTGAGCGGACCTTTCGCGGATTCCATCTGCACGGTCGAAGAAATGAACAAAGAGAAGCAGCAGGTTAAGGTCAAGATCACCATGTTCGGTCGTGAGACCCCTGTTTACCTCGACTTTACACAGGTCGAGAAGATCTAAAGACTGTAAGCGCCAAGGCGCACAGTAAATAAATACTATTTTGGGAGGTGGCCGTTATGGCTAAGAAAATTGCAGGTTATGTAAAACTTCAGATCCCTGCAGGCAAAGCTACACCCGCGCCGCCGGTAGGACCAGCTCTTGGACAGCACGGTATCAACATCGCGCAGTTCGTTAAAGAGTTTAATGAGAGAACCGCTAAGGATGCCGGACTCATCATTCCTGTAATCATTACAGTTTATGCTGACCGTTCCTTTACTTTCATTACCAAGACTCCTCCGGTGCCGGTACTTCTTAAGAAGGCCTGCAACATTGAGAAGGCTTCAGGTAAGCCTAATACACAGAAGGTTGCTACTATCTCTTTCGAAGAGTGCAAGAAGATAGCAGCGATCAAGTTGGTAGATACCAATGCTTCTTCCATTGAATCCTGTGCCGAGATGGTAGCGGGAACAGCAAGA
This sequence comes from Mageeibacillus sp. UBA6980, assembly GCA_002450095.1. GTDB lineage: Bacteria > Bacillota > Clostridia > Saccharofermentanales > Saccharofermentanaceae > Saccharofermentans. The sequence continues at coordinate 21,986 of DJYK01000035.1, read as the reverse complement.
TCCATGGGTATCGTCGTAACAAGAGACTAAGGAAGGAGACCGTAGATGAAGAAAGGTAAGAGATATACTGAACTTGCCAAGATCGTTGACAGATCTACAGCTTACGATCCTTCCGAGGCCGTAAAGCTTATCGAGCAGACAGGTAAGGCAAAGTTTGATGAGACAGTTGAGCTTCACGTTCGTTTGGGTGTTGACTCCCGTCACGCAGACCAGCAGGTCAGAGGTGCGGTAGTACTTCCTCACGGAACAGGTAAGACCAAGAAGGTCCTCGTTTTTGCAAAGGGCCCCAAGGCAGACGAAGCACAGGCTGCAGGCGCTGATTTTGTAGGTGCCGAGGATATGGTACAGAAGATACAGTCCGAGAACTGGTTCGATTTCGACGCAGTTGTTGCAACTCCTGACATGATGGGTGTTGTAGGACGTATCGGTAAGGTTTTGGGTCCTAAGGGATTGATGCCTAACCCTAAGTCCGGAACGGTTACAATGGATGTTACTAAGGCTATCAACGATATCAAGGCCGGTAAGGTTGAGTATCGTCTTGATAAGACAAACATCATCCACTGCCCTATCGGTAAGGTTTCTTTCGGTGAGGAGAAGCTCCTCGAGAACCTTAACACTATCATGGAGGCTATTGCCAAGGCTAAGCCTTCCGCTGCAAAGGGACAGTATTTCAAGAATGCGACCATCGCTACAACGATGGGTCCCGGAATCAGGATCAACGCTGCTAAGTACATGTAATCCTGATAAACATACAATTAATATCTTTCATGCCGAAGACAGCCGCTGTGCATAACAGCCGCCGAGGAATGAAGTTAAATCTGTAAGATTGACTTTAACCCTTATGTCTTCACGGCATAAGGGTTTTAAAATCTTATAAGGAGGTTAACAAGAAATGCCCAGTGAGAAAATCCTTGCACAGAAGAAGCAGGTTGTAGAAGATCTCGTAGCATCTTTCAAGGACGCTAAGACATTCGTCTTCGTTGCATCCCGCGGACTTACTGTTGAGCAGGACACTAACATGAGACGTGAACTTCGTAACGGCAACGTTAAGTTCCAGGTCATCAAGAATACGGTTCTTCGTCTCGTTTTCAAGGAACTCGGTATCGAGGGATTGGATGAGATCTTTGAAGGCCCTACAGCTGTTGCATACTCTGAAGAGATCGTCGCTCCTGCGAAGATCATCGCTAAGTTTGCAGAAGACTTCGAGCCTCTTGAGATCAAGGGCGGTATCATCGACGGTAAGGTTGCTTCCGTAGACGAGATCGTTGCTCTCTCCAAGGTTCCGGATCCCGAGACACTCTACAGCCAGGTCGTTTATGGTTTGCTTTTCCCTTTTACAAAGCTTGCCATGCTCGTTAAGGCAGTAGCAGAGAAGAAGCAGGAAGAAGACGGCGCACCCGCACAGGAAGCAGCAGCTCCTGCCGAGGAAGCACCCGCACAGGAAGACGCTGCAGCAGACGCTCCCGCTGAAGAGCCTGCACCGGCAGAGGCCTGATCAGAAACAAGTAAAAACTAAATATTTCTAAATGGAGGAAAATTAAAATGGCTAGTGAGAATATCACAAAGATCCTCGATGAGATCAAGGCTCTCTCCGTAACAGAGCTTTTCGACCTCGAGAAGGCAATTGAAGAAGAGTTTGGCGTATCCGCAGCAGCTATGGTAGCATCCGCTCCTGCAGCAGGCGCTGCCGCTGCAGCAGAAGAGAAGACAGAGTTCACAGTTATGCTCAAGAGCTTCGGTGATGCTAAGATGGGCGTTATCAAGGCTGTTAAGGACGCTATGGGTCTCGGTCTTAAGGAAGCTAAGGAGCTCGTTGAGAAGGCACCTGTTGCCCTCAAGGAGAACGTTGCTAAGGATGAGGCTGATGAGCTCATGAAGAAGCTCGCTGATTGCGGTGCTGAGCTCGAACTCAAGTAATAATTCTGTAACATAAATTTATATAGAATACTGAAAGACCGGGGGTAAAGCCCCGGTCTTTTGGTTGTTATTTACGTTTTGAAAGACGGCAAAAAAGACTACAATTGTATCTATGAATGAGAGAACGAAAAACATTTTAGTAGGCGTAATGCTTCTGACGACTATATCCGTTTGTGTATATGTCATCGTAACCGGTCAGGTAGATATGGTAGTGCGTAAAGCGGCTTCGCTTTGCATGGAGTACATCAGATCCAGATGATCTTATGTCTTTGAGTATATATGTATTGACATTAAGCCCTTTAACTTGTATACTTTTCAAGCAATTTATGGCGGCATAGCTCAGTTGGCCAGAGCGTCCGGTTCATACCCGGCAGGTCGTAGGTTCGAATCCCACTGCCGCTACCATTTCTTGAGGCCCGTTGGTCAATCGGCTAAGACGTCGCCCTTTCACGGCGGAGTGACGAGTTCAACTCTCGTACGGGTCACCAGAAATTAACAAAGGCTGCCTCATAAGGGCAGCTTTTTTGTTTCATGGTAAGGGAGATTTCTATGGATCAAAGTCCGTCTTTGCTGCAAGGCGACGCTGTTATTGCCCGAGCACGTTTGGAAGCGGTATCAGGTTATCTTAAGACCTCGAAGGTAAAGTGTGTTCTCGATATCGGATGCGGGTATTCGCCGCGTGCCGCTTACTGCATAAAAGAGGGAATAGATTATATAGGAACGGATAATCCGTCGGTTATTGAGGATCTTCGATCGATCGCGCTTTCTTCGGAAACGGTAAAAGGACACCCGGTATTTATAGGAGTAAATGCAGCAGATGACGATTCTGTTCAGGCTGCCGCCGATTATCTTGACGGCGAGATAACTGTCCTTTATGAAGGATCATCGGTGAATCTGTCCGTTGATCAACTCCAAAAGAATCTGGAATGCATCCGAGCTATCCTTAAAAAGCACGGAGGATCATGGATAGCAACGGATCTCGGCGTGGATCATGAGGCTCTGCTTGCGTCTGAAATGAGAGGTAATGATCTTCTGAGGATCTTCCGTAACCCCCGAGCGCGTGTCGCGGATGCTTCGTCTGTATCATACAACAAAATCTTCGGCTGGGATGAAGACAGGATAATGGATTTTATTGAGAATTCGGGATTCATCGTAGAGACAATGCCCTTTTATCACGGGGATGAGGAGCATGTTATTTTTAATGGCGTTCCGGAAAAGAGAGCCAAAAAGTACAGAGATATCCTCAACCGGGCGACTCTTTGGAGAATGACGGTCGATCCGGGTTTTGATCTGAAGCCCCGTATAGAGGGGGTCAAACTTAAAGATGAGATGGAAATGCGTTATACCGTTGATAAGGGCCTTTTGAGTTGTTCCGTAAAGGGCAGGCTGGATATATTAAGCGGTCCCGCGTTTCTTGAGATCATCGAGAAGAACGTCGAGAAAATATCGAGGATCGAGATAGATGCAAAAGAACTGGAATATATATCATCTGCAGGGTTAAGGATCCTTGTCATCGCCGTTAAGAAAAACGGACCGGGATCGTTGATCATTAAGAATGCATCCGATCCTGTAAGACAGTTATTCGAGATGACCGGATTTGACAGTATGATCAATGTGGAGTGAGAAAACGGTGAACGGGCTCCGCATTATGTCATAAATACAACTCTATTCTTACAAATATGCCGTATTTTTATTAATAATAATAAGAGGCAACGGATTTTTATCGTGATATAATACGCTTTGTTATGGGACCGGTAAAAACAATCTTAAGATCATTAAGGGATAATAAGAAACCCACGATATTTACACTTATATTCATCCTCGGCGAAGTTTTTCTCGAGGTTCTGATCCCGTTTATTACCGCCGATCTCGTTAACCGCATCAAAGCGGGAGTTGAACTCGGATATATCATCAGGACGGGTCTCATAATGGTCGCGGCGGCTCTTGTATCTTTGCTGTGCGGCGCTCTTGCGGGTCTGTTCTGCGCCAAGGCATCTGCCGGTCTTGCAAGGAACCTGAGAGCGGATGCATTCTCGAAGATCCAGGATTTTTCCTTCTCGAATATAGATAAGTTCTCCACGTCATCCCTTGTTACGAGAACGACAACTGATATAACCAATGTCCAGAATGCTTATATGATGTTGATCAGGACGGCGGTAAGGGCCCCTGTCATGTTTATCTTCGCGATAATAATGGCTTTCATTATGGGCGGATCGCTTGCTCTCACATTTGTTGTTATCGTTCCTGTACTCGTGTTCGGTCTTATCATGATCGCTAAGAAAGCGATGCCCGCGTTTATCGCAGTATTTAAAAAGTACGACCGTCTTAACGAATCCGTAGAAGAGAATGTCCGCGGAATGAGAGTCGTAAAAGGATTTGCAAGAGAGGATCACGAGATCCGTAAATTCTCTTCGGCGTCAGAAGATATAATGAAGGACTTTACCAAGGCCGAGAGGATAGTTGCTCTTAATGCTCCCCTCATGCAGTTTTGTATGTACTTCAACATGCTGTTTGTACTTTCCGTCGGTTCTAAGCTTATTATCGGCAGCCGCGGTGAGCTTATAGATGTCGGTCAGATCTCGGCAATGATGACCTACGGCATGCAGGTCCTGATGTCCCTAATGATGATATCAATGATCTATGTAATGCTTACGATGTCCCTGGAGTCCGTAAAGAGACTTGCCGAGGTTATCAACGAGACCTCTACCATCAGTAATCCCGAGAATCCCGTTTACGAAGTGGCTGACGGAAGCATTGATTTTCAGGACGTTCATTTTAAGTATTCCAAAGAAGCCAAGCGTGAGGCTCTGTATGATATAGATCTTCATATCGATTCCGGTATGACAGTCGGTATCCTTGGAGGAACCGGTTCATCCAAGTCAACGCTCATACAATTAATCCCGAGGCTCTATGACGTGACATCGGGATCTGTTAAGGTCGGCGGATTGGATGTCAGGGAGTACGATATCAAGACGTTAAGGGATTCTGTTTCCGTAGTTCTTCAGAAGAATGTCATATTCTCCGGAACGATCAGGGAGAACCTTAAGTGGGGTAATGAGAATGCTACGGACGAGCAGATCATTGAAGCGTGCAAACTCGCACAGGCGGATGACTTCATCAACTCGTTCGAAGACGGATATGATACCAAGATAGAGCAGGGCGGAACCAATGTTTCCGGAGGACAGAAGCAGAGATTGTGCATCGCGAGAGCACTTCTGAAGAAACCCAAGATCCTTATTCTTGACGATTCGACATCTGCCGTCGATATGAAGACGGATGCTCTGATAAGGAAAGGTTTTGCACAGAGCATACCCGATACTACCAAGATAATAATCGCTCAGCGCGTCGCATCTGTTATGGATGCTGATCTTATAGTGATCATGGATGGCGGCAGAATAGTTGCCTCGGGAACGCATGATGAGCTTTTGAGATCTTCCGATATCTATCGTGAGATATATGAACAACAGACGAAAGGGGGAGATGAGTAATGCCGCCAAGAGGTGGAGCGGGCGCAGGCCTCGGACAAGGTAAAGAGGGCTATCAGCAAGGCTTCTCCGGGCTCAAAAGAGCACTCAAGATGTTCTTCGGATTCTATCCGGTCATGGCTCCGGTCGCGGTGTTCTGCATCTTATTCTCTGCAGTAGTTTCCGTCATGCCCCCGGTGTTCATGCAGAAGGTCATCACGGTTATCGAAGAATGGTATCAGTCGGGTGACTGGGAAGCGGCGAGACCTAAGATTATCGGATATCTTGTTATACTGCTTATATTCTATGTCCTCTCGCTGATACTCTCGGTCTTCGAGACTCAAATCATGGCCGTGATGACACAAGGGTATCTCGATAAGCTTCGTAAGAAGATGTTCGGAGGCATGCAGCGCCTTCCGATCAAGTATTTTGATACGCATAAGCACGGCGACATCATGTCTCACTATACAAACGACAGTGACACATTAAGACAGCTCGTTTCACAGGCCTTTCCGTCTCTTATAAGATGCGGAACGATCGTCGTCGGGGTATTCTTCATGATGATGTATTTCAGCCTCTGGATGACGCTCGTTCTTTGTGTCGGCGTTTTCGCGATGTTTATGATAACCAAGTTCGTCGGAGGCGGTTCTGCAAAATACTTTGTAAGACAGCAGAAAGCGGTCGGTGAGACTGAAGGTTATATACAGGAGATGGTAACAGGCCAGAAAGTTGTCAAGGTGTTCAACCATGAGAAGAAGGCCGTAGAGGAATTTACCAAGATCAACAACGACCTCTATGAGGACTCCTGGAGAGCAAATGCCTATGCCAATATTCTCGGTCCCATCATCAACAACATAGGAAATATCCTCTATGTTATGCTCGCTTTGGCAGGCGGTATCTTCATCGTCCTTAAGGTTCCGAGCGTATCTTTGTCCGGTAAGATTTTCGATATCTCGGTTCTCGTTCCTTTCCTTAACATGGCAAAGCAGTTTACGGGAAATATCAACCAGCTTACGATGCAGATCAATTCCATTGTAATGGCCGGAGCCGGTGCCCAGAGAGTATTCTCGCTGATAGACGAGAAGCCCGAGACTGACGACGGTTATGTTGCGCTTGTCAACTGTAAGATAGGTGAAGACGGCAGTATCGAGGAGTCTGAGGAGAGAACAGGTCACTGGGCATGGAAGCACCCTCATCAGGCTGACGGAACCATAACGTATGAGCTTTTGAAGGGTGACGTCGAGATGGTCGATGTCGACTTTGCCTATGAGGAAGGGCACGATGTCCTTCACGATATCAGTGTATTTGCGAAGCCGGGGCAGAAGGTTGCTTTCGTCGGTGCGACAGGTGCCGGCAAGACAACGATAACGAACCTCATCAACCGCTTCTACGATATCGATGACGGTAAGATACGTTACGACGGGATCAACGTCAATAAGATAAAGAAGAGAGATCTCAGAAAGTCTCTCGGTCTCGTTTTACAGGAGACCAACCTGTTTACGGGTACGGTTATGGATAACATCAGATACGGCAGATTAAGTGCGACTGATGAAGAGTGTAAGGAAGCGGCAAAACTCGCGGGAGCGGATGATTTTATCACGAGACTTCCGATGGGTTACGATACGCTTCTAACCAATAACGGTGCCAATCTCTCGCAGGGACAGCGTCAGTTGATAGCTATCGCGAGAGCCGCGGTTGCTGATCCGCCGGTAATGATCCTTGATGAGGCGACATCATCCATAGATACGAGAACCGAATCCATCGTTCAAAAAGGAATGGATAAGCTCATGGAGGGAAGGACTGTATTTGTTATAGCGCACAGGCTTTCCACCGTAATGAACTCCGATGTCATAATGGTACTCGATCACGGAAGGATCATAGAGCGCGGCACACACGATGCCCTTATCGCGCAGAAGGGGACTTACTATCAGCTCTATACCGGCGCGTTTGAACTCGAGTGATTGTTAGTAAACAGATAAAATATATCGAAAAACAATAAAAACCTCTTGCAAAACAATAGATAGTGATGTAGTATATGGTCAAGGATCAAGCTTGACCATTTTTATTGGAGGTTTCAACTTATGAATCAGAAATATAATACGAACATAATCAGATATTCCAAGTTCGCCACTATCCTCTTTATCATCATGGTGGCGGTCGCGGATATCTTCGGTTGGGTCATATCGCAGTATATCTACTACTTCTGGACTGATCAGAGAGGACAGGGGGCTCTTATCCTCCTTACGGCGGTGTTCTATCTCGGAACGATCGGAGCATACGGTATCCTCTATAACGTATATAAGCTCCTGTCTAATATGAGTAAGGATATAGTCTTTGACAAGGCAAACACCAAGCGGATGTTTAACATCTGCGCATCGCTTGTCGCTATCGCAGTGATATGCATCCCGGGAACCTATTCCTGGTTCGGATGTGCATTTCTCTCTATAATAGCGCTGTTTATGGCGCTTATAGTAATGTGCGTCAAGGTCGTATTCGATAAGGCTATCGATATGAAGAACGATCTTGACCTGACGATCTGAAGGAGGGATGAAAGATGTCTATTATCGTTAATCTTGATGTAATGATGGCGAAGCGTAAGATATCGTCCGGAGCGCTCTCCGAGAAGATCGGTATTACACCTGCCAACCTGTCGATCCTGAAGAACCAGAAGGCCAAGGCCGTGAGGTTCTCCACATTAAATGACATTTGTAAAGCATTGGATTGTCAGCCCGGAGACATACTCGAGTACTTACCGGATCCGGAAGAAGATACATCACAAGAAGGATAATCTCATATGAACAATAATAATAATAACCTTTTAAGGGCGGGACTTGTTCTCGCCTATCCTTTGGCATACCTTTATTTACGATTGATATGGTTCTTCCAAGAAGGCTCGGAATACATAAGATTCACCATATTTGCCGTCGCGTTTATCCTGTTCGATCTAATAATCGTTAAAGGAAGAGGTAAGAATCCTCCCAAAGAAACATTTTTCTGGTCCGGGGTCTTGATCCTGACCGCTCTGACATCATCCGTCGCACCGTCCCCGTTTGTCAGTGCCTTGGGCCTTCACTTAAGTGCGGTTTATCTGGTCCTTGTATCCTGCGATATATTAACGGAGGGCAGGACCGGCAGTTTTATCCTCACGGATCTTGCAGACGGTTTCTTCGTAAGATCGTTTCCGAATATGGGGATGCTCTACGAAGATACCAAAGATATGATCAAGAACAAAGATAAGAAGAGCATCGGCTGGATATCCGTTCTCTACGGGCTTCTCATAATACTTTTGATGCTGCCTCTGTTTATACTGGCTGTATCGCTTCTTGGCGACATCAACAGTAATTTTGCGGTTGCGGTTAACGATTTAACAAATATGATTACGATAGATTATGAAACCGTCACTGAGATCTTGCTGCGCTTGATCTTTTCCGTACCTGTCTGCCTTTATCTTTATGGTCTTATTTCATCTTCCGCGAAGGAAGACAGCGAGAAGATCAGACAGAGATTGGGAATAAAAAGAGAAAGAAGAGAAAAAAGAAGAAGGATACCTTCTGTATTTCTTACTGTCGTAACGGGAGGCTTTGCGATACTGTATCTGATATTCTTCTTTTTTGAAGGTGAGTATCTTACAGGCGGGCTTTTTGGGAAGATGCCTGACGGCTTCAACGTGGTATCTTATGCGCGGCAGGGATTCTTCGAACTTGTAGGCATCATGTTTATCAATATGCTGGTCTATCTGGCAGTTACGGCATTTGCAAGAAGAGAAGGGATCTTTTGGAAGATCTCCAAGATGAGCATTATCGTTTTGATGAGTGAGAGTATTGTTTTCTCGTTGCTGTCGTTCCTTAAACTCTTCATGTACTTTTACGAATACGGGTATACGGTCAAGAGGATGCTCGCGATGTGGGGATCGCTGGTGCTTCTTGCTGCGGCACTTATGGTAATAATCAGTCTTATAAAGAATAAAGACAGATCCGGGCTCTGGATCAGGTTCGCGGCAGTGTCCTATATCGCAATGTGCATGTTAACCGGACTTCTTACGCTTTTACCCGGCATTTAGGTGGAGGAGTTTTGAATCGGAGACTTCTTCTACTATAATGAACCTGACGGCTTCAGACAACGCGCCGCAAACTTTGAAATGGACAAGATAATATGAAACAGACAGCATATGCCAAGATTAATCTTTTTCTTAAGATCTGCGGTAAATACGACAACGGATATCATAAGCTGTTCATGCTTATGCAGCAGATCGGTATCGGCGATGAGATAGAGATAGTATTCGATCCCGATAGAGATTTTGATATCGATATAGAATCCGAAGTCGGTATAGCCAAAGAGAAGGACTTGGGTTATAGAGCCGCTAAAGCCTTCTATGACAGGCTCCAAAGCAGGGGAACGGATAAGAAGGACATCCCGTATACATTAATAAAAGAAGTAAAGCATACGCCATCTCAGGCAGGACTCGGAGGAGGGAGCTCTGATGCGGCATCGGTACTTAAAATGCTACAGGAGTATTTCGGCGATCCTCTGACGGAAGAAGAGCTCATCGAGACTGCAGCCGGATTAGGAGCAGATGTGCCGTTCTTTATCAAAGGAGGGACTTGCTTCTGCGAGGGTGTGGGCGAGATCGTGACAGAACTTCCCGGACTTAAGGGGGTTCCCGTGATACTTGTAAAACCCGAAGGCGGTGTCTCGACACCCGAGTGCTATGCTCTGTCAGATAAGAATGAGATAACCTATACGGACGATTACAAAGCAAAAATGACAAGGATTTTTACGGATGAGAGCAAACGACCGTCAGAGAGGATAAAAGAGGCGGGAGAAGATCTAATTAATGATCTTCAGGACCCTGCGATAAAGATCCTGCCTGTCATAGAAGATGTGACGGATGCCGTAAATGAGACAGGTTCGGTCTTTACCGCCATGACCGGTTCAGGCAGCTGCGTGTTCGGAATATTTGAAGACGAGATATCGAGAGATAACGCAGAACGATCGCTTAAAAAGGATCCGAGAACAAAAGACAGTTTGATCATACCGACTGTAATGACATAATAATGAACTATTATTGTAATTAATATATCTATGAAATATCATAACATCTCTGATATAATCCAAAAAACGTTATAAAGGAGTATTCTGATATGGAAGAGTACGAGAAGCCTGTTATGGAAATAGTTTATATCGACAGGACCGATATCATTACCGCAAGTGATACGGAAGGTGAGCAATTCGAAATGACCAATAATACTACTACCAATCCCTGATCAGTCGAGATGTATCGTAACAGAAAGTTTCTCTTGGTCTTATCGTTGGCTTTAGCGGTGATCCTTCTGGGGATTGTAGCATTTTTTGTGCTTAAAGGAAGACCTTCGACTGATCCCGCAGTGCCTTCGGATATATCATCGGAGACTATGGTGACGGTGATATCTGCAGACGGAAACGGGCAGACGGTTGCGGTCTATTCGGACGGAACTCCGGTAACGACCGAACCTCAAGATCCCTCTGTAACAACACCGGCAGATCCGACTGCTGTCACGACCGTTCCTTCCTCTTCAGCCGGAACGAACGGAACTTCTGCGACAACGACCTTAGTTATAACAGAGACGACTGTTTCTGCCGATACGGGTTCAGGCAATAACACGGGAGCGGTTAATGAACCGGTTATCATAGAGAACGGATCTGACGGAACTCCCGAAGTCGTTATACCTACAACAGCACCTTCTGCTCCCGGGAATACTGCGATACCTGCCCCGGTGCCCGCTACTGCGACTCCCGTTCCTGCAACCGATCCGGATTCGGGCATTTATATTGATGAGAACGGAGCGATCTGGCTTCCGGAAGTATAGCGCAGACAACAACATAAGCATTATCGGAAATCTTAAATATAACAAGAAACTGCCTCTTAAAGCGGGGCAAATTAGGGATTAGCGTCCCGACACGGATGACAGGAAACCCCGGCTGCTTCACCAGCTCGTAGGCCTTCGGAAGGCTCACACCGAGCTACGGGAAACAGCCTTTCGGGTGACGTCCGCTGCAAGAATCGTGCTCTCACTTTTCTCACATATGTAATATCGCTATAAGTTAGTAATGTCAATAGCAAAACTACAAGAAGTTAGAATTGTTTTTAAACCTGTTGCAATTACCTAAAAATGTTCTCACATTCCTTGACGGAACTCACTTTTAGTAGCACAATAAGTGAGAAAACCGAACCGGGGTGTGAGAATAATGTTCCCTGAAAGATTGAAACAGCTTAGAAAAGAAAAGGGCATGACCCAGATAGATCTGGCAAAGGCGCTCGGAGTTTCAAGCGGCACTGTTGCCATGTGGGAGACCGGCAAGCGCAAACCGAGCTTTGAAATGTTCGACCGGCTCACCGAGGTCTTTGATCGGAGAATTGATTATATCCTTGGTGCGTCCGACGATGTGTCTCCGTTGAAGGTTGGCGAAGGTGAAGCCATGGTTACCGGCAATTGGGTCGTGCAGGAAGAATACGAGGATGTCACGCGGAAGTTCTCTCTACTCGACGATTTCGGACAGAAAACAGTAGCAGGCGTTCTGCGTACCGAATTCGCTCGTTGTCAGGAACAGGGCTCTTTGAAAAGTGGTAAGAGCGTGTCTGTGTCCGTAAAGGTACGAGAAGCGGTTGATCCCATCAAAGAAAATCTGCCGGATTAAAAAGAAATGAAACTAAAAGAATTCATTATGGTAGTGTGTCGTAACGCAGGACGCTGCTTTGGCGTTGCAAATAGATCTGAATTTTATCACGATTTTCTTCGAAGTCTTTATGATCAAGACGATTATCCTGCTTTTTACGATAATAAAGTTGCCTGTTTAGTTTATTATACCCGGCGGCTAGGGTACTTACCCAAGATGCAGGTCAACGATGAGTCCAAAGAAGAGCACTACATCTATTATTATGATCCGGATCAAGATTCAATCGAGTGCACAACGATAAAAAAAGTCATCATGCATATGTATAATCCGGAAAATGAGTTCAAATTTGCTCTTGCGAGTTTGCAATACACATGCTCAATGTTCAACCTTTTTAAAGGACACTTGAAAGAACTAGATCTGGCAGCACTAGCCATGAAACTTGGAAAGATAGATTTATCACGCTATTCTGGGGAAGAACCCATTGAATCAATAGATGATCCTCTTCTCTCGGATGTTATTTCTGAATCTTTTAATAGGCACGATTTGTTTGGAATTAACAAGCCGCAGGACAGAATTGAAAACAAGCGCAAAAATAAGTGACCGTAAACCAGGAGACCATTATGAACGAAAAAACACAAATCCAGCATTATATCGTTTCTGTTCGTTACGAAAACTTTAAGCAATTACGAGATAGATGATTATAATTACTTGTCAAAGCTATTTGAAGAAGCAGCGAGGGAAGGAAAAGCATGATGCAAGATAAAGAATTTGCTGAGATTATGAAAGACAATGTCGAAATGTCCGAGCAAGAGGCAAAAATAGCTGAACAGCGGAAAAAGACATTTAATGGTCTGTCTGCTACGGAGTGGGCAGCATTGAGCAGTAGCGTTTGGAACGATGTGTCCTCTGCAAGAGCAAAAAAGCACTTAGATCATGGCGCCACATATCCCGAAAAGCTGTGCGACAGGCTAATAGCGATGTACAGTAAAGTTGGAGACACTGTGCTGGATCCATTCTTGGGCACCGGCACTACGGTCGTTTCTGCTATAAAAAACAAAAGGAACGGAATCGGAATAGAATTAACCGACAGATTTTTTTCAGTAGCTACTGAGTCGATACATAATACTGTTTGTTCAACGCAAATTTCATTGTTCGATACCGGCAATGTTTTCGGTGATTATCAATTGTTACAAGGAGATTGCTCGGAAAAACTAAAAGAAATACCGGACAGCACCGTACAGCTTACGATTACTTCGCCGCCTTACGCGGATCTTATTCACAAGGTGGTAGAGGACAGAAGCAAAACGCATAAGAATTCTCGTTTTGTTAGCGAGAATAACGCTACGACTAATCTCTATTCTGACGATGAACGAGATTTGGGAAATATGCCTATGGCGCAGTATGTTTCCCGCGTTGAAACAATAATGAAAGAGCTCTTTCGCGTGACAAAAAGTGGTGGATATAATGCGTGGGTTGTTAAGGATTTTCGAGATACGAAAAACGGCATACCATATGTGGATCTTCATTCGAAGATTGCTGCCGCAGGCGAAACCGCGGGCTTTCAGTACCACGATCTTATTATTTGGGACCAAAACGCACACAGAAAACTTGTGTTGCTGGGATATCCATCAACGTTCTATGTTAACCAGAATCATTCATACATCGTTATTATGAGGAAGCCAAAATGAATCTTGAACTATTGCAAAAAGTCGACCGTATACATCCTTATCCGGCAAAATATACTGTCGATTTGGCCATTGAGTATATATCAAAATACACGCATGAAGGCGATACTGTTTTCGATCCATTCGTCGGATCAGGGACAACGCTTCTTGCGGCAAGCGCATTGCACCGAAAAGGGTATGGAACAGACATCAATCATATAGCTATACTTATTTCAAAGGCAAAGCTACTTCACCTAAGTCAAAGTGAAATAACTGATCTCCAGCGCTTTGCTGATTCTTTTGAAAGAGGATATATTGAAGGCTGCGCCAACGTCACACTGTATCATTATCCGTCAATTGAGCATTGGTTTTGCGAGAACTCAATCGCAGTTCTGAGCTATCTGTTGGAATTGAAAAAAGCGCTCACAACTGAGCAGGAACGCATTTTTGTTGAATTAGTGATGTCTGCAATTATCAATATCGTTTCCAACCAAGAAAGTGACACGCGGTACGCGGCGATCGAAAAGCCGGATTTGACCATTGAAAAGGTTGCAAACACTTTTTTGAAAAAGTATCGTTCTCTCCTTTCTCTTATGCAAGATCTAAACGGCGAGGATCGTAGTGAAAAGGACAATTCAGCAGTTCTTCTTGATTCAAAACTGTGCGGCACATTGCTTAAAGATGGCAGTGTGGATTTAATTCTAACGTCGCCCCCGTATGTCAACACATATGATTATTATCTATATCATAAACACAGAATGAATTGGCTAGGCTATGATGTCAAATACTCCATGGAAACAGAAATCGGATCCCGCAGAGAGTTTTCAAGTTTAAAACATAGTGAGGACAAGTTTTCGGATGACCTCTATGCCATTTTTGTAGCGTGCAATAAAACGCTCAGATTAAATGGAAAGGTCGTACTTGTAATTGGAGACGGCAAAGTGGCCGGAAAAATATATGATGCAAAAGAGAATATGATTCGGTTATGCTCATCGTTAGGATGGAAGCTAATTGATTATTCATACTCAAATCTGGACGAAACCTCTCGCTCTTTTCAAAAATCATATAGGACCAAAGGTAAAAAAGAGCATATAATGGTTTTTAATAAGGAGGCTTGCATATGAGAATTGAGGAAATAAGAATATATGCCGAGGTGTTAGAACAAGGAATTGACTTTGGCGATTATGTCAGAAAATCCGGGTACACGGGTATAATAAACAATGTATATACAAAAAAGGCACATGGTGAATTCTCTCCGACGGATTCTGTTGTTGACAGGATCCGAAAAGTGAAAGACGTAGATGTGCTAATCAGTGCAATCTCCGAGGGGAAAGAACATCCGCTGCTTATGGTGGAGTATTCAACGGCGGTCCCAACAGACGACCATAAAATGCAACGCTCGGACGTTTATTATTGGAGTGCCGTGTTTAGTGTGCCCATGATGAAGATTTCTCCCACTGGAAAAGGAATGTCACAAGATTTTGGAGGGGGCTCACGAATTACAGACGAACAAGAACAACGTTTAGCGTTTGAAAGAGGAGCCCTATTTTTCCCAATAAAATGGAATACACCACAAGACAGTGATGTGCTTCCAACAAAAGAAAAAGCCCTTTCCTGCATCCCATATTCGGATGCAATACAGGCAACGCTTACATCCATTGTCAGAACGTTTTCATCAAGCGGTACAATAGATGATTTTTATAGCCAACTAAAAAATCAATACGCTGAAAGATATCAGGCGGTTCTTGATCAAACACCGATAAGCGCGGTTAAAGCGAGCATTGTAAATTCAACGCGTTTTCATTGGTTTGGAAACAAGCTTTCAGTAAAGATAAACCGTTTCGGACATGCAATGGACCCGGACAGAGGCGTCCTTTATTACGTGAATATGATGGTTGGCGTTGAAAATACAATTACCGAGTTTCAAGTCAATCGTCCCGATAATCCAGCAGCGCGAGGCGGATATAACGCACTGTTTGATGCACTCGCTCGAAAGAACGAATTGCTACAATATGTTACGAATATTATTAGGAATAAGGGGAATGTTTTTACTGACGAAAATGCCCTCCACGTTTTTTCATGCGGATTAAATATAGATACAGCGATTCAATTTGAGAAAACGAGTGATCACAACTACATTATCAGAGACGATGTGCTTAAGCGGTTCCTATTAACACACACGAGTATAGTGGCAAAAACTATCTTTTTCTTGTCTACTGAATTGCGTTTAACTGATAAGAATCGAGACGTTATTTGCACTGTAAGATGGAACAAAGCCCCTATAATCGAATACCTGGATAGCGTTAACACGAGCAACAGGGCCCCAATACGCATTAAACCATTGACAATCGAAGAAGCCCAAGAAGATATTATTACTTTTGCAAGCGTCGAGTTATATAAGAAGCTGAATTATGATTTGTTGGCTGTAAGCTATCCTGGAGCTCAAGGTGATCGATGTATACTTACAGGTAGCGGCAGAAATGTTTTGAGGACTTATGTAGACATTATTGCCTACAAAACAAAGGAAGACGGGATTCAAGTGTTTCTGGAAGAATGCAAAGAGAGTTTTTCCAAATCTCAGGCTGATGTTGACAAGCTAAATAAAATCGTTTCCGGTCACGAGGAACGGGAAGGGCTCAAAATGCTTTTCCGCAAAACCATTGGTCGAGATTCAATCAGCGATTTGTTTATTTCGGTAGCTGCCAAAAAAGTTCCTTCACTTCCGAGATTTACAGTGGATTATATTTTCATGTTCGATCTCTCGTCAGACAGTCAATACACGTACATCGACTATACAGTCGCACTCGTGAATACAACCTTGGTAACGGAGTTCAACCCGTTAGCAAATGACGGGCGTCTGATTGGAAGACTAAGAATTAACAGACTATACACAATAGAATAGCAAAAAGCGGCTATACCGTGCTTGATGCTCGGTATAGCCGTAATTAGCACCTTCAAATGAGACAGTTTCTTTTTTGATCTTTCTGTTATCAGGCAGTGAGATTATCCTTGGTCCCTTGACCGGATATGTAGGCGAACAGGCCTCTCTCATAGCCTCTCGAGTCTTCGCTGTCAAGGACCGTAAAACCTCTGTTTATGTAGAAGTCCCGCATCTTGACGTTGGAGATGGCCGTATGAAGCAGCGTAAGCCCCGATCTTGTTGATACGGGCATTCTCAGAGCCTCGTTCATGAGTGTAACGCCGAGTCCCGTGTCACGGTATGCTTCTGCGACCGCGAACCTTGAGATGTAGGCACAGTCTCTGTATTCCCGCAGAGTCCTTGCGGTCTGACTTGAGAAACTGTACTTCATGGGATTGTCACAGTAACTTACGGTGATAGTGCCGATGGGATTGCCGTTAGCCGTCGCGACAAGACAATGATGCTTTCTTATCCTGTCCTTAACGGATTCGATGTTCTCCGTTAAGGACTCGAGAACATCCTGATTGATGCCCGAGACTTTACGGTAGTATTCCATGGCTTCCGTCGTAAGATCCTTGATCTTCTTGGCCTCTTCGGGGAGCGCGTCTCTAATTATTATCTCTTCTTCCATTTTTTACCTTATGAATTCAGAAAACAGTTTACGAGGATCGCTTTGTGAGCGTGGAGTCTGTTCTCTGCTTCCTCGAAAACAAAGCTCTTGGGGCCGTCGATGATGTCTTCCGTTACTTCGTAACCTCTGTAAGCGGGCAGACAGTGGAGGAAGATGGCATCCTTGTCGGCAACGGACATAAGGTCGCTGTTGATCTGATAGTTCTTGAAGATCTCGACTCTTTTGGCCTTCTCTGCTTCCTGTCCCATTGAGGTCCATGTGTCTGCATAAAGAACGTCGGCATCTTTTGCCGCCTCATAAGGGTCTTCGGTCATGAGAACCTTGGAGCCTGTGATCTTTGCATCCTCCAGAGCCTGGTTAACATATTTGTCCGGGCAGGTGTAATCCTTGGGAGAGGCTACGGCGATATCCATTCCGGCCTTGGCGCAGGCCTGCAGAAGGGAGTTCGCGACGTTGTTTCCGTCTCCTATATAAGCGAGCTTCAATCCTTTGAGCTGTCCCTTCTGTTCCTTTATGGTAAGCAGGTCAGCGAGCATCTGTGTCGGGTGCTGATCGTCGGTAAGACCGTTGATGACGGGGATGGAACCGTATTTGGCAAGATCTACGACATCCTGATGCTTGAATGTCCTGATCATGATGCCGTCAACCATGCCTGACAGGACCTTAGCCGTATCGTGGATGGTCTCGCCTCTGCCGATCTGTATGTCGTTATCGCTTAAGAAGAGTGCATGTCCGCCCAGTTGATACATGCCTACCTCAAACGATACTCTCGTTCTCGTGGAAGACTTGGTGAAGATCATTGCAAGCGTCTTGCCCTTAAGGTAATGATGCTCGATACCGGCCTTGGTCTTGGCCTTCATGTCTGCCGCTATGTCGAGAAGATAATCGAGTTCTTCTATTCCTACGTCTTCATGGAAATCTATATAGTGTTTCATACGTGTCTCACTTTCTCTTCTTAAGTATCTTATTAAGTGCCGTTACGAACATTGCCGCCTCTCTTTGTGTGATGATGAGGGGAGGGGCTATCCTGATGGTCGAAGTGCCGATGGCGCTTACCAGGAAGCCGTTCTGCATCAGAAGCGTCTTCATTCCCGCCGCCTGTATGGAACCGTCGAATTCGATACCGATCAGAAGGCCCTTGCCTCTTACGTCCGTTATCTGAGGGTATTTGCTCTTGAGCGCATTTAACTGTTCAAAAAGGTAAGAGCTTACGGCGTTGACGTTTGCAATGATACCGGAGTCCGGACTGTTCAATTTGTCCATTACCACGTTTCCTGCCGTACAAGCCAGGGGATTGCCTCCGAATGTTGATCCGTGGTCGCCGGGTCTCATGCCTGATGCGACTTCATCGGTGCAGAGCATTGCTCCGATCGGAACACCTCCTGCAAGTCCTTTCGCAAGGGTCATGATGTCGGGGACGACCTTGTAGTGTTCGTAGCAGAAAAGCCTGCCTGTTCTTCCTATTCCGGTCTGGACCTCGTCGAAAATAAGAAGGATGCCCCTGTTGAGACACAGCTCCTTGAGCTTCCTTATGTATTCTATATCAGCCGGATGCACTCCGCTCTCGCCCTGTATAAGTTCGAGCATGACTGCACAGGTCTTCTCGTCGACCGCATTCTCGATTGCCTCAATGCTGTTGTATTCAACATACTTAAATCCCGGAACTACCGGTTCGAAAGGAGTCCTGAATTTCTCCTGGCCTGTAGCCGCGATAGTTGCCATAGTCCTTCCGTGGAAGCTCATCTTGGCGGTTATGATCTCGTTTTTCTCGGGATGTCCTTTGTAGTAGAAGTATCCTCTGGCTATCTTGATGGCTGCCTCATTGGCCTCTGCTCCTGAATTGCAGAAGAATACCTTATCCGCAAAACTCTTATTGCAGAGCTTGAATGCGAGTTCGGATCTTTGGGGGATCATGTAGTAGTTGCAGCAGTGAATGAGCTTTTTGGCCTGGTTGGCGATCGCCGTCGTGAGCTCTTTGTCGCCGTGCCCTAATGAGTTGACGGCAATGCCGCCGATCATGTCCATGTATTTTCTCCCGTCGGTGCCGTAGAGCCATACGCCTTTGCCGCGTGTGAATGCTATGGGCGTCGGATTAAAGACATTAAGTACATATTTTGAATCGTAGAGCTTTGTGAGCTCGAGATCGTTCTCGATTGACATATCGTTCTCCTTACTTTATCTCGCTTTTGTCCTTGACTATCATGGTGCCTATCCCTCGTTTGGTAAACATCTCAAGGATGATGCTGTGAGGGATTCTGCCGTCGATGATATGCGCTCGTCGGACTCCGCGGACTACGGTGTCGAGACATCCTTCAACCTTCGGGATCATACCTCCCGTGATTATGCCGTCCTTCTTACACTGTTCGATGGACGGGATGTCGAGCTGTCCGATAAGGGATTTGGAACCGTCTTCGTTATCCTTCAAAACGCCCCTTACGTCGGTCAGTACGATGAGCTTGCTCGCTTTAAGCGCTACTGCGACTTCGGCGGCTACCGTATCGGCGTTGATGTTGTAGCTCTGTCCGTCCTTGCCGACACCGATCGGTGCAATGATGGGGATATATTCATCGTTCGCGAGCATCTCGATAACGTGAGTGTTGATCTTGGTTATCTTTCCGACGTAGCCCACGTCGAGATCGTTGCCTTCGCTGTCTTTGGTCAGCTTCTCGGCTTCGATGAGGTTTCCGTCGATACCGCAGATGCCTACGGCCTTGGCGCCCTTGAGGTTCAATGCCGAGACGATCTCTTTATTGGTCTTTCCGATGAGGACCATCTGCGCGACTCCCATCGTCTTCTCGTCGGTGTATCTTAAACCGTTAACGAACCTTGATTCAACATTGACCTCTTTTAACATGCTGCTGATATCGGGGCCGCCGCCGTGAACGACGATAGGGTTGATACCGATGTACTTCAGAAGCGTGATGTCATCCATTACGGAGTGCTTCAGTTCTTCATTGACCATTGCATTTCCGCCGTACTTGATGACGATGGTCTGTCCCCTTAATTTCCTTATGTAGGGGAGAGCCTCGATGAGGATCGAAGCCCTGTCGATCTTGGTCTGCATATCGTCCGTTACTACGGGCATTTCCTTGTTGTCTGCCATTTTATACTCCTCTTGTAAGTGCGGATAATCCGGTCTGTTCCGGGAATCCGAACATTACATTAAATGTCTGTATTGCCTGAAGCGCCGCGCCCTTGCCGAGGTTGTCCTGTGCCGAGAACAGCTTTATAAGTCCGGTGTCTTCATCGTATACGCCCGTAATATCGATATAATTACTGCCGCTTACATTCTTAACATCGGGTAAGACTCCTTTGGGAAGTACTCGTACAAATGTCTCATTCTCATAGAACTTCGTAAGAAGGTCAATGATCTTTTCCGTGCTTATGTTTCCAAAATCCTGTGAAGGACTGCAGTATATGCTCGCGAGCATTCCCCTCTTAAACGGAGCCAGGTGAGGAGTGAAAGCCGCTTTTACGGCTTTGCCGGAATCGTCTCCCGATATGAATGAGAGCTGTTCGTTGATCTCCGTGCTGTGTCTGTGACCGGTAACTCCGTAAGGCTTGAATCCTTCATCGAGTTCACAGAATGAATACTCGAGTTTTTCCTTACGTCCCGCGCCCGTAACTCCTGAAACCGCATCGATGATGATCCCCTGTCTGTTGATGAGAACGGGATCGTTTCTTAACAGAGGCGTCAGCGCGATGATCGAACATGTGGGATAGCAGCCGGGATTGGCGACGAGCCTCGCGGTCTTAAGCTCATCCCTATAGATCTCCGGAAGTCCGTAAACGGCTTCCTTAAGAAGCTCGGGCTTCGGATGCTCGAGTTTATATGACTTCTCATAAGTGTTGACGTCTTTATAACGGAAGTCTCCGCTGTGATCTATGACACGGCATCCTGAATCCAAAAGCTGCGGCACTACCTTGGAGGATACGCCGTGCGGAAGCGCGGTTATCACGAGGTCGCTGTTTCTTCCGATGGTCTCATAAGAAACGTCTTCGGTGCTGACCAGTTTCTTATCCAGCAATCCTCTGTATACGGGATAAATATCAGAGAACTTCTTTCCTTTGAAAGTCTCTGATGTCAGATATACAAACTCCACACCGGGGTGGTTCAGGAACCCGTGAACAACTTCTGCTCCGACGTAACCGGTGCTGCCGACTATGCTTACCTTTACCTTATTCATATAGAAAAGATAACTCTCCTTATTAATATAATAAAACAATGATAATAATACGCCGCAGGCGATGATGCGTCTACGAGAAATATTTATGCATTTTAATGTATAAATATACAGTTGTCAACGCTTGTATTATATGCACAAAGGATCGAGCGTGTTGATGTGCAAATAGTCCAAAAGGATTGGTCTGCAATTAAATTAGTAACAAATCATAACGGCTTTTTTTGGTAAGAGTGACATATAGAAGATAAAAAACGCCTTTGCTATTATAGTCGCATAAAGCCGTTAGAGGCATTTTGGAGGTTATCAGAATATGGCAAGTTTATCTTTCCAGCATGTTTACAAGAAGTATGACGGCGGCGTAGTTGCTGTTTCCGACTTCAACCTTGAGGTAGCAGATAAGGAATTCGTTATCCTCGTAGGTCCTTCCGGTTGCGGTAAGTCCACGACACTTCGTATGCTCGCCGGTCTCGAAGATATTTCAGAAGGTGAGATCTACATCGAAGACCGTCTTATCAACGACGTTCTTCCTAAGGACAGAGATATCGCGATGGT
>DJYK01000024.1:2619-31173 GCA_002450095.1 Mageeibacillus sp. UBA6980 | reverse complement strand
CGTGCAGATGACGGAAACATATATCTGTATGATGTTATAAATGAGGTATATTTCTCTGCCGATATCGAATCATACAATCCTGACGATGGTTATGAAGATATAGCTTCAAGTCAGATAATAACGGTTGATTTCAGTGTCCTTGGAACACCTGACTACTCCTGATCAGTTACATGTTGTATACGGGTTATATGCGGAATCGCATTCATAAAACACTAGCAATACTTCTGGTCATCGTCTCTATGTCGATGACCGGATGCTTTGCTTTTGGTCAGTCAAACAGTGCTAACGAACCGCCTACAGAAGAGGAACTGATTGCGGCGGTTAACGATCTTGTTTGCGGAGAACAAATAGAGTATCTGGGAAACGGTCGCTTTTCTTCGTTAGAACGCGATCTGCAATTCTATGAAAGCTGGGTTGAGAGTTATACCAGCGGAGGTTCTTTTGATCATGCTCACCGCTATACAGTCACTCTCAATTCAGACTCTTCTCATGGATCCAGAAACAATTACAGAACGAGTGTCGTTCGCTACTGGGATGATCAGATCAACAAGTGCATGAATCGACATGACTTTGACTCAGCTGAACGTTCGGAGTCAGAATATGCCAACACAATATCTGAAGTGGGAGTTCGCATTACATTCTCGTGCGATGCGTCACCTGAAGCGATAGAAGAGATAGACAGTTTTCTACTCGAGCTAAGAGATATCTGTGTAATGGAAGATGAATTTCATACTGAGCATTATCTTTTCCAATTTAGTGTGACCTTGGTTGAGTTTGATCCCGAAGAAGAGCGCCATATCGGCGTGGGGACGTTTGATATCGATGCCTTGAGTTCAGACGAAGACGTAACGCTTGAAGCTAATGCGAATCCCGAACCCGCCTGGCAGGTCTCAAGATCCGGCATAACAGAGGGTACTAATCTGCCCGGCTACATCGAGATATTAGTGAACTAATAATTCTATGAACGACAAGAATAACACTGCATCAAAAACTCTTTGCATAATATCAACTGTCGTGTTGGTATTATGCGTTATCGCGACGCCGTTCTTTATCGTAATGTGGGTTCTGTCATGGTTCGGTGGCAACATAGCCCTGACAGATTCCTTTACGTCCACCATCTTAGCCGGTGGCTTCGGGTTTTTTATAAGCCTTGTCCTTGCCATCATCGCGAAAAGCATCAACACCAAGAGCATATATGCGACTGTGTGCATTATACTCTCTGCTATACCTATAATTATAACGATAGTACTGGCCGTAATTCTTTCTTCTTATGTGAGAAAAGTTCAGAATGAGATTAATCAGATAGAGCGAGCACAGGTTGTTGAGAATTATACTGGTGAGTGGGAAGACGAAGTACAGGCGTGCCTCGACAGGCATCAATTCGATATCGCTGATATCAACTTCGATTACGTAAGTGATGAAGCCGGTAATGACCTGGTTCTCCTGATCTATATCTCAAGAGATGCTCAGCAAACTGAACTCGATCAGCTAAATGATTTTCTGCATGAGATAAGAGATTTATGTTTCGCTTATGAGAAAACAGTCCAGGTCATCCCCTGCTACTTTGATCCCGATGATGAGGATCTGGATTATACGACATACTTCTGGCTCACGGGCGACGAAGATGACATCCTCATAGACATCGATATGAACAGATCGACATCTTCCGTATACTCCTGGTACAGACCGGAGAATCTCCCTGATAGAGCTGACGATTGTAATGTATTATTAGTGGTATATTAAATTTCATCGAGAGAAGGGCATCCCTGCTCTTTTTTAGCTGGCTAATCCAAACAAAAAAGGAGCTGTGTAACCTCGATTTTTAGTCGAGGTTTTTTCACAGCCCCTTTTTATATCCATCAAAACTGCTCAGGATACGATCTTGTAGTAAGCGTTGGATGTTACCTTGTAGATAGCTGCATAGAATACCGCACAGATAACTACGCATACGCTTGCTGTTGCAACGAGCATAGGCATATTCATGAAGCCCATGAGCATAAGAAGTTTATGGATGATCGGCAAAGCCATGAACAGGTGTGCGCAGGCGAACACGATCGGGATCAGGAATACCGTAAGCATCTGTGAATTGATGCTCTTCTTGATATCTTCGCGCGTCATGCCGACCTTCTGCATGATCTCGAATCTGGACTTATCCTCGAAGCCTTCGGAGATCTGCTTGTAGTAGATGATGAGCACGCATGATACAAGGAATATGGTGCTAAGAAGTATACCGAGGAACATGAGTCCGCCGAATGTGCTTAAAAAATCCGTACGCTGGTTCTCGTGGCTGTCACAGTAGTAGTTAGTGAAGTTCAAAGGACCAAGTTCTTCATTAAGAATTGCGCTAAGATCATTGGCAACTGCTATCTGTCCATCAACATCAAGGCCCGTATCGAATCTGCAATACCAGTACCAGGCAAGCATCGGCTCTCCATTGTAATCCTGATACTGAATGTAGTTCTGAGCTACCTCTTCGACATCGTCGACGATCATGTAGATCGTAGGTGATACTGCGATCTTGGAAGCCGGGTCGATCTCATCAATCCTGTCATCAATACGCTTGGACACCTCGAATGTTGAATCTCCGATTATGAGTGTGTCGCCGAGAGTGATGTCGTTTGCTGTTCCGACGATAGCCTTACCGGGTTCAACAGTCTCGTTATATCCGAATACGCGGTTATATAGACCTACATCAATGAATTGAATCTGTGCAACCTTGTCATAATCGATAAATGTCATGTCTGACAACGAATCGAGAGTTACCTGAAGCACATCATTCTCAAGATAGCCGCAGATCGAATATGTGTAGTAAGTCTTGTTATTTGTAACTGTCGCACCGTGTGCCTCGGCAGCCTCGTAGAGGATATCATCAAGTCTCTCACCTAAATCCGTAAGGTTCTCATCGTATCCGTATGTGCAGGCGAATGCGCCGATCTCATTCGGGTATCTTACTGTAAGGCAATACTCCGAATTGTTGAACAGTACCGATGTCGAAGAGAGTATTACCAGAACGATAGTGAGAAGGATGCAGATGGAAGCAAGTCCCGCTCCATTTCTCTTCATGCGGTAAGCCATGGAAGATACCGATACGAAGTGGTTAGTCTTGTAGTAGTAATCCTTGTTCTTCTGCAAGATCCTGCAAAGCAATACCGAACCTGCGATGAGCACGAGGTATGTTCCAACGATTACAAGCACAACTGCAATGAAGAATCCGAACAAAGCGGAGATGGGCTGCTGGATTCTGATAGCAAGAACGTAGCCTGCACCGAGAACGATGACACCGAGGATCCCGATAAACCAGTTAGCCTTGGGAGGCTTCTCTCCAGCCTTCTCGGAACGGACAAGTTCGATTGCAGAAGAAAACTTGATCTGTCTTATCGTATTGAGCCAAATAAGAAGGAATATAACCGTGAATGTTCCGATCGTGTGAAGCACTGAATCCGTTGATATCCTGAAATCATAATTAACCGGTGCTGCGATCATACGGGTAAATCCGAGTTCAGCTACCTTGGACATACCGATACCTAAGATCAGTCCTCCGAAGATTGCTGCGATCCATGTCATGATCGTTTCATAGAAGATGATCATGCCGAGGTTATTCTTGTTCATTCCGAGGACACTGTAAAGACCGAATTCTTTCTTACGTCCCTTGATCAATGTCGACTGTGTATAGAACAGAAATATAGCACTGAATATGGTGATGACATAGACGCCGAATCCAAGCATCTGAACGGCTGTACTTGCTCCCGGGATTCCGATAAGAACTCCGGAGAAAGCGAGGAAATGAACTATGTAATAGATAGCGACCATCAGTATGCAGGTAATGCAGTAAGGAATGTAAAGCTTCCCGTTCTTACGCATACCTTCATACGCGATCTTGGGATAGAGACCTATATTCACTTAATATCACCTCCCTGCGCAAGAAGCGTCAGTGTATCGGAGATCTTCTGGTAAAGTTCGGTGTCTGTGGAATCACCCTTATAGATCTGATGGAAGATCACGCCGTCCTTGATGAACATTACTCTGGAAGCGTGGCTTGCGGCCTTCGTGGAATGTGTAACCATGAGGACTGTCTGACCCATCTGATTAACCTTCGTAAACAGGTCGAGAAGTTCATCGGAAGACTTGGAATCAAGAGCGCCTGTAGGCTCGTCTGCAAGTATGATGCGGGGGCCTGTGATAAGAGCTCTTGCGACTGCGGCTCTTTGCTTCTGACCACCTGATACTTCATACGGATACTTCTTAAGAAGACTTGTGATTCCGAGAGGCTCTGCGATCTCATCAAGGCGTGACTTCATCTCCGCATGCTTCTTACCTGCGAGCACCAAAGGAAGATAGATATTATCCTCAAGGGAGAAGGTATCAAGAAGATTAAAATCCTGGAATACATATCCCATATTATCGCGGCGGAACTTCGCCATCTGGGACTCCTTGATCTTACCCACATCCATGCCGTCGAGAATAACTGTTCCTGACGTTGCCTTATCGAGGGCCGCAAGAATATTAAGAAGCGTAGTCTTACCGCTTCCGGACTCACCCATGATAGCGACGAACTCGCCCTTCTCTACTGTGAAATTAACGTTCTTCAACGCTTCTACGGACTGGCCTCCGAAGCGCGTCTTGTATATCTTTTTTACTCCTGAAACTTCAAGCAAATTCATACTGTTTCATCCTTTCTCATTGTCATGGCTTAAGTGTATGAATTCGCTCTTTCCCATTCCATTGAATCTGCTTACGTACTTCTTACACATTTGTCACATTTGGAAAATTACTCTACTCCGAGCTTCTTCCCTCTTACGTCGATAATCATCTTCGTTCCTACTCCGGGAGTCGACTCTGCCGTTATCTTGTGACCTAGGTTATCGGCAATCCTCTTACATAGATACAAACCTATACCACTTGCGCGCTTATCCTCGCGGCCGTTAAATCCCGTGTATCCGTTCTCGAATATACGTGGCAGGTCTTCCGCGCTTATGCCGATACCCGTGTCTTCGATGACAAGAAGTCCCGGCTCGTCCATATAGATGCGCACTCCGCCTTCTGACGTGTACTTAACAGCATTCGATATTACCTGCTCTATTATAAACTCGAGCCACTTCTCATCAGTGATGCATTTGTACTTCACGGGCTCGTAATTAAGCGTCAGTTTCTTCAGGATAAACTCGCGCGAGAACTTCCTTACGGAAGACTTGATTATCTCATCGAGATCGTACTCTTTAATGACGTAATCCGTGCTGTCGGAATCGAGCCTTAAGAAAGTAAGTACCATCTCAACATACGATTCGATCCTGTTAAGGTCGCCCATAAGCTTCCTCGCACTCTCGCTGTCTTCGGACTGCAGGTTAAGCCTCATCGCCGCGATTGGTGTCTTGATCTGATGCGCCCACACAGTGTAGTACTCGATCATGTTGTTGTAGTCCTGCGAAGCGGAACTTGCCCTCATCTCGGCTTCTTCCTTAAGCTTCGCGATGATGCTCTGGTAATCTTCCTCGATCAAGCTTTTCGGTGTGGGAAGCTCGCCGTAAGAAAGCTCCTTATGCTTCTTAAGAAACATCACGTAATCCACCGCACCCACAACAAGAAGCAGCATCGCTCCCAAAATAAGCGGGTACCACAGCACTATTGTTTCCACCTCGAAAAGCAGATCCGCAGCAGCGAACACGCCGAACAGGCAAACGCACAGAATTATGGTTCCCAGGCGGGATCTAAGATAGCCACCGAAGCGCTTCATCAGGAATCCTCCAGGATGTAACCCACTCCGAATTTTGTCTTGATGAGGTCCTTAAGGCCCGCTGCTTCCAAGGTCTTTCTGAGGCGGCCGACATTAACCGTCAGCGTGTTCTCGTCGACGAAGCTGTCCGTCTCCCACAAAGCCTCCATGAGCTTCTCACGGCTAACTACTTTATTCTTGTTCTGCATGAGTGTAAGAAGGATCTTGTACTCGTTACGTGCGAGCTCGATCTTCGTTCCGTTATAGGTCAAAGTGTTGTCGTTGGTGTTAAGAACGGCACCCGCTGCTTCAAGTGCGAAAGAACCCTTATTGAAGTCGTAAGCCCTTCGAAGAAGAGCCTGTACTTTCGCGATGAGAACACTCTGGTCGAACGGCTTCGGAATGAAGTCGTCGGCACCCATATTCATCGCCATTATAATGTTCATGTTATCCGTCGCAGACGAGATAAAAATGATCGGCACGGAGCTCGTCTTACGGATCTCCTGGCACCAGTAGTAACCGCCCATGTAAGGCAGCGTTATATCCATAATCACGAGGTGCGGATCATAGTCTCTGATCTCCTCCGTGACATTACGGTAATCCTGAACTTCACGGGATTCCATGTCCCATACTTTAAGGCAAGCAGCTATACCGTCAGCTATGCCCTTATCGTCTTCCACTATAAATATCTTATACATACTATTCTCTTTTTCATTCTACACCACTTAAATTATCCAATCATGGGATATGGTTATTTGTCAATGTGATTTGTCGTGAGTTGTATCCTTTTGTGTCGCGAAGCGTCAAACGACAAGAAAAACGGCCAAGAATCGCTTCCTGACCGTTCAATGGGCACATCTTCTAATCAGTCGTAATAGTGGTAAGTTGGTGGTAAATCGTGTTCCTGTGAACTACTAGAAACCCCGCAAACCCCTGATATATTGACTTCTTACGACGCCCGTTTCAAATTTGGCGGAGATGGAGGGATTCGAACCCTCGAGCCCCGGAGGGCTAACGCATTTCGAGTGCGCCCCGTTATGACCACTTCGATACATCTCCGTTTGATGTAACCGTCATATTGTATATAAAAACTCGCGATAATTCAATCCGAAGATAGCTCTGAGGTGTGTTGACTCTCCGCTTTATTCGTCTTACGGCTCTCATAAAGCTTCTTCACTATAAAGTAAGAGGCTACTCCGGATATGATGCCGAGAAGTGCGCCTACGATTACATCCGAGGGATAGTGTACACCGACATAAAGCCTCGAGAATGCAACGATGGTGGCATATATGAGAACAAGTATTGTTACTGTCTTATACTTCCTGTTATCCGTAAACCCGGGGATCCCGAATATCAGGGCGAAAAGAAGCGCTCCCGCAAAAGCGAACGAGACACCTGAATGTCCGGACGGAAACGAATAATCAGGCTGGCGACCGATGAGTATCTCAAGCTCTTCGATTACCTCGTAAGGTCTCGTCCTCGCGACGAGATTCTTAAGGATGATGTTATTCATGAGAAATTCCAGCGCGATGCTTATGCCTGTAATCATGCCGAGCCTTCTGGTCTTCGGAATGAAGATAAGGATAATTGCGGCAAGTATGCAGAGGATACCGTAATCGCCCGAATGAGTAAGGAAGATCATTATGGGGTTAAGGATATCGTTACGTATGAATTCCTGTATGTAAAGAAGGATATCTGCTTCCATTATTCAATACTCTCAAGACTGTATTCGATCATGACGACCATGCCGATGCTGACTTCGGTATCCGTATCGTTTACACGGAACAGATCTTCGTCCTCTTCAACGGTATCTTCATAGTATGAGATCTCATCTCCGCCGATCTTCAATGACATGGCACCGTCAATAAGAGACAATTCATAGACGCCGGTTCCGTAAACGAATCCGTTCGCCGACTCTGAAGGTGCATAGGATGAATCAGCACACATAGCGTCCAGATCAAAGACCTGCTCACCGTCATCGTTGGTATGGATATACTGATAGACTCTCCTGTGGACGGTCACGCTCCTGCCGTCGACATTGTAGTTGAATGAACTCGAAGGGATACCGTCGTTGATCACGGGTACGGCTCCTACCACGGAACCGGTACCGAGGCTGATACCGAGAGAATCACAGATATTATCGAACTCTCCGCCTTCGACGTCCATGATGCCGTTAGCAAGCTCTATCCTGTCCATTCCTCCCCAGAGAAGATTTACGTTATACCACAGTCCGTCCTCATCGGCGTTTCTGTTAAGGACACCGAGATAGAAAGCCTGGACAAATCCGACTTCGTCGAGCTCTCTTCCAGCGAATTCATCGCTTTGAAGGATGATGTTTACCATATCCATGCCGCTTCTGCTTCCGCTTCTAAGTCTTCTGGCGTTATCGGTCAATTCATCCCACGTGGGATACCTTCCGAGCAGATGTACATAAAGCCTGTCAACAAAGGCAAGAAGCCCGGCGTTCTCCTCTGAATCGCAGAGCTCATCACCCGTTATGATATTAAATGTAAATGAGGTCTCGCCTTCGACGGTCGTCCCGTTACCGGTGACCGTAACAACGGTCGTTCCTATGTTTATGTTGTTATCGTAGGATAATGTGTAGTCAGATCCTTCGCTTAAGGCTGTTCCGTCGATTGTTATCTCGGGAACAACAGTTATCTCGCTTCCCGTATATATCTGATCTTCGACAGGTTGTATCTCCGCGTACTGAAGATCCAATACCTGAACCGAAGTCTCAGTCTGTTCAACGGTCTGTTCGGTCTCATTCGTCTCCGCTCCGTCACCTGCGGGCTTTGAAGAGCAGGAACTTATAAGGAGCATCGTCCCGATAAGGAATCCGGATGTTATGCATGAAGCGATCTTTCTTTTATTCATCGACACCCTCCGCTTGGTCCAGCTTACAGATTAAGCTTGATGATATCGTCAAATCCTGCGTTCTTGGCGCGGGAATAGAACTTGTCCGTCTTCTTAGGATTCGTTACGAGAATGAGGGTAACGTCAGCCGATGCCTCGAGTTCCGAAGACTTCCTGATCGCTTCGAGTATATCCTCCGACTTGTAAAGGATAGCGACACGTGTCCTCTTGCCCTGAAGCTCGATGTTATTCTCGGTAACGATGGAGAAAATCCTCTCGAACCCTATGGAGAATCCGACTGCGGGGATCTGCTCCCCCGTAAATCTTCCGATGAGGCCGTCGTAACGTCCTCCGCCTGCAACCGTGCCTCCGAACTTCTCGCTCGCGACTTCAAATACAGTTCCCGTATAGTAACCCTGACCTCTTACGAGAGACGGGTCGAAAACAACGTCATATTCATCCGACAGCTGATTGGACGTGTCGATTATCGTCTTAAGCGAGGCGATGGCTTCAGCGGCCTCTCCTTCGCAATAGGAAGCCATATCGTCAAGTGTAATGGCGCTCTTAGATATAAGCTCGCCAAGTTTATTTACGGCTTCTTCCGGCATTTCCTTCTCGCGAAGCTCCGCCGCCACACCTTCGGCACCGATCTTATCGAGCTTGTCAAAGGTGACGCATACGGTATCGAGAGAGTCTTCGGGGAATCCCATGGAACTTAAAGTACATCTTAAGATCCTTCTGTCGTTGACCCTTACGAAGAACTTGCCGATGCCGATCTTACCTAATGCCTTGCATGTAACGGAGATGAGCTCTATCTCGCAGCATATGGAGTCTGAACCCAGGATATCGATATCACACTGAACGAACTCGCGGAGCCTTCCTCTCTGAGGGCGCTCGGCACGATAGACCTTATCACACTGAATGCATTTAAAAGGCGACGGCAGATCGTTCCTGTTATTGGCATAGTAACGGGACAAAGGAAGCGTCAGATCGTAACGAAGTCCCAAGTCACAGAGTTCCTTCTCATCGACGGGTGTCTTAGAGAGAGCAGACTCTAACTTCTCTCCTCTTTTAAGTATCTTGAAAATGAGGTTGAGGTTATCGCCTCCGTCGCTCTTGTCGAGATTCTCGGCACTCTCGATAGCAGGTGTATAGATACGCGTGAAGCCGCAGCTTCTGTAGGTATCGAGAATGATGTTCATGAGCAGGTCACGCTTATAGGCGGCATCCGGAAGATATTCCTGCATGCCTTTCTGGGGTTTAATGTTCATATATTATTCCTTTACCGGATTTATAGTTTGTCCTTAAGATTCATGAGAGCCGTATATGTCTCTTCGCTTAAGATGTGCTCGAGACGACATGCATCTGCTGCGGCCACGGCACGGTCGACTCCTATCGATACGAAGAAATCCGTAATGGACTTATGTCTCTCATATACGCTTCTGGCGATCTTGTCGCCGGACTCGGTCAACGTGATGAAATTGGAATGATCCGTCTCGATATAACCCTGCTCGCGAAGACGCTTAACAGCATTGCTTACACTTGGTTTTGTAACATTAAGAAGAGAAGCAACATCAATGGATCTGACGTAACCGTTCTTCTCCTTCAACATGAGCATCGCCTCGAGATAATCCTCAGCCGACTCTCCAAGACCTTCTTTATTCATAGTAAGCCACCTCTATACATTATAAAAAATATTATAGCATTTTATTCGACTGTTCTGAACTCTTATAAAAATGCTCGATAAGACGTGCCATGGGAGAAGGCCAGAACTTACGGAACATGAGAAGATCCTCCCTGTTCCTGCCGGAATTAACGATCTGCCTCGTAGTCTCGGAACCCTCGTGAATCCTGTGCTGCATCAGTATCTTCGGGATATAGACAAAAGAGCCCTTAAGCCTCGACAGCCTCTCCCAGCAGGCCCAGTCCAGCGAGACCTTGTAATCCTTGTCGAAAACATTATCTTCGAGCCTTGCTCTGACATAGGTCACGGAAGGACAGCAGATGGGAGATCCCCACGACAGGACCCTCCTTCTTACAAAGCGGCTGTTATGAAATATCCTGAGTCTCAACGGAAGAAGCAGGAACCTTTTGACCTTTAATATCTTATTGGTCTTAACGATCTTGCCGTCTCTTCTTTCCGCATAATCAGTAAAGATGATGATGGGGTCTTTGGCCTCGGATGCGGCATTGAGGACGAAGGAGGCATATTCGCGTTCATATATATCATCCTGATGGGCGATAGTCACGAGAGCGGTGTCGGCAACGGACAGCGCATAATTCCAGTCACCTGCTATCCCCGATTCACCGGTATTGATATCAAGAGGAATGCCGTAGAGGTCAGATAATCTTCTGATGTGGTCATTAGGTGTGGATGTCACCATCCTCACGTGCACGGCTATATCCTGTTCCTTTAATGAACGGATACACTCCTCAAGATACTTACTCTCTTTGTATGCGCAGATAACAAAGGTAATGTCATCCTTACTGTACGTTGCCCTTTTCCTCCAGTTCGCGGATCCTCTCCTCGAGGAGACCGTGCGACTGTATCAGCATACGGATCCTCTCTGACTGCTTGGACACGATCGCCGTAAGAGACATGATAAGAGTAAGGATAAAGAACATGAGCATGCTGAAAAGTCCGTTCATTGTTGATTCGACTCCGAACAGATGAACTATGGCGTGCAGAAGATTCGGGAAGATCGTGAGGATGAGCATTACGACCCCCGAAAACAGCCACAGCAAAGAATATTTAAGAGAGAACATCTTCTTTTTTAAGAAGAACAGGAGCAACAGAAAATACAGGCACTCCGCGGCTATCATAGATATCTGTAAAGTCAATGACATATCACTTTCTCCTTCCGGTCAGATTATTCTTCTTAAGATGATCGCGAGCGATACCTTGATCATATAGTAGATCGAATTAAAAAGTCGAATGGAACTGGTCCCGCCCGCACGTTCGTGCATAACAACGGGGATCTCCCGGATGCGGGCTTTGTTGACCTTGGCCATGACGATCGCTTCAGGTTCCGGATAATCAGTCGGATACTCTCCGGCATACAGATTGATGAGATGCTTCGAGACTGCACGGTATCCGCTCGTGGCATCGGTGACCTTAGCGCCGCACACGAGCCTTATGAGACCGTTAAGGATACGGATGCCAAATCGCCTTATTCCACTTGACTGAAAGCCTTCCTTATCTATGAATCTCGATCCTATGACAAGGTCCGCCTCACCGCTTGCGACAGGCTCAGTCAACGCTTCAAGGTATGAAGGGTCATGCTGTCCGTCCGCATCGATCTGAACGGCAATATCGTAATCATTAAGAACGGCGAATCTGTAGCCGGCCTGAACGGCGCCTCCGATGCCGAGATTGACGGGCATCCGAAGATGACGCACCTTAAGATCCTCAAGGACCTTCTGTGTACCGTCAGACGAGCAGTCGTTGATGACAAGTATATCAGCCCACGGGGCTTTATTCCGGACATTCCTTACGGTGTCCGCTATACACATCTCCTCGTTATAAGCAGGAATTATGACCAAAGTTTTCATATCATCATTATATATTTATTGTTGTGAAAACAAAAACTGATTAATCGCATAAAAAAGGCTGTCCCGATAAGGGAACAGCCTTGGTAATCGCATAACAATAACGATTAACGCTTGGAGAACTGTGAAGCCTTACGAGCCTTCTTCAAGCCGTACTTCTTTCTCTCCTTCATACGTGCATCTCTTGTGAGGAAGCCTGCGGACTTAAGTGTTGCCTTATAAGCATCCGTATCAGCCTCAACGAGAGCCTTTGCAATACCGTGACGGATAGCGCCTGCCTGTCCGGAGATACCGCCGCCGATTGCCTTGGCGATAACATCGAACTTAGCTGTTGTATCAGTAGCAACGAGGGGCTGACGAACGATGAGCTTCAATGTCTCGAGACCGAAATACTCGTCGATGTCCTTACCGTTGATAGTGATCTTACCGTTACCCGGTACAAGACGAACACAAGCTGTTGCATCCTTACGACGGCCTGTGCCGTAGAAATATACTTTGTTAGATTTCTTAGAAGCCATTGTTAATCCTCCGAATTACTGCTCAAATGTGTACTCGACGGGCTTCTGAGCCTGCTGCTCGTGCTCCGCACCTGCGTAAACGTGAAGCTTTCTGAACATCTGACGACCGAGTGAGTTCTTAGGGAGCATTCCCTTAACTGCGAGCTCGAGCACCATCTCAGGCTTCTTCTCCATCATTGTTCTGTAATCAACTTCACGCATTCCTCCCGGATATCCCGAGTGATGACGGTAAAGCTTCTGATCGAGCTTCTTACCTGTGAGAACCATCTTGGATGCGTTGACAACGATTACGTAATCACCCGTATCTGCGAAAGGTGTATAAGTGGGCTTGTGCTTACCGCGAAGAAGTCTTGCAACCTCTGTAGCCAGACGTCCGAGTGTCTTACCGGAAGCGTCGATGACAAGCCATTGTCTCTCGATATTTGAGGGTGTGGCAACAAATGTCTTCATATGACTATACTCCTTGTTTCTTTATAAGGCGCTCTTAAGCGCTCAAGTATATTACTTGCTTCGTGCGATTAAGTCAATACTTTGCGCGAAAAAATCTTTTGATTCGACCAAAATCGGTCGTAATCGCGTTTATTCTCCGTTATTCTACTATCGCAGTATACGTAATGGCGATAACTTTACCGTTCTCGAATATAAATGAGATGAAGCTGTCGCCCAATGTGTACTCGATCCCTGAAGTTCCCGCAACGCCGTCATCCCCGTAAGCCGCTCTTACTTCGTCTTCGGTGGAACCTATGCGGATGCCTTCGGCAGTTGCTACGGTATCGTCCTTAAGCTCGACTGCCGCGATGTAATCCTCGCCGTCCATAGTGTAGGAACGGACTACGATGGAATTGTATGTATAAACCTTATCAAGGCCTTCGTAAGCACAGGAAGGCGCTTCAAAATAAGTATATCCGTCGCCGAGAGCCTCGATGATCCCGTCGGCAGGGGCATTCATGACGATATCGACTCCGTTATACGTGAATACATATGAATCAGAGGCGGTCGCGTCTTCCGATGCGGATTGACCGGCCGCAGCGCTCTCATTTGTCCCTGCACTCTGCCCGCCGGAGAGAACTACCGGAGCAGTATCCTCATTCGAAGAGGAGCAAGAGGCAAAAGACAAAGCCATCGTCGATACCAATAAAACAGATACTAATTTCTTATTCATGGAAAACTTCCTTTCGCTTCAATTCTCTATGGCGTTAACGCCCCAGGATCTTAAATCGCCGTACTGTTCGAGCTCGGCATTCTGGGCATCACGCAATTGATCGTAGAATAATATATCATCTTCCCACATCCTTGCAACATCCGCATATTGGCGATAATCCGTAAGATCGTAGTGATCGACAAGGTACTGCCCTATGTAATCGGCGAATTTCTCCGCTCCGGAAAGATTCAGATGAAGTCCCGCATCGTAGGTATCGGTACTCATATCAAGTCCGATCTGATCTCTTAAATAGATATAGTTGATATAAGGAATGTGGTTATCTGACGCGAATTCTCTCACCTGACTGTCCCATTCTTCATACCAATACGGATAGAGTGTCGGAGCCTTGATAAGAACGATCTCGATATCATTCTCACGACACAGATCGACCATCCTCTGAAGATAATCCATGGACGTCTCGGGCAAGGTGTAATCCGTAAGAGGAGTGGGATCGGGAAATCCCGCTTCAGGCGTTACATCGGTTCTCATGTAGTAGCCGTTCACGGTAACTCTGTCACGGTCGAACACATATTCAAAATCAGATGGCGTGAGCTCATTCCATCTTGAGTGGTAACGGAAGATCGGGAATACATAATCTATCATGTTCTCCCCTTCCGTCATCGATGCCTCGATCGCATTCCATTTCGATGAGGACCAGCGCATGCCGTCCAGAGTCATCCTGTTATAGGACTCGCTCTGGGGCTCGCCGTACTTTAACGCGAGAACGTTAAAGACTACTACTTCCGGCGTCTCGTACCTCAACGTATCCTCGAGAAGATAGTAGGACTGCCATGTCAGCTGCTGGGCAGAACCTCTTATGTAGGAAGAGATACCGAAGTCACGGTATAAAGCCACGGTCGAGATATTCTCATAGACCTCGCAGTCGCCTAAGAACAGGACCTCGTGAGGCTCGGTGCTGTCATAGTATTCCGCTATCATGGAGCCTTCCACAACACCTCTTTGGTACTTAGGCACAAGGAGTTTCTGAAGCAAAAACAGAGCACCAAGGGTTATGGCCGCTCCAAGCAGAAGACAAAGGGTTACGTAAATCTTATATTGTGCCGGTGTATGTTCGTGTCGTCTCATAAGATCTCCTCCTTTGTCAGAATTGGTTATATATAAACTGCGACGCATCAAAGCCCTTGCCGTAAGCGCCGAAGACAAGAGTCGCGATTATAAGAGCAGATGAACAGAGGACAAAACAAGGGAATCTCTCCACGAGTTCCTCCCGAAGATCCTGCCCCTTTAGATTCTTATATAAGCTGACGAGGAAGACTATAACTATCGCTATTCCGGCGACGAGATAATCTCCTCCCGTAAGACCTAAGTTCAGAAGTTCTCCGCCGAACACTTTTCCGATATTCGTCGGAATGAACATCGAACCGAACATCTTAAACGTAAGACCGACGTTTCTGTAGCAGTCAAAGAGCTTCAGCGAACTCATGAGAAAGAATGTCCTTACGATCTCGAATACCTCGTATCCCTTCTTATCCTTGAGCCCGTACTTAGCGTGGAACTTGGCATACAGAGGCTCGAGCTCCTGGGATGCCATTATAACGACAAAGTTCATAAGTCCCCAGACAACAAAGTGCCAGGCGGCACCGTGCCAGATACCGGTCGCGAGCCACACTGCAAAGCATGATATATAAACCGTTACTCTCTTTCCTACCGCATTACCGAGATGCTGCCTCGACCATTTGGAGAGTTTAAGCATCGTCGGCGATACAGACAGAGGATAGAAGATGTAGTCGGTAAACCACGTTCCCATCGTGATGTGCCAGCGGTTCCAGTATTCTTTGATGTTCTTGGAAAAATAAGGAAGATCGAAATTCTCCTTCACGGTCACTCCGAGCATCTTCGCGATACCTATGGTGATGTCGATGCCACCCGTGAAATCACAGTAGAGCTGAGCCGCATAGAGCATCATTACGACAAAGACGAACGCTCCCTTATATTCATCGGGATCGGCCGTCAGAGCCTTAAGCGCGATAACGAGTCTGTCGGCGATCACGAGCTTTTTAAAGTAGCCCCACAAAGTCCTTATAAAACCTTCGCAGAAAGAATTAAGATCAAAATGCTTCGGGTTATATAAAGTCTTCGACAGATCGTCGTATCTTGAGATAGGTCCCTGCACCAGCTGAGGGAAGAACGAGACAAACAGCAGGAACTTCAAAAAGCTTCTCTGGGCCTTGATCGTCCCTCTCGAGATATCGATGGAATAGGATACCGTCTGGAAAGTATAGAACGATATACCCATCGGGACTATAACGTTCACAAAGGACAGAGGTTCATTCCTGAAATTATTCAGTGTTTCTATGACAAAATTCGTGTACTTGGTAACTGCGAGGATACCGAGGTTGATAAGAAGAGAGAGTATGAGCAAAAGCCTGTTAACCCTTGCCGTCGTCGCCTTATACTTCTTCTTCGACTCGGCATCAAACGAGTCTTTATTCTCCTTAAGGTATGCCTTGCGCTTAATGCCGTAATCTTCCGCGAGGATCGCGAATACATACGCCGTCACGGACGTTACGCCGATGAATATAAGGTATCTCGGATCAGCGAAGAAATAGAACGCCAGTGATGCTATCAAAAGCAGTCCCCATCTCTCGTGACGGGGAACAAACAGATAATAGACCGCGATAAGCGCAGTTATGAATACTACAAACTTAAGAGAGGTAAAGAGCATCAGTCTTCCTCAAGTCTTTGGATGAGGTCCCACAAAGCCTTGGCGGAATTGAAGTTCTCGGGAACGAGTTCCTTCGCGGGGATAGCGACGTCAAATCTGTCGTTGACTTCAGACACGATGGATACGATGTCGAATGAGTCGAGGATCTTGTCGTCGATCAAGGTCGTGCAGTTCTCAAAATCAACATCAGAGTGCAGATCCTGTAAGATCTCTATAAGTTCATCCATTTTTGTTCTCTCCTTGTCTCGATCATTTACCTTCGGACATTGCCGTAAGGCCTTTCCGGTCCGTCTTGCCGTTAGGCGTGAGCGGAAGCCGTTCTAACTTATGGACCTTTGTGGGGACCATATAGCGCGGAAGCTTCTCCTTGAGATAGGAAAGAAGTTCCTTCTCATCCGGCCCGCCTTCATAGTATAACTCAATTCTGTCTTTCTTCTTAAGATAAACGGCACAAGAGTTTACTATCCCCTTTATGGAATTAACGTCAGCCTCTATCTCGCCCAACTCAACGCGGTGTCCCATGTGCTTGATCTGGAAGTCTTTACGGGAGACGAACACGAGCTCGCCTCTGTCATTGCGCCTCGCGATATCTCCTGTCCTGTATATAAGCTCGGGATATCTGTCGTTAAGAGGATTCTGAACGAATGCCGCATCCGTCCTCTCCTTATCCATATAGTAACCGAGCGTCACGCATGTTCCTCTCATGCATATCTCACCCTCATCCGCGGGGTGGTCGTTCTCATCGAGAAGGAAGATGTCCACGTTCTCGAATGGCTTTCCGAGAGGGATCACGTCGTCATCTTCGAAGTCACGGTCGACCTCGTAATACATCGATACGCCCGTGGTCTCCGTAGGCCCGTAAAGGTTGATGTAGCGGACGTCGGGGAGAGCCTTCTTCCACTTTCGATATTGCTTGATCGGGAAGACCTCGCCTCCGAATCCCACGATCTTAAGGTACTTCGGCGGGGTATCGTCAAGCGCGCCGAAAGCGGATATCATCGTCAGAGCGGACACTACCCAGCAAAGCGTGTTGATCTTGTATTCATTGAGAAACTCACAGAGCTTTACCGGGAACATGAAAAGCGAATGAGGAACGATCACGGTCTTACAACCTGTCTTGATCGTGGGATAGATGTCCTTAAGGGATGCGTCAAAGTAGAAAGGCGTCTGTGAACCGAACACGGTATCCTCATCGAACTTCATCACGTCGCAGAAACTCTCGATATAATCGATCAGGCTTCTGTGGCAGACCGCGACGCCTTTGGGGATACCGGTAGAACCCGATGTGTACAT
This sequence comes from Mageeibacillus sp. UBA6980, assembly GCA_002450095.1. Lineage (GTDB taxonomy): Bacteria > Bacillota > Clostridia > Saccharofermentanales > Saccharofermentanaceae > Saccharofermentans. Next base: position 13,360 of record DJYK01000024.1, on the reverse strand, counting down.
GATATAGCACGGATCCGTGTCTATCATCCGGCTTCTTAATCCGTCAAGCGCTTCCTGATCTTCAGGGGTCTTATTAATATCATCCCACAAAAGGATCTTCGCGCCGTCTGCGAATCCTTCCGCGCTCTGCCGTGTACTCTCATCACAGATCACGGATGACGGATGAAGATTCTCGAATATCAGCTTTATGCGCATCTTCGGCATCTCATCATCGATCGGAACATAGTAGCATCCTGCCTCGAGGCACGCCATGAACGCAGCGATCTCGGAAGGCGTCTTACTCATATAAACCGCAACCGGTTCCCCCGTAATGCCGCTTCCGATCAGAGCGCTTCCGCCCTTACGAGCCTGACTTCGAAGCTCGCCGAAGGTCAGACTCGTATTCTCGTCACAAAAAGCCGTTTTATCGGGAAGACGAGCCGCCGTCTCGTCGAGATAATCCAGAACTGTTCTTCTCATCAGAAGCCCTCCACTTCAAGTGTTCCGTAGTTAACATACTGCTGAACGGAATCCTGTGCGATATTGATTTCAGGTCCGTATACGCTCTCATCATAGCCGTGATCGCTGTGGTTAAGATCGTTATAGGCATACATGAAGTAATAGCCTTCATGGTAGTAAGCGTAGCAGGCATCGCAGTGATACCACATGCCGTCGAGCTTAACGAGGTTCCAGTAGTGAGGCGACCATGTGATCGGGTAGCGCTCGACCAACATATTTGGGATTCCCGCCACATCGAGGAGCGCACGGCAGACCGCATAATAAGTGAAGCAGTCACCCTGATTCGTCGAGAAGCCGTCGAAAGCACCTACGGTCCAGTCGGACTTATCGGATGTTCCGATGTAGTGGATGTTGTTGTGTACCCAGTTGAAGATCCTGAATGCCTTCTGAACGTCGGTCATATCTTCATCGTAGATATTATTCTGCTCGATCGCTCTTCTTGCCATATCGTAAACGATCTCGGGATCGTAGTAACGGTCGGGCTTTACTCTAAGTGTGAGATTGACGGTCACGGATGTGGAGTTGCCGTTGCCGTCCGTCGCGATATATGTGACCGGGAAGGTCGAAGATATGCGGTTATTGACCTGGGAATTATCTACGACCAGAGTAGGATTCTCATCGTAATTGTCGGTGACCGTTATGCCGTCAAGATAGGATATATTCTCACCGACAAAACCTTCGAGATCATGAGCGCCGTAGATAAGCGGAGCCGTGTGATCGTCTACGACGGTAAACGGAACGTCGATTATCGTCCTGTTGCCCGAAGGATCTTCGAGCGATACCTGGAATACATAATCACCGCCTGTCGAGACATCCGGTTCGCCCACGTATTCGATCGTGACCGGCGCCAGATCGTAAACGTTCGTTACGACTGAAGAAGCCTCGGGAAGATTGCCGGTATAGACAGTCTGCGGAACGGCTTCGGCTGTCGGAGCGGTGGTATCAACTATATTGAGTATGACGGGCTTACGGAATCTCCAATACTGTACAAGTATCCTGTAAGAACCCGGAACCGATGTATCTATCGCAGATACGTCAGTATAGAAATGAGACTTCGGAACCGGTTCACTGAAGAAGTTCTCGAATGAGATCTGAGATCCTGTCTCCATTACAACCTCGGATTTAATCTTAGCGCCTTCCGACTTGTTATATGCGAGAATAAAGGCGCCGACGCCGACAGCGGCTCCGACTATACCCGCCGCCAATCCTATGATCAGATTCCTTATAACGTTCTTCATTCTTCGACCTCGCTTCTGACCGTCAGATTATCGTAATCGAGCAGATCCTGTACGGATTCCGTCGCGACGGTAATATCTTCGGGCAAAGTCTCGGGATCGTAACTGTTGTTATAAGGATCGAGCTCGTCATCGGTGTACAGGACTATGTATGAGATGTCGGTCATGCTTAAGAATACGCAGGCATCACAGTGATACCATCTGCCGTCAACGTTAACGAGGCACCAGTAATGGCTCGATACGTTAATGGGATATCTCTCGACGGTGATGCTCTCGATGCCTTCTGCACCGTACATCGCACGGCACATAGCCATATAGTTAAAGCAGTCGCCATACATGGTCGTAAGCGCGTCATACGCACCGGCAGTCCAATCGCACTTATCGGAATCCATCATATAGTGAAGATGCGTGCTTACCCAGGCGGTTATCCTTAAGACCTTCTCCATATCGGACATGGAGTCATCGCAGATATCGTTATCTTCTATGATCTGACGCGCGAGTTCATAGAGCTCTTCGGGCTCATAGTATCTCTCTGGCCTGATCCTTAAGTGCAGGGTTACGGTTACCGACGACGCGTTGCCGTGTTCATCGGTCGCCGTATAGGTAACGGGATAGTACCCCTCTTCGGTCACGTTCACACCGGAAGTATCGACTTCTATCACGGGGTTCTGATCATAATCATCCGTTACGCTTACGCCGTCAAGATATGAGATCGCCTCCCCGATAAAGGCTTCGAAGTCCTCCGCGCCTTCAATGACCGGAGCCGTGTGATCGTCTATTACCGTAAACGGAACATCGATAATCGATTCGTTTCCGTATGAATCAGTCAGCTTGACCTGAACATCGTATTCTCCGCTCATGAGAAGATCGGGCATTATATTCGCATATTCGACCGTAACCGCGGACAGATCCGTTATTCCTGTTACGGTATCTTCGGGAGCGGGAAGTTCATCGATATAGACAGTCTGGGGAACGGGAGTCGCCGAAGGAGCCGTGGTATCGACTATGTTCAGGATAACGTCCCTCGATACTTCTATCCGGTGATCCGTTCCTCTTACCTTAAGTCCGTAACTTGCAGGTATCGAGGTATCAATTCCGGATACATCCGTTATGAATCCCGATTCATCGAACTGATCAGATACGAACAGACTGACATCGATGGGAGAACCCGCTTCGATCGTAGCCTCAGATATGATCTTCGATATAAGATAGCGCTTGTAGAGCATATACGCGCCCATAAGAAATACCGCTGCGATCAATAGTCCGATCAACGACTTCGCGGCGATCTTGTTACGTTCTTTCCTGATCCTCTCGGGAACCTTTATCTGATTACGTTTACCTTCGTGTCTGCGCATTTAACCAATCTGCCTTAATTCATTTCCATCAGGTCTATTCCGGTATCGGCGTTGGGATAATCTCCCGTGAAGCATGCATCGCAGTAGAACTTCTCCCCGTTCTCGACTCCGAGCATAGAGGACAGGCTTCCGACATCAAGATAACCCAGAGAATCCGCTCCGATGATCTTACATATCTCAGGGATACTGTGCCTGCAGGCGATAAGGTTATCCGTTGAAGGAACGTCGGTCCCGTAGTAGCAGGGATGAAGAAACGGCGGGGATGAGATCCTGACATGGACCTCGGAGGCTCCTGCCTGTCTCAGAAGCTTTACGATATTGGCGATCGTCGTACCGCGCACGATGGAATCATCGGTCATTACGACTCTCTTGCCCTTTACGGAGGAGCTTATGGGATTTAACTTGATCCTTACGGCATTCGCCCTCTGCTCCTGAGAAGGCTTTATAAATGTCCTTCCGATATAGCTGTTCTTGACGAAGCCTTTTACATACGGGATACCCGATGCCTCGGAGAATCCCAGAGCGGCATCAAGACCTGATTCCGGTACCCCTATAACGATATCGGCATCGACAGGGTGCTGCTCATAAAGAAGCCTTCCGGCCCTGATCCTCGATTCATAGACCGATATCCCGTCGATAACGCTGTCGGGCCTCGCGAAATAGATATACTCGAATATACAGCCTGCCCTGCGTCTCGCCTTTGTCTTTACGGAGCGGATCCCCTCTTCGTCCACGATAACGATCTCACCGGGTTCCACATCCCTTACATACGAAGCGCCGCACGCATCGAGAGCACATGTCTCTGAAGCAAATACGGTATCGCCGTTCAGGTCTCCCATAACGAGAGGCTTTAATCCGTAAGGATCTCTGGCGGCGATGAGCTTACGGGGAGACATTACGAGCAGAGCGTATCCGCCTTCGATCATTCTCATCGTATTCTCCACCGCGGCTTCTATGCTAGGTGACACGGATCTCTCCTTAGCAACGAGATATGCGATGACTTCGGAATCGACTGTCGTCTGGAATATGGCGCCTTTATCCTCCAACTCTTTTCTAAGCGTTATGCAGTTGGTGAGGTTACCGTTATGAGCAATGGAGATCGTGCCTTTAATGTAGTGAGTAACGAGGGGCTGTGCATTCTCTCTGGTGCTCGCGCCCGTCGTGGAATATCTTACATGACCTATCGCGATGGTGCCTTGAAGCTTATCAAGAGTCTCGGGAGTAAATACATCTCCGACAAGTCCCATGTCCTTCATGCAGGTTATGGTCCCGTCGTTGTTGACTGCGATGCCGCAGCTCTCCTGTCCTCTGTGCTGCAAAGCGAAAAGGCCGTAGTAACAGGCATTGGATATCCCGGTATCCGCCGTATGCGAATATATACCGAATACACCGCATTCTTCGTGCATACTCTTACGACCTCCTTTTTTACCACGTTAGATTTTAACACTTAGTAAGCGAGATTCTATATATTATAATTGACATATGCGCGACTTAAATCTGACTTCGGAATATGAAAACTGCCTAATATGCCCGAGAAAATGCGGGGTGAACCGGATTAACGGCGAACGCGGATACTGCGGAACGGGACCTGACCCGGTCGTTAACATCCATATGCTCCATCAGGGCGAAGAACCGCCGATAACAGGCGTCAGAGGAAGCGGCGCGGTGTTTTTCGAAGGATGCAGCTTAAAGTGCATCTTCTGCCAGAACTTCGACATATCAAGAGGTCCCACCTCCAAAGGAACCTCATACGCGCCCGGAGAATTGTCGGATCTATATCTCGATCTGGAGTCTCAGGGCGCTCACAATATTAACCTCGTTACTTCAGGCCACTTCATACCGAGCATCAGAGAATCGTTAAAGACGGCAAAGAGAAACGGTCTTAAGATCCCCGTTGTCTATAATTCCGGAGGATATGAGAGCGTTGATTCACTAAGGACCCTCGAAGGACTTATCGATATCTATATGCCCGACATGAAGTTCTTCTCGCCCGAACTGTCAGGCCGGCTCGCGGGCGCTCCGGACTACTTTGAAGTATGCAGTAAAGCATTGGACGAGATGTTCCGTCAGACAGGACCCTCTGTGATCGGAGACGACGGAATAATGCGTAAGGGAATGATCGTAAGACACCTGATGCTCCCGGGGAAGCTGTTCGATACGAAGAAGATCCTGGACTATCTGTGCGGCAAGTTCGGGAATGATATCTATATCAGCCTTATGAACCAATACACACCCCTCGAATACAAGTACAAGGACATGCACCTTCCGGATTTTCTCAAAAGAAAACTGCCGCATGGGCATTATGCCGCCGCGGCAGATTATCTCTCATTACTCGATCAGACGAATGCGTTCGTTCAGGAGGGCGATGCCTCCGGCGACGAACTGCTTCCGAATTTCAAGAACTGATCAGCCGATCGCGCCGTCAATAAACTGCTTGATCGCCGGAAGGGGCTTGAAGCCCAGTGACTCGGATACGATCTGTCCGTCCTTGAATATCTTGACTGCCGGGATGCTCGATACACCGTAGGATGCAGCGAGATCTGTATTATCGTCGACGTTGCACTTGCAGAACTTGAGCTTATCGCCGTACTGCTCCGAGATCTGGTCGATCACCGGTCCGAGCATCTTGCAAGGTCCGCACCAGGGTGCCCAGAAATCAACGAGAACCGGCATATCCGACTCGAGGACTTCAGTCTTGAAGTTATCATTATCAACAGCTGTTACTGCCATGATCATTACCTCCGTTTGTTTTGATAAGCAGATTATATCAGTAAAGCGATGGTAAAGACTGTAAGAAATCTTCGGGAATGCCGATGATTTGTCCGATCTGCCTCGCCGCAAATCTGTCGCCTCTCCTGAGAATATCCGAGGAAGGCTCGGTATCAAAACAGAAATTACCTATACTCGTGACCTCTATCCCTGTCTGATCGAAGTAAAGCTCGCCCACCGTGCGGTAGACGGCCTGCCCCCAGCGCATATGATAGGAAGACGTTACTATTGTGATCGAATGAATGTCGTTTTCGAGCAGGATCCGGTAGGTATTTACCGCATTGTCCGCAGTCGTCATTGCCTCCTCATCGGCGAAGATCCTCGACGGAGTGATCCCGCATTCCTCTATAAGGTAGTCACGCATGAGTCCCGCTTCGGTATTGCCTGAAGTGTTGTTCTCGCCGGTCGCGCCTCCCGAGCAGACGATGTATGTCTCGGGGAAAGCCTCGGCAAGGACGGCGGCCGCTTGAAGTCTTCCGATAAGCTCGTCCTGCATCTGCCCGTTCTTAAGCTCAAACCCGAGTATCACGATCGCGTGAGACGGCGAATCCGGAATCCCCGAATCAGATAAAGAAGCATCGTCTGTCCCCGCCATCAGAAGTTCATCATCAGGGGCCGTAAAACAGTCCTCCCAGATATCCGCTACAGCCTGCGCGATATCACCGTCCGCAGGGTCGATATCACGTATAGCCTGAATTATTTCATCTATGATCCCGCTTCTGTCTTCCCCGGGATCCTCATAAGCATAAACAAGCTCCGTGAGTAATGTTGTGAAGTTATCGTAATTATCCTCATTAACGCTGCTTTCCCCAAGATCGAACGTGATCGGAGCCTCTGTCTGTGAAGGCTCGGAAGGCACTTCATTGACGCTTTCCGTAAAAGAACTATCCGAAGTCTCAGCAGCCGGAGCGACCTCGACCACTTCACAGGAAGTGACGCACAGCGCGACAGCCAACGATATAAATACCCGAAGACCGTTCTTCCCCTTCATCAGTATCCCAAACTCTGATAGAGCATTACATTATTGTAGATAAGATTTGCTATCGTCTCGTATGTCTGCTGATCATAGTGAAGGCCGTCCGGAGAACCGAATCCCGCTTCCCTCAGGAACGAGCAGGTATCTATCCACTTTATCGTACTCGGCAGGCTGTCCGACAACTGCACATTGAAGTAATCGATGTCGGCATTCATGCTCGCATAAGGTCCGGAAGTGGGATTGACCGATACCACATAGAGATGGTTATCAAACGCGAACTCTTCGGGGATGCGCTGGAAGAACTCGATATATTCGTCGACATGTGACAGATCGTTTACGCCGAGATTGAAGACTATATTGCAGTCTTCAAGTTCCAATATCTCATTGTAGTGAGCCTGAAGGAAGGAGTATCCCACGCCTACTTCAGCAATAGTCTCGAGATCGAGCAACTGTCCCATTCCGACAGTCCTCGAATCACCTACAAAAACAAAATTACTGAAATCAAGCGAATCCGATGCCATATAAGGATTGGAAGGATCAGTGGAATCGACCGACTCCAAAGTAACCGATAATGTATCCGGACTGTCCCCCGCCTGATAATGACGAGGCGCGGCAGTCTCGAACGTAGGCTCACTAATATCGAATAACGAACAGCCTGACAATACCGCAGAAGACGCGAGTACTGCCGCCAAGATGCCTTTACCGATATGATGCCTGTTTGAATCCACTTCAACTGCCCCCGAATTTATTTTTATCATATTCCGGGACAAATGTTAATGACAAAGAAAAACCTCGAAGAATCTTCGAGGTCAATGTGGAGCGGGATACGAGACTTGAACTCGCGACTTTCACCTTGGCAAGGTGACACTCTACCACTGAGTTAATCCCGCGTGCCTGATTATTATATGAGCGAGGTTTGATTTTGTCAACCGCAACTTCAAACATTCTTCGGAATTCTTCGGGAAAGATGTTCTTAACCTTTAATGCTCCAGTATATTCGCGATCGAATCTATCACGAACGATCCTTCCGGCGCCGCTTTCATTATCGCTTCCTTATCCATTGAAGACCAGGCTACGAGGGCAAATCCCGCTCCCGCGTTCTTCGCACAGAGGGCATCGGGCATCGCATCGCCGACATAAAGGACGCGGCTCATATCCGAGATTCCCGCCTTCTCTGCAGCGATTATAAGAGGCTCGCCGTCAGGCTTATGCCTGACCGTATCCTCCTTACAAAGGTACACGTCGAAGAAATCCCACAGTCCTTTAAACTTAAGCGTAACATCCGCCGCTTCGTGTCTCTTGCTCGTCACGACGCCCTGGCGTATGCCCTTCTTCTTAAGCATAAAAAGGTCTTCCTTAACCCCCGGGAACATCGGTATGGAATCCTTTCCGAGGAGCATGTGATTATAAGTAAGATATGAATCGAGAAGTTTCCTCGAAGTCTCTTCATCGTGTATCGCGAAAGTATCGGTCAGAGGTCTTCCGATATAGCTCATCAGGTCTTCATCTGATCTCGGGCAGTACCCGAACACTTCATCATAAGCGTGCTTAAAGGACTGCATGATGACCGGGATCGAATCCCAGATCGTACCGTCGAGATCGTAGATTATTATATCGTAATCATTCATGGATATAATTCTAACACTAATCGCGCTTAAAAATACCGGAAGACCTCTTCAACCTATACTTTCATCTTCAGGCCCAGTCAGGTGCATTTTCTACATCATCGGTCCATGTTACTTCACCCGTGTTGATATCGATAGAAGCAATGTCATAATGCTCTTCGACATCATAATTACCGGTATCGTACCATTCAGGGTCTATATATCTTGAGAAATGTATATAGATCTCAACTGTATCATCGTTGATGATATACGAATAATCCTGTATATCCGAATAACTATCTCCAACATCGCGGTGATCCCAGAGTTCAACGATAAAATCTGCTGAATCAAATCCGGCAATATGAACATTCGGAACCGATGTTCCGCTTCCGGTCTGAGCCTCGTTGCCGTCCACCGTAATACGAGGCGCCCAGTCAGGATACTGTGCATCTGCTTCCCAAGTTATCTCGCCGGTCTCATAATCGATATTTCCGATCTCATAATACTCCCCGCCGTTATCCGTATAACACATCAGAAGAGACAGATACTCCTCCCCTATATTATAGTAGTAGTAACGGAAAGCACGTCCCTGATAATCCAATCCGACGTGTCCTGCAAGTTCATCGTTTATTGCTGTGGTATCAAGGTCGTCTATGGTAACGGAAGGCTCCGGGAACGGGAACAGGTGCATCCCTTTATCCAACCAATACATAAATGTTTCCGACCCATTCACACTTACAAATCTTGACAGACCGTCAGCTACATATGTCATCTCGGAAGGCTCGATTATAAAGCCTTCGTAATCTCCGACTACAGCAATCGTGATCTCGTCACCATTCTGGACACCTGATATAGTTATTTGAGGCTCATCCGTTGAACTACCCGTGATTTCCCAGGTCCTTTCGACACCGCCTCCCTTCTGCGTGCTTAACGACAGACCCTCGACAGGCATATCGGGGTCGATGTAAACATCACAGGATCCGCGTCTGTTCATCCCGCTGAATGTAACATCGATATAATCAAACACATTGACAGTCACAGGTGCAGGAGTCGGGGTCGGCGTGGGCGTTCCTTCCGAGGTAACACTCGTCTGTGCCGGACTGTCGACTTGAGGTCTGATAAGCTTTACAATGCCGAATATGGCCGCTATTACGACAACGGCGACAACCCCTGTCAGCAGCGCCTTAGAGGCTGTATTCGATAACGGACCTTTCTTCACGCTCTTTGTGCCTTTATCGGCTGCGGACGGAACGGCAGTCTCCTTTATCGGTCCTTCGGAAGATCCGGTAATCGCTGATATATCCCCCATCGGCAAATTGATACTGTCGGAAGTCGCATTGAAGAATCTTGTAAGGAAAGGAACACCTGACGTTGAAGCGACAGCGAATGCATCCTTGTTGTCCTTTTCGTATTTTTTTACGCCTTCCTTGATCTTGACTCTTGCCGACTTAAGTCTCGCTTTGACTGTTCCGGGCGGACATTCCATCATCTCCGCTATCTTTTCAATGCTGAATCCGGAGTAGTAAAACATATGTATCGTCTGATACTGAACGTCGCTCAGCACTTCCCTGATAAGCTTGTCCAGAGCCTCCCTCTTGGTCGTCTCCATAATGTAGGCATCCGGTAAAGTCTCGAGATTATCGTCAAGCTGAAGGCTCTCATCCACGGCAACAGCATCATCGTAAGAGACATCGCCCTTCTTTTTCTTGTATGCATCCAACGACTTGGTTGTCGCAACCGTTTTGAGCCAGGATACAAAAGACTTGTCATCCTTAAGACTGTCTAACTTCTTATAGACAGTAATATAGGTATCCTGCATGGCATCATAGGCGTCCTCTTCGTTTTTAAGGATCCCGAAGCACACGGTATATACCATACGCTCAGACTTTCTGTAGATCTCTTCGAATGCAGTCTCATCTCCGGCTCTGTACCTGGACAAGAGCGTTACATATTCATCAAAGATATTATCATTCCTGTTCATTTTGTCCTCTTTTCTCTTCTATAAAAGCATTAAGTCTGTTTTCACTTTTTTGGGGAATCTTCAACCCCAAAGATACTGCTCTGAAAAACCTTGTCAAAAACGGAAGTTTATCAGAAGTGTTCTCATTTCCGTTCATAGTATCCCCCTTTTTTGTATTATGCAATCAAACACATATACTGCGCGCATGCTCAAACCTCCTTTTCTCATCGCTATACCTATAAGACGATGCAAGAAAGGGAAAAGTATATATACTTGGAAAATTTTTCTTCAAATCCCCACTTAATGCCGATAAATCTGGAAAAACAGAGGACCCTACAGGGGAT
>DJYK01000024.1:2399-2527 GCA_002450095.1 Mageeibacillus sp. UBA6980 | reverse complement strand
GGATATCGGCTGAAATCCCCTCTAGATGCCGATAAATCGAGAAAAACAGGGGACCCTACAGGGGATATCGGCTGAAATCCCCTCTAAGTGCCGATAAATCGAGTAAAACAGAGGACCCTACAGGGGAT
>DJYK01000024.1:0-2279 GCA_002450095.1 Mageeibacillus sp. UBA6980 | reverse complement strand
GGATATCGGCTGAAATCCCCTCTAAGTGCCGATAAATCGAGAAAAACAGGGGACCCTACAGGGGATATCGGCTTCGATCCAATAGTCACAGATATCTGCGTTGGCGTATGTGTGCTGATCGGGATCGCAGTTATATCTGGACTTGGCGGTTCCGTTATGCGTATTCTTACTCCCGCCAAGATACGGCAGATCCTTAAGGAAAGTCGCATACTGCATCTGAACCTTCTCCCACATGGCATCCGTTTACACTTTTTCGCCCGAAGTTTCAAACGACACTCACACTTTTTCACCCGAGATTTTCTGCCAAAAGTACATTTTCAGTACGGAAATGAGTACTCTTGATTCAATGACCTTTCTTCCAAATCCAAACTGCTCATGGCGCATGTTATGGCCGTATATGATGACATTATCCGAATCGTAAGATCTTCTGTTATTAACTTCCGACATATGAAGCACATATAATTGTCCGCCGCAGTAACAGAGCAAAGAAAAAGCCCGCATTGCTGCGAGCCTTATGTCTTAGTATTGATCACGATGATCGATCACCAATCTCTTGGATTAATTAATCTCCCTTTAAGAATCGATTCCGAAGCTACAACGGGTGGCTTTACAGGTCTTCCGGACTCTAATTCGATTCCCAATTGAGGTCTTCTCGACTCTGCCGACGATGGTCTGTCTATCTCTAACTCAGAACACCACCATATCTCCTTACCGCCTGTAACGTTATCCAACTTATTCATATCGATCTCAAAATTCTTAGTCTTAGTCATTTTCATATTCTCCATATCTTTTGTCGCAGTGATCTTCATTGATCACATCCGCATTATCCGAGATACATTTTTCAAAACCAATATTTAATATCAGCATATTCTGTTACTTAAACTACACATTCGCACAAAAATGTTGCTTAGCTTCTCATTGATGCCGGCAGACCTTTTCGCGAGGTTATTCCTTGCAACAAAAAAGTGCCTGCCGGCACTGTCAGAAGTTAATCATTCAGGCAAATTCTTATCTGTAAGAGATAGTGCACAAACTAAATACAACATGAGCCACCCCAGTGATTCTGTCCCAGAGTCCAACCCCTCTGATATCAAATTAAGAAAGTTTCCAAAAAGTACGCCAAAAACAGGGCAACATATGATCATCAATTTTTTTACAGGAAGCATCCTCTTAAGAACCATTCCAACCCATCCTATAGTCACAAATAAATCGCAGACCACAAAACCAGCTAACAATGGAATAAGTTCACTTTTCAGAACCCTGATCGTCATACCGGCAGATGCTTCAATATCGCCCGTTGCTTCCATTCCTGCATTAAAAACAACCGGCAGGATGCATATGCCTATATGAATAAAGGCAAAATACAAAATTCCTCCCCAGTTGGCAACCTTGAAAAGCTTGTATAGTTTGGAATCCTTTAAATTATATTCGTTCTCCATAACCCTCATTAGTTCTGTTGCAGCATAGGCAAACATCGCTGCACACAAAAAACCGAGGATTGATGATACTGCATATCTCCAATCAGGAACCACATTCCAGGACATGCCCATATAGGCATCCGGATTTGATGTTGTGCCAAGTGTGCCGTATCCAAGGAGATAGTCCCCAATAATAGCAAGTACCATTGCATAACACCCAAACATTATTCTTTGTTTTGACTTCATAAATTACCTCCTTATAAACATATCAAAACAACGTACATATCCAAGCTGCCAAGGCAGAAATTGACGATACGGTTTTCACCGCAGTTCAATCACAAATCACTTCACGAACAGCATCATTATCCCTGCAAGAGCGGCCGCTATTACAGGATTTCCCACAATAACTGTTATCCACTTGATGATCAAAGTCTTTTTCGGAATATAGGGCTTCAAGTCCTCGGTTCCGGGAATAGTCCATGCCTTGGTGTGTCCAACCCAGTACCAGTCGATAAAAAATCTGTCAAACAAACCTTCTGCCATCGCGAGGATATAGATCTGAAGAAAGGGGTCCCAGAATCCTCGGGCTCCGTTAATACCGTAGACTGCCCATATTACAAATGCTATCAGAGAGGTAAGTGAAGTGATCTTAAAGACATTCTTGTTCCGGCTGAGTTTCTCGCGGCTTATTAGGCCCATCTTAACTACACGTTCCTGAACGTCTCTTTCAAACAGGAATGCGCCGTTATGTATCCCGTTGGCAATTACGATCACGCACGGAACAAAAAGAATAAAACAAACCACTATGCACTCTAATATCAGAACCATATTATGGATCTCCTATAAAAAGTCAAACAGTTT
>DJYK01000029.1 GCA_002450095.1 Mageeibacillus sp. UBA6980 | reverse complement strand
ACTTTTGAGACAGCCCCTTTTTTATGTATAATAAATCTATGGATCAAAGAAATAACATCAGGCTCTACATAGCAGGCGGGCTCGCATTAATCCTTATCGCAGTCACTGTGGTAACGGTTCTTGTTTTATCTTCAAAGGAGTCCGGATCTTCCGATCCTTCTGTCGTCGAGTCTTTGCCTTCCGGTACGGTTACAATCACTGACGATCCTTTTTTGCCGGAAGCAACCGGAACGGAGTCTGCTCCCGATAATGATTACTCTTCTTATCCTTTGAATACCGTAAGCGATTGTCAGGCTGTTATAGAGGCATATGCGTCTGATCATGGAATAGATGTATTCTCATATCCTGTCGAGATCGTTAATCTTCTTGCCAATAATCCTGATGCGCTGGATTTTGTGCTTCACTATCCTGAAAATGCAGGCACGCAGGATTCTCCGGATTATCCCGGTACTATAGATGTTTCATCCGACTATACGACATTAAGGGTGCCGAACTACTACCAATATGATATCAGATGGGGGTATAAGTCTTATGCCGGCGGAATAATGGCGATGAACGGGAGCGGCCCGACTGCCTTGTCGATGGTCGCTTCGTATCTGTGCGGAAACAGCGATATGAATCCTGCATGGATGGCTTCATATGCCGAGAACAACAATTATACGATGGAAGGCGGAACATCGTGGTCTCTTATGAGCGACGGGGCGATAGGTCTGGGAATTGATGTAACTCCCATAAGCGCCGATCAGAACAGGATAGAGCGTAACCTTGACGTCGGTAATATCGTAATGTGTCTGATGGGACCGGGGGATTTTACCGATTCTGCTCAGTATATCCTTATCGTCGGCTATTCAGAAGAAGGATATGAGATAAGAGACCCCGGAAGTCCGGCGAGATCTTCACAGATCTGGACTTTTGATGATTTAGCGCCTCAGATGGACGGCTGCTGGATCATGAGAATCCTTTAAGGATATCCTTGAGACTGTCTATGCTCGGTAAGCTCTCCGTAAAAGCGCAGCAGGCAGCACATGCGTTTGAAAACTCCAATGCCTTCAACGGATCGCCTGATCTGTCGAGCATAAATATGAAAGAGGCGACCATTGTATCACCCGCACCGATCGTGCTTACGGTCTTTCCCTTTATCCCCGGAACCTGAAGAAAATCCCCGCTCTCGGTAAGAAGGCATGCGCCGTTTCCTCCGCAAGAGACAAGAATGTTACGCGCTCCCATCGAGGATAACTTCATTGCGGCTTCTTTGATCACCTCGGGAGATGATGAAGTGTCCAATTCGATACCGGAAATCTCGGACAGCTCGCTTGCATTGGGTTTGATCAGAAACGGCTTATGGACAAGGCAGTTTCTCAATGCATTTCCGGAGCAGTCTGCGATCACGCGGATATTTGGCTTTCTTTGAAGCAGGGACGACAATATGTCGGCGTATGTTTCTGACGGCGACGAGAAGGGAAGAGATCCCGATACAAAAAGAGTATCAGGATCCGAGTCGGCTATGGTGTCCGTAAGTTCATTGATATTGACCGGACTTACGAAAGGACCGGAGCCGTTGATCTCCGTCTCGCGGCCGTTTCCGTCGGTGAGCTTGAGGTTGATCCTGGTATGTCCCGGGACTTCTACGAATCTTGAGGTCAGGCCTTCCGCTTCAATGCTTCTTACGATCTCCTTCCCCGTGAACGATGCGATGAATCCCGTACAGACGACATCTTTGCCGTCCTGACCTGTTGCCCTCATAAGGCGGAGCAGGACTTTCGCGACGTTTATGCCTTTGCCGCCTGCTTCGAAGCGCTCGTTTACGGATCTGTTTGTTGACGGTGAATCGTCAGTTCCGATCTTAAGGGTTGTGTTCTCCGGCAATCTGACGTAATGGTCAATCGACGGATTCGCTGTCAGTGTCAGGTACATAAATGTCTTCTTCTTTAAGGTTAGAAAGTCTTACTGCGAGAGCACACTCTATTCTCTTACGGAAGAGTTTGCATCCGTATTCATAGATGTCGGTTATCGAGCCTCCCGCGTGATAAGCGTTGGCGGCACAGCCTCCGGAACAGTAGAGTTTGGCCCAGCAGTCTTTGCATCCTTCTCTTGTATAGCAGTTGACCTGTGCAAATTCATGGCTTACTTCCTTGCCGTGATCGGTGAACCCTTCCCATATATCTCCGAGCTTCATCTTGTCGTCTCCGACAAACTGATGGCACGGATAGAGGTCTCCCCAGGGCGTTACCGCAACATATTCGGTCCCGGCTCCGCAACCTGATATTCTCTTATAGATGCACGGACCGCAGGTCAGGTCGAGCATATAGTGGTAGAAGGTAAAACCGTTGCCTTCCTTGTTGCGTTTTATCATTTCGCGGGCGAGTTCTTCGTACTGTTCCATCAGGACCGGCAGATCCTCTTCCGTCAGGCAGGAAGGCGAGTCGGGGGAGGTGACGACAGGCTCCATCGACAGTTCCTTGAAGCCGAGGTCTGCCATGTGCCTTATATCGTTGACAAAATCCGTGTTGAAGTGGGTGTAGGTGCCTCTCATGTAGTAACTCTTGTCGCCTCTGGCTTCAACGAACTTTTTAAACTTCGGCACGATAACATCGTATGAGCCGTTGCCTTTCAAATCGACACGGAAGCGGTCGTTTACTTCCTTTCTTCCGTCAAGGCTTAAGACGACGTTATGCATTTCCTGATTGCAGAAATCGATAACGTCATCGGTTATGTTCACGCCGTTGGTCGTCAATGTGAATCTTATGTTCTTGCCGGCGTCCTTCTCAATCGAACGGCCGTATCTTACAAGTTGCTTTACGACTTCCCAGTTCATGAGAGGCTCGCCGCCGAAGAAGTCGATATCGAGATTCTTGTGGAAACCAGAGTTCTCAATGAGAAAATCGATCGCCCTCTTTCCGGTCTCGAAGCTCATGAGTCCTCTCTGGCCGTGGAACTTACCCTGAGCGGCAAAGCAGTAGGAGCAGTTGAGATTGCAGGTGTGTGCTACGTGAAGGCACAACGCCTTAAGGGTCCACTTGCGCTTTTTGAGGTCATACGCTATGTTCTCGTACTTGTCCGGTGCGAAAAGCTTGCCTGCGGCCTTAAGCTCCTCTATGTCCCCGATGCATTCGTCGACATCCTGCTCGGTTACGTTATATTCGGGACAGACGGTCTTCACAATCTCATCCCTTGTATGTGTCTCATACATTTGTATTATGTCGAAAGCGACATCATCCACGAGGTGTATCGATCCCGAGAAGATGTCGAGTACTATGTTCTTATCGTCAAATTTATAACAGTGAATCAATTCAAATCTCCCGTAAAAAAGTAAAAAGGTCTCATAATTTACATTACGAGACCTCTTGCTCTGAATTCCATGGTTTCCTTGCTGTCAGGAAGCCTTCTCGCAAGCCTGGTTAGCAACACCACAGGAAGTCTTGCATGCTGACTGACAAGATGTCTGGCACTCGCCGCAGCCGCCTTCCTTAGCGGACTTACCAAGATCGCGGGTGTTGATAGTGATGATTCTAGACATATCAAACTCCCCCTTAAAATTACTTCGAATATTTTACTTTATATTTAATAAGGTTGTCAATTAAATGGATTTGACAAGACCTCAAGTTCTTCCTTGCCGCACAGATCGGCTCTGTCGGCTGTGATCTTTTGTCCCGGGATGAGTATCGGGATCCCGGGAGGATACTTAAATACATAAGATGAGGATACCCGTCCTATCGAGTCACGCACGGGGACGGATTCCCGGGGTAAGGTTACTGCCTTAGAGATGTTAAGGCTCATCTCGAGCCCGGATCCCGGGATTGCCGGATCAAAGGCCTCATCGATCTTTCCGGTCAGGCTTCGATCAATCTTTATAAGAGCAGATGTAAATCTTTCCAATGAACTGTATGTGTCTCCGATACCTGTCATGGCAATGATATGCGTATCGAATGAAGCTTCGATCTCGATCTTCTCGCTTCGGAGCATGTCGGAAAGGGAATTGCCGTTGATCACTCCCCCTGATATGATAACGAGCTTCGAGGGGTCAATACCTTTCCTGTCAAACATCTTAAGATGTTGAAGTTCCTTTTTCAGGATATCGCGGCAGTTCCTGAGCGCGTCTGCCCAAGGCTTTGTGATGAGAGGATCTTCTTTAACGGAATAGATTGCAGATGAGATCCCGTCCATGAGGATGTACGAAGGGCTCGAGCTGACGAATATATCCATATAATGCTTGAGAACAGACAGTTTTATCCTGTCCGAGTAAGTTAGGAGGACAGCGGTCTGTGTGGGAGCGTGCAGAGTCTTATGTATGCTCTTGATAACAACGTCGGCAACAGACGAAGCAGGGAAGTATTCGTTTAATCCCAGATGAGCACCGTGTGCTTCGTCGACGATCAGGGCTGCATTATGGCTGTGGGCGACCCGTGCCAGGGACTCGATGTCGCTTATGATCCCCTCATAAGTCGGAGATGTGATGACGACCGTTCTGATGTCCGGATCGTCATTAAGTATTGAATCGAGTTTAACGGGATCTGTCTCGAGACAGAAAGGAAATCCGGGATCTGTGTCGGGATCTATGATCTTAAAATCAACTCCCGAGAGCTCGAGTGCGTGCCATACCGATATGTGACAGTTGGAGGCTATAAGGATCTTCCCGCGCGATGAGGCAGCCATCATCGCCGACAGTATCGGAGCGGTCGCTCCGTTTACCGATAACAGAGCGCCTGATGCGTTCCAGATTGAAGCCGCGGCTTCCTCAAGGTCCTTGATAACACCGTGCGGATCATGAAGGTTATCGAACCCTCTGATCTCGGTAATGTCCTTCGAGAAACATGTGTCGATCATTTCCGGGTTACGCTTATGCCCCGGCATGTGCATGGGGGTGATATCCTCGGAAACGTATTTTCTCAGTCTGTCGTGAAGATGATCCATATTTCCCCTTTAATCAGAAACCCCGCCGTTATTATAAGCGGCGGGGAAAAGAAATGGAGTATAAAGAAAGAAATTACCTTGGTTCGATTACAGTAAAGCTGTAGCCGGATACAGTATCGGGATTCTCATATACTATGCGCTGAAGATCTGAAGCGGTCTGGAGGATGAGAGTATAAGGCGAGAGCTTGCCGTCCAAAGCCTTGACATTAGTAGCATAGCTTATTGCCTGAGCCTCATCATCATTTAAGAGCATATACTGTGATACGAGATAGAGAGATCTTACTCCGATATCCATGTGAACGAGCTTGGGATTGATGGAGTAGGAATTCTTGGGTGTAGTATCTGTTGTGGAGATACGTGTGGAGAAAGAAAGACCCAATGTGGGGCTCGTTGTGGGAATGGAAGCTTCCTTAACGATGAAATAGGGCTTACCTTCGATTCCGACCTTACCTACTTCGTGGAACAATCCGATGATTATGGCGGATTCTTCATCAAGCTGAGGCATGATGGTATCCTTTATTCTGAGAAGCTGCTTTGTAACCGCTACGCTTCTGATGAGAAGACCCTTCTCACATGCCAAAGGTCCTTCGAGTTCTGCGGGTGCAGTGAGCCAGTTTGTTCTGTTCTCGAGGAAGTCGATAAAGTGATCAAACTCCGTCTTCCTCTTGATGACCGCTGCCTTAAGCTGGTTATATAGCTCATCAACATTGCTGGCCTTGACATCTACCATAGGCAGGATGCCTGTGGCTCCCTTAGGTGCAGATGCGACTCCTGTTGCTGCCGCGGATACTGCTGCGGCTTCTGCTGCTACCGTAACTCCGCTTGTATCGGCACTCTCGGCAAAGTTGAATTTACACTTAGGACATCTGATCGCCTGGTTCGCAATTACCATTCCGCAATCGGGACACTTCTTCATAGATTAGGCCTCCATTTCTGTACTAAAACGATAGGTATATTTTACAACTTAAAAAGGGTGTTTTCAATTTCCTTAGTGCAAAATGACAACAGTTTACAAAAAAGTCAAAAACGTTGAATAACTCTTGAATTCAGCGCTTCAGTAGCTTTTTGAAATATCTTTTGGCGGAGAATCGGATGGGAAAGTACTGCATCTTACCGGTGGCCTGTGCTTTCCTGACCATATCGGCTTCTTCGGGACTTACTTTCCTGTTGCTGTTCATCATATAGTCTCGGGTCCCGGGGGCTTCATAATAGAATCTGTAGTGCGCCGCATATGCATCACCGAGTCCCAATATGTGACCGAATTCGTGAGCGGATACCCTCATAAACCAATCGACGCTCGACTTGCTTCTTAAATTGAGATGAATGTTACCGGGGTGTTTTCTGGACCAGTTGATCATGACCGATTCCGGGTGAAATGACGATCTGAACAGCCCCCATCCCCATCTCCACCAACGGCTCATTACGTATGAAGTGCTTGTGAGCTTGGCGGGTACGACATTGATGTGAGGTTGAGGATCGTCTCTGGGAACTTCGATAAGCTCGATCGTGAAACCTCCCTCTGACCAGTATTTACGGATACCTTCCTTACAAAGATCCGCATAAGTCTTATCCTCCTTGGGGAATTTCTCATAAAATCCCCCGTCGAAAGCGATGCGACAGGTGATGGTATCGTCTTTAAAAGTCACCGGATACTTTGCGGGATCAGTCTGTTTGGTCTTCATGTCCCGATTCTAACATAAGATTACATTATCGTTAAAAAGCATTTGGCAGTCTTAAAAGAAACGGGTATTTCATCTACAATAGCGATATGAGCGAGAATGTGAACAGACAAACGGGCAGAAAGAGACTCCGCCGTAAATCGGGCGGTTTTTCTCTTACGATGACGCTGATATGCATAGCTTTTGTAGTGGTAGTCGTTCTCTGCGCCACTAAGTATTACGACGTTCGCATGGCAAGGATCAGGCTCGAAGAGGAGAAGGCTGCGCTTGAAGCACAGAAGACTGCTCTCGAAGACCGCAACAACAATATACTTGCCAGAGGCGTAGCGGGAAGAGATGCCGATTATGTAGAGAGTGTCGCCAGATCTCAGCTCGATATGGTCTATCCCGGCGAGATCATCTTCAGGACAACAGGTTCCTGATCACCTTATCATCTTAATCTGAAAACTGTCGAATTTTACTTTTTCCGGATATTGTTCATCAAAGAATATGGTCTGATGAAATGCCGCGAATTCATGCGTATTCTTCTTCATCCACATCGGAACGGGAACATCCATTTCTCTGCACAGCAGGATAATAGCCTCGGAAAGCTCCTTCGAGAAGCTTACATTCGGGTCTTCGTATTTAATCTGTTTTAATTTAAGGAGTCTGTTTCCTTTATATGTTCTGCCTTCGAGTTCCATTTGCCTATATTTTGCCTTTTTTATCCCTGAAAGTAAACAATTCGGGTGATAAGATATATTCGTAACAACAATAATGTTCCTTACTTCATAACACCCTCCTTTCAAGGCACGAATCCTTATTCGTGCCTCTTATTATGTCCGAATAAAGGTACAGCGCCTGTAGTAGCATAAATGCCGACAGGAGGTGCTTATGCCGGATTATACAGTTTTGATCATGTCGGTTCTGATAATTGTTTTACTTATAGTACTGATCGTGAGGGTTAACGGCCTCTATTCCGATGACAAGGATCTTGAGGCTTTGGAGAGGCTCTCCGATAAGCTCGAGCAGAATAATGACGCCGTAAGGAATATCACTGCCGGGTTCGAGGCACAAAGCCGTAATTCCCAGGCGCAGACTCAGGGGATCATCAATACCGTCACCAATTCTTTGCGGTCCAACAGGGAAGAGCAGGCAGCGGGGATCGCGAACTTTGAGAAGACGCAGAGGGAGTCCTTTAAGATATTAAGGGAAGAGATGGCCGCGGCATCTGACCGTCAGACTAAGATCATCATGGGGATGCAGAAATCCGTCAGTGATTCGCTTCTCAATATGCAGGAACAGACTAATAAGACTCTGCAGACATCGATAGTGGCAATGACTGAATCGAATGAGAAGAAGCTCGATGAGATCAGAGGGGTCGTCAATGAGAAGCTCGATAAGACCTTAAATGAGAGGCTCGATTCTAACTTTAAACAGGTCGGAGAGCAGATGGCGAACCTTTACCGAAGTCTCGGAGAACTTAAGGAATTGTCGACCGGAGTTACAAATCTTAACAGGACCTTGAGTAATGTGAAGACCAGAGGCAACTGGGGAGAGGTTCAGCTCGGAAGGATCCTCGAGCAGACTCTTGCCAAAGGACAGTATGAGGAGAATGTCGCTACGAAGCAAGGATCCTCAGACAGAGTTGAATTCGCGATACTTCTGCCGCGGGATGGGGAAGACGGGACCGACACCTGTTATCTTCCTGTCGATGCCAAATTTCCGGCCGATATCTATAACAGGATCGCCGAAGCGTCCGAGAATGCCGATCCGGAGGCACTTAAAGAGGCCAGGAACGAGCTTCGCGACAGGATAAAGAATGAGGCCAATTCGATAAGCGATAAATACTTGGATCCTCCCAATACCGCAGATTACGCCATTATGTATCTTCCGACTGAAGGTCTCTATGCCGAGGTGTTAAGGATCAACGGACTGACGGATTATTGTCAGAGCAGAAGGGTCATGATCTCCGGCCCCACTACGATAATGGCTCTTCTTAATACCATATCGATCGGCTTCAGACATATGGCTCTCAACAGGAAGAGCGAGGAGATAAGAAAAATCCTGGAAGCCGCCAAGACACAGATCAATAAGCTTGAGGCTGCTGCCGATCAGATGGAGAAGAGGATCGAGAAGGCGTCCGAATCTGCGCAGGATATTCAGAAGCGGGCAAGGATAATGAAGAGGAAGATGGGTACTATCGCTTCAATCGACGATGAAGAATCCGACAGGATCCTCGGGATCGGCTCTTCTTATGCGGGTGATCAGGAAGATGATGAAGACTGACGCATAAATTTTCAAAGTATGGTAAAATGATTCACAGTTCGCACTATGTGAGCTGTGGCCGGGGTCGGGTCTCGTGCAATTCGATCCCGTGAACCCTGTCAGGTCCGGAAGGAAGCAGCAGTAAGCGGATTTTCGTTTGTGCCGCGAGGGTGCCTGTCCGGCTGCAGTTCAGATAGTGCGGGCTTTTTGATTTACGGGGGATTATATGGAATACCAGGCTCTTTACAGACAGTTCCGTCCGCAGAATTTCGATGAGATAGTAGAGCAGAAAGCTGCTGTGGCCACTTTACGGAAGACCGTTCAGACAGGCAAGATCGGACACGCCTATCTGTTTTGCGGACAAAGAGGTACGGGTAAGACATCTATAGCCAGAGTCTTTTCCAGAGCCATCAACTGCGAGAATCCCGAGAACGGGAATCCTTGTAATAAATGTGCAGTCTGTAAAGGAATACTTGACGGTTCCCTGATGGATGTCATTGAGATCGATGCGGCCTCCAACAGAAGTATAGATAACATAAGAAGTATCTGTGAAGAAGTTAATTACGCACCCTCCAGAACAAAGTATAAGGTATATATAATCGACGAGGTTCACATGATAACGACAGAAGGTTTCAATGCACTTCTGAAGACTTTGGAGGAACCTCCCGCTCATGCAGTCTTTTTATTCGCGACCACTGAGCCTCACCAGATTCCGCCGACCATCCTGTCCAGATGTCAGAGGTTCGATTTCAGGCGTATATCCGTAGGTTCCATCAAGAGCAGGCTGCGTTATATCTGCGATCATGAGAAGATCAATGCGTCGGAAGAGGCTCTGGAACTTATCGCTTCCTTAAGTGACGGTGCGATGAGAGATGCGATCTCATATCTCGATCAGGCTTCGGCCATGGCTTCCGGATCTGTTATAACACCCGAATCAATCGAAGAGATGACCGGCACGGTGAATA
Organism: Mageeibacillus sp. UBA6980; assembly: GCA_002450095.1. Taxonomy (GTDB): domain Bacteria; phylum Bacillota; class Clostridia; order Saccharofermentanales; family Saccharofermentanaceae; genus Saccharofermentans. Next base: position 53,773 of record DJYK01000029.1, on the reverse strand, counting down.
TCGATTTTGTGGCGGACTTCGCGACTGTCATGATCGAAGGAAGATTCGATGTGCTTCCGTTAAAGTGTAAGGAATTGTCTGACAGCGGACGTGATTTTCTCCAGTTTACATTGGATCTTGCCGACTATTTCAGAAATCTTCTCATCGTCAGGGTGGTTCCCGATCCCGTACGCCTGATCCCTGCTTCGGCCAAGACGCTGAAGAGAATGTATGAGATCGCTAATCTTACCAATTCACAGACTCTGGTAGGATTTATAAATTCGCTTTCCAAAGCCGTGTCGGAGTTAAAGTGGTCCCCTTCGGTAAGGACATCATTCGAGATAACCATGTTAAGGCTTTGCGGACGCAAGGTTCGTATGGAAGAAGCGCCCCTGGTCATTCCCGACTTCTCGAAGCTTCAGGCCGAAGCCGCGCGTAGGATATCCGAGACCGTTGTTTCTGAAGATCCTTCGAAGGGAAACGACGGTAAAGATCAAGCGGCGCCTGTTCCGGCCGGACCTTCCGAAGAAGAGAAGAAGGATGAAGATGAGGCTAAGGCGCCTGAGCGTTCGGAGAGTAAAATACCGGATCTTACGGGGGCGTTGGAAAAACTTAAGGCTCTCAAGAAAGATACGGCGAAGACCGATGAGGATCTTCCTCCAATAGCAAGACCTAAGGAAGAGACTGTTACGGAAGAACCGGCAAAAGAAGAGGAAGATATTAAGGAAGAGCCTTCTTCGGCAGAACCCGAAGAGCCGCTTCCTCCCGTGAATGAACCCTCTGACGTGCCTTTCCCTTCGGGCGGGGAGCAAGTGCCTTCCGAAGATGAGATCGATGAGGAAGACAAACCTCTCGAGAATCAGATAGGACTTGTATTTAACGACGATGATACGGGCGAAGCGCCTAAGGCAGGCATATTTGCCGATCTGTCTGATTCGGTAATGGATGATATAGACTTAGATGAGCTTATGAAGGAAGAGACTTCCGAAGAGCCGAAGGTTCAAGCATCCGAAGAACTCTCATTCGGTGATGAGAAGGAACTTCAGGCTCCGACCGGCCGTATAGGCGAGACCCGTAAGACCAGGCTGACGTCAGCTGTCGAGAAGTCTCCTATAGTCAAGTCCAAAAATCCCGCACCGGATTCTTCGCCAAGGCAGAAATGGCTTGAGATCAAGTCTCAGATACTCGAGACCGATGTAAATCTCGGAAGGTTTATCGAGAATGCCAGATTGAAGATACTCGCCGAAGGGGCCTATATAATCGCAGACGGCGGCAGTAGTGCCGGTGCGGCAGGAAACCCCGGATTCAAGCAGGTGTCCGCGCTTGTTAAGTCTAAGTTCAAAGGCGTTTCCAAGGTCTATGTCTGCTCGGATGTTCAGTTCAAAAATGTCGAGAGGCTTTATATGAATCAGCATCCGGGGGAGCCCGTTCCGGTGATATCGGTCGAGGATGAACCGGAAAACGATCCTGCGGCTGATTTTATGAGAAGTCTGGAAGAAGCGGGATACAATGCCGAGATCCATTTCGGTGATGAGTGATATCGCGCCTTATGGTACAATACGTTAGTCAATAAACAAGAAACCTGATCGGAGGATTATTAAGATGGCAAAAGGATTCAAGGGAATTCCGGGCGGAATGGGAAATATGGGAAATCTTATGGCCCAGGCTCAGAAGATGCAGAAGGAACTCGAGAATGTTCAGATCGAGATCAAGGAATTAAGGATCTCCGGTACTGCCGGCGGAGATAAGGTTAAGATCGTTCTCGGCGGAGATCATAAGATCTACAACCTCGAGATCGCTCCCGAAGTTATCGATCCTGAAGATCCGGAGATGCTCTCTGATCTCATTACTGCAGCGTATAATCAGGCCAATGACGAGCTTGAGGCAAAGTCTGCCGAGATGATGAACAGAGTAACCGGCGGAGTTAAGATGCCTTTCTGATATGGCAAGATATTCCCCGTCAGTTCAGAATCTGATATCAAAACTGGGCTCGCTGCCCGGTATAGGAGGAAGGTCGGCACAGAAGCTGGCTTTCTTCATTTTGTCCATGTCTTCGGAGGAAGCCGATGCTCTTACCGGCGCTATCGTCGAGGCGAGGAAGCTTACCAAAAAATGCGGGTGTTGTCAGAATTTTACCGACAGTGATCCCTGTCCGATCTGTTCAGATCCCAAGAGGGATAGGAGCATAGTATGCGTGGTGGAGACTCCGAGGGATGTGTCCGCATTTGAACGTATGCATGAGTACAACGGACTCTATCATGTTCTTCACGGAGTCTATGATCCGGTCAAGAATACCAATATGAATGATATTACTCTCACGGAGCTTTTCGGAAGGCTCACGGAGCACCCGGAGATCAAGGAAGTGATCGTAGCGACCAACCAGACCGCTGAGGGCAATGCAACCGCTCTTTATATCGCGAGGCTTTTGGGTCCGTCAGGGATCAAAGTTACGCGTCTTGCATCCGGGCTTCCGATGGGGTCCGACATAGTATTTGCAGATGATCTTACTCTCGCGAGTGCCCTTAAGGGCAGAAAGCAGATAGGTAACTGATGGCTGACGGTAAAGAGGGAATGAGACTTGATAAATTCCTCAAAGTCTCGCGTATCATAAAAAGACGACAGGTCGCGAATGATGTTTGCGACGCGGGGAGAGTTACCGTGAACGGAAGACCTGCCAAACCGTCGGTAAGGCTTAAAGTCGGGGACGAGGTCACGATCGAGTTCGGTAACGGTAAAGTCGGGTTCAGGGTTCTGTCCCTTTTGCCTTCCATAAGAAAAGAAGATGCGGATTCGATGTATCAGCTCCTCGAATGAGTCAGCAATGCATAATCGTTTACAAAAGCCCCTTTATTATTTAAAATAAAGGGACTTTTGTTTTATTTCGGAGGGTATTATGAGCAAGATAATCCTGACCGGTGACAGACCTACCGGAAAGCTTCACTTGGGGCACTACGTCGGCTCCTTGAGAAGGCGCGTGGAGCTTCAGAATTCGGGTGAATACGAGAAGATATTTATAATGATCGCCGATGCGCAGGCATTGACGGATAATGTTGATAATCCCGAGAAGATCAGGGAGAACATAATCGAAGTTGCTCTGGACTATCTGTCGTGCGGCATAGATCCCGAGAAGTCCAATATACTTATTCAGTCTGAGCTGTCGGAGCTTACCGAGCTTACGTTCTACTATATGAATATGGTTACGGTGTCGAGGCTCGAGAGAAATCCTACCGTTAAATCAGAGATACAGATGAGGAACTTCGAGGCGTCCATTCCCGTCGGATTCTTCTGTTATCCGATAAGTCAGACCGCCGATATTACGGCATTTAATGCAACGACGGTACCTGTCGGTGAGGATCAGCTTCCCATGCTCGAGCAGGCCCGTGAGATAGTAAGGAAATTCAATGCGACATACGGCGAGACTCTGGTAGAGCCTCAGGCTCTCGTACCGGATAACAAGATCTGCTCCAGACTTCCCGGAACTGACGGTAAGGCAAAGATGAGTAAGTCTCTCGGAAACTGCATCTATCTTTCCGATCCTGCAGATGTAGTCAAGAAGAAGGTTATGGGGATGTTCACTGACCCGAATCACTTAAGGGTCGAAGATCCGGGATCTTTGGAGGGAAATACCGTATTTATCTATCTCGATGCTTTCGCGAAGCCTGAGCACTTTGAGAAGTTCGATACTGAGCACAGAAGTCTCGATGAGTTGAAGGAACACTATCAGAGGGGCGGCTTAGGCGACGTTAAGGTCAAGAAGTTCCTTATCAACGTGCTCGAAGACGAGCTTGCTCCCATCAGGGCGAGAAGAGCCGAACTTCAGAACGATATCCCTTATGTTGTGGATGTTCTTAAGAAGGGTACGGATGTGGCAAGGCAGGAGGCCGCCAAGACGCTCGCAAGTGTCAAGAATGCAATGAGGATCAATTACTTTGATGACGAGGCGTTGATCAAGTCCTGGCAGGATAAGTTTAAGGAATGATCTGTTGATCAGATGATTTGAGAGGGGGATCGGATTTGGACTACACAAAGCAGTACGAAGAACTTAACGAGATCATAAAGGCTTCGAAGCATATTGTCTTCTTCGGAGGAGCGGGTGTGTCCACTGAAAGCGGCATTCCCGACTTCAGGTCGAAGGACGGTCTTTATAACCAGCACGATGTAAGGTTTGACGCATACACGCCCGAGTACCTTCTTTCCATAAACTGTCTGGAGGATGAACCCAAGGTGTTCTATGAGTTCTACAGACAGAAACTGAACGGCGAGGGAATCGAGCCGAACAAAGCTCACATCAAGCTCGCCCAAATGGAGAAAGCGGGGAAGTTGGACGGGATCATTACCCAGAACATAGACGGGCTTCATCAGAAGGCGGGAAGCGTTAATGTTCAGGAAGTTCACGGCTCGACACTCAGGAATTACTGCAGCAGATGTCATAAGAAGTATCCTTCAGACTATATCTTTAAGTGTGATGAAGCCGTCCCCAAATGTAAGATCTGCGGTGGGAAGATAAGACCTGACGTTACATTGTACGGAGAAGGGCTTCCGCAGGATGCTTGGATGAATTCGGTGAAGCTTGTTTCCGAGGCTGACTGCCTTATCATAGGAGGTACATCTCTGGTCGTTAATCCTGCGGCTTCATTGGCGTATCAGTTCAGAGGCGAGAACCTGATCATTATAAATCGCGATGTTACTGCCGCTGACAGAATGGCAAAACTCGTATTCCACGAGAATATTTCAACGGTGCTCGATAAGATCGAGCTCTGAAAAAAGGAGGACAAAATGTTTAATATCGGTATTATCGGATGCGGAAGAATGGCAGCAAAGATGATCGAGAGCATCAGAGATCTTAAGGACGTAAAGGTCGTTGCCGTCGCTTCGAGGGAAAAATCCAGAGCGAATAAGTTTGTTAAAGCCAATTGCCCCGATGCCAAGGCTCTCGGAACCTATGAGCAGATGACCCGACAGAAGGATATCGATCTTGTATATATTGCAACGCCTAATACATTTCACTACGAGAATGCGATAATGTGCGTTAAGAACCACCTGAACGTTCTTGTTGAGAAGCCTTTCGCGATGAGCCGCGAGGAGGCGGATTCCATCTTTTCCGAAGCCAAGAACAGGGGTGTATTTGTCTGCGAAGGGATGTGGACGTCTTTTATGCCTCTTCATAAGAAGATGATGTCTTGGATCGAGAAGGGTAAGATCGGAGCCGTAAGATATGTACAGTCCAATCTCGGATATAACATCGAGAATGTGCCGAGGATAACGGATCCTGCGCTCGGAGGAGGCGCACATCTTGACATCGGCGTTTATCCCGCGAATCTTGCCGTCAGCGTGCTTGGCGAGAATCTGGAGCCGGTATCCGTATATGCACATAAGTATTCGACAGGAGTCGAGAAGGACGTAAGTTGTGTTCTCGAGGTCCCTAATGACGGCGCTCTTGCCGTGTCTTTTGTGACTGTTGCGTCCCTTACCGACAGAGACGGTTCAGTTATCGGGGAACGCGGATACATCAAGTTGAAGAATATCAACGATTACGAGAAGATCGAGCTTTATAACAACAAAGGAGAGCTTGTCGAATCCGCCGAGAAAGGCGAAATGAACTCTTATGCCATAGAGATCCTTGCATGTATCGATGCGATAGGGAAGGGACTTATACAGTGTCCCGACATGCCCTGGCATAAGACAGCATATATTGCATCATTAAACGACAAGATCAGGAGGATGATCTGAGATGCAGGATACTAAGAAAAGGATCAGATTGATAGTTTATTCGGGGGTTATCGCGACGATGTATGTTGTGTTGACTTTACCGATCGCACAGTTTGCATTCGGTCCCGTTCAGTTCCGTCTTGCGGAAGTTCTTACGGTACTTCCCGCATTCTCTTTTGGATTTATTCCCGGCGTGTCACTCGGATGTTTTCTTGCAAATCTTCTGAATCCCAATAATCTCGGCCCCGTGGATATAATATTCGGAACGCTTGCCACGGTGATAGGCGGCATCCTGACTTCCGTCGTCGGTAAAAAGCACAAGATCCTCGGAGTCATTCCTCCGATCCTTGCGAACGGTATCATTGTCGGAGGCTACCTGCCGTTCCTGTTGATGGATGACGCGAGCACCATAACATTAAAGGTAGTCCTGATCTCCATGCTCGAAGTGACTTTGTCGGAGGCTGTCGTCCTCTGTGTTATAGGTATCCCGTTTATAATACTGATAAACAAGACACCTGTTTTGTCGAAGCTTGTTGACGGAGTCAAATAAGTCATGCCGCAGTACTTTGAACCGAATCCGGATACCGAATCCCGAAGAAGGATAATTGATTACCGCATAAACGGCATCAATTTCAAGTTTACGACTGATACTTCGGTCTTCTCGAAGACAGCGGTTGATAAGGGTACGGATCTTCTTTTAAACTCCGCCATTGAAGATATTAAGAGAAGAGGCCCCGGAAGAGATGAGTCGCTTCTGGACTTGGGATGCGGCTGGGGCGTTGTCGGTATCGTTATGAAGTCCGTCTTCACCTTGTTTGATGTTACCTGCGTGGACATCAATTCACGTGCGGTCGCACTTACAAAGGAGAATGCCGGACTCAATCTTCGGTCCCCCGATACTATTATCCAAAGCGATATATTGAAGGCCCTGCCGGAAGATAAGCTGTTTGATACTGTGATTACAAATCCTCCCGTAAGGGCCGGTAAGAAGACCGTGTTCGAGTTCTATGAACAGTCCTTTGCTCATATGAAAGAGGGCGGCGCCATATATGTCGTTCTTCAGCGCAAGCAGGGCGCGGATTCATCCAAGAAGAAGCTTGCCGAATTGTTCGGAAACTGTGAGACAATCGATATAAAGGGCGGCTATCACATAATGAAGTCGGTTAAGGTGTAAGATGATCCTTCCGTTTCCCCTTGATGTGTCGATATTTATGTTTTTTGTCTACGGCCTTGTAGGATGGATCGTAGAGGTCATCTATTACGGGATCACCGAGGGAAGGTTTATAAACCGCGGATTCTGTAACGGCCCGATCTGTCCGGTCTACGGGATCGGTTTTTATTGTGTTATCTGGTTGTTCAGGCCTTTTCTTCGAAATTTCCCGATGCTTTTCTTCGGATCGGCAATAATATGCACTATTGTTGAGCTCCTTGCAGGCGTGATCCTTTATTCTATTTTCCACTTAAGATGGTGGGACTACTCTGATTACAGACTTAACTTCAAAGGCTTTATATGTGTAAGGTTCTCTATCTATTGGGGAATCGCCTGCAGTCTCGGAATGTATATGCTCCACCCGGCTGTAATGAAAATTGCATCCTTAATGCCAAAGTATGTTCTTTGGAGCTTTGACGCGATCAATCTGGCGCTGCTTATTGTAGACATTATTGTGACGGTTACGGCTATCATAGGATTCAACAAGAAGGTAAGGTTCCTCTCGAGTGTATCGGGAGGGATCCGAAAATACTCCGACAAGATAGGTTCGTCGATCTACGGAACGGTCGATGCCGTTAAGACGAGGACGGATTCGGCGATAGAGATCACGCAAAGTGACTATGCCGAGTTTAGAAAAGTGTTCGCGGCACATCGTAAAGCGGAGTTGGAACTGTCTCAGAAGAACCTCGCTGAGGAGAGGCGGCTCCTTATGAAGTATGCGGTCGAGGGAAAAAACGGTATAGTCAACACTTCGAAAGCCGCGGTAGAGGCAGTTAAATTAAGACTTCCCGAGATCAATCTTGCAAAGAGGATCGCTTTTGTAAGTTCTGACAAGGACGCAAGTTCTATCAGGATCCTGAAACAACACTACTCCGATATAGAGGAGGAAGTGTTCGGAGAGAATAAAGAGGAAGAAGTAAATTCAGATAACAAAGAAGATATAAAGGAGGCATGAGCATATGGCATCGGCATGTGACGGATGCGCTCAAAGAGACGGTTGCAATAATCAGGACAGCTGTGAGAAAAGAAACGGTATAGAGAAACTGCCGCAGGGGGCAGGCAATGACATAAAGTGTGTCATCGGCGTGTGCAGCGGCAAAGGCGGAGTCGGTAAGTCATTCGTAACGGCGACACTTGCGAAGAAGCTTTCCTCCGAAGGTCTTAAAGTCGGCATTATGGATGCCGATATTACCGGACCTTCGATACCGAGAGCTTACGGACTTAAGGGAATGCTCGAAGTAAATGAGAACGAGAGGATAATCCCTGCCGAGACATCAAGCGGCATAAAGGTCGTAAGTCTCAATCTTCTTCTTGAGGATGAGAGTTCTCCGGTCATCTGGAGAGGACCTGTTCTCTCGGGGCTTGTGAGACAGTTCTGGACCGATGTCGAATGGGGCATGCTCGACGTGCTCCTCATTGATATGCCGCCGGGAACCGGAGATATCCCTCTTACGATATTTCAGTCCCTTCCTATTGACGGACTCGTTCTCGTAGCTACTTCTCAGGAGCTTGTATCAATGATCGTTGCCAAGGCAGGCAACATGGCGGCGATGATGAATGTGAAGATCCTGGGACTTGTCGAGAATATGGCATATGTCCTTTGCCCTGACTGCGGTAAGAAGATATCTTTGTTCGGTTCGGATGAGGTTCTTCTCCGTGATTCGTCAAAGGCGGGTATACCTCTTCTTGATAAGATCCCGCTCGATCCTTCTGTCACGGCCCTCGTGGATTCGGGAAAGACGGAGGATGTGGATACCTCTTCGATGCTCGAAGGATCGGCAAAGGCGGTCAGAGCCCTTCTATGATCAGAAGGCTGATTTTATCGGTCCTTGTAGCGGCTGTTCTGTTTACCGGGTGCTCCGGGACACAGGATGCTTCCTCCGATTCCGTTTACGACTGCCTCGGAAAGATAGATTATTCCACCCCTGCCGCCGCTCTTGTGTATGAGCAGGTAGAGGGAGAGGATTCCGGTGTATACGGTATCCAGTATAGGGACATAACGGACTTTAACGGGCTTACGTCTCAACATGAGATCCCGGTCTGTCTTTATTTTTATTCATCGGCTGCGAGAGGATCTGAGAGTCTTACGGCCGGAGTGGAAGATCTCGCACAGACTTTGCAGGGAAGAGTCCTTTTCGCCGCGGTTGACGGAGTTGAAGCGGATGCGATAAGCACGGCATATGAAGTCGGAGGATATCCGGAGTTCATCCTGATCGTGAATAACGCGAGGGTATCGACTTTCTCGGGTTACGATTATGATGAGTGGAGTATAGAAGATGTTGCAAACTGGCTTGAAGGTTACGGATACGAGCCGGATCTTTCTATGTTGGAGGCGTGATATGGGATATGCATATATAACAACTATAGGGCAGGACAGCCACAGATTTGAAGATGAGGTGTTCGACCCGGCACAAAACGGGATAATGCTCGGGGGAGTAAGTATTCCTTTTGACAGAAGGTTCAAGGCGAATTCCGACGGAGATGTTATCCTTCATGCAATAACGAATGCTGTCTCGGGATTGACCGGAGTCAATATCCTCGGAGGCGAAGCCGACAGGATCTGCCTCGAGCAGGGGATCAAAGATTCGAAGGTTTATCTTGAAGAAGGATTAAAATATCTTAAGGATGCATCGATAGTCCATGTGTCCATGACGATCGAGTGCCTGCGTCCTAAATTGAAGGAGCATATACCTTCGATCAAAGAGTCTGTCGCAGGATTGCTCGGTATCAGTTCATCTCATGTCGGTATCACGGCAACGACCGGGGAAGGTCTTACGGGGTTCGGAAGAGGCGAAGGCATACAGGTATTTGCAGTAATGACATTTAAGGTTAAAGATTGAGGAGAAAATGAATCTTAAAGCAGCAGGAGGAAAAAAGGCAATAAAGATCGCAGCCGCCGCCGTTATAGGCGTGCTTGTGCTCATTATGATCTTTATTACGTCCAAATCCGTATTTACGACAAGTAATCTCTATATTCCCACTGAACAGTTTGTTCAGCTTCAAAGCGGAGTTCCGGTCAGCACGGAGCTTACCGTTCCCGGTAAATCACCGGTATTGCGATCCGTAGCAGTTACATTTGCCACTAATTCCAGGAGCAATGAGGGCGAAGTGCTCGTTGAGCTTTTGGACGGTGACAGTGTCTTGGAATGCTGGAATATAAAAGCATCGGAACTGCTCGACAATGCAATAAAGGAATTCTATTCACAGAGAGGAATTAAGCTTAATGAGGGCGGAACTTATACAATAAGGATCACGGAAACCTTTGAGGGAGAGAATAATATCGCCGTAGGACAGGCCCGGACCGGAGTATTGTCGTGCTATATGAAAACGTATGACAGCGCGAGCTGTTTTAAATGGTTCATATGCATGTCACTTGTATTTATTGCGGGATTTGCGGCGTTGATCCTCTTGGGCGGCTTTCTGGAGAAGTCAGTTCTTAATCTTGCAGTTACCGGTGTAGCGGCATTGCTGATCTTGTTTATTCTCGAGTTTGATTTCTTCCCTATGATTAAAAGAGATCTTTCCATAGTTCCTGCTCCGTCCCCGACCGATGTCTGGGACACGATCGAACCGGGGGATCAAAAGGAGTATTCGTTCACATATGAGGGGGACAGTTTTGAGACCCTCGAGATCTTTACGTCAGGAGAGAATGCGTCGGAATACGCAGTCACACTTATAAATGAGACTACAGGTGTAACTTACTTTGATTCCACTATCGTATCTCACTTCTGGCGAGCCGCTTCCGGCAGGCTCGGCATGATGCTCAGTACAAGAGATTCAGTGGTTCCGGGAAGATTCTTCGAAAGCGGAGAATATACTCTTATTATTGATAATCTTACTTCGGATAAACCTTTGATTATAGAGCTTGTCGGTACGCCTGCAGAAGGAGAAAACCCTTCTGTCACATTTGCAGGAATAAGAAAATCTTACCTTGGCGTTAAAATAGCGTCCTTATGCATTATATTATTGTATTTATATATAACGGTTGTAAGTGTTCTTAATTACAGGAATAAGTTGACGATGGAAAGATTCTTCCTTGTAACGGTTATCCCTCTGTCTGTTATCTTCTTCATTCTGTTTCAGCCTTGGAATATTCCCGATTCAGGTGTGCATTTTCTTGCGAGTTACAGAGTATCAAATCTTATGATGTTTATAAGAGGTGACAGGGAATGGTTTACCAGATTCTGTGATGCTTCATATTATGAATCAGCGCACTGGTATGCCGTAAATCCCAGTTTGGAGGAAATGGCACATTCCCTGTTCCACCTTAATGACAGCCCAGGTGATCTGACGTTGGTAGATCTGCTTCCTCATGAGAGCAAAATGGAATACTACTCTATCGTTAATTGGTTGCCTCAAGGACTCGGACTCACGATCGGAAGGCTTTTGAGGCTGAATCCGTCACTAAGTGTGATAATTGCCAGAATTCTTATCCTTGCTGCGTATATCGCAGGATGTTACCGCGCGGTGAAGAATACTCCTGTCGGTAAATCAGTAATGACATTCTCAGCCCTTCTTCCGATCTGCCTGATGATGAGCAGTTCTTTTTCCTATGATGCAATGGTATTTATTTCTGTATTGAACTTTATAAGTATCGTTCTGAATCTTCGTAAGGATTATACAAGATCCACTTTTGTTGAAGCTTTGACATGGTCTTTTATATTGGGGGCCGTTAAAGGCGGATCCGGTCTTTTACTTCTTCCTCTGCTTTTGATCCTTATTCGCAAGGATAAGAAGAGCCTCATAACAACAGGGTCTATACTTGGTATGACATTGTTCTCATATATTCTGTTCTCTAAGATCATCCCTTCTGATGACCTGTTCCAGTTTGGTGTGGAAAACAGTGGGAATATGATGGCCTCATTTTCTCTTGAGCACCCAGTTGAATACTTAAAAATGCTGGTCAGAACATATCTTTATTTTGCTGATAGATTTGTCCTGGAGTCTCTCGGGTCAGATCTTGCGTTTATAGAGCCTCCGTTCCCTATGATTACCGTTATAGGAGCGGCTTTATGTATGTTAATATATGCAACGTTCGAGAGGGATGAACTGACACTTGATAAAAAGGACAGGTTCGTTTTCTCTACGATCGTGTTGATTGCTTTTATTGCGACTCCGGCTATGCTTTTATCCTATACTCCCGCAGGTTCGGGAATGATTTACGGCATTCAGGGAAGATATTTCTTCCCGACAGTACCTCTGTTATCCTTATGTATCGTGAAGTTCGGTCTGTTAAGATCGGGTCTGAAAAAGGATAATGCGGCGATTACAATGAATGCATGCCTTAATACCTATATGGCGATTACTATTATTATGGTATATATGATGCTTAAATTGTATCTGGGAAGATAATATGGGAAGAATAAAAGAACTGATTATTCAATATAAAGGCATAATATTCTACGGGATATTCGGCGTCCTCACCACCGTGATCAATCTGGCAGTCTATTATGTCTGTTGCGAAGTGATCGGGCTGGCTAATGTCCCCGGGACTGTCATTGCATGGGTGGCTGCGGTATTGTTCGCATTTATTACCAATAAGCTGTTCGTATTTGACAGCAAAGACATGAGTATGCGGGTTTTCTTCTCCGAGTTGATAAGGTTCTTCCTGGCGAGGATCGCTACCGGCATTCTTGAGGTCTTGATAATGTTCATAGGTGTGGATGTCTTACACGGACCTTCGATGGTCTTGAAGGTCATAACCAATATCATAGTAATTATAGTTAATTATATATTGAGCAAGCTCCTGGTCTTTATAAAGAAAAAGCACTAATGGCCGATGATCGCTTCGGCTATATCGATATCCTCAGGAGTAGTTATCTTGATGTTGGAGTAAGAGCCTTCGACAATTATCACCTCATAACCGAAGTGTTCCGCGAGAGCAGTATCATCCGTCGCCTCGAATCCCTCTTTAGAAGCGTCGTCATAGCATCTTCGAAGACATGAATACTTAAAGCATTGCGGAGTCTGGACTTCGTAGAACAGTTCCCTTGGCGGAGTGGATTCCACTGTCACTGTTCCGTCTTTAACACTGATCTTCTTGATGGTGTTCTTAAGCTTTACCCCGGCAACGCATACATCGACATTGTCCCGTGTTATGGTATCCAGGCATCTCGACAGTGTGTCATGGTCGATAAGACATCTGGCGGCATCGTGGATAAAGACCGGAGCATCGGGATCACTGCCGGTATCAAGAGCATGCACTCCGTTGTTTACCGAAGCGGTCCTCGTATCCCCGCCCTCTGTTATCTTCCTGATGACAGAGAAGGCCGGTCTGTCCTTGATATATTCTTGCCATTGTTCCGTCATTCCGGGCTGAACGACGAGCACCGCTTGAATGTCATAGCCGGATCCTTCACTGAAGCGCTTAAATGCCGCCACGGTCCTGTCTATTACCGGAATGCCGTCTACCTCGAGAAGAAGCTTGTTCTTATCGGAATGCATTCTGGTTCCGGAACCTGCGGCAGGGATGATTACATAAAGCGTCTTATGAGAACAGGACATCAGCGGCCTCCGATACATTATCTATAAACAGGAATTCTATGCGGGAATTCTCCTTGACCGCGTTCTTGCAGCTCGAAGGGAGAACGATATACCTGATCCCGAGCCTCGAGGCTTCGTCTATCCTGAGGTTAAGCGATGATACCGGACGAAGTTCTCCCGTAAGACCGACCTCTCCCATGACCATAGTGTTCGGCTTGATCGCTATGTTCCTTGCTGCCGATACGACAGCGGTGATAAGAGCGAGATCGCATGCGGGATCGGTGATGCGAAGACCGCCTATTACGTTGATGAAGACATCCTTGGTATTAAGATTGAGCTTGAACTGCTGTTCGGCTACCGCGAGGAGCATGGAAGTCCTCGATCTGTCCGGTCCCGTCGTCTGTCTCTGAGGCGTTCCGTAACAAGTGTCTGCCGCGAGCGCCTGTATCTCGATCGTAAGAGCTCTGGCGCCCTCCATGGCGGAGGTTATTACCGATCCCGGTGCTTCAAGAGGTCTTCCGGCGATCAGAAGGGCATTGGAACTGTCAACAGGAGATAGTCCGTGCTGTGTCATCTCGAAGAAAGCAAGTTCTCCGGATCGTCCGAACCTGTTCTTGACCGATCTTAAGATCCTGTATGCTCCTGTGCTGTCTCCCTCGAAATACAGCACGGTATCGACCATATGTTCAAGTGTCTTGGGACCTGCGATATTACCGTCCTTGGTTACATGTCCGACGAGTATTATCGGAAGTCCGTTCGACTTCGCTATCCTGATAAGCCCCGCCGTAACTTCTCTGGCCTGCGAGACGCTTCCGGGCGTCCCGTTTACGGAATCGGAATAAAGGGTCTGAATGGAATCTATTATGCAAAGTGAAGGCCGTGTCTTGGAAAGTTCCTCCGCTATGACTTCAAAGCATGTCTGCGCGCAGATTATGACTTGGTCGTTAACCGCATCAAGTCTGTCGGCCCTCATCCTGATCTGGGCGGGGGATTCCTCTCCTGATACATAGAGTATGTCTCCGTCGACTTTGACTGAATCGGCAAGCTGCAACAGTATCGTTGACTTGCCTATGCCGGGCTCTCCTCCGAGAAGCGTAACCGAACCGTCGGTTATTCCGCCTCCGAACAGGGTGTCTAACTGATCAATGCCGGTGGATATCCTGATATATTCTTCCTTACCGGCTTCGTTAAGCCTGACGGTCTCGCGCCTGTCGGTCCAGGAGTATGTCGAAGCCCTGAAAGCGGGAGAGTCGCTCTTGTTATTGCTGCTCTTGGAGGTGCCGGTTACAGTGGTCGATTCTACGAGCGTGTTGAAATTGCCGCATCCCGGGCACTTGCCCATCCAGCCGGTGGTCTCGTATCCGCATTCCTTACAAAAAAACGTAACATTCTTCTTTGCCATACCAAGAGTATAACACTCGCCGCAGCTTTCCTATGTACGTTTAATGACCCTTAAACGTGGGAATTTTTAGAAAGTCCCGTCGAAAAAATCAGAGAAAATCTTTAAGTCTGGCGGCGGCTTCGATCGTGTTTTCCCTTGAGCCGAATGCCGTAAGTCTGAAGTATCCCTCGCCGTTCATGCCGAATCCTTCTCCGGGCGTACCGACCACGTTGATCTTATGAAGAAGCAGGTCAAAGAAGTCCCAGCTTCCGGTTTTGCCGGGACACTCCATCCACACATAGGGGGAGTTCTTTCCTCCGGTATAGAAGATGTTCTTCTCATCGAGAAGATCCGTAATTATGCGTGCATTCTCCCGGTAGTAGTTTATGTTTGAAAGACAGGCTTTGATGCCCTCGTCCGAGAGAGCGGCCTGTGCGGCTCTTTGTACCGGATACGATACTCCGTTGAATTTTGTGGCTTGTCTTCTTTTCCATAGCGCTTGAAGATCATAAGTGCCTGACTTGAGGTTATCGGGTATTACGGTCCAGCCGCAGCGGACGCCGGTGAATCCCGCGAATTTTGAGAACGAACAGATCTCGATCGCACATTCTTTTGCTCCCGGGATCTCATAGATCGAATGCGGCAGGTCGTCATCCGCTATAAATGCCTCATATGCGGAGTCGAAGATAATAAGACTTCCCGTCTTAAGGGCATATTCCACCCATAAGGTAAGTCCGTTTCTGTCGTATACGGCTCCTGTGGGGTTATTGGGTGAGCAAAGATAGATCACCGATGCTCTCTGATCTTCGGGTGATACGGCATCGGGAAGAGGAAGAAATCCGTTTTCCTTTGTTCCGTTTGTAAACGTGATATTGTTGCCGCTCATGATATTCGAATCGACATATACGGGATATACCGGATCAGGTATGAGAATGCGGTTTTGACCGAGGATATCGACGATGTTTCCGAGATCGCTCTTGGCTCCGTCCGATACGAATACGGAATCGGGATCGACCGACACATTGTTGTCGGCGTAGTGAGTGCTTATCGACTCTCTTAAGAATCCGTAACCGTATTCCGGCGGGTATCCTCTGAATGTCTCCTTGTGTCCCATCTCCTCACAGGCTTTGATCATGGAAGCCGTTACGACTTCGGGAAGGGGCAGTGTGACATCTCCGATGCCCATCCTTATTATCTTTGCTTCGGGATTGTTCTGTTCATATGTCCTGACCCGTGATCCGATCTCCGAGAAAAGATAAGCGGGTTTGATCTGTTTGTATCGCTCATTAGTCTGTATGTTCATAATAGACCGTCCTTATCCTTAAAATAAAAAAGTTCATCCGAAGAAGGAACCGAAGTATAAGTCCGTCTTCGAATGAACGCCTTTGTTCAGAACTCAAATTAACACGCCTTCCTGCTGATGTCAATCTTATGCCATATGCTGTATAATTAAATGTATCAGCGTTTTTAAGGGTAGGTATTTTATTGGAAACCAAGTGGAGCAGATATTACGGGGATGACGTGTTTGTTCCCGATATAAATGAGGATCAGACTATATATGAAGCTTTCCGCGATGCCTGCGGGAAGTACTCCGACAGTGTTGCGCTGGAGTTCGGAAAAAAGAAGATCACTTATCGTGAACTGTTGGATGAAGTCGATCTTTATGCGTCCTTTCTTGCTTTGGAAGGTATAAAAGAGGGCGATCACGTACTTGTCTCCTGCAGGAGGATGCCTCATCAGGTAATAGCGTTATATGCGCTTAACAAGATAGGTGCAGAAGTGATTTTTGTTATGAGAAATTTGCGCCCGGAAGTCTTCGGGAAGATCGGAATGGCGGTTAAGGCGGAGTATCTTATCTTCTCTGTCGATATATTCAATAAGTTTAGCAATCTGTTTGCCCATGCTCCGATCAAGAAGATCATCCTTACGAGGAGCACGGATTACGCTTCCGCGAAGAATACGTTCAACCGCAACTTTATCTCACTTCGAATTCATGAGAATTATGAAGTGGATCAGTTGTTTAACGAAAGAATCTCGTTCTGGTCGGATGCTACTTCAAAAGAGAAAACCGATGTAAAAGTCTGTTCTGATCCTGACAGAACGGCGGCCCTGTTTTACTCGGGGACTGCATCCGGAAGGGTCAACACCGCGATGATCAGTTCGGCCTCCATGAATGCTCAGGCTAAGATAAGCGCATTCCTGTTCGGTCGCAAACAAAGAAGGATACTCTCGTTTGTACGGCTCGATTACCCGTTCGGGACCTGTTTTTCTCTTCATACTGTCCTCATGTCCGGGCATACATATCTTATAAACACACAGCCCGACTTCGAGTTTTCCGCGGTGGATCTGAATTCCTATAAACCTGAAGTTATCATAGGTTATCCGCAGCACATAACATCTTTGACAGACAGCGATAAAGTAACGTCAAAGACTTATTCTTCGATTAAGATCCTTTGTTCATGCGGTAATACCATGTCAGGTTATGATTACCACAGGATAAGAGAGTTCTTTGCGCGCAGGAAATGTTCACCGAAGATACTAAGACTGTATGGTATAACGGAGACTTCATCGGTGTGCATGTATCTGCCCGAGAATGAGATAAGGCCGTCAGCGCTCGGCATCCCTGTTCCGGGGGTCATGGCCAAGATAATAAACCCGGATAACAACAGCGACCAGATCAACGGCGCCACAGGCGTTATCGCGGTTAATACGCCTTCGCCGATGACGGGCTATCTTGATCGTGAAGATGATACGTTGACCGTTAAGAGGACTCTGTCTGACAGAAGCTCATGGATCCTGTCCGGCGACTTCGGAACGGAGAATGAAGACGGGATGTTCTTTTACGGAGGCTCCAGAAGACGTGTATTCGACAGGGGCGGGATCCATGTTTATCCGCAGCTCATAGAAGATATCATCAGAGCGGTTATGGGCGTGGCTGATTGCTGTGCCGTACCGATCGACAGAGACGGGAAAACGATAATCAAGGTGGCGGTTAAACCCGAAGCGGATTATTTGTTTAATAATGATAAACTGAATGAGATCAAAGACGAGATAGAGAGGACGTGTGAGATGGAGATATTCGACCCCGCGCGTCCCGATGAGTATGAATTTATGGCTTATCTGCCGATGGATCGTTTCGGCAGAGTCGATTATGAGCAGATAATAAAGACTTTTAAGGAGGAAGATGATGAGCAAAAGAGTGAGAACGGTAATATCGCTTCTGTTGATACTTTCGATGGCGTTTAGCATTGCTTCCTGTTCAGCGCTCGAGGATTTTTTTGACCTCGGCGGAGGAAGCAGCAGGAGCCGGCGCGAGAGAAACAGGGACGACGATGACGATGATGACAGAAGGACAACTGAGACATCTGAAACATCAGAGACTTTGGAACAGACAGAACCTTCGACATCCGAGACGGTTCCCGATCACGGCGGACCGGTTACGGATGTCGCTGATAACGGACTGACATATCCCGATCATATTCCGACATACGATGAGATCCATCCGGCTCATCCGTCCGGCAGTGTGTCCGGAGATGAGGCGGTCGAGCTTCTCTATGATATAGAGTCGGAGATACTTCTTGAAGCGATAGGCGGAAGTTACGTTGACGCATCTATCCTTTTTGCTGATTATGAAAGTCTCGGGATCACTTTCGAAGAGGATGAGACAGGTTGGGGAGAGGTTAGAAGCGACCCCGATGAGGAACTTGCCAAGACTAATGATATTCTCGACCGGCTCTATTCGATAGACCGCGACAGCCTGCCGACGGGAGACAGGATCTTCTATGACAAACTCCTCTACGATATGGAATTGTCCGCTTATGCACTGCAGTATTCCGCATTCGAATACTATGAGAGCATATTCATGCCTTTAAACGGACCGCAGGCCGAGGTCCTGTTTATTCTTGATGTAATGGAATTTGACAGTGTCGAAGATGCCGAGAACTATATACTCGTCCTTCGCGACCTTGACAGATATTACGATGAGATCTGCGAGTTCGAGGAAGAGAGGGCGTCTTACGGCTATGTTAATTCCGATGATGTCTATGAGTCCGTTGCAGAGGATTTTGATAATCTTATCTCACAGTCGGAAGACTGCTTCCTCTATGATTCGTTCAGAACGAGACTTGATAATATCCAGGGACTGTCGGATAGCGACAGAGATGCTCTCATAGAAGAGCACGATGAAGTAATGCACGAGATCGTTTTCCCGGAATTCGAAGAATGTGCAGAACGTATGAGAGCCCTTAAGTGCGGGGCTCCGGCCGTCGGAGTTTGTTCATATCCCGGAGGAGATGCGTATTATGCATATATATTTGCAACACAGACCAACTCAGGCAGGACAATAGACGAATCCATACAGCAGCTCGAAGCTTACACCTCTTCTATCATGCATACTATGGTGAACGTAGCGGGTGATCCAAGCTCCGACTGGATGGACGAATACATGAATCACGATTATTCCGAAGGTAATACGGCAGACAATCTCGATTATCTCTATGAAGCGGTTCAACAGGATTTTCCCGCCATTCCGGATCACGGATACAGGCTTATGACGGTTCCCGAAGTCTTCGCGGACAGTTTCTCACCGGCGGCATTCTTAGGTTATCACCTCGATAATTTTGATTCGAATATAGTTATTACGAACGAGGCTCAGATCAACAATAACTTCGGGATCACCTGCGCTCATGAAGGATACCCCGGACATATGTATGAATCCGTTTATCACAGAGCAGTAGAGGATCACCCGTATATGTATATTGCCAATTCCATAGGATATTCGGAAGGATGGGCGACATATGTAGAGAATTATTCGTTCAAGTATTTCAGTTCCTCTCCTGCAAGCGAGGTGGTGAGAGTTGAGAATCAGCTTAACATAATCCTGTTTGCAAGGTTTGATCTGGGTATCAATTACGAGGGCTGGGATGCCGAGGACTGCGCTTCGTGGTACGGGGACCTTGTCGGGATGGATATCCCCGCTTCATCGATAATGGATGCATATAACCTTCTGCTGTCTGACCCCGGATACGGCATCAAGTACGGCTTGGGATTCATCAACACGGGAATGGTAATGTCCGAATTGCAAAGTCAGTTCCCGGATGCGAGTGATCTTGAGATCCATACGGCTTATCTTAATGCCGGTGAAGGAACATTCGAGCAGATATTGGAATATGCAGCCGAAGCTCTTGAAGAGGGCGATCTCCCTATGCCTGTAGATGAGTGGGGAGATGAGTTTGAAGGTAACATCTCGACAGGTCAGGGTTCGTCATCTTCCGGCGGCGGAGGACTTCTGGGTCACTGACAGGCTTCGATAAAAGCGATAAAACGAAAGGGCGTCATCCTCAAGACGCCTTTTCTTTATATATTTTAAAATATGGTAAAAAACATTTGTCAAAAAGAACATTGTGTTATAATTATTCTGTATTATTATTCGGAGGTCGATCATGGCGGTTTTAACTAATCTGGCAAGTACTTTGACAGCCAGATATTTTCCTTCCAAGACATTAACAGATGCTTTTTACCTTGACGGAAGACTTTTTGGTAAAAGAGAAGCACGTCAGGCAGATATAACGATAGAGAAGAATGAAAGAGGATATTTCCTCTCGGTATTTGCACATCCGAAGCTCCCGAACTATGAACCCGGTATGATGCCTCCGTATGAGCCTGTGCTTCGCGGGACTTGTAACGAGGTAAAGTTCGGTCATAAAGAGATCGATGAGATGATAGAGGGGTTCCTTACTACTGCTGTAGATGTAACAGGCAAAGCCAGAATTGCCGAGGCAGATGACAGAACCCCTTATTTCTCGGGAATCATCGTTAGGGATTCGGAAGCTTTTGCCGTTACGATAGGTACGGGCCTAGCATTCCTTTACAGAGACGATACACTGTATCCTCTTACCGATGCGGGAATCCCTATGGAGCCTATCGACGCCAAGGGCAACAGAGTTGCTGATTTCCTCTACTATTGTTCGTCCAAGACCGCTAATGCTCTGTGGTCAAACTTCTTCACACTTGCCCAGGATGACTGCATTATCCTTTGTAACAAGGAAGTATATGATGCATTGGGCCAGAGGGAGATCTTAAGGATCCTCTATGAGGCCGATGATCAGTGCGATGCCGCAGGAGTGATAATCACACAGGCATCTGCCAGAATGCCCGACGTGCCCATGCAGTTCGCGATCTCCTTTGTAGAGGATGTTGTATCGGACGAGAAGAAAGGATTGTTCGGCTTCAGAAAGAAGACAAAGGAAGAGGATACTTCTTCCATGAGCATCCAGTCTACTTTTGACGGCGGCCTTGTCGGTGCCGCTGCAAATGCTGCCGCGGCTTCGGGATTTGCCGGCAGCATGACAATAGACGATTACAACCCGCAGGGTGACAGTTCATTCGTAATGTTCGGTGATAACGGCGGCAATATGGCGCCTCCGCCCGTCAATCAGCAGGCTACACCGAATCAGGGGATCGTTGTCGATGAGCCTTCCAAGGACAGCGGCGATTCATTTGTACAGTTCCTTGATCCTTCGGTAAATAAAGATGTATCCGAGGTCAGTGCCGAGGATGTAATGAAGACCTTGTTCTCTGAATCCGTAAAGAATACGGCACAGACAGCATCCGCTGCCGCTTCTGCCGAAGCGGCGTCAGCTGCGGCGTCCGCAGTAGCCGCGTCCGCGGCAGTTACTGCAGCGTCCGAAGCCGCCAAGACTGCTTCGGATTCCGTGTTCGTAAGTGATGCCGTTAATCCTTTCGCGGGATCTAATCCGGAGCCTTCACCGATGAAGACCGTCTCGACAACGAATTATCAGATCGATGACTCCGATGCGGATAAGACCAAGCCCGTTGAGCGACTGGATGCGGCGTTTATGGCAAGACTTGAGAAAGAAGCCGAAGCCTCTAAGATGAATGAAGTCCCCAAGACTTCCGTCAGACCTGAAAGCGATAATCCGTTTGTTGCGTCTGCCTCCAAGATGGCTTCCGAAGAACCTGTGATGGAACCTTCCGTTCCGGAACCTGTCGTATCCTCGGAGACTTCCGCTTTTGTTGAACCGGAGGCTTCTTTTGTTAACACTTCCGAGGAATCTCCTTTTGTTGCGGCTGCACCTTCTGAACCTGAGAATCTGTTTGTTGCTTCGACTCCCGAAGTTAAAGCGGAACCTGCTCCTGTTCCCGCTCAGCCTTCCGAAGGCACATTTGTATTCTCCGAGAACGAAGTTCCTGCCTCGGTTCCCGAAGTTACCAAGGTAGATACGCAGGCAGAATTTGATCCTTACAGTGTCGGTAACGGCGAAGAGATGCAGAATGCCGAGCCTCCCGTATTCGGTGACAGCGGCGTGCTGACTGCTCCTACGGATGAAGAGCTAGAAGAAGCTTCTTCCGGAATCCCCGTCCCCGAATTCGATATTAAGAGTGAAGAACCTCAGATTGAAGAATCCGATAAGTTAGGAGTTGAGTTCCCCGTGAGTAAAGATGACAGACCTGAAAAGAACAACGAGAACAATCAACCTGAAACCGGAAATGATTTCAGTCTTCCTTTTGAGAATGAAGCTCAAACGGTAAACGATATTCCGGAACCTTCTCCCGAGCAGATCCCTGAGATGCCTGTTTACGGAGCCAATGAGTATCAGTCACCTACGGCGGCTTCCGGTGCCGATGTACCTGTCAATAAGGAAGAAGCAGGCGTATATGCATACGGACAGATGGTTGGAAATGAGAATATGGCTCCGGAACCTCCCGTCGAGCAGATGCCGGTCGATTACGGATTCGGTTCACCTGCTCCTGCAACTACTGCTCCTTCGGCGGGAAACTCTTCTTACGAAGCCTTGAGTCCCACACAGTATGGCACATATGATGAGAATCCTTATGTCGAAGGTAATAACGGTTATACGCCCGGGCAGTATCAGGAAGGCTATGAACCTGTAGACGGAGAGCCTTCCGACGGCGATGACGCGTGGATCAATTCTATCCTTGGGATCGATGATTCTGCTTTTGATATGGCAGGAACTGCTTCCGCAGTCGAGAGTGCTGCCGGCGGAATGGAACAGGGAATGGAAGCTGGAGGTGCAGTTATGGGAGATAACAATTCTTACGGATATGGCCGACAGCCCGGTAATCCCGGTGCTCCTCAGATGCAGAGAAGATCGGGATCTGTCCCTCAGAAGCCCAGAACATCTGCATCCGGCAACGGCGGGAACGGCGGAGGTTACAAGAGAAAGTATAAGCTCAACAGAAACGGTTATATGTTCCTTGCATTCGTTATTGTCTGCATAGTATGTCTTATCATCCTCATAAGTGCGATCATCAGATCCTGCGGCAAGGAGGGTGCTGAAGTTACGGAGACAACCGCAGATGCAGTTACCATCGAGACACAGATCCAGGAGACGACGCCTCCTACGGTCGAGACTACGGTTCAGGATCCTTCGTATCCTATCGGAAGATTCCAGTTCTCCGAATACATCGGTTACAGAACATGGTGGGATCTGTTCAACAATGTCTACGGAATTAACGATATCGCGAACACATCAGACCCGAGGATCCAGATAATCTTAAGCTACAACGGACTCGATGCATCTTATACGCCGAGTGCCGGAGATCAGCTTCTCCTTCCTCCCGTAGGTGTTCTCGACGGAACTATACCCGTAACATTCCAGGTAGGTTCTACGACATCCGCTGACAGCGCGACATCCGTAAGCGGTGAAGTTCAGACGGTTGACGGAGCAACAGAGACTGAGCCTTCTGAAGCGGCTGCTGAGACTGAGGCACCTGCGGTCTGAAGCCCCAATTGAAAATTATATGAGACGAAGAGCCGGCAATTCTCCAGTTGCCGGCTCTTATTATCTTCATTTGTAATAATTAAATACAATATACGGCTAAACTTTGATGAACCCCATGTGCTATAATCACTAAGTTGTTTTCTATGTAAAAGGAAGGATGCTTAAGATATGCACAAGAAATTATTTATTCCGGGACCTGTAGAGGTTAATCCTGAAGTTCTCGAGAAGATGGCTACGCCTCTTATCGGACACAGAACAAAGGATGCTACGGCATTACAGCAGAGTATCTCCGAGAAGATGCAGAAGGTTATGGCAACCAAGAACACTATCGTGCTCTCGACTTCCTCGGGAAGCGGACTTATGGAAGGTGCCGTAAGATGCTTCACCAAGAAGCGCGCTGCCGTATTCTCGATCGGAGCGTTCGGTAAAAGATGGTACAAGATGTGCACGGCTAACGGCATTCCCGCTGATATATTCGAGAGTGAACTCGGTCAGATCACTACTCCCGAGATGATCGAAGAAGCGCTTTCGACAGGTAAGTACGATCTCATCACGATCACACAGAATGAGACTTCCACCGGTGTTCATAACCCTATGGATAAGCTTGCCGAAGTTTATAAGAAGTATCCTGACGTTATCGTCTGTGTTGATACTGTTTCTTCTATGGCAGGCGACTTTATACCCGTAGACGAGCTCGGCATCGATGTCTGCATTACATCCACACAGAAGTGCCTCGGCGTTCCTCCCGGAATGGCTATCGCAGCCGTTACAGACAGGGCGATCGAGAAGGCTAAGACTATCGAGAACAGAGGTCTGTACTTTGACTATGTAGAGCTTGTAAAGTTCGTTAAGGAGAAGCCCTATCAGTATCCTTCGACACCTTCTCTGTCACACATGTTCGCGTTGGACTTCCAGCTCGACAGGATCCTCGAGGAGGGCCTTGAGAACAGATACAGAAGACACGAGATGCTCGCTAAGAAGGTTCAGGATTGGGCAAAGACACACGGCGGGCTTTATTCCGATCCCGAGAATCTCTCCGTTACGGTAACATGCGTTAACAATACGACAGGACATCCTTTCTCCGATATCAACAAGGCTATGGGAGAGAGAGGCTGGCTCATAAGCAACGGTTACGGAGATCTTAAGGATAAGACATTCAGGATCGCGCATATGGCCGATACGACAGAGGAAGAGATGGATGCACTTCTCAAAGATCTCGATGAGGTCCTCGCATCACTCTGATTACGAGTATAAAGATTAAGGAGCATAAAGAAATGAAGGTATTAATCACAGAAAGCATTGCAGAGCAGTCTGTACAGTACTTGAGAGATCAGGGCTATGAGGTAGAGGAGTACCTCGGTCATTCACAGGAAGAGATCAACGAGCATATCAAGGGATTTGATGCCCTTATCGTAAGATCCGCTACAAAGGTAGGTCCCGAGCTTCTCGATAATGCAGATTGCCTTAAGGCGGTAGGACGTGCGGGAACGGGTATCGACAATATCGATGTTAAGGCTTGTACCGAGCATGGCGTTATCGCTCTTAACACACCTACGGCCAATAACATGGCTGCCGGTGAGCTTGCGGTAGGACATGCTTTCGTAGTATTCAGAAATATCTGCGCCGCTAACGAGGGCGTACACAACGGTGACTTCAGAAGAGGTCAGTGGACAGGCTACGAGCTCGAGGGCAAGACAGCAGGTGTCATCGGTCTCGGAAGGATCGGTTCGATCGTTGCAAGAAAGCTCAAGGGTATCGGAATGAACGTTATCGCTTACGATCCTTTCGTACCTTCCGAGAAGTTCGAGAAGCTCGGCGTAGGCCGCTGCCAGACTCTCGATGAGCTCCTCCCCCAGGTCGATCTCATCACACTTCATACACCTAAGACAAAAGATACATATAACATGATTGCCAAGGAGCAGCTTTATAAGTGTAAAAGAGGCGTCCGTATCGTTAATGCCGCAAGAGGCGGTCTCGTTAACGAGCAGGATCTCGCAGACGCACTTGCTGAGGGTCAGGTTGCAGCAGCTGCAATCGACGTATTCGACAAGGAGCCTTCTTACAATAAGAAGCCGGGCGAGCAGGAGTTCGACAACGTTCTTCTCCACGCTCCCAACTGCTACATCACACCTCACCTCGGAGCTTCCACAGTTGAGGCTACTGACAAGGTAGGTTCTCAGGTAGTAGAACTCATCGACGGCGCTTTGAAGGGTGAGCTCGTAGCTGCCATCAACATGCCCCAGTTCTCCGGAAGCATCGATGAGATCAAGCCTTACTGCTCTCTTGCCGAGAAGATCGGCCGCATGTATTTCCAGGCTGAGGCTACTCCCATCAAGAAGGTTGAAGTCAGATACAGAGGCGAGCTCGCAGACAACTCCGGCACAGGCGTTATCACACTCTCTCTTGTAATGGGACTTCTCAAGGGTATGGGCAACGATCACGTATCTTATGTTAATGCTCAGGACAATCTCGCTGAGAGCGGTATCGAAGTAGTTGAGACTAAGGATCCTTCCATCCAGAAGTACAACAACCTCATCAATGTTAAGTTCTATACAGAGGACGGCCGTGAGCTCAAGATCAACGGTACGGTATTCGCACCCGATACCGAGGTAATCGTTTCCTTCTTCGGTTATGAGATGAACTGCCCTCTGTCAAATACCGTTCTTGCCATCAAGAACAACGATGTTCCCGGCGTTATCGGAAGGATCGCAACTATCCTCGGTAAGCACAATATCAATATCTCCTCCATGTACTGGGGAAGAAAGAATCAGGACGGTTCAGACAACCCGCATGCTCAGGCATTCGTAGCGGTTGAGCAGCCGGTTACCAAGAAGATCATCGATGAGCTCGAGAAGGCTGAAGGCGTTCTTAAGGTCTCTTTACTTGAATTCGACTGATCGTGAAATATCACTTCAGAAATAAGATCGGATGGATGAACGACCCCAACGGACTTGTGTTCTACAGGGGTCGTTTTCATGCTTTCTTCCAGCATTATCCGCATGCTCCGAGGTGGGGGCAGATGCACTGGGGACACTGTGTCTCCGATGATCTGATCTCTTGGGAAGAACTCCCGATAGCGTTATTCCCGGACATGCCTTATGATAACGGCCCCAACGGCGGATGCTTCTCGGGCTCTGCGATCGAGAAGGACGGCAGGCTATATCTTTTCTATACATCTGTTGATGAGGAAGGAAATCAGACGCAGTCCATAGCATACACCGATGACGGCATAAACTTCATAAAGTATGACGGAAATCCCGTGATAAGGGAGAATCCTCTGGGCAACAATAAGGAATTCCGCGATCCTAAGGTCTTCGCTTACAAAGGAGAGTACAGGATGGTGGTCGGCGCAGGATCGAACAACACGGGCGCCATACTCCTTTACAGATCAAAGGACCTGATTAATTGGGATTATATCGGACCTTTACTCACTGACGGCAGATTCGGCAATATTATTGAATGCCCGAACCTTTTTGAAGTGGACGGGCGATGGGTGCTGATGTTCTCGTCTATTAAGGCGATGCCTCACAGAGTCATCTTCGCCGTGGGGCTTTTCGACGGCACCTCGTTTATCCCCGAGATCCCGGACGGGCAGCCGGATTCATGGCCTTACTTCACGATCGAGACGGGACCCGACTTCTATGCGCCGCAGATCCTTGAAGCACCTGACGGCAGAAAGATCAATATAGCATGGATGTATAACTGGAACCGCCGCGAGGATAAAGGACAGCTTCAGGTGGGTGCTTTTACTTTCCCTCGGGAGATGGGATTCGATAAGGCGGGAAGGCTTACCATGCTGCCTATAACGGAGGGACTTCACCTTCTTAAGAAGGAATCGACTTTTGTTTCTTACGAGAACGGGAGACTTCACGTAAGGTTCGGCGACAGGACCGTCCTCGAAAGGCCTTATGCACACGAGCCCGATGTCCTCACTTTGGAGGATGTGGGAAGTGTCGAGATGTTTATTAACGGAGGAATCGAGAACATCACAGTATATGTGTGTTAGAATTAATGTCTATGATCAGTGTAGTATTATTGGCATATAGAGAAGAGGAGAGCCTTAAATTACTTTTCCCGAGACTCATCGAGAAGATGAATGCTTTGGGTGAGGAATATGAGCTTATCGTAGTTGATACGGCTACTCCCGAAGATAATACGAGTGAAGTGTGCGAGAAGTACGGTGCGAGATACGTTAACCAGGAAGAGCCCGGATTCGGAGGCGCATACCGCAAGGGCATATCGGTCATTAAGGGCGATAAGATGCTGGTCTTAGACAGCGACGGTTCTCACGATCCTAAGTTTATTCCCGATATCTACAATAAATTTCTGGAAGGCTTCGATGTAGTCATAGGTTCGAGATACACCAAGGGCGGTAAGACAGAGGACGCGATCTCATCGAGGATCATGTCGCACATTCTTAACGGTGTCTACAGATTGGTCACCGGTGTCAGGGCCAAGGATCTTTCCACGAATTTCAGAATGTACCGCGCGGATCTTATCAGGCAGGTGAAGCTTACTTCCGTCAACTACGATGTCCTTGAAGAAGTCCTTCTTCTTATGAAGATCAAGGCGGGCAAGGACGGATTTAAGGTCGCAGAGATCCCTATCACATTTAACAAGAGACTCGCGGGAGAGTCGAAAAGAAGACTCATCCCGTTCATCATCAGCTATATAAAAACGATGTTCAGACTTATAGGAATCAGAATAAGGGGAGCGAATTGACCGCTCCTTTTATTCTGTAGAGATTATCAGTTCTCCTTATAGCTGCCGAGGAATGTGAATGCCTGAGGATCACTGTCCAACTGGCACATCAGATTGATGAATTCCTCTGAATAGACCGACGCTTCGACATCAAGATAGAACATGAACTCGAAGTCTCTGCCTTCTATCGGTCTTGATTCGAGCTTCGTAAGGTTAAGTCCCAATGCGGAGAATCTGGAGAGCATGTCTGAAAGAGATCCGGGGGTGTGACCTAATGAGAGCATTATTGATGCTTTGTCGGCACCGGGATAGATCTCAAGATCCTTACAGATGACGATGAACCTTGTGTAATTGTGATCGGAGTTCTGGACATCGTTTCTGATGATATCGAGACCGTAGAGGAGTGCGCAGTCGGGAGAGGAGATAGCCGCTATGTCCGTTCGGTCGGAATCTGCAACCATCTGTGCGGCGACGGCGGTGTTTGCCACGATGTTTACCTTGATGTTCTGATTATCTTTAAGGAATCTGCTGCACTGACCGATAGCCTGTGAGTGAGAATAGACTTCCTTGATATCCTCGAACTTTACTCCGGGTTTTCCGAGGAGGCGGTGAGAGATCTGAAGCTTCATCGCTCTTACGATATGGAATTTATGTGTCTTCATGAGGTCGTAGACCTGAGTGACCGAACCGTAGGAAGAGTTCTCGATAGGGAGGACGCCGTATCTGCATAGTCCGGCTTCGACAGCCTGGAATACTCCGTCGAATGTGCGGAAATACATGATGTCAGCATTGGAGAACAGTTTGTCGCAGGCAATCTGGGAATATGCGCCTTCGACTCCCTGACAGGCGACTATCGCAGCATCGGGGAAGATCTTAGGGGTTTTCTCTATGGCTTCATTGATCTTGGATGCGAGGGTGGAGGAACTTGACGATGAGGTCTGGCTGTATGTGTGGGACAGACCGAACAGTGTCCGGAAGAACGTCTTCTGCAAGGTCTCCATGGAGATGTCTCCGCTTCCCGATATCGAGTTGATGAATTGTCTCTCGTATTTACGGGATGCCATCGCGGCAGCGCTCGAAGACTGAGTCTTGTCCTCCTCGCACGCGAGCGTGATGCGCTCCTTACAAAGCTCGGAGAGCTTGCGGTCGAGTTCGTTGAGTCTGTTCTGTGTGTCCGGTGTTACCATGTTTGTTACTCCTTTATGGGGTCAGATGTAATAAGAAAGGCTCTGCATTTTCACTGCAGAGCCTCGACTTATCCTTAATTATGTGAATCAATCATTCTTCGCAGTGAAAACCTATTCGGACCTTGTAAAAAATCCAAATCCAAAAAAGAAATCAAAGCTTGTAAAAGAATTCATATTCATGAAGCGGATTATATTATTTTGCGAAGATGATTGCAAGTGTTTATAATAAACCCGTTATGAAGATCATTAATGCACATTGCCACATATATCCGAAGACCATAGCGGAGCGCGCAGTATCAGGAATCGCAGGGTTTTACGGGATCGAGCTTAAGCTTAACGGAACGACGGACGACCTTATCAGCGACGGTTCCGCTTATAATGTCGTTCACTATCTTGTACATTCGGTGGCGACAAAACCCTCTCAGGTAAAGTCAATAAACGAGTTCATTTCCTCTGAAGTCGAGGCGCATCCCGGGCTTTTCACGGGATACGGGACGCTTCATCCCGATTCGGAGGATATTGAAGGGGATCTTGACCATCTTTTGGAATTGGGACTTAAGGGCGTAAAGATCCATCCTGACTGCCAGGGGTTCTCTTTGGCGGAAGACAAGGCGATCAGGCTCGGGCAGATCGTAAGGGACAGAGGTCTTCCGTTATTAACGCATTGCGGGGACTATCGATTCGATTACTCGAATCCCGAGCAGTTCGAAGTGTTTTTGAAAGCGCTTCCGGGCCTTACCGTAATAGGGGCTCACTTGGGAGGGTGGAGCGTATGGGACGATGTCCTCAAGAGGATAGCGGGTAAGTACGATATCTTTGTGGACAGCTGCTCGTCATTTCGCTTTATGGAACCTTCGAAGGCAGAAGAGGTGATAAGGGCCTTCGGTTCTGACCGTGTTCTCTGGGGGACCGACTATCCCGCATGGGATCATAAAAGCGAATTGGAATACACCTCAAGGCTCGATCTTACGGATAACGAGAGGGAACAGATATTATATAAGAATGCAGCGAAGTTCCTGGGGCTTGAATGATATGGAAGTATTTATTACCACAACAACTCTGCAGACAGAAAAGATCGGTGAGGATCTGGGGAAAACGGCAAAGCCCGGAGATGTATATGCTCTTGACGGAGACCTCGGAGCGGGTAAGACCGTTCTTACGAGAGGCATAGCCCGCGGGATGGGGCTTAACGAGGAGGATGTCTGTTCTCCGACGTTCACCATAGTAAATGAATACGATGAGTTGAAGGACGGAACGGTAAGCAAGGTTCCGCTCTTCCATTTCGATACATACAGGCTCGAGGGAAGCGATGATTTCCTTGATTCGGGACTCGATGAGTATTTCGTAAGGGGCGGCGTGTGTGTCATAGAATGGAGTTCCGTAATAGATGACCTTCTTCCGGATAACACCGTGAGGATCAGGATAACGGGCTCGGGAGATCAGAGAAGGATAGAGGTATCGCGATGAAGCTTTTATGTTGTGACACATCAAACCGCACGTGTTGTGCAGGTATCTTTGACGACGGTAAAGAACTCTCATATGAGTTAAGCCTCGAGAAGAAGACGCATTCCGAGACCTTTATGCCGCTGGTGATGAGAGTATTTGATAACTGCGGCCTTAAGCCTTCCGACATGGATGCGATCTGTGTGACGACAGGTCCCGGTTCGTTTACCGGAATAAGGATAGGTCTGTCGGCAGTAAAGGGAATGGCGCTGGCGACAGGTCTTGATGTCATCCCGGTTTCGTCGCTTAAAGCGCTCGCGATGAGTGTGGAGAACGTAGTCTCCGATCCGTCCGATACCATTCTGGTCCCGTGCTTTGACGCGAGAAACGACAGGGTGTTCGCGGCGGCCGTTGATGATGCCACGGGCAATTATCTGATAGAAGACGGAGCGTACTTTAATGAAGACTTTATAGAGCTTTTGAAGAAAGTTCCGGGTGCTTCCGATAAACAGATCCTGGTGGTGGGAGACGGTGCCGAGACCGTACGCCGCGCGCTGTTCTTTACGCATCGCGCAGAGTATGCGGGGGGAGCGGTGATACTTCCAAAGGGGATAATGAGTGCCTCGATCGGCATCAGTCCCATAAACGGCGCCGCAGTTAAGGCTTCATACTGTGCGGTGTCGAGAGCGGAGCGGTACCATAATTGAGTAATGTGACCGTATGCGAGGCATCCTCTTCAGATGCGGATGCGATAATGAGTATCGAGAAGACGGGTATCTCTCATCCGTGGATCCGCGAGGATATTCTGTCCCTTATCAACGATGATAACAAGATCGCTTTAATAGCGATAAGCGAAGACGGAACGATCACAGGTTACGTCGGGGCATCTTATGTACTTGATGAGGCCGAGATCGGCAATATCTGCATACTCCCGGAATATCGCGGGAACGGGATCGGAAAGATCCTTTTTGATCGCCTTATTACGGATCTTAAGAGCAGAGGCGTGACCCGTGTATTCCTCGAAGTCGAAGACACTAATGCCCCTGCGATATCCCTTTACGAACATATAGGCTTTGTAAAATACAACAGCCGTAAGGATTACTACGGGAACGGTAAGGATGCTCTTCTCTACGTATTAAGTATAGATCCCGATAACACAGAGATTACCTGAAACAAATACGATATCCCCGAGTGAAGCGATGGTCGCAGTATTATCGTACCCGCCGTACTTGAATCTCTCGAGGTCTCCCAGGATCACATATCTTACGTTGTATTTTCTAAGAAGTGAGAGCACCAGTTCCGGGTCAGAACTCGTATAGATCGTATCTATGTCGGTGTGCCTCGGTGTAAGGTAGAGCTCCCATACGTCGCGTTCCGGATCCGCGACGAGAAGATCGGTCTCCTTGTCGACGATGCCGTGGAACCTCCAGAGCCACTCGTGCGTCTGCCATCCGCATACCGCGGGAAGTCCCGTATATGCAGATACTATATTGTTATCCGTGTAGCTCAAGCCGTAAGCCTCGAGGATGACTGGATCTCCGTCGACGTTCTCGTTGAACCAGTTTATGCAGGCGTCGTAGTCGGCAAGATTTCCTTCTCTCGCATTATCCGTATTTGAACTTACGTAAGTTGAAAGATAAGCCGTTCCGTCTAATGTCCTGTAATTATCGAGCGTTATCTCCCCGTTGCGCTGCTTGAGTGATGCGAGCGTATAGTGTGCGGGGATGAGAAGAAGGGCACAGAATACTATCGAGATTATAAAGGCCGTCATGCTGAAATCATCTTTACGTGTCTTTATGAACATCAGTCTTATGACCGAATAGATCATGCATATCGACAGGATGATGAATCCCGCATAAGTAAACTTGAACATCGTATTGGATCTTAAGTAACCGCCGGTATAGATATCACGCACATAGAACAGTTCAGGTGCAAGAAGGAGCAGGAGACCTACCACGATGCTTCCGCACATGAAAACATCCATGGGATTTCTCTCGCAGAAGAACCTGATTACGGGATTAGTATATTCCGGTTTCTTATTGCCTTTAGGGATATTCTTAAAGATTATAACGAAGACGAAGAAGGTGATGCATATCAATACGTGGGTCCCCCACAGGATAAAGAGCTGATACAGAGGAGACCGGTTTACGGTGGGCGCTAACTTATTGCTTATCATCTCGAAGTTCATATTGAATGGCAAAGACACGAGAGATCCTACCGTAAAGAAGAAGCTCATTCCGGCACCGGTCCGTGAAAGCGTGCAGGGGAATCTGCTTACCGCTGCCAAAGAGACGGCGAACAGTACAGCCTGCATCACAAAATGAAGAAGAGGCTGATAACCGAACAGAAGGTAGATCCCGAGGATACCTCCTACATTTATCAGGAACAGAACGGCACCCGGGATCGATGAGAAGATGCGGTTCCTGTATGTGTTGATTACGAGGAGCAGCATGGACCCGAATATGAAATAGATAAGGAAATCCCAGTAGTTCGTCATCTGGCAGATACCGAGAAGGATCGAGATCGCGATGATCTCGGGAACCATAAGCATAGACAGTTCCGCCTTGATGCGGTCCCAAAGCTTTGACTCCGAAGGGATCGATCTTTCCGTCAGTTCGGATGAATAGACTTTATTAACAAGTGTAACTGCCAGAGCAAATATCAGAAGGACTACCATAGTCGAACACACATGTGCGTGCAGGTCTCCGATGAGGAAGGAGTAGAACGGGAATTCCTCGATGGTGTAATCTCCGCCGTTCTTGATCCCTTCTATAAGTGAGGAATCGGGGTTGTAGCCTATGAACCTGGTGCTGTCGGGATAGAAGAAAGAGTCCTTTCTTCCGACATTGGCGCCGAGTTTCTCGAACAGATCGAGAAGACCGTTTCCGATACTGTTCTCATCGTAGTAGAACGAATGAGAGTTGCCGAATACCATTACCGCAAATGCCGTAAGGATACCTGCGATATAAGAGAAGAAACGCGGACACTTCAGGCCGTGGTTGCGCGCCCCGTCTATAAGCATCTGCCCGATCGAATAGCACATCGAGAACGGAAGCGCTATGGAGCAGCACATAGAGATGTTGTATGACACGGAAGGCTCTATCCCGGACAGCTTGGTGATAAAAGCGTAAATATACTGACCGTAGTAATAATAGTTGATGGAGAATCCTGACAGCCACATATCATTGGCGGGAAGTTCCGGGTT
This sequence comes from Mageeibacillus sp. UBA6980, assembly GCA_002450095.1. Taxonomy (GTDB): domain Bacteria; phylum Bacillota; class Clostridia; order Saccharofermentanales; family Saccharofermentanaceae; genus Saccharofermentans. The sequence continues at coordinate 19,710 of DJYK01000029.1, read as the reverse complement.
ACGGAGCATCGACATCATGAATCCGTAGTCCATGAATTTCTCCTGCCCGTTGATGTCGGGACGGAATCCTTTAAGGAAGCAGAATACCGTAAGAGCGAGTGCGAACAGTGTCTCCTCGATAACGATGTTACCTATCGTATCGTTGTCTTTAAGCTTGGAAAGTGCGCCTTCGCGAAGACTCTTAGGTCCCCAGCTTAAAACGGCAAGGATGAAAAGAGACAGGAAGATGAATATCAGATTCAGCCTTCCGATCTTGATATATGTAAGTGTCCACACGAATAAGGAGCATGACAGTATTCCGAGAGGCTTGCTCAGGATCACTCCGCCGCTTCGGGATAAAGGGAAAAGATTTACTGCCAAAGGATAGGAACACGCCGTAAAGATAAAGATCGTTATCAGAAACCTTGCCGTGTTCTCGGCATCCGACTGATTCATCAGGATCATTCCGGGGAGAAAGTATGCCAGAAGCGGAATGATGATCAGGGCAAGTCTTGAGCGATCAAATTGCTGTAATGACGATTTCCTCTTTGTGCTCACTGTTCATTTTCTCCTTAGAGATTATTCTTGTGCAGATCTCGCCGGCCAATGCTGTTATCCTGTCCATCCTGTTCTCGGGGACGCCGGAAGAGGATTCGTTATTGGTAAGTGCCGAAGAACAGACGAATACGTTGTCTATCGGTTCGGACAGATCCGTCTCGGGGAACTGTTCAGATACCGCATAACGTACTTTTGTAAGTCTCCACGATTTGACATCGGATTTCTTGATCGCAGGGTAGACGGATCTGTACGCTCTGAAATAGTTTTCCATGATCTTCTGGTCTGACTCGACCCACAAAGGATCGCTTATCTGGCATTTACCGACAAGATAGACTATCTGTCCTCCGTAATTCCTGTCCTGGAAGCATGCACTGTGATTTACGATCCTTGCGAAAGGGATGTCCTTGTTAGAAGGGAATTTAAGCTGGATATATGCATCGCTCGGGATCTTCTTCATGAGCATCATGAGACAGATTCTCGAGTGATAGGTGATGTTCATCAATTGATCTCTCATATTCATAGTAAGCGGCAGTCCGTGGCTTACGTTAACGAATGTTCTGCAGGAGCCCGTGAATATGATGTAATCGCTCTCCGTCTCATATTTACGCGAATCCGAGAGTACGCACGAGGTAAGGTAAGTACCGTCGTCCTTGCGGGTTATCTCCGAGACGCTCATCGAATAGAAGATCCTTCCGCCGTGGTCGGTGATGTTCTGGATCAAAAGATTGATCAAAGTCGCGAATCCGCCGTCGAAGTAACCGACTTTCTTACGGGAGGCACGACCGTACCAGAAGGCGTCGTACCACTTTATCTTGTTGTCGATCCCGAGCTCTCGCGACAGGGAGTGAAGCGCTTTGTCTGTCCTTCTGATGTGGTGCGGAAGAAGTTCTATATACTCGCTTCCCATATGCGTAGAAGCCATAAGACCTCCCGGGGAAGTGAGTTCCTCGAGAATGACTACTTCAAAACCTGCTTTCGCAAGACGCATTCCGCATACGAGTCCGGACAGACCCGCTCCGATTATACAGACCTTCTTCATAGGGTGATCTTCCTTGCCTCAAGGTAGAATCTCTTCTCGAAGGCTTCCCCCATTGAGAAAGTCTTGCGGGGGAATACTCCTTCTGTCTCGATGGTCTTAAAGAAAGTGTCCTTGCTTATGCCTTCAACGAGAATACCGACGGCGTTTTCGGAAGAAAGCTTCCTTACCGAATCCTCTCCGTGGATGTAGTCGCAGTTAAGGCTGAACTTGTCGATGAGCATCTGAACGGAGCCTACCGGGAGCGTGTGGGGTGCGTTCTTAAGGAAGACGGTCTCATCCGCCTTGCCTCCTCCGACAACGCGGAAACACTGAACTGCTCCTTCTTCCGTCATGTTATCCTTGCCGAAGAATTCTTCAGCCTTCTTCATAAACTCATCGCGGCTTATATCGAAGATAACTCGGTGGATAGGCTCAAAGTCGAGACCTTTATCGTGAATGTTGACCGCTTCCGCGAGTGCGAACCTGGCAGGGTGAGAAGCGCGTTCTGATTCCGGAACATTCTTCTTTACGTTATCCCAATGGGCTTTGGCGGATGCGAGCGAATGATTGCCGTCGCCTACTGCAAATAGCAGACCGTCATCACTTATGAGTGAATTAAAGTCATCGATGATGCCATCTGCGGCTTCGCTTCCGACGGGGGCGAATCTTCCCGTTATATGTCCCGAATCCTGCATAAGGTCCGTGTCGTAGATCACGTTAAGGTCGTGCGACAGCGCATGGCTTATCACCTTGTCTTCCGGATCGTCATAAAGGAGCATGATGTGGGGAAGTTCTACCTTGGCATTCGCTCTTATCTTCACACGGGGAGGGATACGGCTTAATACAGTGCCCTCAGTGGCTCTTATAAGCGCTTTGTTCCCGGGGACGAATTCGTACTGTTCGAGATCTACCGCGAGCATGATCCCTCTTCTCGAAGGGTGAAGCGGCGTGGATCTGTCAGTGAGGATGAAGCCCTCGACGGGCTTTCCCCAGACATTCGAGTCGATATATCTGTCAATGTTATTCGCGATGTCCTTAAGGTCATCCTCTATCTGCTCGGGAGTCTCGAGTCCGAGTTTTACTTCGGGCAGTACTATGCGAAGTGCCGAAGGAGCGTCACCAACCGTTTTGTCGCATGCCTCCCAGTATTCCGGTTCAGATGTATATTGGTCACAGGCAATGACAGCCCATTTCTTAAGATCGGTGCCTTCACGGGGAAGGAGTATATCCGGTATCGCGATAGCGGGGATATTTGTAAGTTTCATAAAGTATCCTTTATATATTTAATTTATAGGCTACTATTGTAGCACGGTACGGAGCCGTTTTCGACAAGAATTGTCGAAAATTGTTATCAATTGTCGGACAAATCCTTCTTCCGAGGTGATAACCTTTAATTGCCGGCACAAATTTCTAATTGATTAAGGAGACAGATATTTATGGAAGAAGAGAATAAGACATTTGACAACAGTGTACCGGAACCCTCTAAGGAAGCGGTCAAGACCAATGAGGAGAAGCGTGAGGAACTTAAGAACCTGGCTCTTGGAGCAGCGGTTGCTTCCTACGGCTACATCAAGGATCTTAAGGCTAACGGGCATAATTCGTTGGGGAACCTTATATTCCAGGATTCGATGAAGATCCTGACTTCGGCAGGGATCGCTTCGGGTTCTATCGGAAGAGACAGGTTTACGGAGCATCTCGAAGACGGATTCTATGCATCGGGAAGACTTCTGGTCTATCTTGATTTTGCTCAGTATCTTACAACGAACGATGCCATAAGGCTGGAACTTATCGAATCGATAACTACCCTTCATAAGATCTTCGCGGCATCCGTAAAGACCGTACGCTCGAAGAATCCGATGCCCGCGAATGTTCCTGTAGCCGTCTGACAGTCGGACATAATGATCCTTTATATATTTTCGGACAGATTGTGTTGATAAAGACCTCTTCTTGTGGTGTACTATTAATAGTACGCTGTGAGGAGGGGTCTTATGCCTAATACCGAATACTCGAAGTTGAAGCTTTTATATCTTTATCATTATTTCCGTAAGTATGTGAGCGCCGAAGCGCCCGGAGACGGGACGACCATGGCCGATATGATGGCATATCTGAATGAGATGACCGGAGCGGAATTCGAGAGAAAGTCGATCTACTCCGATATAGACAGATTGAATCAGTTCGCGAGGTCGGCGGGTCTTTGTGACGACTCATCTCCGTGGATCGAACTCGACGGTAAGACATACAGAAGAGGAGAGATAATCGGAGACCTCACCTTCGATGAAGCAAGGCTCATAGTAGATGCGATCAATGCGACCGACTTTATCGACAGCGGGTTGTGCGAGAAGATCAAGGGGATGTATCCGACATACTTTAAGACAGGCTATAAGTCTGTAGTTCCTCACGATGACAAACAGGTCCAGAAAAGATCCATGTATCTTCTGAACACGATAAGAAATGCCATCGAGGAAGAGATAGTATTGGAGTTCAAGTACGGCTACGTTGTCGCAGGAGGACTTAGAGGTACCGTCGATAAACTCGTATCGCCTATCGGATTGGACTTCAAGAATTCACACTACTATCTTATTGCGGTAGATAACATGGCAGTGGACGGCGGACTTAAAAAGGCCGATGCGATAAAGAACTACAGGCTTGACCGAATGAAGGCCGTCAATATGCGTCCGAAGGAGACTTACTGCGGATTCGATAACAACAGGGATGAAGTGCTCAGAAGATTTATCAAGACTTCCCTGGATGCTTTCTCATATAAAGGCACGGACGACAGGCATGTCACGATCACGATGAGAAGCTCCGACACGAGGAAACTTCTACGTGCATATACCGGTTTCTCCGAGGATATGAAGCCTACTATCATTTCGGATAAGATCGAGAAGGGCGAGATCAAGTTCTCGGTCGAGACCGGTCTGGTTCCTCCTTTTTTCAACAAGCTTTTTAAGACATGTATGTATGAAGACGTCGAGATGATAATTGACGATGAGGAAGTTAAGAAGAAATACGAGGAGTATCTTAAGAAGGCATTGAAAGTCTGCCGTTCTTAATTGCATTAGCCTCGTAATCGTTTTATAATCCATAGGTTTATAAATTAAGGAGATAATACTGTATGCAACCTCTTGGTTTGAATGAGATTAGAGAAAGATACCTGTCGTTTTTTGAGTCCAAGGGACATTTGAGATTGCCTTCGTTCTCTCTTGTACCTAAGAACGACCCGTCTATATTGTTGATCAATGCCGGCATGACGCCGATGAAGCCTTATTTCACAGGAGCGGAGGTTCCGCCCTGCAAGAGAGTTACGACTTGTCAGAAGTGTATAAGGACTCCCGATATCGAGAACGTAGGTCACACTTCAAGACACGGTACATACTTTGAGATGCTCGGCAACTTCTCTTTCGGTGATTATTTTAAGGAAGAGGTTATCCCGTGGGCTTGGGAGTTCCTGACGCAGAATCTCGAGATCGAGCCCGAGAAACTCTATCCTTCGGTATTCCTCGAGGATGATGAGGCTTATGCCATCTGGAGAGACAAGATCGGAGTTCCGGAGGAGAGGATCGTAAGACTCGGCAAGGAAGATAACTTCTGGGAGCATGGTACGGGTCCCTGCGGTCCCTGCTCGGAGATCTACTTCGACAGAGGCGTAGAGCACGGTTGCGGCAAGCCCGACTGTAAGCCCGGATGCGAGTGCGACAGATTCGTTGAGATCTGGAACCTAGTTTTCTCACAGTTCGACCGTCAGGAGGACGGCTCTTACCTTCCTTTGAAGCAGAAGAATATCGACACAGGTGCCGGACTCGAGAGAGTCGCATGCGTAATGCAGGGCGTCGATAACCTCTTTGAAGTTGATACCGTAAGAAAGATCCTCGATACAGTCTGCAATATTGCAGGCAAGACATATAATGCCAACCACGACGATGACGTTGCTATCCGCGTTATCACCGACCACATGAGATCTTCTACCATGATGATCTCCGACGGCGTACTTCCTTCAAACGAGGGCAGAGGATACGTATTGAGAAGACTTATGAGAAGAGCGGCAAGATTCGGTCGTCTGCTCGGCATAGAGAAGCTTTTCCTGACTGATATCGCCGAGGTCGTCATCGACCAGAATAAGGATGCATATCCTGACCTTCTTACAAGACACGATTATATCATGAAGATCATCGCTCAGGAGGAAGAGGCATTCCACAGAACTGTCGCTTCCGGTACACAGATCCTTAATGACATGATCGACGAGGCTAAGAAGAACGGCAAGACTGTCCTTGCAGGCGAGGATGCATTCAAGCTTCACGATACATACGGATTCCCTCTGGATCTTACAAAGGAGATCGCCAAGGATTCAGGACTCGAAGTAGATGAGGAAGGCTTCAAGGCTTCCATGAAGAAGCAGAAGGAAACTGCAAGAGCAGCAACAAAGGCACTTGTAAGTACCGCTTGGGGCGGAAATGCTCTGCCTAAGGAAGTAACGGACGATGCTTCCGTAACAGAGTACTTAGGTTACGATTCGCTCGACTGCGATGCCAAGCTCCTCCATATCGTTAAGAAGGATGAAGAGGGTAATCTTCACAGCGAAGACGAGGCGTTCAGCGGTGACGAGGTTATTCTCGTTCTCGATAAGACGACGGCTTACGCTACGATGGGAGGTCAGATCCACGACGACGGTACGATCGAAGGCGATGGATTCAAGGCTTCGATCAAGTCCGTTGATAAGGAGAACTCCGGTAAGTATCTGCATACTGTAGAGATCACCGAAGGAAGCATCAAGAAAGGATCTTCGGTAACTGTTAAGGTAGATCCCAAGGCAAGACTCTCGATAGCAAGGAACCATACGGCAACACATATGCTCCTCTCCGCATTGAGGTCCGTTCTCGGAACACACGTAGAGCAGGCAGGTTCGTTCGTAGGTCAGGACAGATTGAGATTCGATTTTACGCACTTCCAGGCTCTCACTGCTGAAGAAGTTGATAAGATCGAGACCATCGTCAACGATGTCATCTTGCAGGATCTTCCCGTCATCACAAAGGAGATGAGCATCGACGAGGCTAAGAAGCTCGGTGCTATCGCCATCTTCGGCGAGAAGTACGGCGACCGTGTAAGAGTCGTATCCGTAGGTCCGTTCGAGAATGCATTCGACCTCGAGTTCTGCGGCGGTACGCACCTGAAGTCAACATCACAGGCAGGTCAGTTCAGGATCGTCTCCGAGACCGGTATCGCAGCCGGTACGAGAAGGATCGAGGCTGTTACCGGTGCCAAGTGCTACGAGATGAGTAAGGCGGATCGTGTGCTCATTAACGAGACGGCATCCGTTCTTAAGGTCAATCACGATCAGATCGCTGAGAAGAGCAAGTCTGTTCTTGCCGAGATCAAGGCTGCCAATAAGGAGATCTCCGAGATGAAGAAGGCTGCAGCAGGTAACTTTGCTGATGAGGCAGTCTCAAAGGCGATCGATATCTCGGGCCTCAAGGTTGTTATCTCCGAATGCGATGCGGAAGATGCTCCCGCACTTCGTGACACAGCAGATAAGATCAGAGATAATATAGGTTCCGGTGTAGTATTCCTTGCAAGTGCAGCAGGCGGTAAGGTCCTGTTCACGGCTATGGCTACTAAAGATGCCGTAGACAAGGGTGCGCACTGCGGTAATATCATCCGTGAAGCGGCAAAGATCTGCGGCGGAGGCGGCGGAGGACGTCCCGACATGGCTCAGGCCGGCGGTAAGGATGCTTCCAAGCTTTCCGATGCATTGAAGGCTGTCGAGGATATACTCCGTACTCAGATAGGAGGATAAGACCATGTGTTTGTTCTGTGACATAATCGAAGGCAAGATTCCTTCCAACAAAGTATATGAGGACGAGAATGTGCTGTGCTTCAGGGATATCAATCCCGTAGCACCTACACATGTTCTTGTAGTTCCGAAGAAGCATTTCGATAATATAATCGATATATCCGCAAAGGATGACGGTGCGAAGTATCTCGACGCATGTGCCAAGGCAATTGCTACGGTTGCGAAAGCTGAAGGCCTCGGAACAGGCTTCCGTGTTATCAATAATTGCGGTGAAGATGGCGGTCAGACTGTAAACCATCTCCATTTTCATCTCATCGGAGGCCTTAAGCTTACGGAGAAGATCATTTGAATTCCGAACTGACTGCGCTCGAGACAAGAACTCTCAACTACTTGGGCTTCAAAGGCAGCCCTGATGAAGAACAGATCACGATGGTCAGAAAGGCCATTGAGGAAGTAAGATCTTCCGCGCGTCCTTCGTTTACGGTCAAGTATTTCTCCATTAAGGATTGTCCCATTGACTTAAATTTTAAATCGCTGTCGGATCTGTTTATTAAGAGCGGATCTGACAGCGTTTGTTTTCTGATATCGACGTTGGGTTCAAGTATCGACAGCAGGATAGACAGGCTTAAAGATTCGGATCCGTCCAAAATGGTGCTCTTCGATGCCGCTTCTAATGCCTATATAGAAGAAGTTACGAACGAATATCAAAAGAAACTCAAGTTAAACGAGCAGACCTTCCGATTCGCTCCGGGTTACGGCGACGTGCCTTTATCTTTACAAAAGCAGATCTTCGATAACATACCGGAGATCTCCCGTATGGGCCTTGTCCTCGATGACGGTTTTCTTATGCACCCGTTCAAGTCAATGACCGGGATAATCGGATTTAAGAGTTGTTAATGATGTGTTTGCGAATATGGGCCGATTTTCACAAAGTCGTTCACAATATTCCCGTTTTTTGTGAATGGTTTTGTGAATGACCCGATAATTGTATTATTAATGAAATGAGTAACGCAGGGCGGGTAAAAATGGTAAACTTACGCTATGGCTAAAGAAGATATCAGAAATTTACTGGGTAAAAAGTTTATTGTCTTTGACGGAGGGTTCGGGTCGCAGCTTCAAGAGAGAGGCGTTCCTGCGGGGACGAATAGCGGACAAATCAATATCGACCATAAGGACCTCGTTAAAGCGATACATAAGGATTATATAGATGCGGGGTCGAATGTTATCGTAACAAATACATTCGGTGCCGACAGATTCCATATAAAAGACAGCGATGAGCTGAAGGCGCAGATCGAGGCCGCCTGCAGGAATGCACGGGATGCGGTGGAAGAGTCCGGTAAGGATGTCCGGGTCTTCTATGATATGGCTCCGACAGGTAAGCTTCTGAAGCCTTTGGGCGATCTTGATTTTGAGGAAGCTGTCGATGTGTTTAAGGAGCAGGTCGTTCTTTCCGGGGATCTCGTAGACGGATTTATCATCGAGACCATGACGGACCTTCATGAGGTCAAGGCAGCGATGCTTGCGGTAAAGGAGAATACCGATAAGCCGCTGTTCGTATCTGTTACTTTCCAGGAGAACGGCAATATGCTGACGGGGGCATCGCCAGAGCAGGCGGTCGCTCTGATCGAAGGCCTCGGTGCCGATATGGTCGCGGTCAATTGTTCCCTGGGACCTTCTGAACTTGAGCCTGTGATAATGAGAATGCTTAATATTGCACGTATCCCGATGATGGTTCAGCCGAATGCGGGTCTTCCTAAGTTCAGAAACGGGCAGACAGTCTATGATGTGGGACCGGAAGAGTTCTCTGATTATATTAGAAGATTCGCGATCGCAGGTATTTCCGGATTCGGAGGCTGTTGCGGTACGACTCCCGCTCATATAAAGGCGTGTTGTGATAAAACGGCAGATCTTAAGGTCAATTTCAATCCGGCTCCGGAAGTTACGAGAGTTTGCGGTACTACAACGCTCGTTGAATTCCGAAACAGAGTAATAAGATGCGGTGAGAGATTAAATCCCACAGGCAAGAAAAAGATGAAGTTGGCCTTACAGGAAGGACGGCTCTATGACATCGTAGACGAAGGTATCGCTCAGGTTGAAGCCGGTGCCGATGTGCTCGATGTCAATGTCGGTGTCCCGGGGATCGATGAGACCTCTGTAATGACGGAGCTTATCACTGATCTTCAGGAAGTGATCGATCTGCCTTTGCAGATAGACAGTTCCAATCCCGAGACTCTCGAGAAGGCATGCCGTATCTATAACGGTCTGCCTCTCATTAATTCGGTAAACGGTAAAAGGGAAGTAATGGATGCTGTTTTCCCGATCGTTAAGAAATACGGAGGAACGGTCATCGGTCTTTGTATTGATGAGGACGGTATCCCTCCTACGGCGGAACAAAGGTTCAAGATCGCAGAGAGGATCATCGCGGAAGCCGCTAAGTACGGCATATCACATAAGAGGATAATCATCGACTCCCTCGTTCTTACGGCAAGTGCCCAGCAAAAGGAGGTCATCGAGACCGCTAAGTGCGTCGGCCTTGTAACTGACAGGCTCGGTTGCGCTACCTGTCTCGGATTGTCGAACGTGTCGTTCGGACTTCCGAACAGGCCTCTTATCAACAGAACGTTCCTTGTAATGGCTCTTTATGCGGGTCTTAAGCTTCCTATCCTTAATCCGCTCGATAAAGAACTCATGGGCGCGATCGATGCTTTTGAGGTGTTGAATTTTGCCGATGTAAATGCCGAAGATTATATAAACAGGCACAGTGCAGATGTGGTTGCAAAGCCCGGTGCTGCGACAACGGTTGATGCCGCAAATACAGGCAGTAACTCCGATGCCGAGCTTGAAGGAAAGTCGGCGCTTTTTAAGGCGATAGCCAAAGGACAGAAACATCAGGCCGTCGATGCCGTAAAGGCTATGACGGATGTTGAACCCTTAAGTATCGTATCCGATCATCTGATACCGGCGCTCGATAAAGTCGGAAGAGATTACGATAAAGGGATTATTTTCCTGCCGCAGCTCATGGTGTCCGCTGAGACCAGTAAACTCGTATTTGACGAGATAAAGGATAAACTCGTATCTTCGGATGAGGGATCCTCCAAAGGACCTGTTATAATCGCGACGGTTCAAAACGACGTTCACGATATCGGGAAGAATATCGTTAAGGTCGTGCTCCAAAGCTACGGGTTCGAGGTCGTAGATCTCGGTAAGGATGTTCCTCCTGAAGACGTGTGCGATGCCTGCGAGAAGTATCATCCGATAGGAGTGGGTCTTTCTGCTCTAATGACGACGACCGTAGTATCTATGGAAAACACGATCAAGAAGATGAGAGAGAGGGGAATCGGTATCCCCGTGTTCTGCGGCGGTGCGGTCGTAACCGATGATGTCGTAAAGAAGATCGGCGGAGACTATTATGCCGCAGATGCGATGGAATCGGTCCGCATATGCGAGATACTACAGGATAATAAGGAAAAGGAAGAGAAGAAATGACGAGACTTCGCGCCAAAAGACATATCCCGGAACGCATGGAGGTCTGTAAGGACCTGTGGTTCGCATCGCCTTCTGCAAATAAAGGTCATTGGAGAGAGGTCTGCGGTTTTCCCGAGACTTCGGAACTCTACCTGGAGATAGGGTGCGGCAAGGGCAAGTTCTGCACCGAGACCGCTTCCGCCAATCCTGATGCGCTCTATATCGCTCTCGAGAGAGAGTCGTCTGTCATTCTTGCTGCAATAGAAAAGACCAGGGAATTAGGGATCGGGAATCTGTTCTTTGTAAATGCGGATGCAAAAAATCTTTTGGATTACTTCGCGGATGACGAAGTGGACAGGATATATCTTAATTTCTCGGACCCGTGGACAAGAAAGAAGAAACCCAAGAGAAGACTCACCTACAGGGATTTTCTCAAAGTATATGAGAAGATAATGGTCCCGGGAGGACAGATCAGGTTCAAGACCGATAATACGTTGCTTTTTGAATTCTCGCTTTCAGAATTTAAAGAATGCGGATTTACTCTGTCCGAAGTTACAAGGGATCTTCATAACAGCGAGTATGATAAGGATAATGTGAGGACCGAGTTCGAGCAGAAATTTGCCGAGCAGGGCATAGCTATCAAGCGCTGCGTCGCGACATCCGGCAAACAAAAATGAAGTGACGACCGGATCATTGCATTATAAGAGGCTGCGCATGCGCAGCCTCTTATAGGATGGATCATATCCTCATTTATCTGATCAGCCTGATCGTGCCGAAGAACAGGACGGGCTTAGCCTCGCCCTTGCATGCATTTATGATAGCGATGATCTGGCATACGAAGACGAACAGGTCCCACAGCCAGCCGACGAAAGGTACGATTGCGAGAAGGTATGCAAGACTTATAACGAGACTCTGGTTGCAGTAGAATCTCAAGTACTCTGAACGCTCTCCGTTAACGTCTCCGCCAAAGTAAGCCGTAATAACGCCCAGGAAACCGCCTAATGATGCGAAAATGCCGAGGAACTTATCCAGGGGATTAACCGGAGAAGGGTATGTTGTGTAAGTGTTGTTTTCCATATGAAATCCTCCTTTATATATTCATTCTATCATTAGCGGAGCGATTCATCTCACAACAATTGAATGACAGTTCACAACATTTTCGGTGTGAAGTGACCGGGATAGGGTATCGTAACCTCATATTATGATGAGGAGACAGATGTAATGAGGAGAAGTAAAGCGGCAGCATCATTGCTTGCCTTTGTGATCCTTCTGTCGGGGTGCACGATGGCGCCGCCCGTGACGGAGGAGACGGAAGAGACTTCGGTTGAAGTCTGTGATTTTGAAGGTATCCGTGCTCAGGATGATTTCTATGGTTTTATTAATGCAGAGAACCTGTTGACATGCGATATCGAGGATACCCACGGTATGGGCGGCCCGGTAAGTGAGATCGATATCGAGATCTCCGACAGGCTTGAAGGTATCATTCACGAGATCGTGAACGGTGACAGGGATTCTTATGCGCCCGGAAGTAACGAACAGCTTATCTATGACTATTACTATCAGGCTCTTGAGGCATCGACCGGAGGTTCATTTGCGAGCGAAGACGATATCGCTTACGTAAATGATGTTATCTCGGGGATCCGGGGTGTATCCACAATAGATGAGTATCTTACTATGTGCGGCAATCTCTATACGAACTGGGGCGTAGATCCCATAATAGGCGGCGGTGTTGATACGGACCTTGCAAATTCATCAGCCGGAAGCGTCCTTCTCGAACCGTTCAGCAGTCCCGACGGTTCACCGCTCGAGAATATCGTCAAAGGCGGCACTTACGCTCAGGTCCTTGCTTCATCCATAAGAACGGTTCTTATAGACTTCGGCGTGGATCCCGAAGAAGCGGAACAAAGAAGCGTTGCCGATGCAAGTCTCGTACTTGATATCGCATACGGAACAGATATCGAGCTCATTAAGGCCCTGGAGGAAGACTTCAGTGAGAGTATGAACCGCGCCCTTTTCAGAACGAATGATGAGATCGATGCGCTCTGTCCGAATATCGGGATCGACGGCTTTATGAAGACACTCGGTATGGACGGCAATCCGAAAGACGGCGTTTATATCTGGGATGAGGGACAGCTTGCAACCATCGATTCTCTTCTTACCGATGAGAATCTCGAGTGTTGGAAGGATATTGCGATACTGAGATTTGTAGGAGAGGTCGTAGATTATCTTCCTGATGAATTGGGAGGATCTGAAGTTCTGTACGAGAATGATTATTATGCGATCCGTAATGTAGAGCAGGTGCTCGAGACCGAGCTCGGCGAAGAGTATGCCGAGAGATATCTCGACGAACAGACAGTCGAGGATGTAACAAATATGGCTGAGACCATAAGGGACGAGTATATCGTCATCATCAGTGACTGCGAATGGTTGAGCGATGAAGGTAAGGAACTGATAATCGCAAAACTCAATAATATGCTCTTCTTTATCGGGGCGGACGAGCCTCATGAAGTCGATCCGGAAGATGCAGATCTTATCGGCGAAACGGTATTTGATACGATGCATAACATCAATATAAGAAGATATGGGGATAAGATTGATAAGCTTACCGACGGAAACGAGCGTAACGGATTCATACAGATGAGTCCTCAGACCGTAAATGCATGTTATATGCCGGATATCAACAGCATTAACATTACGCTCGGTATCATGAGCGCCCCGTTCTATGACCGTAATAACACATACTGGCAGAACCTGGGAGGTATCGGCACCGTGGTAGGACATGAGATCTCCCATGCCTTTGACAATACCGGAATGCTTTACGATATGTACGGCAACTATGCCCCGGACTGGATCCCCGAGTGTGACCGTGATGCGTTTGACGAGATGGCCTCTCATATCTCGGATTACTATTCCGGTCTTACCATTCTCGATATACATCCGGTCGACGGTGAATTGACATTGGGTGAGAACCTCGCTGACATAAGCGGCGTTCAGTGCGTGCTGGAAATAGCCGAGAACAATGAGCAAAGACAGCAGATATTCGAGCAGTATGCTCTTATCTGGGGTTATACGATGCCGAAGGACAGTGCTCTCGATTACCTTTACCTCGATGTTCACAGCCCGAATGTCATAAGGGTAAATGCGGTCGTTCCGCTCTTCGATTGTTTCTATGAGATCTATGGCGTCGAGGAGGGCGACGGAATGTATGTTGCACCTTCAGACCGCGTAAGAAGATGGTAAGGGAGAAGATAAATAATGGGAGTAATACTTAAGCATTCATTTAAAAACATATTCTCGAAGCCCGGTCGTCTGATCGTGCTCCTGATATGTATAACTTTTGCTTCTTTCGCCGCGCTTCTTGCTTTCGACATGGGAAATAATATCGAATCCCTCATGAGAAGCTATGCGATGGAGATGGTCGGTAAGATGGACATCGAGGTAGAGAATACATCTTCCGATATCATGGAGGGTATCTCCGGAGTTGCGGATATGACCGAGCTTGGGATAGGTATCTTGGGACAGACCGAATATACCAGGGATCCTTCGTCTTATACTTATGTGTTCGAGGACAATGTTAATGTTTTCTTCTTCTCGGATCTTAATGCTGCTTACGAGATGGATATATTGCCGCAGACCGACGAGTTTGACGACGGCGAGGCCTTCATAAGCAGGGATTATTCCGACAGCTTTGAAGTGTATGAAGGCGATACCATCACACTCGAGAGGGCAGATGAGGAGCAGATCGAACTTACCGTAGCAGGTATTCTTGATACATCAAACACATTGCTTTCCGACAAATATGTAGTGGTAACAAACGCAGTCGCGGAACAGATCGCCTGTGTCGTCAACAACGATTACTCTATCTGGATGATCGATGTTAAGGACGACTCTATGATCGAAGCGGTAACAGAGGCTCTTAAGACTAACGATCCCAGAGCAGAGATAATGTCGATAAGCGAACTTCTCTCGATGGAGGGAATAGAGCAGATCTTTTACCTTTTCTATCTTCTTTTCCTTGTATCATTCCTTCTTGTAGTGTTCGTTACCATGTCCTTTGCAGAGAAGATCGTTAATGAGAGGATGTCGGTCATAGGAACCTTAAGAAGTCTCGGCGTAAGACCTGGAAAGACGGCTCTGATCCTGCTTTTGGAGAATGCTCTGTATGCGGTCCTCGGGGCCATAGGAGGATGCTTGCTGTATGGATGGGTCAAGCCTGTTATGCTCGGCTCTATGTTTACTGTGCAGACGCTGAACGGAAAGCTCGATGTTGAACAGTATATAGGAGCAACGCCCCTGCATATCTATATTCTCGTGTTCATAGGTGCGATATTAATTGAATGTGCATATCCTCTGTTTGAGCTTCTGAAGGCCGTAAAGACCCCTATCAGGGACATCATATTCAACAACAAGGATACTGAGTTTAAGTATAAGTGGACGAGGCTCTATATCGGCGCCGGACTTATGGTCATATCGGCGGTATGTGCATTCCTTACGAAGAACTTCTTCACTCTTGCGGTTTCCTTCGCATGCGGGATAGTCGCTATGGCATTACTGATCCCGTTCTTTATCCGAATCATATCCCGCGGAATGACAAAGCTCTTCAATAAAGCGAAGTGGCCTGTGGCTGCTCTTGCTTCGGAGAATATTGCCAGAAACAAGATGATCATGGGCACGGCGGTGCTTTGTATAACATCACTTATACTGTCGCTTCTTATTGGCGGTGTCGGTAAGGCGATGTCTGATGATCTCGTGATCCCGGATTATGATTGTGATGTTTTGGTAAATGTATATTTAAGTGATGATAATCACAACTACAGGTTTATAAAGAATATCGAAGGCGTTGAGGATGTCGATTACATCTACGGAACTTCTCTTTGCGGAAATGTAGGAAACAATACCGATAACCCTCATGCCATCCTCTCTGTATTCGCGGATACACCACACACGAGACTTACGGATGTACCGTCTGAGGGGTTCGGCCTTAATGAGAATGAGATCGTTCTTTCCGAGACGCGCGCGAGATCACTCGGACTTAACGTCGGCGACAAAGTCGAGGTGTCCCTCAATACGGATACCGATTTCCCGAACACTATGACTTTTGTTGTAGCGCAGATCATAGATACCGGTAACACCGCAGTACTTTCCACGAATTCCGTGATAATAAATGCGGATCTGTATGAAAGGCTTTTCGATAATGCGCTTACCATGATCCTCATTAAGACGGATGATCCGGATACGGTGAAGGAGCTTATCAATAAGAACACCCAGACATCCGTGATCGAAGTCAAGACGATGGACGATCTGGTAACCGATTACGAATCCCAGGCTGAGGGTCTTCTTATGGTATTAAAGCTCGTCGTAGCGGGAAGCATCGGCCTTACCCTGATAGGAATTGCAGGTAACCAGTCATTGGGCTTCATCACAAGGCGAAGGGAGATGGCGATGCTGTACTCGGTTGCAATGCCGCGTAAGAGGATAAGACGGCTTCTGTTCCTGGAGAGCCTGTTCTCGATAGGCCTGTCGGCAACAGTCGCTTCGGTGTCAGTCCTGTTCCTGTACCAGGTCCTGGGTAATCTTATGGCTCTGCTGTCAGACGGTGACCTGAATATATTAAGGAAGGGAACTATCGACCCCGGAACAATGATCACGTATCTTGTCGTCATCGTATTCGTGTTCCTGTTGACGACACTGATACCCATAAGATACTTAAGGAAAATGAAGATATCCGAAGAACTTAAATACGAATAAGGAGAAACAACATGGATACGATAATAACAGTAGATAACGTTTATAAGTCATTTGGTAAGGGAGACCTCGAGGTAAAGGTGTTGGAAGGCGCCGACATGACGATACAAAAGGGTGAGTTCGTCTCTTTGATGGGCCCTTCGGGTTCTGGAAAGTCCACTCTCCTCTATCTTATCGGAGGCCTCGACAGGGATTTTAAGGGCGACATCGTCGTATGCGGACAGAGCATCGGAAGTCTCAAGGAGAATGCACTCTCCGATATGAGGCTCAACAAAGTCGGCTTCATCTTCCAGTTCTATAATCTGATACAGAATCTGACCGTCGAGGATAATATCCTTCTCCCTTTGAAAGTAGCGGGAAGATATGATGAGAAGGCAAAAAGCAGGCTGAACGAGATCCTCGACATTACCGAGATCTCCGACAAGCGTAAGGTTATGCCTGCGAAATTGTCGGGAGGTCAGCAGCAGAGGGTCGCGATCGCAAGAGCCCTGATCGGGGAGCCTGAGATAATCCTCGCTGATGAGCCTACGGGTAACCTCGATAAGGCTTCCGGCGAGAATATCATGGAACTGTTCAGAAAGATCAATAAAGAGAAGAACATGACCATCCTTCAGGTTACGCACTCGGAGAAGAACAGTGAATACGGAACAAGGATCGTAAGACTCGACAACGGAAAACTCATTGGGTAATATATCAGCGATAGTTGAATTTGGGAGCGTTCCGTATGCATATCGCAATATGCGACGATGAGAGTGTCTTTCTTCGTGACCTTACGGAGAAGATATATAAGAAGATCCCGAGGCTCGACTGCACAGTCGAGCCTTTTTCAAGTGCGGAAGAACTCCTCTCTTCCTCGACGGACTTCGACATTATATTCCTCGATATAGAGATGGGAGGCATGGACGGCATGACCTGCGCGAGGACAATCCGAAAGACGAACAAAGAAGTTCCGATAATTTTCCTCACAAGCCACACGGAGATGGCAATCGAAGGCTATGAGGTCAACGCCTTCCGTTTCCTTAAAAAGCCGGTGGAAGACGACAAGCTCGGACAGACTCTGGAAGATATTAAGCTGATGAGAGCGAGCGGCAGGGGAGTTATGATCAAGTCCGAAGGAGAACAGATCGTCGTCGTCCCCTCGAAAGTGCTCTATATCGAGTCTGACAACAATAACGTCAGGATAATCACGACAGACGGCACTCTCGTAACGCGGATGAAGCTCACTGAAGCCGTGGATATACTTAATGATGTCAACGACACGATAAGAAGGGTACACCGCTGTACTGCCGTGAATATGTCGCATGTCGGAAGGATCAGGGATAAGCAGGCTGTAATGGACGACGGAAGCGTAGTCGGGATAAGCCGTCTTTACCTGAAGGAGTTCAAGGAAGAACTCTATGAATATATAAAAAGAACCGCAAGATGATCATCTCATATTTATTATCGGCATTATTATGTCTTACCGGGGCATTTCTTATCTGGTTTTTTATATACGGAAGAAAGGATCTCATAGGTAAGGAAACCGGGGTAATAAGCAGACTGGTGCTCCCGGGAGTTCTTGCATTCTTTACGTCCCTCATCATATCTTTTGATTTCAAAAGCAGTCTCTCGTATCTCGAGGTCTATTCGGAAGGATATGATATGAGCCTCATTTTCTTGCCCGGAAGCGCCTTTATCATGGTGTTCCTTTTGATCCCTTCGTGTGTTTCCATATCCAAAAAAGGAGCGACGGTATCCGAGAATGAGGCGATAATCGCGCCTTTCCTGTTTATACTCACATTGAATTTTCTGTGTCTTACTATAATCCGTCAGAATGCTCATATCTATGCGTCTATGGCGTTCTTTACTACCGGGCTTCTTTGCCTGCTTGTCACGGTAAGCACGCCGCTTATATCGCAGGATCGGTATAACAAAGGGATCCTTAAGATCAACGAACAGTTGTCAAGTTCAAGAAATGCTCATTACGAGGCGTTGAAGGAGAGCAATTTCGAGATACGAAGGACAAGGCACGATATGAAGAACCACCTTCTTGTCATCAAGGACCTTGCCTCGCGGAAGATGTATGACGAGCTTAATTCTTATATCGATACGATAACGGAGAAGATCGAGAATGCCGATCCGCTATACAGGAGCGGCAATGACATTGCCGACATGATAATCGCCGATAAGATTGCCAAAGCCTCCAAAAGAGGACTTGCACTTAAGGTGACGGGCGACCTCGCCGGGCTTGTCATCGAGCCGTCGGATCTGGTAACGATACTCTCAAATCTTCTTGATAATGCGATCGAGGCCGTAAACAGGCTTTACGGCAGTTCGATAAAGGAAGATGACAAGGTAATAGAACTCGAATTCAGGAAGAATGCGAATTTCCTGTTTATAATCGAGCGTAACATGAGCGGGGAGAAGGTGTTTACGGACAGTATCCGCTCCTCCAAGAACTCGCCCGATCACGGGTTCGGCATATATAACATCAGGAAGACCGTCGCCAAATACGGGGGAGAGTATACGTTAGAATGCGTTCCTTCCGGGGAGCTTTACCGCGTCGAAGCGCAGATAATCCTGCCAAAAGCCTCGGAGTAAAAATCGTTTTGTCCCGTTTTTGCCTCTTTACATCGTTTTAATTCGAAAATACCTCAATATTACAGGGATTTTACATTTAGTTTTCTTGTAAAGACAGAAAGTTCGTTGTATGATTTTACAAGTGTGAATCAAACACAAAGTAACTAGTTATTTTCAGGAGGAAATTAAACATGGCAGTTAAAGTTGCGATTAACGGTTTCGGTCGTATCGGTCGTCTTGCTTTCAGACAGATGTTCGGTGCTGAGGGTTACGAAGTTGTTGCTATCAACGATCTTACAAAGCCTTCCATGCTCGCTCATCTTCTTAAGTATGACACAGCACAGGGTGGTTATGCCGGTGTAATCGGAGAGAATAAGCACACTGTTACATCTGACGACGAGGCTAACACAATCACAGTTGACGGCAAGACTCTTCAGATCTATAAGGAAGCTGACGCTAACAATCTCCCTTGGGGTGAGCTCGGTGTAGACGTAGTTCTCGAGTGCACAGGTTTCTATACATCCAAGGAGAAGTCCATGGCTCACATCAATGCAGGCGCTAAGAAGGTTGTTATCTCCGCTCCTGCAGGAAACGATCT